>NZ_JBEXNC010000024.1:0-125736 GCF_040610935.1 Lentzea sp. NPDC003310
GGGGTGTCAAAAAGCCGAAAATAGTGTCGAGTTGACACCCCTCCAGGCATGCAGCAGGAGCTATGGCGCGACTCGTGATGGGACCCCACCGCCCTGGAGTCTTGGGGAAAGACTGCTCGCCTTCGGCGTCGCTGTGGGGCGGGGCGTGCCCGTGGCCCCGCTGTTCGCGTCGGGCCGTTTCGCGACCACTCTGCCCCTCACAGCAAGCCGCTTGCTCACCACCGGCGCCGAGCCTCCCGCGCCCCTCCGCGCCGAGCCGCCCTCCGCTCCCCGCCACCACCTGAGCCAAGCCGCCCTCCGCCCCCGCGCCCGTCCGCGCCGCCGCCACCACTCCCGCCCCTCCGAGTCGAGCCCGCCCCTGCCCATGCCCCCTCCACATCGAGCGGCACCACCCCCGACCCGAGGCGTTGCGGGCAGCGGGGCATCGCTGGGGTGTGCGGTCGGGCGAACTAGGGTGTCGTCGTGCGCATTCGTCGTGTTGTCACCACCCGTGCCGGAGGCGTGTCCAAGGCGCCCTACGACTCGTTCAACCTCGGCGACCACGTCGGGGACGACCTGCGGGCCGTCGAGGCCAACCGTGTTCGGCTGGCCGAGGGGATCGGGCTCACGCCCGACCGGTTGGTCTGGATGGAGCAGGTGCACGGGCGGACTGTCGCGACGGTTGACGGGCCGCGGGCTGAGGCTCTTGAGGCCACTGATGCCGCTGTGACGAAAGAGGCCGGGCTCGGGCTCGTCGTGTTGACCGCCGACTGCGTGCCGGTGTTGCTCGGGGACCAGGAGGCCGGGGTCGTCGGGGCCGTGCACGCCGGGCGCGTTGGGGCTCGGGTCGGGGTGGTGGTCGAGGCGCTCAAGGCGATGATGGCGCTCGGGGCTGAGCTTGAGCGCATCGAGGTGTTGCTCGGGCCGTCGGTGTGCGGTGAGTGCTACGAGGTGCCGGCCGAGATGCAGAAGGACGTCGAGAAGCACCTGCCCGGTAGCGCGTCCAAGTCGCGGAAGGGCACGCCTGCGCTGGATCTGCGGGCCGGGTTGTGGAACCAGCTCGCCAGTGCCGGGGTCGGGAAGATCGGGGTCGACCCGCGGTGCACGTTCGAGGAGAAGGACCTCTTCAGCCATCGGCGGCAGGCGCCCACCGGGCGGCTCGCCTCGGTGATCTGGATCGAGCCGTGAACCGCGCGGAGGAACTGGAGGAGAACCTCGCCGAGGTCGAGGAACGCATCGCGAAAGCGTGTGAAGCGGCGGGGCGGGCGCGGGACGAAGTGATGTTGCTCGCGGTGACGAAAACCTGGCCCGCGAGCGATGTGGAGATCCTTTACGAACTGGGGTTGCGGCACTTCGCGGAGAACCGCGATCAGGAAGCCAGTCAGAAGGTCGGCCAATTGAGACATCTCGCGGACGCGAGGTGGCACATGGTCGGGCGATTGCAGCGGAACAAAGCGAAGTCCGTCGTCGAGTGGGCCGATCAGGTCGACTCCGTGGACAGCGTCCGGTTGGCCGAAGCGCTGGCGAAGGCGGCGCACGCGCGCGGCACGAAGCTGGACGTGTTGTTGCAGGTCAGCATCGACGGGGACACGTCACGGGGAGGGGTCGCCATTCCGGACGTCCCGGAACTGGCTGGCGTGATCACTCGTTCGGGTGATCTTATTCTCCGAGGTGCGATGACCGTCGCGCCCCGGACGATGAACCCGTCGCAGGCGTTTCAGGCGTTGGTTTCGGTGGTATCTCGCCTACGTGATGATCATCCCACTGCCATCGGTGTGTCAGCGGGAATGAGTGGTGACCTGGAAGATGCCATCTCGCACGGATCGACCTGTGTGCGTGTCGGAACGGCGTTGCTCGGCAGTCGGCGACTAACCTCGCCATAGGTTGTCGGGAACCTCGGGACCGTCCGCACCGTCCCTAAGAGTGGGGAACCGCCGAGGAGGGGCTGGAATGAGCGCTTTGCACAAGCTGAAGGCCTACTTCGGGATGGTCCCCGCCGAGTACGCAGACGACCCCGGCTACGACGACGACCGCGGTCGCTACGGCGACTACCGGTCCGAGTACGCGGCCGAGGCCGACGACTACGACCCTTACCCGCGGCGCAGCCGCGTGTTCACGCCGGGCCGGTCGGAGCTCCAGGGCTCCGGGTACCGGGCCGACATCGACGACTCGGACGACTACGAGCCGGAGTCGCGGCGCGGGGGTTCTCCCTCGAGCACGCGGCGCTGGAGTGCCGACGCACCCGTGCACGGCGCACTCGCGGTCGAGCCGCAGCGCGAGCCCGTGAGCAGGCTGCGTCCCGTGGCCGAGCCGGCAGGCAACCCGTTGGCGCGCATCACCACGCTCCACCCCCGCAACTACAGCGAGGCGCGCACGATCGGGGAGCACTACCGGGACGGCACTCCCGTGATCCTGAACCTGACCGACATGGACGACGCGGACGCGAAGCGTCTCGTCGACTTCTCGGCCGGTCTCGCGTTCGCTCTGCGCGGGTCCATGGACAAGATCACGAGCAGGGTGTTCCTTCTCTCACCGCCGAACGTTGACGTCACGGCGGAGGACCGGAGGAAGCTGGCGGAGGGTGGCTTCGGGAACCACGGTTAGAGTTGACCCGTGGACCCGATCCGTCTCGTCATCTTCTACGTCCTGTTCGCGTTCTCCCTGTTCCTGACCGCGCGTGTCGTGGTCGAGATGGTGCGGACGTTCGCGAGGGAGTGGCGCCCGGCTGGCGGCGTAGCCGTGACGCTCGAAACCGTCTACACGGTCACCGACCCACCGGTCCGTGCGCTCCGTCGGGTGATCCCGACTGTGCGGATCGGAGGCGTCGGGCTGGACCTATCGATTATTGTGCTGTGGCTGGTCGTTATCATTCTGATGCGATTCGCAGATCCCAGGTGACGGGGAACCGTGGGATGACCGCAGCCCAGGAGTGCGAGAGGTGATCCGATGCCGTTGACCCCCGCTGACGTGCACAACGTTGCATTCAGCAAGCCGCCGATTGGCAAGCGGGGCTACAACGAGGACGAGGTGGACGCGTTCCTCGACCTGGTTGAGGGCGAACTGGCCCGCTTGATCGAGGAGAACAACGACCTCCGTCAGCAGGTCGAGCAGCTCGACCAGCAGCTCGAGACGTCGCGTGCCGACCTCGACGACGCGCGGGCCAAGGCGTCCGCCGCCCCCATGACGACCCGCATGCCGGTCGAGGAGCCGCGCCGCCTGGCGCCGGTCCCGCCGCCTTCGGTCATGGAGCAGACGTCCCCCGGTGGTGGCGGAGACCACCACGTGCAGGCCGCGAAGGTCCTGGGTCTCGCCCAGGAGATGGCGGACCGGCTGACGGGCGAGGCCAAGGCCGAGGCCGACGGCATGCTGTCCGAGGCCCGCACGAAGTCCGAGCAGCTGTTGTCCGAGGCTCGCGCCAAGGCCGACACGATGGTCAACGAGGCCCGCACGCGTGCCGAGACCATGCTGAACGACGCGCGGACGCGTTCCGAGACGCTGGAGCGGCAGGCCCGTGAGAAGGCCACCGCGCTGGACCGCGACGCGCAGCGCAAGCACGCTGAGGTGATGGGCAACATCACCCAGGAGAAGAACACGCTCGAGAAGCAGATCGACAAGCTGCAGACGTTCGAGCGCGAGTACCGCACGCGACTGAAGACGATGCTCGAGTCGTCCCTGCGCGACCTCCAGGACCGCGGCCCGGCCGCTCCGTCCGAGGGCCGCTCCCAGGGCTACTCGTTCGGCGCACGCGCCGAAGCGGGCTGAACTACTGTTCGCTAGGTGCTCTTCGTAGTTCTGCTTCTGGTGCTCGCAGCCCTCGGGTTGCTCGTGCCTGCGCTGACCACGTCCAACACGATCTGGGCGTGGTCGTCCGTGGGCGCGAGCGTGCTCGCCGCCCTGGTCCTCGCATGGGACTGGTGGCGCCGACGTCCGGGGGACCCCGCTGCCGACGCGCCGAGTGTAGATCAACTACCTGCAGCAGATGATCATCGGGTGGTGGAGCCGGCGACAGCCGACACGCCGTCCGCTGACGAGGAACCACCGGAAGAGGACACCGACGCGGCGGACCTGCTCGTCGTGGCCGACCTGGTGGACGAGGTGCGGGTGCTGGACGAACGGCCCCGGTACCACCTCAGCTCGTGTTCCTGGCTCGCCGGGAGGCCCACGCTGGGCCTCCCGGTGCAGGAAGCACGGCAGTTGCAGTTCACGCCGTGCGCGCTGTGCACCCCCGACGCGGTGCTGGTGCGCAAGAGCCGCACGGCACAGGTGGACTGAGATCGACGCGAACGCCCCCGGCATGGGTCGAGAAGTGGCCCGTGCGCTCGGGGGCTGTTGTGCGTGTGGCGGCAGTCCCGCCGGGGTGGCCACGCTCCGCGGAGCGGGCACGACCACCCCTCACGACGTCAGCGCCGGTAGCTGATTTTCGCGCGGAACGTGCTGTCGGGTTCGTCCCGGTAGTGGTGCTCGACGGAACCTTCGAACTCCGAGATCACGCCCTCGTCGTTGTAGGCGATGTGCTCGACGGCGAACTCGGCGCCGTCGTCGTACCAACCCAGGCCGTGGTTGACGACCAGGACCCGCTGGTCGGTGAAGTCGCCCTCGGTGATGCGCTGCCCGTCGTGGCGGTACAGCTCGATCATGAGGTACTCCCACCCGTCGGCGGACTCGCCCTTGACGCGGATGAGGTTGCCCTCCTCCGGGTCTTCGCGAACGGAGAAGAGCTCGGGCGGCGTCCAGGTGCCGGAGCGGCCCTCGGTGGGCCAGGCACCCGCGTCGGAGTCCCAGATGAGGTAGCCGGTGGCGTCGGCCGAGGCAGGCGCGGCCGTGGCGAGCAGCAGGGCGACGGTGGCCAAGGTTGTGCGGATCATGGTTCCCCCAGGAACGTCAGCGGTGAGGTCGACCCGTGCGAGGGGCGGCACCTCCACGTGATCCCCCGATCACGTGGCTCCGAGTCTGGCGGGAGGTGGATCGGGCTCGCCATGAGTGCTTCTACTCAGGGCCCGACCGGCGTCCGGAGGGCGGCCGGCGACGTCCGCGGAGTGGGACCTCACCGGTCCAGGAACAGCAGCATGATCAGCAACGCCAGCAGCGCCAGGTCCACGACCACGCCCGTCGGCTTCGAGTCGTACCGCAGGCGGGTGACCGTGGCGCCGACCATCAGCAGCCCGAGCCCGACGGTGGCCGCGTGCGCCACCCAGTCCCACGTGACCAGGCCGACGACCAGGCCGGCGGCGCCCGCCCACTCCAGCGCGCCGATGGTCCGCCACAGCGCCGGGTTCATCCGGAAGTGATCGCGGGCCTCGAGCGACGCCTTCGCGCCGAACAGCTTGCCCGCGCCCGTCGCCACGAACAGCACGGCCAGCACGATCGACAACGCGATGGTCAACGACATCCGGCGAGCATACGGTTTGCGCGCCCCCGTACCCTGTAACCCACAGGCACCGATCCGGCCATCACCGGGGAGCCTCCGGAAGAACGGGCGCGCGAGCGTCTCAGTAGAACCGGACGGGACCGGCCCGTCACAGCCGAAGAACGAGAGGCTCGCCCTGGTGGCGAGCAAGCGGGGTGGTACCGCGGCCCGCCGAGCCACATCGGCGTGTCGTCCTCGCGTGTCACATCTGACCGCGAGGAGCAGTGGAGATGGCCTACCCCAGGGCCGGAGCGAACGAGGTCCCGGCGCAGCCGTCCTTTCCGAACCTCGAGCAGGACGTGCTCGGGTACTGGAAGGACGACGAGACCTTCCAGGCGAGCATCGACCGCACCCCGGCGGGTGAGCACGGCGAGAACGAGTTCGTCTTCTACGACGGCCCGCCGTTCGCCAACGGCCTGCCGCACTACGGCCACCTGCTGACCGGCTACGTCAAGGACGTCGTGCCGCGCTACCAGACGATGCGCGGCAAGCACGTCGAGCGCCGGTTCGGCTGGGACACGCACGGCATGCCCGCCGAGTACGAGGCTGAGAAGCAGCTCGGCATCACGCAGAAGCACGAGATCGACGAGCTCGGCATCGAGAAGTTCAACGAGGCGTGCCGCACGTCCGTGCTGCAGTACACGGACCAGTGGCGCGACTACGTGACGCGCCAGGCTCGCTGGGTCGACTTCGACAACGACTACAAGACGCTCGACCTCGACTACATGGAAAGCGTCATGTGGGCGTTCAAGGCCTTGTGGGACAAGGGCTTGATCTACGAGGGCTTCCGGGTGCTGTGGTACTGCTGGCGTTGCCAGACGCCGCTGTCCAACACCGAGACCAAGATGGACGACGCCTACCGCGACCGGCAGGACCCGGCGGTCACGGTCGCGCTGCGCCTCGAGTCCGGTGAGAAGGCCCTGGTCTGGACGACCACGCCGTGGACGCTGCCGAGCAACCTGGCCGCCGCCGTGCACCCGGACGTCGACTACGTGACGGTCGTCGGCTCCGACGGCGACAGGTACCTGCTCGCCGAGGCCCGCGTCGCGGCGTACGCGCGCGAGCTGGGCGAGGAGCCCGAGGTCGTCGCCCGCTACAAGGGCTCGGACCTGGTCGGCAAGAAGTACCTGCCGCCGTTCGACTTCTTCGTGGGCCGCGAGAACGCGCACCAGGTGCTGACCGCGGACTACGTGACCACCGACGACGGCACGGGCATCGTCCACATCGCGCCCGCGTTCGGTGAGGACGACAAGGTCGTGACGGATGCGGCGGGCATCGAGGTCGTCGTGCCGGTCGGGCCGGACGGCAAGTTCACCGCCGAGGTGGCGCCGTACCAGGGCGTGCACGTCTTCGAGGCGAACAAGCTGATCATCCGCGACCTCAAGGATGCGGGCCTGCTGCTGCGCCACGAGACCTACGACCACCCGTACCCGCACTGCTGGCGGTGTGCGAACCCGCTGATCCAGCGCGCGCTGTCGGCGTGGTTCGTCGCGGTCACGCAGTTCAAGGACCGGATGGTCGAGCTCAACCAGCAGATCAACTGGGTGCCGGGCCACATCAAGGACGGCCAGTTCGGCAAGTGGCTCGAGAACGCGCGCGACTGGAACATCTCGCGCAACCGGTACTGGGGCTCGCCGCTGCCCGTGTGGACCTCGGACAACCCCGAGTTCCCGCGCACGGACGTGTACGGGTCGCTGGACGAGCTGGAGCGCGACTTCGGCGTGCGCCCGGACAACCTGCACCGGCCGTTCATCGACGAGCTGACGCGCCCGAACCCGGACGACCCGAGCGGTCAGTCGACCATGCGCCGGATCCCCGACGTGCTCGACTGCTGGTTCGAGTCGGGCTCGATGTCGTTCGCGCAGGTGCACTACCCGTTCGAGAACGCGAAGTGGTTCGAGGACCACTACCCGGGCAACTTCATCGTCGAGTACAACGGGCAGACGCGTGGCTGGTTCTACACGCTGCACGTGCTCGCGACGGCGTTGTTCGACCGGCCCGCGTTCCGCGACTGCGTGGCGCACGGGATCGTGCTCGGTGACGACGGCCAGAAGATGTCGAAGTCGCTGAAGAACTACCCGGACGTCAACGAGGTCTTCGACCGCGACGGCTCCGACGCCATGCGCTGGTTCCTCATGGCGTCGCCGATCCTGCGCGGCGGCGACCTGGTGGTGACCGAGCGCGGCATCCGCGACGCGGTGCGCCAGGCCGTGCTGCCGCTGTGGAACTCCTGGTACTTCCTCGCGCTGTACTCCAACGCCGCAGGCAAGGAGGGCACGTGGCGCGTCGACTCGACGAACGTGCTCGACCGCTACGCGCTGGCGAAGACGCACGACCTGGTCCGCGACGTCCAGGCGGCCATGGACGTCTACGACATCTCCGGCGCGTGCCAGCTGGTGCGCGAGTACCTGGAGGTGCTGACGAACTGGTACGTGCGGCGCTCGCGGCAGCGGTTCTGGGACGGTGACCAGGACGCGATCGACACCCTGCACACCGTGCTGGAGGTCGTGACGCGCGTGACGGCGCCGCTGCTGCCGTACACGACCGAGGTCGTGTGGCGCGGCCTGACCGGCGGCCGTTCCGTGCACCTGACGGACTTCCCGTCGGTGTCGGACGTGCCGGCGGACGACGCGCTGGTGGCGGCGATGGACGAGGTGCGCGACGTCTGCTCGACGGCGTTGTCGCTGCGCAAGGCGAACAAGCTGCGCGTGCGACTGCCGCTGGCGAGCCTGACGGTCGCCTCCCCGGTGGCCGGCACGCTGGAGGACTTCGCCGAGATCGTGCGCGACGAGGTCAACGTCAAGGAGGTGTCGCTGTCCACCGACGTCGACACCTACGGGCAGTTCCAGCTGGTCGTCAATGCCCGCGCCGCCGGCCCGCGCCTCGGCCCGAACGTGCAGAAGGTCATCAAGGCCGTCAAGGCCGGCGACTGGTCCGAAGTGGACGGTCGGGTGGTCGCGGCGGGCATCGAGCTGTTCGAGGGCGAGTACGAACAGCGCCTGGTGGCAACGGATCCGGCCGCCACGGCCGCGCTGCCCGGTGGTGCCGGCGTCGTCGTGCTCGACACGGCGGTGTCGCCGGAGCTGGAGGCCGAGGGCGTCGCGCGCGACCTGGTGCGCGTGGTGCAGCAGGCCCGCAAGGACGCCCAGCTCGACGTGTCCGACCGGATCACGCTGACGCTGGAGCTGCCGGACGCGGTGCGCGCCGCGGTGGAGCCGCACCTGCCGTTCGTGCAGGCGGAGACGCTGACGTCGGCGGTGGTGTTCGGTGAGGGCACCGCCGAGGGCACGGTGGGCGACGGCGCCAAGGTGAAGGTGGCCGTGGCGAAGGCCTGATCGAGATCGGCAGGAGGGGCCGCTGTCTTCGGACGGCGGCCCCTTTCACGTCACGGCCTGCGCCCACTTGCCTGAGCGCGCTGTGGCTGACGTTTGCGAGGCGTGAACAGCCGCCGCACCTGGCGCACGTACCACGACCACCGGGCCGGGGACGCGGGTTCCCGGCCCGCCGCCCGTTCGCACACGTCGAACAGGTCCTCGATGCACGCGTCGTGCAGCCACCGGATCGCCAGCGCCCACCGCACCCGGTCCACGAACGCGAAGTCCCCGACCAGCTCGTGCCGCAGCACGTCCCCGGACGCCGAGAGCGTGTGCGACCCGGACAGCCGGGTGAACTCGAAGGTGATCGACTCACCGGGTGTGTACGAGGTGCAGCGGTAGCGGATCGGTCCGTGCCCGCCGTCCGCGCCGACGCCCAACGGCCGGTCGAACTCCTGCCTGCCCCACGCGGGTGGCCAGAGTTCCTGGACGCGGTCGACGAACGGGCCCGCGGGCGCGCCGAGGTCGCGGGTGTGGACGTTCCTGATCATGAGAGCCCCTTCCATACGCTACCGTATGTTCTCGGAACGTACGGTAGCGTATGGAAGTGTGGTGCGGCGGAATCGTGACGACTGGACTGAGATAGCGCTGAGAGCGTTGGCCGAGGGCGGGTTGAGCGCCGTGGCGATCGAGCCGCTCGCCGCGCGGGCCGGGGCCACCAAAGGAAGCGTCTACCACCACTTCCCGAACCGCGACGCGTTGCTGCAGGCGACGGTCGAGCGGTGGGAGCGGGAGCACACCGAGAAGGTCATCGAGCTCGTCGAGTCCGAGCGGACTCCGGAGGACAAGCTCAGAACGCTCTTCGCCATGGTGCTCGACCGCACGCGCAAGGGGTCGGTCGAGATGGCGTTGCTGGCCGGTGCGGGCAACGAGGTGATCGCGCCGGTGCTCCAGCGGGTCACCGAGAAGCGGCTGGGCTATCTCACCGACCTGTTCCGGCAGTTCGGGTTCGGCAAGGCCCAGGCGAGGAAGCGCGCGCTGATCGCGTTCAGCCTCTACCTGGGCCAGGCCCAGATGTGGGTGAGCCTGCCCGGCCTCGTCGAACCGGTGCTCGACGAGGCCGTGCGGGTGCTCACCGCGAAGTGATCAGGCCGCCGTCGCCCAGAGCGCGGAGGCGATCACGTCCGCGTTGCGGTCGAGCGCCGTCGCGCTGACGTTGGACGTCGTGTCGCACGAGCGGTGGTAGCAGCGGTCGTAGGCCTGGCCGGCCGTGCCACCCCACTTCGCCGCCTGCGCCGAGGTCTTGATGCCCTCGGCGCCGGTGAACGTGCCGCCGACCGGGATGCCCGCGCGGGCGAACGCCGCGTGGTCGGAACGGCCGCCGACGCTCGTCAGCTCGGTCTGGACGTTGATCGCCGTGAAGCCCGCCTGCAGCCTCTGCTGCAGCGCGAGCGATCCGGAGGGCTGGCCGGACGCGCTGTAGACGAAGTAGCCGGGGTTCGGCGAGCCGGTCATGTCGAAGTTCAGGTACGCCTTGATCCGCGACCTGTCCGTCGTCGACAGCGAGTTCACGTAGAACGTCGAGCCGCGCAGCCCGAGCTCCTCGGCGCCCCACCAGCCGAACCGCACGTGCTTGGTCGGCTGGAAGTTCGTCGCCCGCATCTGCAGCGCGACCTCGAGCAGGGACGCGGAACCCGTGCCGTTGTCGTTGATGCCGGGACCCGACGTGACGCTGTCGAGGTGCCCGCCCAGCATGACGGTGTTGGTGACGTCACCGCCGGGGTAGTCCGCGATCAGGTTGTAGCCCGTGGCGCCGTTGTAGGTGAACGACTGCACGCGCGTGGTGAAGCCGGCCGCGTCGAGCTTGCCCTTCACCCAGTTGATCGAGGCCAGGTACCCCGGTCGTCCGTGCGCGCGGTTGCCGCCGTTGGCGTTCGCGATGGACTGGAACTGGTTGAGGTGGGCTTGTACGTTCGCGACGTTGATGTTGGGCGCCGCCAGAGCCGACGGTGCCGCCGCCTGTGCGGTGGTTGCTCCGGTCGCCATCAAGGCGGCCGCCAGTGCGATCAGGATCCTCATGGTTCAACTCCGTGCAGGGTTGGGATTGAGCCACTGATCAACATGCTCCGTCGTGCATGAGCCCGCTAGGGGCGAACGGCGGGAGTTGTTAACTCGTCTGATTCGTCGGATTCGGTGGTGATCGATCAGAATGGTCCAGGTGGGTGACGTCACGGTCGTACTGGGCATCGGCGCCGCCGTGCTGCTGATCTCGGTGATCGCGGTGCGCGTGTCGACCCGGCTCGGGCTGCCCTCACTCCTGCTGTACCTCGGCATCGGCGTGCTGCTCGGCGAGTCGGTCTTCGGCATCAAGTTCGACGACGCCGACCTCACCCAGTCGCTCGGCATCGCGGCGCTCGTGCTGATCCTCACCGAGGGCGGCATCACCACGCGCTGGAACGCCGTGAAGTCCTCGCTGTGGCTGGGTGTCGCACTGTCCACAGTGGCCGTTGCGGTGAGCGTCGCGGTCACCGGCACGGCGCTGCACTTCCTGCTGGGCCTCGACTGGCGGATGGCGTTGCTGTGGGGCGCGGTGCTCTCGTCCACCGACGCGGCCGCGGTGTTCAGCGTCCTGCGCTCGCTGGGCGTCGGCGCGCGGCTCACCGGTGCTCTCGAACTGGAGTCCGGTCTCAACGACGCGCCGGTCTACATCGCCGTGGTGCTGCTGGCCTCCTCCGACGAGATCTCCTGGACCGCGCCGCTGCTGGTGATCTACGAACTGGGCGCGGGCGCGCTCATCGGCGTCGTGCTCGGCTTCCTCGGCGGGGCCGGGCTGAGACGCGCGGCGCTGCCCTCCACCGGTCTGTACCCGCTCGCCACGGTGGCGGTGTGCGTGATGGCCTACACGGCCGGCGACCTCGTGCACGCCTCCGGTTTCCTCGCCACGTACGTCGCCGCGCTGGTCCTCGGCAACGCCCGCCTGCCGCACCGCGCCGACACCCTCTCGTTCGCCGAGGGCCTGGGCTGGCTCGCCCAGATCGGGCTCTTCGTGCTCCTCGGTCTCTACGCCTCGCCGTCGCGCCTGCTCGACGTGCTGTTCCCCGCGCTGGTCGCGGGCGTGGTGCTGACGTTCGTGGCCCGGCCGCTGTCGGTGGTGCTCGCGTCGCTGCCGTTCAAGGTGCCGTGGCGGGAACAGGCGTTCCTCTCGTGGTCCGGCCTGCGCGGCGCGGTGCCGATCGTGTTCGCGCTGATCCCGCTGATCCAGGGGGTCGAGGGCGCGCGGCAACTGGTCGACGTGGTCTTCCTGCTGGTCATCGTGCTGACGATCGTGCAGGGCACGACGCTGCCGTTCCTCGCCCGGCGCCTGCACCTGGTGAAGGCGGGCGAGGCGAAGGAGGTCCAGGTCGACTCCTCGCCGCTCGACGAGCTCGGCGCCGAGCTGCTCCAGGTGCACATCCAGCGCGGGTCGAAGCTGCACGGCGTCTACATGTCCGAGCTGCGGCTGCCCTCCGGCGCCACGGTCAGCCTCGTGGTGCGCGGCGAAAAGAGTTTCACACCACAACCGACGACCCGGCTGCAGACCGACGACCAGTTGCTCATCGTCACCACCGAGGAGGCGCGCGACGCCGCTGAGCGGCGCGTACGTGCCGTCGACCGCGCCGGCCGCTACGCCAGGTGGAAGGGCGAGACCGGCGATTAGTCGGTCTCCGAGGCTTCTCACGATGTGATCGGGTGTCGACGTGGCGGTCACGCTCCGCTAACGTCGTCGGCAGGTCATGAGAGCCAGCGTCAAGCCCAAGCTTGCTGGCCGGCAACCCTCCAACCGCGGTGGGGTGCCCTTGGTGAGGACCTGGTCCGGCGCGTAGGGCGCCGGTCAAGCGCGGGCCTCCACGAGAAGGCCCCCTGGCCTCGGAGGCAGCTCGATGACGCTCGCGATCACCCCCAGCACCACCACGGCGGTTCCGGCTGTCGTCGGCGCCGACCTGCGCGTTCCGCTGGTGACCGGGGAGCGCGTCGGCTACGCCAACCTCGACCACGCCGCGTCGGCGCCCTGTCTGCAGGAGGTCCACGACGCCGTCGACGAGCTGCTGCCCTGGTACGCGAGCGTGCACCGCGGCGCCGGGTTCGCCTCGCAGGTCTCGACCCGCGTCTACGAGCAGGCCCGCGACCGCGTCCGCCGGTTCGTCGGCGCGCACTCCTCCGACGCCGTCGTGTTCACCCGCAACACCACGGACTCGCTGAACCTGTTGGCGCGCAGCGTTCCCCGCAACACCGCCGTCGTGCTGTTCGACAGCGAGCACCACGCGGCACTGCTGCCGTGGCGCGGGCCGAACGTGCAGCGCATCCCCGCACCGTCTTCGTCTGGCGCCGCGATCGTCGCGCTGGACCGGGCTCTTGCCGCCGCCCCGGTCGGCCCGAGGCTCGTGATCGTCACCGGGGCGTCCAACGTCACCGGGGAGCTGTGGCCGGTCGCCGAGCTCGCGAAGGTCGCCCGCCGCCACGGCGCGCGGATCGCGCTCGACGCCGCGCAGCTCGCCCCGCACCGCCCGATCAACGCCCGTGAGCTGGGCGTCGACTACATCGCGTTCTCCGGCCACAAGATATACGCGCCGTTCGGCGCCGGGGTGCTGGTCGGCCGCGCGGACTGGCTGCAGCAGGCCCAGCCGTACCTGGTCGGCGGCGGTGCCACGTCCAAGGTCACCGACCACGGCGACCGCCTCGGCGTGGCCTGGTCCGCGGTGCCCGAGCGGCACGAGGCCGGCAGCCCCAACGTCGTCGGCGTGCACGCGCTGGCCGCGGCCTGCGAGATCCTGTCGCGGCACTGGGAGCAGACGGTCGCGCACGAGCAGGAGCTGCTGACGCGCCTGCGTGAGGGCCTGCGCACGATCCCCGGCTTCCGCGAGCTCGCGATCCTGACCGACACCGACAAGGTGGGCGTCGTCAGCTTCACGATCTCCGGCTTCGACGCGGGCTTCCTCGCGGCGGCGCTGTCCGCCGAGTACGGCATCGGTGTGCGCGACGGCGCGTTCTGCGCGCACGTGATCGTGGGCCGTCTCGTGAAGCAGGTGGGTTCGCACGAGGAACGTGCCGTGCGCGCGTCGATCGGCCTCGGCACGACGGCCGAGCACGTCGACCGTCTCATTGCCGCGTTGCGCGTTCTCGTCACCGAGGGTCCGAAGTGGACCTACGAGCAGCGCGACGGCCGGTGGGTCCCCCAGGACGACAACCGAACCCTGCCGCCGTTCCTCGCGTAGTCCCTGTAGTGGACACTGACCTGGTGAGTGACGAGCCCAAGGCCGAGGAGAAAGCCTCCGCGGAGGTCGCTGACAAGCCTGCGGACGCGCAGGTCAGCGAGCCGGAGACGGTCGCGTCGGCCGTCGTCGGGGTCGAGGACGAACAGGCCGAGGCGAAGCCGGCGGAGTCTCCCGCGAAGGCGGAGGACGACGAGGAGTTCTCGATCTCCGGTTCGTTCGCCGGGTCCCTGCCGGAACCGAAGACGAAGATCCTGGCTGTCCTCGCGGCCGTCGTGCTGGCGCTGGACGTGCTCACCAAGGTCGTGTCGGTGGCGTTCCTCGAGGGCGCCGAGCCGATCAAGATCTTCGGCGGCGCGCTCTACCTGACGTTCGTGCGCAACCCCGGTGCCGCGTTCGGCCTGGCCGAGGGCATGACGTGGATCCTCGCGCTGATCGCGTTCGGCGTCGCCGGGTTCATCGTCTGGATCTCGCGCAACCTCCGCTCGCAGGGCTGGGCCGTCGGCCTCGGCCTGGTGCTGGGCGGTGCCGTCGGCAACCTCGCCGACCGCCTGTTCCGCGAGCCGGGACCGATGCGCGGGCATGTGGTCGACTTCCTGTCGCTGTTCGACCCCTACGGCCAGGTCTGGCCGGTGTTCAACGTCGCGGACATGGCGATCGTCGGCGGTGGCGCGACGATCATCGTGCTGGCGCTGATGCAGCACGACTACGACGGGACCGTCGTGAAGCAGGCCGAACCGCTCGTGGAGTCCGACGGTCAGCAGGAGACGAAGTAGCAGCTCCTGGTAGTTTCAGCGGGTTCTGCAAGGAGAAGAAGGTCGAGGCCCCCGCGTGAGCGGTTACCGAACGCTGCCGATTCCCGACGGACTGGACGGCATGCGCGTCGACGCCGGCCTCGCGAAGTTGCTCGGCCTGTCCCGCACCGCCGTCGCGGCCATCGCGGACGCCGACGACGTGCTGGTCGACGGCCGGGTCGTGGGCAAGTCCGACCGGCTCACCGCCGGGTCGATGCTCGAGATCACGCTGCCCGCGCCGCCGCAGCCGATCACCGTGCAGGCCATCCCGGTGGAGGGCCTGGAGATCATCCACGAGGACGACGACATCATCGTCGTGGACAAGCCGGTCGGCGTCGCCGTGCACCCGTCGCCGGGCTGGACCGGTCCGACCGTCGTGGGCGGTCTCGCCGCCGCCGGTCACCGCGTCGCCACGTCCGGAGCCGCCGAGCGCCAGGGCGTCGTGCACCGGCTCGACGTCGGCACGACCGGTGTCATGGTGGTCGCGAAGTCCGAGTCCGCGTACTCGGCTTTGAAGCACGCCTTCAAAGAGCGCACCGTCGACAAGGTCTACCACGCGATCGTGCAGGGCCACCCGGACCCGATCAAGGGCACCATCGACGCCCCGATCGACCGGCACCCGAAGCACGACTACAAGTTCGCCGTGATGAACTCCGGCAAGCCCTCGATCACGCACTACGAGGTCATCGAGGCGTTCCGCGCGGCGTCGTTCGTCGAGGTGCACCTGGAGACCGGGCGCACGCACCAGATCCGTGTGCACTTCTCGGCGCTGCACCACCCGTGCGTCGGCGACCTGACGTACGGGGCCGACCCGACGCTGGCCAAGCGCCTCGGCGTGACGCGGCAGTGGCTGCACGCGCGTCAGCTCGGGTTCCACCACCCCGGCACCGGCGAGTGGGTCACGTTCACGTCCGAGTACCCCGCTGACCTGGCGTCGTCGCTGGAGAAGCTCCGCGAAGAAGGCTGATTGCGTCTAGGTAAATCATCGGTTGACGACGTTGCACTTGATGTTAACCGGTGTGCTCAATAGCGTTTTCAGCATGAACTTGACCATCCTCGCGGCCTCGGGCCGCACCGGCCTCGCCCTCACCCGCCAGGCGTTGGAGCGCGGCCACACCGTCACGGCGATCGCCCGCGACCCGTCTCGCATTCCCCTCGACCACGACCGGTTGAGCAAGGTCGCGGGCGACGTGAGCGGTCCGCTGCCGATCGACGCCGACTCGGTCGTGCTGTCCGGGCTCGGCACGGACACGCCGGGGGTCCTCTCGGCGGGCGCGGCCGCGGTGGTCGCCGCCGGACCGCGCCGGATCATCTGGCTCGGCGCGTACGGCACGGGCCCGTCGGCCGAGGCGGCGGGGGAGGGCGCGGCCGTGCTCTGGAAGTTCTTCGGCGACCGCATCCCGGACAAGGTCGCGGCCGACACCGCCGTCCTCGCCGCCGGCGGCACCGTCTTCCACGCGGGCGTCCTGACCGACGAGCCCGCGGGCCCCGGCCGCACGGTCGGCCTCGACGAGGCGCCGCCGTTCGACCTGGGCGCCAAGATCAGCCGCGAGACCGTGGCCGCCGCGATGCTCGACGAGGCCGAGAACCCGCGGTTTCCCGGCGCGGTCGCGTTGCCGCTAGCCGCCTAGGACCTCGGTCAGGGTCTCCCGCACCTGCTCGCGCAGCCACGCGTGGGCGAGGTCGGAGTCGTAGCGCTGGTGCCAGTTGCAGTTGATCGGCGCCTCGGGAGACGGGACCGGCAATGGCCACGTCACCAGCCCGAACGCCTCGACCAGCGGCCGGCACAGGACGGCCGTGGTGGTGACCAGCGCGTCGCTCGCCGCCGCGATCTGCACCGCCGAGTGCACCGTCGCCACGGTCGCGACCACCCTGCGCCGCAACCCTTCCGCCGCCAGCACGTCGTCGATCGGGGCGTGGAGCCTGCCACGCCGTGAGACCACCACGTGCGGATAGGCGGCATAGGTCCGCAAGTCCAGTTCGGTGCACGGATGCCCCGCCCTCGTCACCACCGCGAGCGGGTCCGTGCCGAGCGTCTCCGAACGGAACTCCGGCAGCTCGGGCCTGCCGCCGCCGAGTTCCAGGTCGACCCGCCCGTGCCGCAGGTCGTCGGTGTCGGCCGAGTTCTCGGCCAGCACCCGCAACCGCACGCCGGGCGCCCGTTGCGCGATCCGCCCGACCAGCACCGGCACCACCGACGAGGCCAGCGCGTCGTGGCACTGGACCGTGAACGTGCGGTCGAGCTCCGCGAGGTCCAGCTCCCGGCTGGGCGTCAGCACGGCGTTGGCCTCGCGCACCAGCCGGCGCACCTCGTCGGCGATGCCGAGGGCGTAGGGCGTGGGCGTCATGGTGTGGCCGGTCCGCACCAGGATGTCGTCGCCGGTCACCTTGCGGATGCGCCCGAGCGTCCGGCTGACCGCGGGCGACGACAGGTGCAGCCGTTGCGCCGCCCCCATCACGCTGCCCTCCTCGAGGAGGGCGTCCAGCACGGTCAACAGGTTCAGATCCGCTTGCATGACAGTCAATCTTGGAGGAAGCCATGTCCACCGACATCACCGCCGCCGTCTCCGCCGTGCTCCGCCAGGCAGGCGCCCGCCTGCTGCGCCGCACCTCGACCGAGTTCCGCCCCTCGACCCTCGCCGAACTGGTCGCCGCGGTGAAGGCCAACGACGCCGCCGTCGCCGACCTCCTGAGGCCCGCCCTCGCCGAGATCCACCCGGACGCCCGCTGGCTCGACGACGAGCACGGCTCCGGCCCGCTCCCCGACGGCGACTGGTGGCTGATCGACCCGGTCGGCGGCAACATGAACGCCGTCCAGGGCATGACCGACTTCAACATCGGCGTGAGCCTCGTCCGCGACGGCCGCCCGGTGCTCGCCGCGCTCTACTTCCCGCTGTTCGACGAGCTGTACACGGCCACCGAGGGCGGCGGCGCGTTCCTCAACGGCGTGCGGCTCTCCGTCTCGGCCAAGACCTCGCTGGACGGGGCGCTGGCCGGCACCGGCCAGGCCCAGCCCGGCCAGGGACCGGAGATGGCCGACCGCGTCGGCGCCTCGTACAGCGCGATGGCCAAGCACGCCCTGTACGTGCGGATCTCGGTGCCCGTGACGCACCAGCTCGCCATGGTCGCCGCCGGACGCATGGACCTGCACTGGCAGCACGACAACGTGCGCGCGCACGCGTCCGGTGTGCTGCTCGTGCAGGAGGCGGGCGGGGTCGTCACGGACCTCGACGGCAAGCCGTGGACGCTGACCAGCCGGGAGTACCTGGCGGCGGCACCGGGGGTGCACGCCGAGGCGCTCGCGCTCCTCTAGTCCTCGACCGTCCAGACCAGGGTGTTCAGGTCCACCTCGGGGCGCACGCTCCAGCGGACCTGGATCACCTGGGTCTCGTCCGGCAGCACGAACACGCTGTGCCCGCCGGCCGTCTCACCCGGCTGCACGCCGAGCTTGTGCGCGGGCCGCGACGACAGCGAGACCGGCGCCTTCGTCACGGTCTCGCCGGTCTTGGTGACCAGCACCAGGTACATGTCCGGCAGCGAGGTGTACGGCACCTGCGAGGTGTTCGTCACCTCGGTGTGCACGACCACGGCCCGTTCGCCCTCGGCGAGCTTGTAGCCCGCCGCGGTGAAGAGGAAGTCGGCCGGGTCGACGACCTCGACCAGCTGGATCGACAGGCGGGCGCCCTCGAGGCTGTCGGCCTCCAGCGCCGAGCCGATCTTGCCGGTCCGCGAGACCACCGGCTTGGGCTGCGCCTGGTCGGCCCGCACCCAGCCCGCCGACTGCGGCGGACCCCAGGTGGCCTGGGGCGGGGGCTGCTGCGCGGGGAACGGCTGGCTGACCGGACCCTGCGGCCCGTACTGCTGCTGAACGGGGTGCGGACCGCTCTGGTGCACCGCGTACGGACCGGACGGCGGGCCGCCCATGTAGTTGCCGTAGGCGGCGGCGTTCGCGAGGGCCCTGCGGATGCCGTTCGGGTCGCACTCGACGCCGACCAGCAGCGGGAGGCCGCTGCCCGAGAGCGTGATCAGGCGCATGGCGGCCTCGCGCGGGTCCATGCCGAGGCGCTGGGCGATCTCGTGCACGGCGGCGCGGCCCGACTCGGCGAGAACGGCGAGCAGGCGAGCGTCTACGGGATCGGGGGCCACCACGAAAACGAACGCTACCCGCCGCCGTGGATCGTCGTGTCACCGCGTACCCGATCGAGATCAACGCGACAAACCCCCGTGCCTCCGTGAGGTGATCTTCGCGTCGGGATAGGGTTGGCGAATCCGGAATTCGCGTCCTTCCCACGCGTCCGTTCGATCTCCTGGAGGTACCGTGGCGGACTCGTTTGTGCACCTGCACGTGCACACCGAGTACTCGATGCTCGACGGTGCGGCCAAGGTGGCCCCGCTGTTCGAGGAGGCCGGGCGGCTCGGCATGACCGCCGTCGGCATGAGCGACCACGGCAACATGTACGGGTCCGACGAGTTCTACCAAACGGCGCAGAAGACCGGCATCAAGCCGATCATCGGCATCGAGGCCTACCTCGCGCCGCACAACCGCCTGCACAAGAAGCCGGTCTTCTGGGGCGACCCGGGCCAGCGCGGCGACGACATCTCGGGTGCGGGTGCCTACACCCACATGACGATGTGGGCGCGCAACGCGGACGGCCTGCGGAACCTCTTCCGGCTGCACACCGAGGCGAGCAAGACGGGCTACTACTACAAGCCCCGCATGGACCGCGAGCTCGTCTCGGAGCACGCGAACGGCATCATCGCGACGACCGGTTGCCCGTCCGGCGAGGTGCAGACCCGGCTGCGGCTCGGCCACACCGCCGCGGCGCTCCAGGCCGCCGCCGACTACCAGGACATCTTCGGCAAGGAGAACTTCTTCCTGGAACTGATGGACCACGGCCTCGACATCGAGACCAGGGTCCGCGAGGGCCTGCTGGAGATCAGCCGCAAGCTCGGCATCCCGCCGCTCGCGACGAACGACAGCCACTACGTCACCAAGGACCAGGCGGACACGCACTCCGCGTTGCTCTGCGTGCAGTCCGGCAAGATGCTGACCGACCCGAACCGGTTCAAGTTCGACGGCGACGGTTACTACCTGAAGTCGTCCGAGGAGATGCGGCAGATCTGGAAGGACCTGCCGGAGGCGTGCGACAACACGCTGCTCGTCGCGGAGATGGTCGAGTCGTACGACGACATCTGGTCCATCAAGGACCGGATCCCGAACTTCGAGGTCCCCGAGGGCGAGGACCAGGCGTCCTGGTTCCGCAAGGAGATCCGGCGCGGCCTGGAGTGGCGGTTCCGCGACTCCGAGGTGCCGCAGGAGTACATCGATCGCTGCGACTACGAGGCCCAGGTCATCATCGACAAGGGCTTCCCGGCGTACTTCCTCATCGTCGCCGACCTCATCAACTACGCCCGCAGCGTCGGCATCCGCGTCGGTCCCGGCCGTGGTTCCGCGGCAGGTGCCGCGGTGTCGTGGGCTATGGGCATCACGAACATCGACCCGATCCCGCACGGTCTGCTGTTCGAGCGGTTCCTGAACCCCGAGCGCACCGCCATGCCCGACATCGACATCGACTTCGACGACCGCCGTCGAGGCGAGATGATCCGGTACGCGAGCGAGAAGTACGGCGCCGACAAGGTCGCCCAGGTGATCACGTTCGGCACCATTAAGACCAAGGCCGCGCTGAAGGACTCGGCGCGCGTCCACCACGGTCAGCCGGGCTTCGCGATCGCCGACAAGATCTCCAAGGCGCTGCCGCCGCCGATCATGGCGAAGGACATCCCGCTCAACGGCATCGTCAACAAGAGCCACCCGCGCTACAACGAGGCGGCCGAGGTCCGGTCGCTGCTCGAGACCGACGTGCAGGTGAAGGAGATCTTCGACACCGCGCTCGGTCTCGAGGGCCTGATCCGCAACGCCGGTGTGCACGCGTGTGCGGTCATCATGTCGAAGGACCCGCTGTCGGACTCCATTCCGCTCTGGTACCGCGACGACGGCTCGTTCATCACCGGCTGGGACTACCCGTCGTGCGAGAACATCGGCCTGCTCAAGATGGACTTCCTCGGGCTGCGCAACCTGACGGTCATGGGCGACGCCATCGAGAACATCGAGATGAACCGGGGCAAGGACGCCGTCCCGGACTTCGACAAGCTCCCGATGGACGACCCGGAGACGTATGCGTTGCTCGGCCGCGGTGACACGCTCGGCGTGTTCCAGCTGGACGGTGGCCCGATGCGCGACCTGCTGCGCCGCATGCAGCCGACGTCGTTCGAGGACATCGTCGCGGTCGGCGCGCTGTACCGCCCCGGCCCGATGGGTGTGAACGCGCACAACGACTACGCGGACCGCAAGAACGGCCGCCAGGAGGTCAAGCCGATCCACCCGCAGCTCGCCGAACCGCTCAAGGAGATCCTCGGCGAGACGCACGGCCTGATCGTCTACCAAGAGCAGATCATGTTCATCGCCCAGGAGGTCGCGGGCTACTCCATGGGTCGCGCGGACGTGCTCCGCAAGGCCATGGGCAAGAAGAAGGCCGAGGTCCTGGCCAAGGAGTTCGAGGGCTTCCAGGCCGGTATGCGGGCCGACCCGCGCGGGTTCTCCGACGAGGCGATCCAGGCGCTGTGGGACACGATCCTCCCGTTCGCCGGCTACGCGTTCAACAAGTCGCACGCCGCCGCGTACGGCCTGATCTCGTACTGGACCGCGTACCTCAAGGCGAACTTCCGCGCCGAGTACATGGCCGCTCTGCTCACCTCCGTGGGTGACAACAAGGACAAGTCCGCGGTCTACCTCGCGGAGTGCCGCCGCCTCGGCATCAAGGTGCTCCCGCCGGACGTCAACGAGTCGGCGCTGCGGTTCTCCGCGGTCGGCACCGACATCCGCTTCGGCCTGGGCGCGATCCGCAACGTCGGCGCGAACGTCGTCGAGTCGATCATCAAGTCCCGCAAGGAGAAGGGCAACTACACGTCCTTCACGGACTTCATGGACAAGTCCGAGCTCGTCGCCTGCAACAAGCGTGTCATCGAGTCGCTGATCAAGGCGGGCGGGTTCGACTCGTTCGGCAACACCCGCCTGTCGCTGATCCAGGTGCACGAGGACGCGGTCGACGCCGTCGTGCCGATCAAGCGCAAGGAGGCCGAGGGCCAGTTCGACCTGTTCGGCGGCGACAGCGCCGACGACCAGGACGACAGCACCTCACCGCTCGCGCACCTCAAGTTCGGCACCGAGGAGTACCCGCGCAAGCAGATGCTCAGCCTCGAGAAGGAGATGCTGGGCCTCTACGTCTCCTCGCACCCCCTCGACGGCGCCGAGCGGATCCTGCGCAAGTTCGCGCCGCGGCCGATCGCCGTCGTGCTCGACGACCCGCCCAAGGAAGGCGAGCTGATCGTCTCGGGCATGATCTCGTCGATCGAGCGCCGGGTGAACAAGAACGGCCTGCCGTGGGCGATCACGGTCATCGAGGACCTGGACGCGTCCATCGAGGTGCTGTTCTTCCCGAAGTCGTACGAGGTGCTGCGCGACGACCTGGAGCTCGACTCCGCCGTGTGCGTGAAGGGCCGGGTGAACTGGCGCGAGGACAAGATGGCGATCTTCGGTGACGGCGTCGTCCCGCTCGACATCAGCGACGCGGAGATGAACCCGGACGCCGACCCGCCGCTCGTCCTCGGCCTGCACACCAAGACGTTGACGCCCGAGCTGATCGAGGAGCTCAAGGTCACGCTCAAGTCCCACGAGGGGCACGTCGCGGTGCACCTGGAGGTGCAGAAGCGCGACAAGTCGAAGGAGATGCTGGTGGTGGACAACTACCGGGTCAACACGACGCCGTCGCTCTTCGGTGATCTCAAGACCATCCGCGGCATCACCATCCACCGCTAGAGATCCAGCACCAGATCGGTTTCCGGCCGTGCGCAGCAGATCAGCGCGTTGCCGGGAGCCGGCGGTTCCAGCGGCTCCGGCGCGTTCGCGACGGTCCCGGACAGCACCGGCGTCACGCACGTGTGGCAGACGCCGGTGCGGCACGACCAGCGGGTCGGGACGTCGCACGCCTCGGCCAGGTCGAGCAGCGACTCGTCCTCGCGAGCGGCGACGGTGAGGCCGCTGCGCGCGAACGTGACCGCCGGACCGGTGCCCTGCCGTGCGGGCTGGTGCGGGGGAACCGTTGCCGCGCCGGTGATCCCGGGGTTGATCGCGCCGCGGGTGCCGAACAGTTCGGTGTGGACGCGTGCCGGGTCGAACCCCAGGTCGGCGAGGGCCGCGCGCATGTCCGCCATGAACGCCTCCGGGCCGCAGAGGTACGCGCTCGCACCGGCGGGCAGGGCTTCGAGGTCCGCGCGGGTGAGCCTGCCCTCGTCCGAGTGGTGCACGAGCAGGTGGACCGGCCCGAGTCGCCGGACCTCGCCCTCGAAGGCGTGGTCGGCCGAACGGGTCGTGTGCACCCACCAGACCTCGCGGCCGGTGTCCTTCAACGCGTGCAGCATCGCGAGCACCGGAGTGATCCCGACTCCGGCGGACAGCAGCACCACCGGTTCGTCACCGGGGCGCAGCACGAACTCCCCGCGCGGCGCCGCGACTTCCAGCGTGTCGCCGGCTTTGACGTGGTCGTGCAGCCACGTGCTGACCACGCCGTCGCGCTTGACGCTGATCCGGTACGAGTCCGCTGAGAGCGAGTAACTCCGCACGCCTCCCGGCACCCGCACGGTCAGGTACTGGCCGGGCAGCGCGTGAGGCAGGTCGTCGCCGGCGAGGTGGAACGACGTGATGGACGGGCTCTCGCGCACGACCTCGGTGACCCGCAGCGGCCGGAACCCTTCCCAGCCAACGGGTTCGGGCTCGTCAGGCGCCAGCAGGTCGCGGAACGAGCCCTGCCAGCCGGGGCTCAGCGCGGGGAGGTCGACGGCCTTGCGGAGCTGGTCCTCGTCCTTGCCCGGCAGGTACAGCAACGCGTCGATCGCGGCCACGCTCATCCGGTGCCGCCCGACGCGCGTGCGCACGATCTCGTCGCCCGCCCGGACCTCTCCCTCGGTGATCACGCGCAGGTAGAAGCCGGGGCGGCCGTGCGCGACCATCAGCGACGGCATGCGCGGCTCGCCGAGTCTCATGCCGACGCGGTAGCAGGTGACGCGGGGCTGGGTGACCTCGAACTCGGCGCCGCCGACGCGGAACCGGTCGCCGATGTGCACGTCGGTGTCGGCCAGGCCCTCGACGGTGAAGTTCTCGCCGAACTGGCCGTACTCGAACTCCCGCCCGAGTTCGGTGCGCCAGTGCTCGTACGACTCCCGCTGGTACACCAGGACGGCGCGGTTCTCGCCGCCGTGCCCGCCGAGGTCGCCCTGGCCGTCGCCGTCGATGTTGAGCTTGCGCACCATCAGCGGTCCGTCGACCGGCTGCTTGAAGATTCCGGTGTGGACGGTCCGGCCGTGCCAGTCGACGTCCTTCGGCAGACCGACGTTAAGCGAGAGCAGCCGTGCCATCACTGGCCTCCTCGGGTGCGCTGGTAGTGGCGGCGGGCCTTCATCCTGTTGCCGCACACCGCCATCGAGCACCAGCGGGCGCTGTTCGGCTTGCTCTGGTCGAGCAGGAACAGGCGGCAGTCGGGGTTCGCGCACGGGCGCAGCCGGCCGGGGCTCGCCACCCGCAGCGCGTCCCACTCGAGCACCGCCCGTGCGGCCGCCGTCCGTCCCGCCGGCAGGTCGAGCTGCCACGTCACGCCGGTCGAGTCCACGCCGGCCCGTTGCCCGACGCCCTCGACGAACGGGGCCAGCGCCGCCGGTTGCTCCTGGCCGCGCACGACGGCCTGCAGCGCGTCGCGGGCCGCGGTCAACGCGCGCAGTTCGTCGCCGGACGCGGGCTGGCCGTGCGCCGCCAGCCAGTCCGGGCCTTCTTCGGCGAGCACGTCGTGCTGCCCGTCGTCCAGCACGGGCGTCGTGTTCAACAGGTCGAGCAGCATCTCTAACCTCCAAAGTTACCCTTGACAGGTTATAGGACACTCTGCCTAACTATCAACCATCATTTAAAGGGTTAGGAGATGGTCATGGGTCTGTCGTGGCAGCAAGGACCGCTGGGGGCGAAGGCCGTGGGCCGGTTCCTCACGCCGGAACCGGTGCCGGAGCGGCTGTTGTTCGCCGAGCCGCTGCGCCGCCGGATGCGCGTGCGGCACGGAGGGGAGTGGGTCGCGGACAGCGAGGACGTCGTGCTGCTGCACGAGCCCGGCCGCTACCCGGTCGCGTACTTCCCGCGCGGCGACGTCACGGGCCTCGAAGAGGAAGCGCGCACGACGAACCACCGCGACCTCGGTGCCACCGAGTGGTTCGCGGTCGGCGGGACGAAGCACGCGGCGTGGCAGCACGTCGACCTCCCGGAGCACGCGACCGTGCTGGCGGACCGGGTCGCTTTCGCTTGGCGCGCAATGGACGCGTTCTACGAGGAGGACGAACGGATCGTCGGGCACGCGGCGGACCCGTACCACCGCATCGACATCCGGCAGACCTCCAGGCACCTCGTGGTCCGCGACGGCGACCGGGTCGTCGCGGACACGACGAGGCCGCTGGCGCTGTACGAGTCGGGTTTCGCGCCGCGCTGGTACGTGCCGCGCGAGGACGTCGACGCCTCAGCGCTGACGCTCGTCGAAGGCGAGACCTTCTGCCCCTACAAGGGTTTGGCGAGCTACTACGACATCGGTGACCGCGGGCGTGCCGCCTGGTCGTACCCCGAGGCGTGGTCCGAGGTCGCGCCGGTGCGGGACTGGGTCTCGTTCGAACCCGACCTCGTGGACGTGTACCTCGACGACCGGAAACTGGCCTTGGAACCGGGGCAGTCCGTTGTGCTGCACGGCATCGACCGCGGCCTGACCCCCGAAGAGATCAAGGAGCAGCAGCGATGAGGGTTCTGGTCATCGGGCGCTCCGGCGGCATCGCCGGAGCCGTGGCGGACGGGATCCGCGCCGCCGGCGGCACCGTCGTCCTGGCCGGGCGCAACCAGGACGAGCACGTCGACCTGACCGACGAGGGCAGCATCGCCGCGCTCGCCGAACGGGTCGGGAACGTCGACCACGTCGTGTCGACGGCGTCGGCCAGGGCACGGGGAACCGCGGCCGACCTCGACCGCGACGCCGTCCGCGCGTCGTTCGACGTCAAGGTCATCGGGTCGATCCTGCTGGCCAGGCACTTCGCGCCGCGTCTGCCGCGCACCGGCTCGTTCGTCTTCCTCTCCGGCGCCTCGGCCCGCAGGGTCGTGCCCGGCATGCTCGCGGTCGGCGCCACGAACGCCGCGGTCGACGCGGTCACGAGGAGCCTCGCCGTCGAGCTCGCGCCGATCCGGGTCAACGCGGTCTCGCCCGGCACCGTCGACACCGGCGCCTACGACGCGCTCGGCGCGGAGCGGAAGGCCGCGCTGTTCGCGTCCCGCGAGGCCACCAGCCCGGCCGGTCGCGTCGGGCGGGCGGACGAGATCGCCGGCGCGGTGCTCTTCCTGCTCACCAACGGGTTCACGACCGGCGTCACGCTGGGCGTCGACGGCGGAGAGGTGCTGGTCTGACGTGGACTACCGGATCGAGGTGCTGACGGTTCCCGTCGCCGACGTGGACCGCGCGATCGCCTTCTACACGAAAATGGCCGGATTCGAGTTGGATGTCGACTATCGGCCCAATGACCACTTTCGCGTCGTGCAACTCACCCCGCCGGGTTCGGGCTGTTCGATCCAGTTCGGCACCGGCCTCGGCAACTACCTCGTGGTGAACGACATCGAGGCGGCCCACCGCGACCTCGCCGCCCGTGGCGTGGACGTGGGACCGTTGCGGCACAAGGCGGGCATGCCCGACTGGCAGGGCGGGTTCGTGCCGGGCGCCGACCCCGCCCACCGCAACTACGCGAGCTTCTTCGACTTCACCGACCTCGACGGCAACCTGTGGACGGTGCAGGAACGAGGACGGCTCGAGAAATAGTGGCGAGCAGTGAGTAAACGGGGTTAACTGGGTGAGGTGACGACACTCACCCAGTTGCCCGACGACTACGTCCAGAACCCGCACGACGTGCACGACATGCTGCGCGCCGAGGGGCCCGTGCAGGAAGTCCGCATGCCGCGGGGGCTCAAGGTCTGGCTGGTCACTCGGTACGACGAGGCGAAGATCGCCCTCACCGCCCCGGAGGCCAGCAAGAACGTCCTGGAGGGCGGCCACCTCATGGTCGAGCACTCCTCCGACCCCGAGCAGGTCCGCAGGGGCGAGCCCCGGTTCGCCGCGAACATGCTCAACCTGGACCCGCCCGACCACACCCGCCTGCGCAAGCTCGTGACCAAGGCGTTCACCGCCCGCCGCGTCGAGTTGCTGCGCCCGCGCGTGCAGGAGATCGCCGCCGAGCTCATCGCGAAGTTGAACGACGGCGACGAGGTCGACCTGCTGGACGTGTTCGCGTTCCCGCTGCCCATCACGGTGATCTGTGAGCTGCTCGGGATCCCGATCGACAACCGCGACGACTTCCGCGAGTGGTCCAACCAGCTGCTGTCCTTCGGCACGCCGGAGCAGGTGGAGGCGGCAGGGGGCGCGATGGCCGCGTTCCTGTACCAGCACGTCACGGCCATCGCCGAGGCCGAGCCGAACGACACGTTCTTCTCCGCCCTCGTGCACGCCGACGAGTCCGGCGACCGGCTGAACACCGAAGAGCTGATCTCGATGGCGTTCCTGCTGCTCGTGGCGGGCCACGAGACGACGGTGAACCTCATCGGCAACGCGGTGCTGTCGCTGCTGCAGAACCCGGACCAGCTGCAGATCCTCAAGGACCGCCCGGAGCTGATCCCGGCGAGCACCGAGGAGTTCCTGCGGCTGGAGGGCCCGGTCAACATCGCGACCTTCCGCTACACCAAGGAACCCCTGGAGCTCGGCGGCGTCACGGTGCCCGCCGGCGAGATCCTGATGGTGTCGCTGGTCGCCGCGAACCGCGACCCCGAGCGCTACGAGAACCCCGACCAGCTCGACGTGACGCGGTCCGCGCAGGGCCACGTGGCGTTCGGGCACGGCATCCACTTCTGCGTGGGCGCACCACTGGCCCGGCTGGAGTTCGATGTCGCGCTGACGCAGCTGCTGGCGCGGTTCCCGAACCTGACGCTCGCGGCCGAGCCGGAGACGCTGGTGTGGCGCGACAGCACGCTCATCCGCGGCCTGCACACGCTTCCGGTGCGCCTCGCCTAATGTCGGGCGCGTGGACGACCTGCTGAAGCTCGACCAGGCGCACGTCTGGCACCCGTACGGCCCGATGCCGGGCACCCAGGAACCGCTGCTCGTCACCGAGGCCTCGGGTGTCCGGCTCACGCTCGCGGACGGCCGCGAACTCGTCGACGGCATGTCGTCGTGGTGGGCGGCCATCCACGGCTACCGCCACCCGGTGCTCGACGCGGCCGTCACCGGCCAGCTCGGCCGGATGAGCCACGTGATGTTCGGCGGGCTCACCCACGAGCCCGCCATCCGCCTCTGCGAGAAGCTCGTCGAGATCACGCCTTCCGAGCTGCAGCACGTGTTCCTGTGCGACTCCGGCTCGGTCTCGGTCGAGGTCGCCGTGAAGATGTGCCTGCAGTACTGGCGGTCGCGGAACCGCCCGGAGAAGCGCCGCCTGCTGACGTGGCGCGGCGGCTACCACGGCGACACGTTCACCCCGATGTCCGTCTGCGACCCCGATGGCGGAATGCACTCGCTGTGGCACGGAATCCTGCCGCGGCAGGTGTTCGCGGACGAGCCGCCGGCCGAGATGGACACCGCGTACGTCCAGCACCTGGCCGACCTGATCGAGGAACACGCGGACGAGCTGGCCGCGATCATCGTCGAGCCGGTCGTGCAGGGCGCCGGGGGCATGCGCTTCCACGACCCGCGCTACCTGCACGTGCTCCGCGAACTCGCGTACACGCACGACGTGCTGCTGGTGTTCGACGAGATCGCCACGGGTTTCGGCCGCACCGGTGAGCTCTTCGCCGCAGGCCACGCGAACGTCAGCCCGGACGTCATGTGCCTGGGCAAGTCGCTGACCGGCGGGTACCTGACGATGGCCGCCACGCTGTGCACCTCGCGGGTGGCGGACGGCATCAGCAAGGGCGAGGTGCCGGTGCTCGCGCACGGGCCGACGTTCATGGGCAACCCGCTGGCGTCGGCGGTGTCCCTCGCGTCCATCGACCTGCTGCTGTCGCAGGACTGGAAGCGCGAGGTCGCGCGCATCTCGGCGGGGCTCTCGGCGGGGTTGGAGCCCGCACGCGCGTTGCCCGGCGTTCGGGACGTGCGCGTGCTGGGCGCTATCGGTGTCGTGCAACTGCATGAGCCCGTGGACATGGCACGGGCGACCAAGGCCGCCGTGGACGCGGGTGTGTGGCTGCGGCCGTTCCGCGACCTGATCTACACGATGCCGCCGTTCGTCAGCACGGACGACGACATCGCGACGATCTGTCAGGGCGTGATCGCGGCCGCCAGCTGAGTGTCGGTCGGCTCCACCAGGAAGTCGCCGTTCGGGAGGACGACGACGGGGATGTTCCGGCGGCCCGCGATCTCGATCGCACGGTCCCGCGCCTCGTCGTCGTGCTCGACGTCGACGTAGGTGAACGGCACGTTGTTGCGGGTCAGCCAGGACTTGGCCCGGCGGCAGTCCCCACACCACTCGGCGCCGTACATCACGATCGGTTGCTCGGTCATGCCGTCACGGTATGTCACGTCCTAAGGTGAGTTCCTGTGAGCGTGCTGGTGATCACCGGAACCGGGACCGAGGTCGGCAAGACCGCCGTCACCGCGGGCATCGCGGCGCTGGCCAGGGCAGAGGGCAGGCGGGTCGCGGTGCTGAAGCCCGCGCAGACCGGTCTGCTGCCCGGCGAGCCGGGCGACGTGGCGGAGGTGGCGCGGCTCGCGGGCGACGTGACGACCCGTGAGCTGGCCAGATACCCCGACCCGCTGGCACCGGCCACCGCGGCCAGACGCGCGGGCATGGCCACCGTGCACCCCAGGGACGTCGCCGCCGCGGTGACGGAGCTCGATGAGACCCACGACCTGGTGCTGGTCGAGGGCGCGGGCGGGCTGCTGGTGCGGTTCGACGAGGGCGGCTCGACCCTCGCGGACATCGCCTGGGCCGTGAACGCCCCCGTCCTGATCGTGGCCCAGGCGGGGCTCGGGACGTTGAACACCACCGCCCTGACGGCCGAGGCGCTGCAGCGGCGCGGCCTGGAGTCGATCGGTGTCGTCGTCGGCAGCTGGCCGCTGCACCCCGACCTCGCGTCGCTCACGAACCTGGCCGACCTGCCCGAGGCGGCGGGCGCCCCGCTGCTCGGCGCGCTGCCCCAGGGTGTGACGAAGCTCGGCCCGGTGGACTTCCTGACGGTCGCCAAGAGATCGTTTTCACCCTGGTTCGGCGGGGAGTTCGACCCGGAGACGTTCGCGGCTCAATTCGCGGTCCAGTGACCTACGTCGCTCCACGATGAAGGATTCAGTGCGGCATAGTGCACGCCAGGCCACAGGAGGAGGAGAGACCGTGACCGCAGCACCGGAACAGATCGACGTGCTCGACGAAGCTCGTGAGCAGGTGCTCGAACGAGGCGTCGGGCTCACCGAGGCCCAGGTGCTGAAGGTGCTGGAACTCCCCGAGGACCGCATCCCCGAGCTGCTGGCGCTGGCGCACGAGGTCCGCGAGCGCTGGTGCGGCCCCGAGGTCGAGGTCGAGGGCATCGTCTCGCTCAAGACCGGCGGCTGCCCCGAGGACTGCCACTTCTGCTCGCAGTCCGGCCAGTTCCCCTCGCCGGTGCGCTCGGCGTGGCTCGACATCCCGGGCCTGGTCCGCGCGGCGCGGCAGACCCGCGACACCGGCGCGACCGAGTTCTGCATCGTCGCGGCCGTGCGCGGCCCGGACAAGCGGCTGCTCTCGCAGGTGCGCGACGGCATCAAGGCCATCCGCGCCGACGGCAACGACATCCAGATCGCCTGCTCGCTCGGCATGCTCACGCAGGAGCAGGTCGACGAGCTCGTGGCGATGGGTGTCCACCGCTACAACCACAACCTCGAGACCGCCCGCTCGCACTTCCCGGAGGTCGTCACCACGCACTCCTGGGAGGAGCGCTGGGACACGCTGCGGATGATCCGCGACGCCGGCATGGAGGTCTGCTGCGGCGGCATCATCGGCATGGGGGAGACGCTGGCGCAGCGCGCGGAGTTCGCCGTGCAGCTCGCCGAGCTCGAGCCGGACGAGGTCCCGCTGAACTTCCTCATCCCGAACCCCGGCACGCCGTACGAGAACTACCCGGTCGTGGAGGGCGCCGAGGCGCTGCGCACGGTCGGCGCGTTCCGGCTCGCGCTGCCGCGCACGATCCTGCGGTTCGCGGGCGGCCGTGAGCTCACGTTCGGCGACCTGGGCGCGAAGCAGGGCATGCTCGGCGGCATCAACGCGATCATCGTCGGCAACTACCTGACGAACCTCGGCCGCCCGGCGCAGCAGGACCTCGACATGCTCGAGGAGCTGTCGATGCCCATCAAGGCGCTGAGCCAGACCCTGTGATGATTGCCGTCATGTACTGCTCGTTCTGCGGCAAAGAGGAAGCTGACGGCGACCACGCGTTCTGCCGTCAGCGCCTGTCGATGATCGACCCGCCGCGGTACTGCGCGGAGTGCGCGCGCCGCATGGTCGTCCAGGTGACTCCGGACGGCTGGACGGCACGGTGCAGCCGCCACGGGGAGACCGCGTCGCGCCCCTGAGAAGATCCCGGTAGTAATCTTCCGCGAATGGACGAGAAAGCAGCGCCGGTGCGCATCGAACCCGTGCCGGAGCCGCCGTACGTCTACCACTACTACCCCCGGCCACGGCCGAAGGTGGTGGTGAAGCGGGATCTGCTGCCGGGTCTCGTGATCGCGCTGACGACGTTCGCGTTCGGGCTGCCGGCCGCGTACCTCTGGTCGTGGCTGGCACCGGCCCAGCTCAAGATCGTCTCGGCGCAGGACAGCAAGTTCTACCCGATCGGCGTGGAGAGCTACCACCGGCTCGACGCGCTCATGGTGTTCGTGCTGATCGGCCTCGGCGCCGGTGTGGTCACCGGGATCGCGACGTGGCTGCTGCGGCAGCGGCGCGGACCCGTGGCGATGCTGGGGATGACGCTCGGCTCGTTCGCGGCGGGGTGGATGGCGCAGTGGATGGGCGGCAAGCTCGCCGCGGGCGCGTACCCGATGCCGTCGTCGATCAAGGCGAACGACACCCTGCTCATCGCGCCGGCTCTGGAGACGTGGTGGGGAATCCTGGCGTGGCCGCTCGGCGCCGCGCTGGCGTACGGCTGCTGCGCGGCCTGGAACGGCCTGGACGACCTGGGACGACGCCTCGGCTGAACTGCTCCGGGGCGCCGTCCTCGTGCCCGCCTAGCCGACGCGGTAGGCGAAGTCGGGCATGTCGGTCACGAACATCTGGCCGGGCGCGTGCGTGATCGCGAACGGCGGCTTGGACTTCATCAGCACGGCCTGAGGAGTCACCCCGCACGCCCAGAACACCGGCACGTCACCGGGTTCCGGCTCGACCGCGTCACCGAAGTCCGGCGTGTGCACGTCGTCGATCCCGAGCATGCGCGGGTCCCCGGCCCCGACCGGAGCGCCGTGCACCGCGGGCATCAGCGACGTGACCTTGTGCGCGATGTCCACAAGGGACTCCGGGATCCAGCGCATCGACACGACCATAGGCCCGTGCAACCGTCCGGCGGGCCGGCACTGGATGTCGGTGACGAACATGGAGACGTTCTTCTGCTGATCCACGTGCCGCAGCGGCACACCCGCGTTGGTCAGCGCGGTCTCGAACGTGAAGCTGCAGCCGATCAGGAACGTCACCAGGTCGTCGCGCCAGTGGTCGGTGGCGTTCTCGGGTTCGGCCACCAGCTCGCCGTTCTCCCAGATCCGGTACCGCGGCGCGTGGGTGCGCACGTCCGCGTCCTGCTTGAGCGCGCTCACCGTCTCGCCCGCGTCCAGCACGTCGAGCACCGGGCAGGGCTTGGGGTTGCGGTGTGTGAAGAGCAGGAAGTCGTACGCCCAGTCCCTGGGGATGGCGATGAGGTTGGCCTGCGCCTGTCCCGGCGCCTGTCCCGCGGTCGTCACTCGAGCTCCTTGTTGACGGTCTCCGGCAGCCAGATCAGCGCGATGACGCCGATCCCGTACGCGGCCGCCCCGAACAGCATCGCACCGCCGATGCCCATCCGGTCGGCCATGAACCCGACCAGCCCGGGAAACACCGCGCCGAACGCGCGCCCGAAGTTGTAGGTGAAGCCCTGCCCCGTTCCCCGCAGCTGGGTCGGGTAGAGCTCGGACAGGTAGCTGCCGAACCCGCTGAAGATCGCCGACATGCAGAACCCGAGCGGGAAGCCGAGGAACATGACCAACGTGTTGGCGCCGTTGGGAATCTGCGTGTACGCGACGATCAGCAACGCACTGGCGATCGCGAACAGCGTGAAAGTCTTCTTGCGCCCCAGGTAGTCCGTCAGGTAGCCGCCGCACACGTACCCGATCCACGCACCGGTGATGAGGAACGCGAGGTACCCGCCCGTGCCGATGATCGTGAGCCCGCGCCCGGTCTGCAGGAACGCCGGCAACCACGTGGCGAGCGTGTAGTACCCGCCCTGCACACCGGTCGCGAGCAGCGCGGCGAACAGCGTGGTCTTGAGGATCGGCCCCTGGAAGATCTTCGGGAACGTGCCCTTCTCCTTGGGCTGGGCCTTGGTCTCCGGCGCGTCGTCGACGTTTCGGCGCACGTAGAAGATGAGGATCGCGGGCAGCGCACCGGTCCAGAACATGATCCGCCAGCTGATGGCCGGATCCGCGACGCTGGCCACGATGGTGTTGACGACGACCGCGAGCCCCCAGCCCACGGCCCACGCGCTCTGGATGAACGCGACCGTGCGCCCGCGGTACTTCGGCTTGCAGTACTCGGCCACGAGGATCGCGCCGGCCGCCCACTCACCACCGAAGCCCAGTCCCTGCAGCGCGCGGAAGACCAGCAGCGTCTCGTAGTTGGTCGCGAAACCGCACAACACCGTGAAGAACGCGTAGGCGGCCACCGTGATGATGAGCGTCTTCGACCGCCCGAACCGGTCGGCCATGACACCCGCGACGGCGCCGCCGATGGCGCTCATCAGCAGCGTGCTGGTGCCCAGCAGGCCCGCTTCCGCCTTGGTGAGGCCGAAGTAGCCGGTGATCGCGACCAGGCTCAGCGGCAGGACCCAGTAGTCGTAGGAGTCCAGCCCGTAACCGCCGAACGCGCCGACGAACGCGCGCTTGCCCTTGTGGCCGAGACTGCGGAACCAGGCGAATCGGCCTGTGTCCTCGGTCGTGGACGTGCTCATGGGACACCTCGCAGCGTGGTGGAGGAGTGGTCGACTGTGATGTGGACCTCAGGGTAAGGATTGTTCAACAATCCCACAAGGCCACAATTCAACGATCCGACAATCGGAGGGTGTGGGCTGGGCTGGGTGGCGCTGGGGGCGTGGGAAGGCGGAGGTGAGGGGAGGGTGGCGGGGTGGTCGGTTGGACGGCCCCCTCGGGGGCGGCCGAGAACTGTGGACTGCTCAGGGCCGTGGACCGCTCGGGTTCCGGGGCGGCTCAGAGTGCGGAGTCGGCTCGGAGTCCTGGTCAGGTCGGTACCCGGTCAGCCCGCCCGGCCTGCCTTGTTCTTCTCGGGTTCGCCCCGCGACCGCACCACGCGACCGCACCACGCGACCGCACGCCGCGACCGCGCATCGCGACTGCGCACGGCGATCTCCGCCCCGCGCGCACTGCCCGCGGCCCGCACATCGCGCGATCGCCGCACCGCGGCCCGCGCACCGCGATTGCCGCACTGCGGTCCCCCGCCGCGATCCGCACGTCGCGCCACCGCGCACCGCGCCCCGCACACCCGCGTTGAGGCCCGCCTACCTCGGCCTCGCCCATTTCGCCCGCATGCCGACTCGCGTCCTGCGCCGCACGACGCCAACTCTCGCCGCTCCGCACACCGCGTCCCGCACAACGCTCGCGTTTCGCCGCCCCGCACACCGCGCCCGCGTCCAGCCGCGCCCGACCCGTTCGCCTGCTCAGCCACACCTAGACTCGCCGCGCCATCGCACCAGAGCAGGCACCCCGCTCCACCCACCACGCCGTCGCCTCAAGCCACCCGAACCCGCCGCCCCAGTTCGGCCTCAGTTCTGGCTGGGCACGTGCCCGAACTCCGTCAACGGCACCGGAACAGCCTTCAAAGCGCTCAAAATCCCGGTCTCCCGGTGCAACATCCGCCGCACCAACCGCAACCGCCGAGCCGGCGACCGCTCCTCCAGCAACCGCTGCCGATCCTCCACAGGCAACAAACAATCAGCGGCCAGCAGATAAGACAAATCCCCCAACGACACGTCATCCGCCGGCGCCGACCAGTCCTCCTGGTGCCAAGCGGCCCCGCAGTACCTCTCGTGCGCCGCCCGAGCCCCGCGCTCCAGCAACGGCACGACCTCGAGAGCCGCCTCCGGCACGGGAGCGTCGTCCAGGTAGTCGACGTGCGCCAGCAGGTACGGCGCCGTGGTCGTGTCCACGTCCAGCAGCCGGAACCGCCGCACCCCGCGCGTCACGATGTCGAACCGCCCCTCGGGCAGCGGGCGCGCGTCCAGCAGATCCGCCGTGCACCCGATGTCCTGCAGCGACCGGACGTTGTCCGCGCCGACCTCCCAGCCCTGCTTGATGCACACCACGCCGAACGTGCGTCCGAACAGCGTGCCGGTCATCAGGTCGACGACGAGCTGCCGGTACCGGGGTTCGAAGATGTGCAACGGCAGAGAAGCGCCGGGCAGCAGCACGGTGCCCAGCGGGAACAACGGAAGCGTCTCTGCCACGCGTGCAACGTTACGTGGTGCCACCTCCGCCTGCTGGACGGCCGGATCCCGGCGGTCTCAGCACGGCGAACGGATCGGTCACTTTGATTCCCTTGGCGCTGAACCGGAACAACGCGGCGGGCCGGCCGCCGGACGGGCCCGGGGGAGCGGTGCCACCCGTCGGTTCCAGCAACAACCGGCGCGACAGCACGCGTTGCAGGTTCGTCGCGGACACCCGGTAGCCCAGTGCCGCGGAGTAGTGGTCGCGCAGCAGCGAGATCGTGAACTCGGGTGGCGCCAGGGCGAAGCCCAGGTTCGTGTACGACAGCTTCGAGCCGAGCCTGTGCCGGGCTCGCGCGACGATCGAGGCGTGGTCGAACGCCATCGCGGGCAGTTCCTCGACGCAGTGCCACGCGGTGTCCGAAGGGACCTCGGGGTCGACGTCCGAAGGGACCAGTCCGAGGAACGCGGTCGCCACGACGCGGGGGCCCGGGACGCGGTCCGGGGCGCTGAAGACGGCCAGCTGTTCGACGTGTGACAACTGTCGCACGTCGACTTTTTCCGCCAGCTGACGGCGAATCGAGGACTCGACGTCCTCGTCCACCCGGAGCTCGCCACCCGGCAGCGACCAGCGGTGAGCGTGTGGCTCCCGAGCGCGCTCCCACAGCATGACCTGGAGTGACGCACCTCTCACCCGCAACACAGCGGCCAGAACTTCGTGCCCCACACCTGCCACCTGGCTGATACTATCGGCCACGTTTTCGACCAATAGGCGAAAACCCCGGATCGAGGAGGCAGTGATGGTCGCTACCGCAACCGTGGAGCGAACCGCGTCAGGCGTGTACGGCGGAGTCGAGCCGAACGCGGCGTGGCGGGACGAGGTGTTGCGCCTCGCGAAGGAACGCGACGCCGTCATCCTGGCGCACAACTACCAGCTGCCCGAGATCCAGGACATCGCCCACCACACCGGCGACTCGCTGGCCCTGTCCCGCATCGCCGCGCAGTCCGACGCGCAGACCATCATCTTCTGCGGCGTGCACTTCATGGCCGAGACCGCGAAGATCCTCGCGCCCGAGAAGACCGTGCTGATCCCGGACGAGCGGGCCGGCTGCTCGCTCGCCGACTCGATCACCGGCGCGCAGCTGCGCGAGTGGAAGGCGCAGCACCCCGGCGCCGTCGTCGTGTCCTACGTGAACACCACGGCCGAGGTGAAGGCCGAGACGGACATCTGCTGCACGTCCTCGAACGCCGTCGACGTGGTGCGCTCGATCCCCGCCGACCGCGAGGTGCTGTTCTGCCCGGACCAGTTCCTGGGCGCGCACGTCAAGCGCGAGACCGGCCGCGAGAACCTGCACATCTGGGCGGGCGAGTGCCACGTCCACGCCGGCATCAACGGTCCCGAGCTGGCCGAGCGCGCCGCCGCGAACCCGGACGCCGACCTGTTCATCCACCCGGAGTGCGGCTGTGCCACGAGCGCGCTGTACCTGAGCGGCGAGGGCATCGTCCCGGCGGAGAAGGTCAAGATCCTCTCGACCGGCGACATGATCACCGCCGCGCGCAGCACGAAGGCGACCAAGGTCCTCGTCGCGACCGAGGTCGGCATGCTGCACCAGCTGCGCAAGGCCGCTCCGGAGATCGACTTCCGCGCCGTCAACGACCGCGCGTCCTGCACCTACATGAAGATGATCACGCCGGCCGCGCTGCTGCGGTGCGTGCGCGACGGCCTGGACGAGGTGCACGTCGACCTGGAGACCGCCAAGCGTGCCCAGGGTGCCGTGCAGCGCATGATCGAGATCGGCCAGCCCGGCGGCGGTGAGTGATGGCCGCGCGCTGGGAGGCGCGAGCCGACCTGATCGTGGTCGGCACGGGCGTGGCGGGCCTCACCGCCGCGCTGCGGGCTCGTGAGCTGGGACTTCGGGTCCTGGTCGTCACGAAGGCCGCGGGGGACGACGGCAACACCCGCTGGGCGCAGGGCGGCGTCGCCGTCGTCATGGAGGACCAGCACGACCCCGGCGACTCGGTCGCGCGGCACATCGAGGACACGCTGACGGCGGGCGCGGGCCTCTGCGACGACGCGGCGGTCGCGGCGATCATCACCGACGGCCCCGCGGCCGTGGCGCGACTGCGCGAGCGCGGCGCCGTGTTCGACGCCAAGCCCGACGGCCTGCTCGAACGCACCCGCGAAGGCGGTCACAGCGCGTTCCGCGTCGTGCACGCCGGCGGTGACGCTACGGGCGCCGAGGTCGAGCGCGCCCTGCTCAAGGCCACTGTGGACGGACGGGTTCCGCTGCTGGAGAACCACGTCGCGGTCGACGCGGTGAAGACGCCGCTCGGCGCGGTCGCCGGACTCCTCGTGCTGGACGGCAACGGCGTGCCCGGCGTGCTCACCGCACCCGCGGTGCTGCTCGCCACCGGCGGGCTCGGCCAGATGTACCAGGCGACCTCGAACCCTTCCGTGGCAACGGGGGACGGCCTCGCTCTGGCGCTGCGGGCGGGTGCGCTCGCGGCGGACGTCGAGTTCATCCAGTTCCACCCGACCGTCCTCTACACGGGCCGCGGCGCGCGCGGCCGGTGCCCGCTCGTCACCGAGGCCGTGCGCGGCGAGGGTGCCGTGCTGGTCGACGCGACCGGCGCCCGCGTGATGAAGGGCGTGCACCCGCTGGAGGACCTGGCCCCGCGCGACGTCGTGGCGGCCGCGATCACCCGGCACATGGCGACCGAGCCCGGTGGCGTCGACGACCACGTCTTCCTGGACGCGACGTCGTTGCACGACATGGCGACCCGCTTCCCGACGGTGTACTCGGCGTGCGTCTCGGTCGGTGTCGACCCGGCCACCGACCCGATCCCGGTCGCCCCGGCGGCCCACTTCGCCTGCGGCGGTGTGGTGTCCACCGTGGACGGACGCACCGGCGTGACCGGCCTGTACGCGGTCGGCGAGGTCGCCCGCACGGGCCTGCACGGCGCGAACCGCCTGGCCTCCAACAGCCTGCTCGAAGGCCTGGTCTGCGGCACCCGCGCCGCCGAGACCGTGGCCGCGGACCTCGCGATCGGCCTGATCGCCCCGGCCCGCGCCGTGGACCCGGTCCTGCCGACCGCCCCGGTCGCGGACCGCGACCTGCTGCAGCGCGTGATGTCCCGCTACGCCGCCATCGGCCGCGACGCCGAGGGCCTGGCCGTCGTCGGCTCGGTGCTCGACGTGTCCACTGTGGACAAGCAGCTGGAGTCGCGCGAACTGGTCGAGGACGCGGCGCTCACCACGGCCGCCCGCGCCCTGATCGCCGCCGCGCAGCAGCGCACCGAGTCGCGCGGCTGCCACGTCCGCACGGACTTCACCGAGCGTTCCGAGGCGTGGCAACGCAGTCAGCTCGTCCGGCTCACCCCGACCGGCCAGCCCGTGCTGGCCGATCCCGTGCTCGCAAAGGGTGTCGCATGACCACCGACGGCAACACCGACTGGGACGACGCGAACCGGGTCATCCAGCTCGCGCTGGAGGAGGACCTCCGCTACGGCCTCGACGCCACGACGCTCGCGACCGTGCCGGAGAAGGCGGTCGCGACCGCCGAGATCACCCCGCGCGCGGCAGGCGTGCTGTGCGGCGTTTCCGTTGCCCGCACGGCGTTCCAGCGCTACCTGCCGGACATCGAGGTGGTCACCGAGGCGCAGGACGGCGACAAGGCCGTCCCCGGTGAGCCCGCACTGGTGCTCACCGGCCCGACCCGGGGCCTGCTCACCGTCGAACGCACGGCGCTCAACCTGATCTGCCACCTCTCCGGCATCGCCACTCAGACCGCCCGCTGGGTCACCGCGATCGAGGGCACCGGCGCGGCCGTCCGCGACTCGCGCAAGACGTTGCCGGGCCTGCGTCTGCTGCAGAAGTACGCGGTGCGCGCCGGCGGCGGCGTGAACCACCGCATGGGCCTCGGCGACGCGATCCTCATCAAGGACAACCACGTCGCCGCTGCGGGTTCGGTCGGCGCCGCGATCCGCGCGGCCCGCGCCCACGCGCCGGAACTGCTGATGGAGGTCGAGGTCGACAGCCTGGAGCAGCTCGACGAGGCACTGGCCGAGGGCGCGGAACTGGTGCTGCTGGACAACTTCACGCCCGAGCAGTGCGCCCAGGCGGTGGCGCGCAGGCCGGACGGCGTGAAGCTGGAGGCGTCCGGCGGGCTCACTTTGGACGTGGCCCGCGCGTACGCCGAGACCGGCGTCGACTACCTGGCGGTGGGCGGCCTCACGCACTCCAGCCCGTCACTCGACCTCGGCATGGACCTGCGTTAGCTGGAGGTGAGGCGCCGGTTCGCGAGGACCGGCAACACCTCTCGGGCCTGGGTCACCAGGTCGAGGTCGAGATCCACCACCGTGTCCGACACCTGCTCCGACAACTGCACCACGACGTTGCCGAACGGGTCCGCCACCGTCGAGTACCCGATCCCGGTCGGCGCCGAAGACCCGAGATCCCCGGGATGAGCCTGCCCGCACGCCACCACGTACGACGTGCAGTCCAACGCCCGAGCCCGCACCAGCAGCTCCCACTGCTCCTTCTTCCCCGGCCCGGCGCCCCACGACGCCCCGACCAGCACCGCCGACGCACCCTTGTCCGCGAGCGCCCGGAACAGCTCGGGGAACCGCACGTCGTAGCAGGTCGCGACCCCCAGCGTCACCCCGTCGACCTCGAACACCACCGGCGCGGACCCCGGCGCGACCGTCCGCGACTCCTGGAACCCGAACGCGTCGCACAGGTGGATCTTGTCGTAGCCCACGTGCAGGTCCGGCCCGGTCACCAGCAGCGTGTTCGTCACGCGGTCACCGGAAGGCGTGAACATGCCCGCCACCACCACGACGTCGTGCGAAGCCGCGATCTCGTGCACCGCCGTCGCCCACGGCCCGTCCAACGGCTCCGCGACCGGCCCCAGCGGCACGCCGAACCGGCACATCGTCGCCTCGGGCAGCACCACGACCCGCGCGCCCTCGGCCCGCCGCACCGCGTCGCGCACCAGCTCCAGGTTGGAGCGGGGGTCGGTGGTCGAGCTGATCTGACTCACGGCGATGCGCATGGGGATCACTGTAGGGTCCGACTCGTGCGTTCCCCACTGCTCCTCGTCGTGTTGCTGGCCGTCGCGGGCTGCACCGAGACCGCCGCGCCCCGCCCGGACGGTGGCGCGAACGGCACGTCGATCGTGCTGGCCGACCGCGACGAGCCCACGACGCTGAACCCGCTGCTCGGCTACGGCGCGCAGGGTGTGTCCAAGATCTACGACGGCCTCGTCGAGCACCGCCAGGACGGGTCGCTCACCCCGCGGCTCGCGGCCGACCTGCCGCAGCCGTCGGCGGACGGGCTGAGTTGGACGGTCAAGCTGCGCGGCGACGTGAAGTTCACCGACGGCAGCACGTTCGGCGCAGAGGACGTCGTCGCCACGTACACGGCGGCGCTGCAGAACCCCGTCAAGGACAGGTTCAGCACCCTCAAGGGCGTGGAGCAGCTCGACCCGTCGACCGTCCGCTTCACCCTCACCCAGACGCAGGCCGCGTTCCCGCACCTGCTCGTGCTCGGCGTCCTGCCCAGCGAGCAGGCGAACCCGAACGGCCAGCCCGTCGGCACCGGCCCGTACAAGGTCACCGAGTGGAAGAAGGGCGACCGGCTGCTGCTGGAGTCCAACGAGGGCTACTTCGACGGCGCGCCGAAGGTCAAGAAGGTGACGGTCGTCTTCGTCACCGACGACAACCAGCGCGCCCGCCGCATGCAGGACGGCGAGTTCGACGGCACGGTGCTGCCGCCCAAGATCGCCACGCAGTTCGCCGGTAAGTCGGGCCTGCAGGTCAACTACCACCGCAGCGCCGACTACCGCGCCGTGCGGCTGCCCACGGCCAACCCCGTCACCGGCAACGCCTCGATCCGCCTCGCGCTGAACTTCGCCGCGAACCGCCAGGCCATGATCGACAGCCTGCTGGAGGGCAAGGGCACCACCGCGTACACACCGGTGCCGGACGCGCTGGCCGAGGAGTTCGACCCCACCGCGAAGTTCCGCTTCGACAAGTCCGAGGCCACCCGCCTGCTCGACGTCGGTGGCTGGGTGCCCGGCGCGGACGGCATCCGGGTGCGCGAAGGCGTCGCCGCCCGCTTCACGCTGATGTACCCGCTGGGCGACGACCTGCGCGCGGACCTCGCGACCGCGTTCGCCGCCGACGCCAAGGCCGTCGGCGTGGACGTGCAGCTCGCCGGCCTGTCCTGGGAGGCGATCCGGCCGCGGATGGCGCAGGACGCGCTGCTGTTCGGCGAGGGCTCGCCGTTCGACCCCGACCTGATGCTCTACGACCTGCGCGGCCAGGGCAGCCCCGCCGCCGACGCGGCGCTCGAGAACGGCCGCAGGCTGATCGACCCGGCGCAGCGGGCCGTGGCCTACAAGCTCTTCCAGCAGGCGTTCGTGGCCGCGCCGTCGATGGCGGTGCTGGTCTTCCCCGAGCACGCGTACGTGATGCGCGACTCGTGGACCGGCTACCAGCCCGTGGTCGACCCGAACTCCTACGGCGCGCTGGCCTGGGGCCCCTGGTGGAACCTGGAGAAGTGGGAGCCTAAGTAGTCCGGGCGTTGATCTCGCGGACGGCGCGGTCGGGGTCGTCCGCCCAGAACTCGACGCGCTCGACCCGCTGCACGCCCGTCTTGCCCAGGTTCACGAGCTGCGGCTCGTGGAACGGCACCGACACGTTCGTCCTGGTCAGCGACTGGATGACGAGCGCGTCGCCGATCACCGCGACGCTGCGCTGCCCCTTGTGCGTGCGCTCGGCGACCTGCGCGGCGCCGAGGTCCTCGGTCGGGATGCGCCAGTCGAAGAACCCCAGCTGCCGCAACCGCAGTTCGTCGCCGGAGACGGTGTGCGGCTGCTTGGTCAGCACGTAGAGAGCGCCCACGCACACGACCGTGTTCATCACGCCGAGCACGATCAGCGTGATGAGCAGCCACGGGATGTCGAGGCCGAACGCGACCAGCGCGACCCCGACCACCGTGATGATCAGGAACCGCACGTACCTCGGCTTCATGCGCTTGCCGTAGGGGATCTCCACCATGGCGGGAAGCCTATTTTCGCAACGCGCGAACCACGGCGCCGGGGTCGTCGGCCCAGAACTCGACCTTCGTCGGCGGGTCCAACCGCGGCGACTCGGTGGTAGAGCCCGAGATCTCCAGCACGAGCTTGCCGTCCACAACGGACCGCCCACGGTGCAGCGTCCGGCTGGTCGTGACCTGCGTCTCGCTGCCGCCGGCCGCGGGTGCGCTGTAACCGAAAGCTCGATCCCCCATGACCTCGATGGTGGCACAGTGGGACGGGTGAGCGACCTGATCTTCCTGGACAGCGCCGGTTCCTCGATCCCGCCCGCCGAGGTGGTGGACGAGGTGGTCGGGCACCTGCGGCGGGAGACCGAGATCGGCGGCTACCGGGCCGCCGCCGAGCGCCACGCCGACCTGGAGGCGGGCTACGGCGTGCTGGCCGAGTTCTTCGGCTGCCGGGCCTCCGAGGTCGCGTTCACCGACAGCGCCACCCGCTCGTGGCTCACGCTCTTCGACGCCGTGCCGCTCGCGCAGGGCGACCGGATCCTCGTCACCGAGGTCGAGTACGGCGGCAACGCGGTGCCGATCCTGCGTCGCGCCGAGGAGACCGGCGCGGTGGTCGAGGTGATCCCGTCCGACCGGCACGGCCAGGTCGACGTCGAAGCCCTCGACCTCGACGAACGGGTCAAGCTGATCTCGCTCGTGCACGTGCCCACGAACGGCGGCCTGGTCAACCCGGTGAACGAGGTCACGACGAAGGCGCGCGAGGTGGGCGCGCTGGTGCTGCTCGACGCCTGCCAGTCCACCGGCCAGCTCGACCTGCGCGGCCTCGACTACGACATGCTCGTGTGCACCGGCCGCAAGTGGCTGCGCGGACCGCGCGGCACGGGCGCGCTGGTGGTGCGCGACGACGTGCGGCGCCGGCTGCGGCCGCGTCTGATGGACCACAGCGCCGCCGAGTGGGTCGCCCCCGACCGCTACGAGCCGCGTGACGACGCGCGGGTGTTCGAGCTGTGGGAGTTCAGCGTCGCGGACCGGCTGGGGCTGATCGCCGCCGTGAGGTACGCGCTGGCCAAGGGGCCGGACGTGATCGAGGCCGAGGTCGGGGACCGTGCCAAGCGCTTGCGCGAAGGCCTTGCGACGCTGCCCGGTATCACTGTTCAGGATCTGGGCGAACGGCAGGCGGGCATCGTCACGTTCACGAGCGACCGGGTGCCCGCGATGGAGCTCAAGGACCGGCTGTGGCGCGAGGACGTCGCCGTCACGGTGTCGCAGCGCGCGTCCACGCGGTTCGACATGACCCGCCGCGGCCTGGACGAAGTAGTGCGGGCCTCCCCGCACTACTTCGTCACCCACGACGAGATCGATCAGGCGCTGGAGAGGATCAGCAGGTCTGGTTGATGATCCGCTTCACGCAGTCCGAGTAGCTCATGAACAGGTCGACGGCGCGGTCGTTGCGCGCGGTCTGCTGCGCGATGACCGTGTCCCGCGGGTAGAAGCCGTTGAGGCCGCCGCTGCTCGGGTACATCTCGAAGGTGTAGGCCCAGATCTTGTGCTGGCCCCACATCCAGTCGTCACTGCTGCCGTCGGTGATGTACAGGTCGCTCGCCTGCTCCGGCGTGTAGCCGTTGGTGGCGGCCATCTGCCGGCCCAGCGTCTGGAACGCGCGCGCCTCGTCGGCGTTCAGGCCCGTGTCCGTGTCGGCGCGGGTGTAGCCGTACGGCCACAGCACGAGCTCCGAGAACGAGTGGAAGTCGATGAACGTCTTGATCTGCTGCGTGCCGCCGACCACGCGCGAGTTCACGAAGTCGCGGATGCGCGCGGTCTCCGGCGCGGAGAACGCCGACGTGCCGCGGTAGGTGTCCGACGTCGAACTGCCGCTGGAACCGCCGCAGCAGCCCCACTTGTAGCCCCAGTTGCGGTTGAGGTCGGTGCCGTTGCCCTGGCGGTTCTTGCGCCAGCCGCGGAAGGACCCGGTCTCGATGTCGTACTCGGCGCCGTCCGGGTTCATCATCGGGACGATCCAGACCTCGCGGCTGTCGACGAGGTTCTTGATCGCGGAGTTCGCGTAGTTGTCGGTGTAGCGCTTGATGATCTGCAGGCACTGCTCGACGGTCAGGTGCTCGCGGGCGTGCTGGCCGCAGACGAGCAGCACCTCCGGTTCGCTCTCGTCGGTCGCGACGTTGTCGCTGACCTTGAGCGCCCAGATGTCCCGGTTCTGGTAGCTCTTGCCGATGCTGCGCAGGCTCGCGAGCGACGGGTGGTCGCGGACCGTCTGCTGCAGCTCCGCGACCGTCTCCGCGAAGTTGTGGTAGCCGGTGTAGCCGGACGGGAAGTCCTGGGTGCCGACCTGGCCCGGCTGCGGGTCCGCGAACTGGACCTTGCCGAGGCTCTTGAGCTGCTGCTCGAAGTCACCGAGGTACTTGATCGGCAGCCCGGTCGCCTTCAGGGCGGCGTACTGGGACTTGTCCGCGACGACCGAGACCGTGGTGAGCTTCGTCGCGCCGAGCACGTCGACGCCGATCTGGGCGACCTGGGTGCGTTCGGCCGAGGTGTTGGCCGTGACCTCCAGCAGGTAGCGGCCGGAGTCGGCCGTGCTGGGCGTCGCCATGCCCGCGACCAGCACGGGCAGGCATATCGCGAGCACTGCGGCGATCTTGCCGCGGCTCTTGGTGAACATGGGTCCTCCATCATCAGCAGGGGTTTGCGACGGAGTGGTGCTCGACCGAGCGTGGCCGGGCCGTCACAGGCTGAGTAGCGCCGATAGCGGGCTGACCGTTGACAGATTTCCGCAGGAACTAGGCTGTAGGACATGCTGAACCGCATCGACCTGCGAGGTCGGACCACGACTCCCGCTCAGTTGCGTGCCATCGTGCCGCGCGCCGAGGTGGACGTGGACGCGGTTCTGCATCATGTACGCCCCGTGGTGGACGCGATCGCGGAACGCGGCGTCGAGGCGGCTCTCGAGTACACCGAGAAGTTCGACCAGGTTCGTCCCGACTCCGTCCGCGTGCCCGCTTCGGCCATCTCGTCCGCTTTGTCCTCCCTCGACCCGTCCGTGCGCGAGGCCCTGGAAGAGGTCATCGCGCGCACCCGGCGCGTGCACGCCGACCAGAAGCGCGTCGACACGACCACCGAGGTCGTGCCCGGCGGCACCGTCACCGAGAAGTGGGTGCCGGTCGCCCGCGTCGGCCTCTACGCGCCCGGCGGCCTCGCCGTCTACCCGTCCACCGTCGTCATGAACGTCGTCCCCGCGCAGATCGCGGGCGTCGAGTCGCTGGTCGTGGCCTCGCCGCCGCAGGCGGAGTTCGGCGGCCTGCCGCACCCGACGATCCTGGCCGCCGCCGCGCTGCTCGGCGTCGACGAGGTGTGGGCAGTGGGCGGCGCGCAGGCCGTGGCGCTGCTGGCGCACGGCGGCGTCGACACCGACGGCGCCGAACTGGCCCCGGTCGACATCGTCACCGGCCCCGGCAACATCTACGTGACCGCGGCCAAACGGTTGCTGCGCGGCCTGATCGGCATCGACTCCGAGGCCGGCCCGACGGAGATCGCGATCCTCGCCGACTCGTCCGCCGACGCCGTGCACGTGGCCGCCGACCTGATCTCCCAGGCCGAGCACGACCCGCTCGCGGCGTCCGTGCTGGTGACCGACTCCGACGAGCTCGCGGACGCGGTCGACGCGGAGCTGGAGCGCCAGATCGGCGGGACCAAGCACACCGAGCGCATCCGCACTGCGTTGTCCGGCAAGCAGTCCGGCATCGTGCTGGTGTCCGATGTGGACGAAGGCGTGCGCGTGGTCGACGCCTACGCCGCCGAGCACCTGGAGATCCAGACGCGCGACGCCCGTGCCGTGGCGAACCGGATCCGGTCGGCTGGCGCCATCTTCGTCGGTGCCTACGCGCCCGTGTCGCTCGGCGACTACTGCGCCGGCTCGAACCACGTGCTGCCCACCGGCGGCTGCGCGCGGCACTCGTCCGGCCTGTCCGTGCAGACGTTCCTGCGCGGCATCCACCTGATCGACTACTCCGAGGAAGCACTCCGGGAGGTCGCCGACAAGGTCGTCGCGCTGGCCAACGCGGAAGACCTGCCCGCGCACGGGCAGGCCGTCACAGCGAGGTTCACGCGATGAAGCCGGTGATCGGTGCGCGGGTGGAGCTGTCCGACCTCCCCCTGCGTGAGGACCTGCGCGGCCGCACGCCCTACGGCGCGCCGCAGCTCGACGTCCCGTACCGCCTGAACACCAACGAGAACCCGTACCCGCCGACCGACGCCCTCGCGGCGGACGTCGTCGCGGCGGTCGCCGAGATCGCGGGCGAGCTGCACCGCTACCCGGACCGCGACGCCGTGGCGTTGCGCGAGGACGTGGCGGCGTACCTGGCCGAGGCGACGTCGGTCCCGCTGACGTCGGCGAACACGTGGGCCGCCAACGGGTCCAACGAGATCCTGCAGCAGATCCTGCAGGCGTTCGGCGGTCCGGGCCGGGTGGCACTGGGCTTCGAGCCGTCGTACTCGATGCACCCGATCATCGCGGCCGGCACCCGCACGGAGTGGTCGCCGACCCCGCGCCGTCCCGACTTCTCGCTCGACGTGGAGAAGGCGGCGGAGATCATCGCCTCGACGCGTCCGGACGTCGTCTTCGTGACGTCGCCGAACAACCCGACGGGCCAGTCGATCCCGCTCGAGGACCTGCGCCTGCTGATCGCGTCCTCGACCGGCATGATCGTCGTGGACGAGGCGTACGCGGAGTTCTCCCCGCAGGAGAGCGCGATCAAGCTGCTGGACGAGTTCGGCTCGCGCCTGATCGTCTCGCGCACGATGTCGAAGGCCTTCGCGTTCGCGGGCGGCCGCCTCGGCTACCTCGCGGCCGCACCGGCCGTGGTCGACGCGCTGCAGCTCGTCCGCCTGCCGTACCACCTGTCGGCGTTGACGCAGGCGGCCGCTCGGGCGTCGCTGAGGCACGCCGCGGAGACGCTGGGCTCGGTGGCCCGCTTGGCCGCCGAACGCGACCGGGTGTCGGCGGCGTTGACGGAGATGGGCTTCCAGGTCGTGCCGTCGGACGCGAACTTCGTGCTGTTCGGCTGGTTCGAGAACGCACGTGAGGTCTGGAAGTCCTATTTGGACCACGGCGTGCTCATCCGGGACGTCGGAATCGCGGGTCACCTGCGCGTGACCATCGGAACGCCCGAGGAGAACGACGCTTTCCTCGCGGCCAGCAAGGAGGTCGGCCGGTGAGCCGTGTTGGCAAGGTGGAGCGCACCACCAGGGAGTCGTCGGTCTACGTGGAGATCGACCTGGACGGCACCGGCCAGGTGGAGATCAGCACCGGCGTGCCGTTCTACGACCACATGCTCACCGCGTTCGGCGTGCACGGCAGCTTCGACCTGATCGTCCGCGCCACGGGTGACACGCACATCGACGCCCACCACTCGGTCGAGGACATCGCCATCGTCCTGGGCCAGGCGCTGCGGGAAGCGTTGGGGGACAAGAAGGGCATCCGCCGCTTCGGCGACTGCTGGATCCCGATGGACGAGACGCTCGCGCACGCCGCGGTCGACGTCTCGGGCCGCCCGTACACCGTGCACAAGGGCGAACCGGAGCAGTTCAACAGCTTCGTGATCGGCGGCAACTACCCGTTCGTGCTGAACCGGCACGTCTTCGAGTCGCTCGCCTTCCACGCCCAGATCGCCCTGCACGTGCGGGTCGAGTACGGCCGCGACCCGCACCACATCGCGGAGGCGGAGTACAAGGCCATCGCGCGAGCCCTGCGCGTGGCCACCGAACCCGACCCGCGCGTCGGCGGCATCCCGTCGACCAAGGGCGTGCTCTGATGCCGAAGGAAGTCGTCGTCATCGGCCTGCTGGCCCTCGCGGGCTTCCTGGCCGGTGGCGTCTACACCACGTGGAAGACCGCCAAGGTCCTGGCGATCATCCTGCTGGTGCTGCTCCTGGTGGCGGTGGGCGGCGCCGTTCTCTGGCTGCTCTGACCTTCAGTTCTTGCGGGCGAGGACCCAGTGGAACGTCGCTGGGTCCGGCTCGTGCATGGTCACCAGGTCGTCCTCGACGACACGCTTCACGCGAGCTCCAGATACCGGGCCGGCACGTGCTGAGCCAACCACACCCCGTTGGCGCTGAGCCGGAACTCGTGCCCGTCCCCGTGCATCACCCCAGCGGCAACGGTGAGGATCACCGGCCTGCCGCGCCGCGCACCGACCCGGCGAGCGGTCTCGCGGTCAGGCGACAGGTGCACGTCGTGCCGTGACATGGGCCGCAACCCGTCGCGCATGATGTCGTCGAGGTGCTGCGCGACCGTGCCGTGGAACAGCTGGTCGGGCGGCACCGCGGTGGGCAACCCGAGCTCGACCTCGACGCTGTGGCCCTGGTTGGCGCGAATGCGGTCCCCGTCGACGGTGAACCGCTTCTTGTCGTTGCGCTCGACGACCTCCAGCATGTCGGTCTCCGACATCCCGAGCGCCTCGAGCAGGTCGGCCACCGCCACCCACCCCGCGGGGTCGAGGGTGAGGCCGACGCGCTCGGGCTTGTGCCGGAGCGCCTTGGACATCCGCTTCGAAAGGCGGATCATTCTTTCGTCTTCCATCTCCTCCCCAGCAAACCACAGCACGTCCACCGGTTTTGGGAGTGACGGCGCCGCTTCTCTAGACGACGCCACCTTCGGCGGCGGGCTTGAGCTGCGGCGCCCCCGGCCCGTGTGACGCCTGCTCGTCATCGATGTTCTGCAAAGCACAGCTGCGCAACGACAGGCACCCGCACCCGATGCACCCGGTCAACCGGTCGCGCAGCCGGAAGAGCGCGTCGATCCGCGCGTCCAGCTCCGACTTCCACGACCGCGACAACCGCTCCCAGTCCGACTTGGTCGGCGTGCGGTTGTCCGGCAGCTGCGCGAGGGCGTCGCGCACGTCCTCCAGGGTGAGGCCCACCCGTTGCGCGGTGCGGATGAAGGCCAGGCGGCGCAGCACCGAGCGCAGGTAGCGCCGCTGGTTGCCCGCCGTGCGGACCGAGGAGATGAGACCCCTGTCCTCGTAGAAGCGCAGCGCGGTGTGGGGGACGCCGCTGCGCTCGGCGACCTGGCCGATGGTCAGCATTTCCGGCAGCTTGCTCACGCAGATCATGGTAACCGCTTGACCTCCAGCATGGTCGAGGTTGAACAGTTGGTGCCATGCAACGGATACCAGAGCTCTTCGCGAGGATGACCGGGGACGAGAAGCACGAGTGGGCTGCGGCGTCCACGATCGACGTGCTCTGGGTCCTCTACGACAAGGTCCTCAACGTCACGCCGGCGACGGTCGACGACCCCGACCGCGACCGGTTCCTGCTGTCCAAGGGGCACGGGCCGATGGCCTACTACGCCGTGCTGGCGGAGAAGGGGTTCATCGACGAGTCCATTTTGGACGACTGGACGTCGTGGGAGAGCCCGCTCGGCCAGCACCCCGACCGGGTGCTCGTGAGGGGCGCGGAGATCAGCAGCGGGTCGCTCGGGCACGGGTTGCCGATCGCGGTCGGCACGGCGATCGGGCAGCGCGTCGCCAAGAGCCGCGGGCGGACGTTCGTGCTGGTCGGCGACGGGGAGCTGGACGAGGGGAGCAACCACGAGGCGATCGCCGTGGCGGCGCGCAGAGGGGTGTCGAACCTCACCGCGATCGTGATCGACAACCAGTCCGCGATGTACGGGTGGCCCGGCGGCATCGCGCGGCGGTTCGCCGTCGAGGGGTGGCAGACCGCCGAGGTCGACGGCCGCGACCACGAGGCCATCTTCACCGCACTGACCGCGCCGCACGACCGCCCGTACGCGGTGGTCGCCAAGATCGAGAAGAGCTGCTGATGACCACCATGCGCCAGGCGTTCGTCCGGACGGTCAACGACCGGATCGCCGCCGACCCGCGGATCGCCGTGGTGACCGCGGTGATCTCCAGCAACGAGTTCCCGCAGGAGAACGAACGCGTCGTGGACGTCGGGATCCGCGAGCAGACCATGGTGGGCGTGGCCGGCGGGCTCGCGCTGGCCGGGTTGAGGCCGGTCGTGCACAGCTACGCGCCGTTCCTCGTCGAACGGCCCTACGAGCAGATCAAGCTCGACATCGGGCACCAGGACGTCGGCGCGGTGTTCGTCAGCATCGGAGCGTCCTACGACGACCCGGCGTGGGGGCGCACGCACCAGTCACCCGGCGATGTCGCGCTGTTCGACACGCTGCCCGGCTGGACCGTGCACGTGCCCGGCCACGCGGACGAGGTCACGCCGCTGCTCCACCAGGCGCTCGAGGACGACAACCGGGTCTACATGAGGCTTTCGCTGCACGAGAACGCCCAGGCGTACCCGGTGGGCCAGGGGTTCACGACGATCCGCCACGGCAAACGCGGCGTGGTGCTCGCCGTCGGACCGATGCTCGACCGCGTCCTCAAGGCCGTCGAGTCCGAGAACGCCGACGTCACCGTGCTGTACGCGGCCACCGTGCGTCCGTTCGACTCGGACGGGCTGCGCAAGGCGGTGCGGGACACCGACCACGCCGACGTGCTGGTGGTGGAGCCGTACCTCGAAGGAACCTCTTCCCATTTCGTGTCCGAAACACTGCAACAAATCCCGCACCGCGTTCGTTCTACAGGAGTCAAACGGCACGCAGAGCTCCGCAACTACGGCACGGCCGAAGATCATGACGCGGCACATGATCTCGACGTGGTGGGGCTGGGGAGTGCTGTGCGGAGTTTCTTCAGGGGGTGAAGAAACATGTTCGCAGTCATGGGGGATGACTGGACCGGCGCGCCTTCTCGCGCCGTATAGAGGTGAGGCGTGTGCACGATCAGGCAGGATCCTGGTCGTGCACACCCCACGCGTGGTCATCTGGACCACCTCGGACCTGGAGACGACCAGGGCGGAACTGGCCAAGCGCCCCACCCGGCCGCGGTTGCTCGTTCCCGTCGCGCACGGCACGTTCGTGCTCGGACCGGACCCGTACACGTCGGAAACGCTGATCGACGGCCTGCGCGTCGTGAAGGGCCGCCGGATCGGTCTGATGTGGACGGAGACCACCGCGTGGATCGTCTGGTTCGACGGCGTGGTCCGCGGCTGGCGGTTCGGCCCGGACGACCACTTCGAACCGGGACCGCCGAAGCGCGTCCCGGAAGGGCTCAGCTGGCTCACCGAGGCAGCGGACGCCGTGCGGGCGCAGGGCGTGCTCGACGGGGTGGGCGCGCTGCGGGTCGCGCTGGAGTCCGCCGGGTTCTCGCTGGACGCCGCGGCGCTCGTCCGGATCGACGGCGGCGAGGTCGACGACGCCGTGCCGCACCACGAGAAGAAGTGGTGGGAGAGCGTCGTCGGCGAGCGCCAGGGGATGAACGACCAGCCGTGGATCAACCCCGCGCTCTCTCTGGGCGGCGCCGTGGTGATGTCCGTTGCCGTCGTCCTCCTCCTGTCGCTGTCGAAGATCCCGGTCCTGGTCACGGTTCCCGTGTACGTGCTGATGGCGGGCGCGTTGGCGCTGCTGGGGGCGATCACCGCGGTCTCACTGCACCGGGGCGCACAGGCTGATCGGTTTCCGGTGCGCGACATCCTTGGCATGTCTGCATGGGCGAGCGAGGCGGACCAGGAATGATGTTGGTCGTGAGAATGCTGATCTGGACCCCGTTGAACGCCGCCGAACTGCAGAAGTCCATGCACAGCGGCAACGTGGGCCCCGCGGCGCTCGTCCCGGTGCAGTCCGGCACGGTGCTGCTGCCCCCACCGGGCACCAGGCTGAACGAGGCCGCGTACATGACGAACCGCGTGCGCAGGATCGGGGGCGGCGCCGCCCTCGCCGTCTGGAACGACGACGCCGCGCTGCTCTACATGTTCACCACGACGCTCGGCCGCGCCTCCATGTGGGGTTCGCGCGAGGCCGTGTTGCGGTTGTCGGCGCAGGCGAAGCAGTCGGGGCCGGTCGGCCGGTTCTTCGACCGGTCGACCGCGGGGCTGGTCGACCTGCGGGAGAAGGAGAAGTGGCAGCTCGACGCCGTCGACAAGCTCACCGCGCTCTACCCGGCGGCCAGCCGCAAGGGCTCGCTCGAACGCATTCGCGACTACGGCAACGGCCGCGCGGCGATCCCGGAGTTCTTCCGCGCGGCGGGGCTGCCGGAGGTCGCCCAGGTCGCCGAGCTCGCGGAACAGGGCCGCGCCGACTCCGTGCTCGGAACGCTGGAGGCGCCGCACGCCCAGCAGTGGCCGCTCGCGCTGATCGTCCCGCTGATCGCGCTGACGGCGCTCGCGACGATCATGTTCGGCGTCCCGGCCGTCGTGTACTACCTCACGGCCGCGCTGCTCGTCGTCGTGATGCTGGGGCTGCTGGTCGTGCTCAGGCGCCGGCTCGTGCGCACCAAGCCCATCAACACCGTGTTGCCGGTCATACCGGTGACGCAGGGCGCGGTGCCGACCGACTAACCTGGACGTCGTGGCACGTGTCGTCGTACTTGACTATGGATCCGGCAACCTGCGCTCGGCCGAGCGCGCGCTCCAGCGGGTCGGCGCCCATGTCGAGGTGACGTCGGACCCGAAGGCCGCCCGCGAGGCGGACGGTCTGGTGGTGCCCGGCGTCGGCGCGTACGCCGCGTGCATGGAAGGTCTCAACTCGGTGCGGGGCGCCCGGATCATCGGCGAGCGCCTCGCCGGCGGCCGTCCGGTGCTCGGCATCTGCGTGGGCATGCAGATCCTCTTCGAACGCGGCATCGAGCACGGCGTGCTGACCGAGGGCTGCGGCGAGTGGCCCGGCACCGTCGAGCGGCTCGAAGCGCCGATCGTGCCGCACATGGGCTGGAACACCGTGCGCGCGCCCGAGGAGTCGAAGCTGTTCGCGGGCCTCGACAAGGACACGCGGTTCTACTTCGTCCACTCCTACGGCGTGCGCCGCTGGGAGTTGGAGCCGGCCGACCACCTCAAGCCGCCGCTCGTGACGTGGGCGGACCACGCGGGCGACGAGTTCGTCGCGGCCGTCGAGAACGGCCCGCTGTGGGCGACCCAGTTCCACCCGGAGAAATCGGGTGACGCCGGCGCACACCTGCTGCGGAACTGGTTGACTACCTTGTCGTGATCACACGACTGCTGACCGTGGCCGCGCTCGTGGCCGCCGGTCTCGCCGTGCCTGGGGGCGCGCACGCCGCACCGGCGCCGTTCGAGGACACCTTCGAGGGCGCCGCGGACGCGGATCCCACCTACGGCTTGAACGACAACCTGGTGGCACGTCAGGGAACCGGCGCCGTCACGTACAGCAGGGTGTCCGGCAGGTGGAACACCGGCACCGTCCCGCGCCCGTGGTTCGCGCAGGTCGGTCACCCGAACCACCGCGGCAAGCTCTCCCTGCACCTCGGCACGACGGCCGTGCGGCTCGACGCGCCGTCCACCGGGTCGTCGATCTCGGCGACGCTGACCCCGGTGGCGGGCAGTCGCACCTCCGGCGACTGGTCGTCGATCGTGCTGAGCCGCTCGGCGAACAGCTGGGGCTACGTGTCCAATCAGGACGTCGACCTCGGTTTCCTGGTGCGCGCCAACGGAGGCGTGCAGATCTTCCAAGCCGGACAGCCGGTCGTGGACCTGCCGTCGTTCGCACAGGCCGGGGCCGACGGCTCGTTCGCCGTGACGCTCACCCTGGCCGGACCGGCGCTCGACCTCACGGTCAACGGCACCCGCAGGACGATCACGCTGGGCGCGGCGGTGCCGACCGGGCGGCTGTGGCTCTACCTCGGGCGCTACTCCGACGACGACCGGACCGTCAGCCTCGTCGACGACCTGCGGATCGAGCGGCTGAACTCCGACGACCTGCGCAAACGCCCCGGGTCCCGGCTGCGCTACTTCGGCTACTTCGGCGCGCGGCTGAACGCCGCCGGGGGCAACCACCTGCCCGAGGTGCGCGGCCGCAGCAACCTGAACTGGGTGCAGATCAGCGACGCCGACGCCTACCGGCCCGAGGTGCTGGACGACTGCGCTCCCGCGGGGTGCGTCGTCCACACGGGCAACGAGTTCTTCGACTGCGACGCGGGCCGGTGCCCGCTGTACCCGAACGCCGCCGAACGCTGGCAGGTGCTCGCCGCGAAGGTGCGCCCGTACCTCGATCGGGTGGCGGGGTTCGTGCTGCAGGACGAACCATTCCACCGCGGCGCGCTTCGAGGACGTCGAGTTCTCCGCTCGGCAGATCAAGAACGCGTTCCCGGACAAGAAGGTCATGCTGATCGAGGCGGGCGTCCGGATCGACGACGCCTTCCGCGTGCCCGGCGCCGTCGACTGGGTCGGCTTCGACGAGTACTGCGCCGGCTACGACGTGTTGGACGCCCGCATGACCGAGCTCGCCCAGCGCGCACCGGGCAAGGAGCTGTTCGCACTGCCCGAGGCCGCGCCGCAGCCGGGGTGCGCCAAGACCGACGCGGACCTCGAAAGCACGCAGTACCAGTACCTGGCGCTCGCGCAGGACCACCCCGAGTTCGCCGGGATCATGGTGTTCGGGCCGTGGACGGGCGTCGGACCCGCCGCGACCGGCCCCGGCACGCCGGTCCCGTCGAAGTTCCCGCGGGCCACCGAGGCCCAGGAGCGCGTGGCCGCTCTCGTGCTGGGGGACGCTAGGCTGCCCGGGTGACGTTCACACTCCTCCCCGCTGTTGACGTGGCCGACGGTCGTGCCGTCCGGCTCGTGCAGGGCGAAGCCGGTACCGAGACGAACTACGGCGAGCCGCTCGACGCGGCCTTGCAGTGGCAGCGCGACGGAGCGGAGTGGATCCATCTCGTCGACCTCGACGCCGCGTTCGGCCGCGGTTCCAACCGCGAACTGGTCGCCCGCGTCGTCGGCGAGCTCGACGTGAAGGTGGAGCTGTCCGGCGGCATCCGCGACGACGCGTCGCTGGAGGCCGCCCTGGCCACCGGCTGCGCCCGCGTGAACCTCGGCACCGCCGCGCTGGAGAACCCGGAGTGGTGCGCGAAGGCGCTGGCCGCGCACGGCGAGAAGATCGCGGTGGGTCTCGACGTCCGCATCACCGAGCAGGGCCACCGCGTCAAGGGCCGCGGCTGGACGTCCGACGGCGGCGACCTCTGGGAGGTCCTCGAGCGGCTCGACCGCGACGGCTGCACCCGCTACGTCGTCACCGACGTGTCGAAGGACGGCACGCTGACGGGCCCGAACCTGGACCTGCTGCGCGAGGTCTGCGCCCGCACCGACGCGCCGGTGATCGCCTCCGGTGGCGTGTCCACTGTGGACGACCTGGTGGCGCTCTCGAAGCTGTCGCGCGACGGCGTGGAGGGCTCGATCGTCGGCAAGGCCCTCTACGCCGGCGCTTTCACGCTCCCGGAAGCGCTTGCTGCGGTCCGTTGACCACGGCCTCGATGTGAGTGGCCGCGGCCGCGTGCGTGACACCCGTGTTGTGCAGCACGTCGGCCGCGGTCCCTTCGCCTTCCGCCAGCACGCCGAGCAGGATGTGCTCGGTGCCGATGAACATGTGACCCATCCGCAGCGCCTCGCGCACGGCCAGTTCGAGTGCCTTCTTGCAGTGCGTGGTGTACGGCTGCTTCTCCGGCCGTTGCCGGGCCTCTGAGTCGAGGCGGTTGAGCACCGCGATGCGCGTGCTGCCGTCGCCCGACTCCAGCTTCGCGATGGTCTTGGCCGCGAGCCCGCCCGACTCGTCGAGCAGCCCCAGCAGCAGGTGCTCGGTGCCGATCCGCTCGCTGAACCGCGCGTGGTGCCGGGCCAGTGCGATGACCCGCCGGGACCGCTGGGTGTAGCGCTCCGTGCTCGGCTTGCCCAGGTCCGGGGACTCCCGCGGGACGAACCGCTTCTGCGCCGCCTGCTTCGTGACGCCGAGGCTCTCGCCGATCTCGGCCCAGCTCGCGCCACCCCGCCGCGCCTCGTCCACGAAGTGCCCGATCAGGTGGTCGCCGAGCTCGTTGAGCTGACCGCTCATCTCGACTGCCTTGGCCAGGCGCACGAGAGCGTCGTCGGCCTCTTGAGCGACCGAGACGATCAGGTCGGTCAACTGGATCATGCGTCAACTCTAGGTTGACGCCGAGTCGCGGGTCAACCTCGGGTTGACGGCTCAACGTGGACTCAACGTTGAGCCGCGCAGTCCACGTTGACTCAACATTGACGCACGCAGGCAAGGTTGACGAGTCAAGTCCACGTGCACGGAAGACAACGTTGTCATCTGCGAGGAGGCGTGCGGAGCGAGCGTCAACCACGCATTGATCCGGAGACAGTCAACGTTGATCCGACTGAATCAATGTTGAGTCCACATTGACCGGCAGTACGTCAACATGGACTGGCAGGCGTCAACGAGCACGGCGGCGCCTCAACATGGACGGCGGACGGCAGCGTCAACCTGCCGCAAATCAACATTGATTGCCGGCGAGTCAATGTGCACTGGTGGCGAGTCAACGTTGATCGTGTGGATCAATGTTGACTCGACGTTGACGGCGATGTGTGCGGGAGGCGTCAGCCCGTGGCGGTGATCCGGATGCCGATCGACCCCGTGCGGCCGCGCCGCAGCTTGCTGCCGGTCACGGTGAGCCACCCGAACACGCCGTACTTCTTCGCGATGCGCGAGCGCACGTCGTCGCTCGCCTCGTCGTCCAGCAGCACCGCGTGCGCCCTGACCGAGTCGCCCTTCGGGTTGCCGCGGACGTCGCACGGCCCGACCTCGACGTCGCCGCTGCGCCGGATCCGCTTGACCTTGCCCGTGTCCGCGGCGCTCCACGCGTAGACGACGTCGTCGCTCTCGCCCGGCAGCACCCAGACCGGAGTGGGCACCGGGGTGCCGTTCTTGCGGAACGTCGTCAGCAGCAGGTACTTGCCCTCGCCCAGTTCCCTGATCATGGCCGCGCAGCGTAGTCCCCGAGGCTCCCCGGTAGGCTTTCCCGCATGTCAGTCGCGGTCCGTGTCATCCCCTGTCTCGACGTCGACCGCGGCCGGGTGGTGAAGGGCGTCAACTTCACCAACCTCGTCGACGCGGGCGACCCGGTCGAGCTCGCCAGGGCCTACGACGCCGAGGGCGCGGACGAGCTGACGTTCCTCGACGTGACGGCCAGCAGCGGCGACCGCGAGACGACGTTCGACGTGGTCCGCCGCACCGCCGAGCAGGTGTTCATCCCGCTCACGGTCGGCGGCGGCGTGCGCAGCCCCGAGGACGTGAACAAGCTGCTGCGCGCCGGCGCGGACAAGGTCAGCCTCAACACCGCCGCCATCGCGCGTCCCGAGCTGCTCAAGGAGTGCTCCGAGCGGTACGGCGCGCAGTGCATCGTGCTGTCGGTCGACGCCCGGCGCGTGCCCGGCGGCACCGGCTTCGAGGTCACCACGCACGGCGGCCGCACCGGCACCGGCATCGACGCGATCGCCTGGGCCGCGAAGGGCCAGGAGCTGGGCGTCGGCGAGATCCTGCTGAACTCGATGGACGCCGACGGCACCAAGGCCGGGTTCGACCTCGAGCTCCTCGAACTGGTGCGCCGCGAGGTCGACGTCCCGCTGATCGCGAGCGGCGGCGCCGGCGCGGTCGACCACTTCCCGCCGGCCGTCGCCGCGGGCGCGGACGCCGTGCTCGCCGCGAGCGTCTTCCACTTCGGGCAGCTCCGCATCAGCGAGGTCAAGGACGGCCTGCGCCAGGCCGGCGTCGTGGTGCGGTGAAGCCCGTCGAGGTGCGCGTCGCCTCGGCGGTCGCGATCGGCGGCGCGCTCGTGTTCTTCGCGGTCGGCCTGGTGCTGTGGCGCTCGACCGGCGACGCGGACGTGCTGAAGCTGCCGTCGTTCATCGCCGCCGTCGAGCTGCCCGTCGCGGCCGCGCTGCTGCTGCGGCTCCGGTTCATGCACTACCCGGCGATGATCGTGTTCGTCCTAGTCGCGTTGCTGCACCTCGTCATCGTGCTGGCCGACGGACCGGCGTGGGCCCGCGTCGCGTCCGGCGTGCTGTCCGCCGTGCACATCTACGGAGTGGTCCTGCTCAACACCGGACCGGCCCGTGAACACCTGGGAGGTCCCCGTTGAGCGCGTCGCTCGATCCAGAAATTTCCCAGCGCCTCAAGCGCACCCCGGACGGCCTGGTGTGCGCGGTCGCGCAGCAGCGCGGCACCGGTGAGGTGCTGATGGTGGCGTGGATGGACGACGAGGCGCTGCACCGCACCCTCACCACCCGCCGCGCCACGTACTACTCGCGCAGCCGCCAGCAGCTGTGGGTGAAGGGCGAGACGTCCGGCCACACGCAGTACGTGCACGAGGTCCGGCTCGACTGCGACGGCGACACGCTGCTGCTGGTCGTCGACCAGGTCGGCGCCGCCTGCCACACCGGCGACCGCACGTGCTTCGACGCCACGGTGCTGCTCGCCGACGTGTGAGATCTAGTCCAGGTCGCCCGTGAGGTAGCGCTGCAGGTTCGGGGCGATGGCCTTGACGATGGTCTCGACGTCGGTCGAGGCCAGCGGCTCGAACCCGACGACGTACCGGACGATGCCGAGCCCGACCATCTGGGTGGCGCACAGCGTGGCGCGCAGCTCGCGCTGCTCGGCGCCGAGCTCCGTCAGCAGGTTCTTGAAGATCGCGTTGATGAGGAACGACTTCAGCGCGCCCGCCACCTCCGGCTGGCTGGTGACGCTGCGGATCAGCGCGGCGAACGTGCCGCCGCCCGTCGCGTCCCACACCGCCACGAACGTGCGGATGACGCGCTCGCCCGCTTCCTCGACGGGGCCGTCGACCAGGCGCTTGAGGATCTCGGCCGGGTCGAACGGGAGCTGCAGTACGGACTGGGCGAACAGGCCCTCCTTGCCGCCGAACCAGTGGTTGACCATCGCGGCGTCCACGCCCGCCCTGGAAGCGATCGCGCGTACGGTGGCACCGTCGAAGCCCTTCTCGATGAACACCTCACGGGCGGCCGAGACGAGCGCCGCCTTGGTGTCCTCGCCCGCGGCGCGGCGGCCTCGACGTTTCTGGTTCACTTGCTCCACGTGGGTCATAGTTCAACAGATGTTGAATTTATGCAACAATCATCGGCATGGTGAGCGTCATCGGGGCTGTGGCCGCCGCTGGTCTGGGGGCCGTGAGCCCCACGCGTGAGGAGTTTCGCGAGCTCGCGGTCAACCGCCGGGTCATCCCGGTGGTCCGCAAGCTGCTCGCGGACGCCGAGACCCCGGTCGGCCTGTACCGCAAGCTCGGGGCCAATCAGCCGGGCACGTTCCTCTTCGAGTCTGCGGAGAACGGGCGCTCCTGGTCGAGGTGGTCGTTCATCGGCGTGCGCTCCTCGGCCGCGCTCACCGCGAACGGCGGCGAGGCCTACTGGACCGGCACGCGGCCCGTCGGCCTGCCCGACGGCGGCGACCCGCTGCAGGTGCTGCGCGAGACCGTCGAGGTGCTGCGCACGGACCCGTTGCCCGGCATGCCCCCGCTGACCGGCGGCATGGTCGGCTACATCGGCTACGACGCGGTGCGGCGGCTGGAGCGGCTGCCGGTCATCGCCGAGGACGACCTGAAGATTCCCGAGCTGGTCATGCTGCTGGCGACCGACCTCGCCGCGCTCGACCACCACGAGGGCACCGTCACGCTCATCGCGAACGCGATCAACTGGGACGACTCGGCCGAGCGGGTCGACGCCGCGTACGACGACGCGGTGCGCCGCCTCGACGAGATGACGACGGCGCTGCACACGCCCGCGCCGCCGACCGCCGCCGTCTTCTCGCGGCCCAAGCCCGAGTTCCGCCGCCGGCGGTCGCAGGCCGAGCACTTCGCCGCCGTCGAGAAGGCCAAGGAGGCCATCCGCGCGGGCGAGGCGTTCCAGGTCGTGGTGTCGCAGCGGTTCGAGATCGAGACCGACGCCGACGCGCTCGACATCTACCGCGTGCTGCGAGCGACGAACCCCAGCCCGTACATGTACCTGCTGCGGCTCGACGGGTTCGACATCGTCGGGTCCAGCCCCGAGTCGCTCGTGACGGTGCGCGACGGCAAGGCGACCACCCACCCGATCGCGGGCACACGCTGGCGCAGCGAGGACCCCGAGGAAGACGCGCTGCTGGAGAAGGACCTCCTCGCGGACCACAAGGAGCGCGCCGAGCACCTGATGCTCGTCGACCTCGGCCGCAACGACCTGGGCCGCGTCTGCAAGCCGGGTTCGGTGCACGTCGTCGACTTCTTCAAGGTCGAGCGGTACAGCCACGTCATGCACATCGTGTCGACCGTGACCGGTGAGCTGGCCGAGGGCAAGACGGCCTACGACGCGGTCGCCGCCTGCTTCCCGGCCGGCACGCTGTCCGGCGCGCCCAAGCCGCGCGCGATGGAGCTCATCGAGGAGCTGGAGCCCACCCGCCGCGGCCTCTACGGCGGCGTCGTCGGCTACTTCGACTTCGCCGGCGACGCCGACACCGCCATCGCCATCCGCACCGCCCTGGTCCGCGAGGGCGTGGCGTACGTGCAGGCCGGTGGCGGCATCGTGGCCGACTCGGACCCGCTGGCCGAGGACAACGAGTGCCTGAACAAGGCGGGCGCGGTGCTGGCCGCGATCGCCACCGCGCAGACGATGGCGCCGGCCGTTGAAGGCTAGTTCGCCGCTGTGGATCGCCGCGCTCCTGCTCGTGGGCGCGGCGGGTGCCTTCTGGGGTGCCGGCTCCGTGCCGGTCGCGTTGCTGTGCCTCGCGGCCGTCGCGGCGGCCGTCGCGCTGAGCGGCGTGGCGCGCCGGGTCCTCGGCGCGTTGCTGATCGTGGTCGGCATCGCGGGAGTGGTGTCCGGCCACTGGCTGGCGATCGCCGGAGGCGTTCTCGTGGTGGCGTCCGGAGCGGTGCTGGTGGCGCTCGGAGGGCGGATGCCGAAGATCGGGATGGGCGGGCAGAAGACCCGCGCGGCCGATCCCGAGACGGACATGTGGCGCGCGCTCGAACGCGGTGACGATCCGACCGACGACCCGAAGCCCGGCAGGGCAACCTCGAACGAGTGAAGATCATTCACCTGCGTTCGCGCATGTGACACCCCTACGACCTTGGTTAGCTGCGTGGACAGGTGAACCCCGGTGGCTGGGGCGTTACTCCGCCGGGGTTAGCATCCCTGTAGCGGGAAGGGGTTCAAGACTGTGACGGTTCTCGAGTCGATCCTCGAAGGTGTGCGTGAGGATCTCGCCGCTCGTGAGGCTCAGTTGTCCTTCGACGTCGTCAAGGAGCGCGCGGCCAAGACCGCCCCGCCGCTCGACGTGCTGTCGGTGCTGCGCGGGCCGAACGTGGGCGTCATCGCCGAGGTCAAGCGCCGCAGCCCTTCCAAGGGCGCGCTGGCGGAGATCCCGGAACCTGCCGAACTCGCGTCCGCGTACGAGGCGGGCGGCGCGTCGGTGATCAGCGTGCTGACCGAGCAGCGCCGCTTCGGCGGGTCGCTGGCGGACTTCGACGCGGTGCGCCGGGCGGTGAAGATCCCGCTGCTGCGCAAGGACTTCATCGTGTCGCCGTACCAGGTGCACGAGGCGCGCATGCACGGCGCGGACGTGGTGCTGCTGATCGTGGCGGCGCTGGAGCAGAACGCGCTCGTGTCGCTGCTCGACCGGGTCGAGTCGCTCGGCATGACGGCGCTCGTCGAGGTGCACACGGCCGAGGAGGCCGACCGCGCGCTGGAGGCGGGTTCGACGGTCATCGGGGTGAACGCGCGCAACCTCCACACGTTGGAGGTCGACAAAGACGTTTTCGGCAGGATCGCTCCGGGGCTACCCTTCGAGACGATCAAGATCGCCGAGTCGGGCGTGACCGGGCCCGGCGACCTGATGTCGTACGCCGGCGCCGGTGCCGACGCGGTGCTCGTCGGCGAAAGCCTGGTGACCAGCGGAGACCCCAAGGCCGCCGTGAACAAGCTCGTGACCGCGGGCTCACACCCCGCGTGCCCCCGGCCCAGCCGGTAGGGCACGGTTGATCCAAGCGCTAGAGGAGCCACCCGATGGGCCAGTTCACGCCCACACCGCATGATCCCGACGCACGTGGCCACTTCGGTCCGTGGGGCGGCCGGTTCGTCCCGGAGGCCCTGATCGCCGCGGTGGACGAACTGGCCGCCGAGTACGACAAGGCGCGGCTCGACCCGGAGTTCGTGAACGAGTTCAAGCGACTCCTCCGCGACTTCGCGGGCCGTCCGTCCCTGCTGACCGAGGCCCCGAAGTTCGCGGAGCACGCCGGCACGCGGGTGTGGCTCAAGCGCGAGGACCTCAACCACACGGGCTCACACAAGATCAACAACGTGCTCGGCCAGGCGTTGCTGACCAAGCGCATGGGCAAGCAGCGCGTGATCGCGGAGACCGGCGCCGGCCAGCACGGCGTGGCGACCGCGACCGCGTGCGCGCTCCTCGGCCTCGACTGCGTCGTCTACATGGGCGAGGTCGACACCGAGCGCCAGGCTCTCAACGTGGCCCGCATGCGCCTGCTGGGCGCCGAGGTCATCCCGGTGAAGTCCGGGTCGCGCACCCTGAAGGACGCGATCAACGACGCGCTGCGCGACTGGGTCGCCAACGTCGACGAGACGCACTACCTGCTCGGCACGGCCGCAGGTCCGCACCCGTTCCCGCTGATGGTCCGCGACTTCCACCGGATCATCGGCATCGAGGCGCGCGAGCAGATCCTCGAGAAGGCGGGCCGCCTGCCCGACGCCGTCGTCGCCTGTGTCGGTGGCGGCTCGAACGCGATCGGCATCTTCCACGGCTTCATCGACGACGCGGACGTCCGCCTGGTCGGTGTCGAGCCCGGAGGTTCCGGCCTCGACAGCGGCAGCCACGGCGCCACGCTGACGGCCGGCACGCCCGGCTCGCTGCACGGTGCCATGTCGTACGTCATGCAGGACGACGACGGCCAGATCACCGAGGCGCACTCGATCTCCGCCGGCCTCGACTACCCCGGCGTGGGTCCCGAGCACTCGCACCTGAAGGACATCGGCCGCGCCGAGTACTTCCCGGTCACCGACGCCGAGGCCATGGAGGCCTTCGCCCTGCTCTCGCGCACCGAGGGCATCATCCCGGCGATCGAGTCCTCGCACGCGCTCGCCGGCGCGCTGAAGCTCGGGCCGTCGCTCGGGCCGGACGGTCTCCTGGTCGTGAACCTCTCCGGACGTGGCGACAAGGACATGGACACGGCCGTGCAGTACTTCGGCCTTGCTGACGGGGGACAGGCCTGATGTCGACGTTGTCCGACGTTTTCGCCACCGCGCGCGCCGAGTCCCGTGCCGCGCTGATCGGCTACCTGCCCGCGGGCTTCCCCACGGTCGAGGGCTCCAAGCACCACCTCCGTTCGATGATCGAGTCCGGGTGCGATCTGGTCGAGGTCGGCCTGCCGTTCTCCGACCCGGTGATGGACGGCCCGACGATCCAGGCCGCCGCCGAGCAGGCGCTGTCCGCGGGCTTCCGCGTGCGGGACCTGTTCGACGTGGTGTCCGCCGTGTCCGAGGCCGGCGGTCGTGCGGTCGTGATGACGTACTGGAACCCGGTGCTGCGCTACGGCGTCGACGCGTTCGCGCGTGACCTCGCCGCCGCCGGTGGCCTCGGCATCATCACGCCCGACCTCGTGCCGGACGAGGCCGACGACTGGATGGCCGCCTCCGCCGCGCACGGTCTCGACCGGACGTTCCTGGTGGCGCCGTCGTCGACCGAGGAGCGCATCGCGATGACCGCGCGTGCCTCCTCCGGCTTCCTCTACGCCACCGCGGTCATGGGCGTCACTGGCGCCCGTGACGTCGTGTCGTCCGCCGCTCCCGCGCTCGTCGCACGGGTGCGGGAACACACCGAGCTGCCCGTCGGCGTCGGGCTGGGCGTGCGCTCCGGCGCGCAGGCCGCCGAGATCGCCGGCTTCGCGGACGGCGTCATCGTCGGCTCGGCGTTCGTGACGGCCGCCGGTGAGAGTGATGCCGCGGTGCGCGCGCTGGCCGCTGATCTCGCTCAAGGCGTGCGGTCGGCTGCCGCAACGGTCTGATCCTCCTTTCTTTCGCTGAACCGCTCGGTCTCTCGGCCGGGCGGTTTTGCTTTGTGTCCCTGGAGAAGCCGTCTCTGCAGCGACGGCTCCGCCTTCTGGTTGTCGGGTGGCGCGGTGGTGCTTTCAAAGGTCGAACACTGTGCTCGCCATCGAGTGGTTGTCGGGATGGCGGGTATTGAGTTGTGGAGGAGCCAATGCCTCCTTCCGGAGTCGATGACGTTCCTCCAAGAGCATGACACAGATTCGAACACCTGATCGAGTGAATCGTGGTCGGCCGGGGCCAAAACCCCCTTCGGCTGTCGGTCTGACCTGCGATCGTGGCCCTATGCACAAGCCAGCTGTTCGCCCGGCGTGCCACACTGGTACTCGTCGGGCGGCTTTCGGAGGTGATGCCCAGTGGCAGCTCCAGCGGAGACGGCGCGAGCCCAGTACCTGTTGCCGAGGCACGTGGGCCCTTGGTCGCTCGACGACGTCCTGTCGCTGCCGGAGGACAACAGCCAACGCATCGAGCTCGTCGACGGGATGCTTCTCGTGAGCCCGCTGGGGTCGGTTCGCCACCAGGAAGTGGTGTTCGACGCCGCAGCCGCGCTGCGCGCCGCTTGTCCCGACTACCTCAAGACGACGATCGAGCTGAACGTCCTGCTGTCCAGCGGGCGTCTGGTGATCCCGGACTTCACGGTGATCAAGCCGCGAGAAGCGGGCGTCATGTTCCCGGTGTCCGACGTCGTCCTGGTCGGCGAGGTGTTCTCACCGAGCACGCGCCTGAACGACGAGGGCCTCAAACGTGGCCTGTACGCGGAAGCCGGTATTCCCCACTACCTGATGGTCGACCCGAGCACTCAGGTCGTCGAAGCGGTCCTGCTGGAGCTCCAGGGTGAGGAGTACGTCGAGATCGCGCGGAGTCGGAACGGCGTGCTCGAGACCGAGCGGCCGTTCCCGGTGATCATCAAGTTCTAGCCGTAGAGCCATTCCAGCCGGTCGTGCACGTCGGCGACGGTCCACGAGGCGAACATCGCGTCCCGGGCCAGCGCCGCGTCTCCGGCGGGGTGGTAGACCTCCCGTCCCATGAACCGTGAAGCGTGGTGGACGCGCGCGGTCCGCTCCGAGCGGAGCGCCACGTACCGCGCAAAAGAGCCGGCCACGTCACGGTGGTCGAACACGGACGAGAGGCACACGGCGTCTTCCAACGCCTGACAGGCGCCCTGCGCGGCGTACTGCAGCACGGGATGGGCGGCGTCACCGAGCAGCACGACGCGGGAGTCCTGCCAGGTCGTAACGGGCGCGCGGTCGCACAGCACCCACGCACGCCACTCGTGGGCGAGCTCCATGACCTGGGTCGCGTCCGGGCAGAGGGGCGTGAAGTGCCGCAGCACCTCGGCGTGCTCGACGGGCTTGCCGGTCAAGGGTTCCACGGCGCCGTTGTCGGTGGTGGCAACGAGGTTCACGTACCGGCCGCCGGCGATCACGTACCAGACGACGTGGTAGCGCGGCCCGGCCCAGAGCGTGACGACGTTCTCCTTCAACGACCGCGGCACGTTCTCCGAGGGAATGACCGCGCGGAACGTCGTGTGCCCGGACACCGGGGGCTCCCCGTCGCCCACGAGCTGCCGCCGCACCGCCGACCGCAACCCGTCGGCACCGACCAGGGCCTCGCCGCGCACGACCTCGCCCGACCGCAACACCGCGGTGACCCCGTCCGAGTCCTGCGTGTAGGACGCGACACCGCTGTCCACCCGGAGTTCGACCCGCTCGTCGGCTCGGCAGGCGTCGAGCAACGGAGCGAGCACGTCGTTGCGGTGCACCACCGCGTAGGTGCCGAACCGCGCGCGGAAGCCGTCGTCGACGGGAAGCCCGGCGATCAGCCGCCCGGTCACGCCGCACCGCAACCGCAACTCGTCCACGTGCACGGCCCGCCGCCGCACCGCGGCACCCACGCCGAGCGAGTCGAGCATGCGGAACCCGTTGGGCCCGACCTGGATCCCGGCGCCGATCTCCGCGAACTCCGCCGACGCCTCGAGCACCACCACCCGCGTGCCCGCTCGGGCGAGCCCGAGCGCCGTCGCCAGTCCACCGATGCCGCCGCCGACCACCAGGACCGTCATGTCCGACCTTTCGCGAGTCCGCCGAGATGAGCCCGAGTATCTCGGGTCGGCCGCTCGCGGTGGGGTGCGCGGAAGGGGGTGGTGGTCCGGGGGAGACGGTTGGGGAAGGCGAGGAACGGGAGGGCGCGATGTGGCGGGGGCGCCTGGGGCTGGAGGGATTGGGCTGGAGGTGGGGCTGGAGGGAGGGAGGGAGGGAGGGAGGGAGGGAGGGAGGGAGGGAGGCGGGTGTGGGGGCGGGCCGAGCGCGGGGTGGGGGTGCGGTGACGCGAGTGAGTGAGAGGGGAGGGAGGGGGAGCGAGAGGGGGAGAGCGGAGGTGGGGCGGGGACGAGTGCGGGGCGGGACGGCTGCGGGGTGGCGCGAGCGCGGCAGTGACGAGCAGGGTGGGTGAACGGGGAAGGCGAGTACGAGTGCCGTGCGTCGGTTGAGAGCGAAGGGAGGGGTGATCGGCTCCGGCAGGGTTCGGGCTCGATAACGATCGCGCGCCCCAACGAGACGCTCACAGGGCGACCGGTACGGTGGGCGCCGTGTTGACCGCCCTTCTGGCCACGATCCCGAGTCCCGACCGCGGTGTTTGGTACCTCGGTCCGCTCCCCATCAGGGCCTACGCGCTGTGCATCATCGCAGGCATCATCGTCGCCATCTGGTGGGGTGAGCGCCGCTGGGTCGAACGCGGCGGCATCAAGGGTGAGGTCACCGACATCGCCGTGTGGGCGGTGCCGTTCGGCCTGGTCGGCGGGCGGCTCTACCACGTCATCACCGACAACCAGAAGTACTTCGGGCCGGGCAAGAACCCGCTCGCGGCGCTGGAGATCTGGAACGGTGGCCTCGGCATCTGGGGTGCCATCGCGCTCGGTGCCGTGGGTGCGTGGATCGGGTGCCGGCGCAAGGGCATCCCGTTGCCCGCGATGGCGGACGCGCTGGCGCCGGGCATCGTCGTCGCGCAGGCCATCGGGCGGCTCGGCAACTACTTCAACCAGGAGCTCTACGGTGGCGACACGACGTTGCCGTGGGGGCTGGAGATCTACCGCCGGGTGACGCCGGAGGGTCGTGAGGACGCGCTGGCGGGTGTGGCCATCGACCACACGCCGATCCAGGTCGTGCACCCGACGTTCCTCTACGAGCTGCTGTGGAACCTCGGTGTCGCGCTGCTGATCGTGTGGGCGGACCGGAAGTTCCGGCTGGGTCACGGGCGGGTGTTCGCGCTCTACGTCGCGGGCTACACGGCCGGGCGGTTCTGGATCGAGCTCATGCGCACGGACGAGGCGACGCTGATCTTCGGCACGCGCGTGAACGTGTTCGTGTCGGCTCTCGTGTTCTTCGGTGCGGTGGCGTACTTCATCATCGCCCGGTCGCGGGGTGAGCGCGAGGACGTGGCCGCGCTGCGCGGCACCACCGAGCCGGTCGAGGCCGCCGAGGCGGAGACCGAAGACGTGACCGAGGCGAAGGCCGAGGACGAGGTCGAGAAGGACAAGAAGGACTCCCCGGAGTCGGTCAAACCGGAGTGATCTGTGCGCGTGCTCGTCGTCGAGGATGACGACCGGGTGGCCCGGGGCCTGCTGACCGCACTGCGGCACGCGGGCTACGAGGTGCATCGGGTGGCCACGGCCGCCGACGCGCTGCGGGCCGCGCCTGCCGACGTGGTGCTGCTCGACCTCGGCCTGCCCGACGGGGACGGCCTGGACGTGCTGCGCGAGCTGCGGCACCGGCCGGGCACCGCCGTCATCACCGTCACGGCGCGCGGTGAGGAACGCGAGCGCGTGCTCGGGCTGCGGGCCGGCGCCGACGACTACGTGGTGAAGCCGTTCGGCACGTCCGAGCTCCTCGCCCGCATCGAGGCCGTGCTGCGCCGCACGCGCACGCACCGCGCGGAACCGGAGAGCGAGGGGCCGATCCAGATCGGTGCGCTGCGGATCAACGCCTCGACCCGCAGCGCCACTGTGGACGGTGAGCCGCTCGCGCTGACCCGCAAGGAGTTCGACCTGCTCGCCCTCCTCGCGACCCGCAAGGGCGAGGTGGTGAGCCGCGACTTCATCGTCGACCAGGTGTGGCAGGCGCACTGGGAGGCGCCGTCGCGGACGCTCGACACGCACATCGCGGCGCTGCGCGGCAAGCTCGGTGCCCACGTGAAGATCGAGACGGTGCGGGGAGTGGGCTACCGGCTCGTCACGTGACGAGTGTCCGAGAGACACGCGCGAAGAGGTGCGGAACAATCGCAGACGATGCTCCGCCGACTGCTCGTCATCACCGTTCCGCTGCTCGTCGCCCTGGTCGCGGCGCTCGGCATCCCTTTGGCGTCCGCGGTCGTGCAGCGCGAGACCCAGACGACGTACCTCGACCGCCTCGGTGACGCGAGCCGGTTCGCGAGCCTCGGCGAGAGCGCGCTGCAGTCGGACCGGCTGGAGGCGCTGAGCCAGGAGATCCAGCGCTACGACACCCTCTACGACATCCCCGTCGCGCTGGTGAGCGCGGACCGGCGGATCCTGCTGTCGTCACGGCAGGGGTTCGACCCGAGCAGCGACCCCGAGGTCACGAAAGCCCTCAACACGGCGTTGAACGGCGGTATCAGGCCCGAGCCCGAGTACACGGGGTGGCCGTGGCGGACCGGGCCGATGGTCGTGGTCGAGCCGGTCGGGCGGGACAGCGAGGTCGTGGCCGCGGTCGTCACCATCTCGCAGACCGGTGACCTGAGGGCCGAGGTGCTGCGGCAGTGGGGGCTGATGGCGCTGGCCGGGCTCGCGCCGATGCTGGCCGTGGTCGCCGCCGCCTGGCCCATGTCGCGGTGGGTGCTGCGGCCGGTCGGCCGGCTCGACGAGGCCACGGCCGCGGTGGCGGCGGGCAACCTCGACGTGCGGGCCGACGAGGTCGGCGGGCCACAGGAGCTGCGACGGCTCGCGCGCAGCTTCAACACCATGGTCGACGTCGTCGGCAAGGCGTTGAACAGGCAGAAGGCGTTCGTCGCCGACGCGTCGCACCAGCTGCGGAACCCGCTCGCCAGCCTGCGGCTCGCCGTGGACAACCTGGAGCCGCACGTGCAGGGCGAGCTCGCGCGGGAGGCGCACCAGATCGCGGTCGAGGAGGCCGAGGAGATGGGGCGCGTGCTCGACACGCTGCTCGCCGCGACCCGCCTCGACAGCGCCCGGCAGACCGAGCCCGTCGAGATCGACCAGCTGCTCACGACGCACCGGGCGGCGTGGCAGGCGCTCGCCGGCAAGTCCGGGGTGGAGCTCAGGATCGACGTGCCGCCCGGCCTCACCATGCAGGAACCGCCCGGCGGTCTCGGCAGCGTGCTCGACGAGCTCGTCAGCAACGCCATCCGCCTCGCCAACGCCACCGAGGTCGTGGTCACCGGCAGGCCCGGTGAGCTGCACGTCATCGACAACGGCGACGGCCTCACGCACGACGAGCGGGAGCTCGCGCTGCAGCGGTTCTGGCGCGCCACCAAGCACCAGAACATCGCGGGCACCGGCATGGGCCTCGCGATCTGCGCGGAGCTCATCGAGTCGGCGGGCGGCACGCTCACCCTGCACGACGCCGGGCCCGGTCTGGACGCGAAGATCGCCCTCAGCGCTTCACGGAACGGAACCAGCGCATAGCGCCGTCGTGCAGCGGCACGAGCCCGGTCGCGATGCCCGTGCGGACGTTGATCCGCGACGCCTCCGGGTGGCCCTCCACGATCCGCGCGGTCTCGGTGAACACCGTGCGCGTCACGACCTCGACGACGTCCGCGCTCAGCGACTCCCGCGCCAGCAGCAGGTTCGGCACCGCGAACGTCTGGTTCGCCGGCACGTCCTCGTAGGTGGTGCTCGGAATCGTCGCGGGGATGTACGGGCCCTTGTACTTCTCGGCGAGGGCGATCGCCTCCTGCGGGATGTTGACCAGCCGCACGTTGCCCTGCAGGTCCGTGATCGCGGGGGTCGGGATGCCGGTCAGCGCCAGCATCGCGTCGAGCGACCCGTTCGCCACGCGGCGGGACGCCTCCGCGTGCGCCATGCGTTCGTCCACTGCGGACAGTTGGAAGAACTCCAGCATCCGCTTGGCGGTGAACTCCGTGCCGGATCCGACGGGCCCGAGCGAGACGCGCTTGCCCGCGAGGTCGGCGAACGTGTGGATCGGCGAGGCGGCCGGCACGGCGATCTGCATGAAGCTGTCGTAGAGCCGGCCGACGGCGCGGACGCTCTGCGGGTCGTCGATGGGGTCCAAAGAGGACAGCGCGAGCTGGGCCTCTCCCGACCGCAGCAGCTGGAGGTTCTCGACCGACGCGGCGGTGGGGATCGCGGTGACCTTGGTGCCCGGCAGCTGTTCGGCCAGCGCCGCCGCCAGCGCGCCTCCGACCTCGCGGAACACCGCCCCCTCCGGACCGGTGGCGAGCACCAGCTCGGCGGGTGCCTCCACCCTGCGCGGAGTGCACCCGGTCAGGGCCAGCCCGGCCCCCAGCAGAAGCGTGCGACGGCTGAGTGACACCAGCGAAGCCTAGCTGTTACGTCAGGGCTGTCTGAAGTTTCCTCAGGTCGGCTTGTCGGCTCTGGTGGCGCGGCTCACTCTCTTCGCAACACGTAGTTCAAGGAGGAACAGTGGCCACCACGACCACAGGGCGCAAACCGATCTACAAGCACCTCTACTTCTGGGTGCTCGTCTCCATCGTTCTGGGCGCTGCCGTCGGCTTCCTGTTCCCGAAACAGGCGTCGGAGATGAAGTGGCTCGCCGACCTGTTCGTGAACCTCGTCAAGGTCGTCATCGCGCCGACCATCTTCGCGACGATCATCGTCGGCATCGCGGGCCTCGGAAACCTCGCCAAGGCGGGTGGCCTCGCACTCCGCACGATCCTCTACTTCACCGCGATGACCACGGTGGCGCTCGCCATCGGCCTCATCGTCGTGAACATCGTCCAGCCGGGTCACCACGGCGGTGACATCACGCTGAACGCGAGCCAGGCCGACGCGACGCTGAAGTCCGCCTCGACCGCGGAGACCGGTGTCACCGGCTTCATCCTGAGCCTGGTACCGAAGTCGTTCGTCAGCGCGTTCACCGACGGGCAGCTCATCCAGGTGCTCGTGGTCGCCATCCTCGTGGCCGTCGCGGTCGCCGGCATGGGCGAGCGCGGTGCCAAGGTCGTCTCCGCGATGGAGACGCTGTCCAAGGTCATGTTCGGCATCATCAAGATCGTCATGTACGTGGCCCCGATCGGTGCCTTCGGCGGTATCGCCTACACCGTCGGCAAGTTCGGCGGCAGCGTGCTGGGCAAGCTGCTCTGGCTGATGGGCTCCTTCTACGCCACCTGCCTGCTGTTCATCATCGTGGTGCTCGGCCTGGTCGCGAAGTTCGCGGGCTTCAGCCTCTTCAAGTTCCTGCGCTACATCAAGGACGAGATCCTGATCGTGCTCGGCACCTCGTCGTCCGAGTCCGTGCTGCCGCGCATGATGGTCAAGCTGGAGGCGGCGGGCGCCCAGAAGTCGGTCGTCGGCCTCACCATCCCGACCGGTTACTCGTTCAACCTCGACGGCACCTGCATCTACCTGACCATGGGCGCGATCTTCATCGCCCAGGCCACGGGTCACGACGTGTCGATCGGCGTCCAGATCGGCCTGCTGCTCTTCATGCTGATCGCGTCGAAGGGCGCGGCGGGCGTCACCGGCGCCGGCCTCGTCACCCTGGCCGCCTCGCTGCAGGCCTTCGAGGCGCACTCGGCCATCCCCGCGGTCGGCATCGCGCTGATCGTCGGCATCGACCGCTTCATGTCCGAGGCCCGCGCCATCACGAACGTGATCGGCAACGGTGTCGGGTCGCTCGTGGTCGCCGCCTGGCAGAAGGGGCTCGACAAGGAGCGTCTGACCGAGGTCCTGAACAACCCCGACAGCGTCGACGTCGACGACCTGCTCGCGAAGCAGACCGGCGCGGACGACGACAAGAAGGAGCCGGTCGCGGCTCACTGAGGACGTCCGTGGCCGGAGGCGACTCTTCCCGCCTCCGGCCACGCGACCTCACGACCTCCACGAATGCCGAGGTCCCGCTCTCCCCGCATGCGGCGCGGGGTGAACGGGGCCTCGGTCTCGTTTGGAGGGCAACAACACCCGGTCTGCCCGGACGGACGGCCCCGGCGCGACCGGTCTTCGAGTGGTGAGCGTCCGCTAACTGGGACGCTGGGCGGCTGAACAGCCAAAACGACGAGGTACCCAGCTCAACCAGTGGCAAACCGGGAATGTAGCGCAACTCTCATCCGACTGGCCGAAGTTGAACGGTCGGTTACGCTTACTCGGCTGTAACGAACGCCGACGTTGGCGGCAATGTCGTTCCCCAGCGGGGAATCGTTACACATCCATGACCTAGATCACCCATTGGCGGGTGTCCCTGGGTTTCGCGGCTGTTAAAGTCGCGTCAACACGCGGGCCATCGTCGTCCCGTGCTCCCACCTGTTGGTTCGAGGTCTGAGCACGAGGACTTAGTTCTTTCGCGAGGACGACGAAGGAGGTCTGCGCAGTGATCTTCTCCGCCATCCCCGGCCCCCAGGGTCTCTACGACCCGGCTGATGAGCGCGACGCCTGCGGCGTCGCCATGGTGGCCGACATCCAGGGCAGGCGTTCCCACGGCATCGTGAGCGATGCCCTGACCGCGCTCGCGAACCTGGAGCACCGGGGCGCCGCCGGCGCCGAGCCCACGTCGGGCGACGGTGCTGGCATCCTGCTGCAGCTGCCGGACGAGTTCCTGCGCGCTGTGGTGGACTTCGACCTGCCCGAGCGCGGGCAGTACGCGGCGGGCATCGCCTTCCTGCCGTTCGAGACCGAGGAACGCGCCGCGGCGATGGTGCAGATCGAGCGCATCGCCGAGGAGGAGAACCTCGTCGTCCTCGGCTGGCGCGAGGTCCCGACCGACCCGGAGTCCGCCGACGTCGGCCCGACGGCCATGTCGGTGGCGCCGCACTTCGCGCAGCTCTTCGTGAAGGGCACGCGCGACGAGGCTGGGATCGCCCTGGACCGCCTGGCCTTCTGCCTGCGCAAGCGGGTGGAGCACGAGGGCAGCGTCTACTTCCCCTCCCTTTCGGCACGAACGATCGTCTACAAGGGAATGCTGACGACCGAGCAGCTGCCGGCGTTCTTCCCGGACCTGTACGACGAGCGCCTCTTCTCGGCGATCGCGTTGGTGCACAGTCGTTTCTCCACGAACACCTTCCCGTCGTGGCCGCTCGCGCACCCGTTCCGGTTCGTCGCGCACAACGGTGAGATCAACACCGTCCGCGGCAACCGCAACCGCATGCGCGCCCGCGAGGCGTTGCTGGACAGCGAACTGATCCCTGGCGACCTCGCGCGGCTGTTCCCGATCTGCAACCCGGACGGCTCGGACTCCGCGTCGTTCGACGAGGTGCTGGAGCTGCTGCACCTCGGCGGCCGCAGCCTGCCGCACGCGGTCCTGATGATGATCCCGGAGGCGTGGGAGAACCACGCCACGATGGACCCGAAGCGCCGCGCGTTCTACCAGTTCCACGCGTCGCTGATGGAGCCGTGGGACGGCCCGGCCTGCGTCACGTTCACCGACGGCGAGCTCGTCGGCGCGGTCCTCGACCGCAACGGCCTGCGCCCCGCCCGCTGGTGGCAGACCGCCGACGGCCGCGTCGTGCTCGCGTCCGAGACCGGTGTGCTCGACGTGCCGTCCGACCAGGTCGTCGCCAAGGGCCGCCTGCAGCCCGGCCGCATGTTCCTCGTCGACACCGCGCAGGGCCGCATCATCGACGACGAGGAGTTCAAGTCGAACCTCGCGTCGGAGCAGCCCTACGACGAGTGGCTGCACGCCGGCCTGCTCGACCTGGCCGACCTGCAGGACCGCGAGCACGTGGTGCAGAGCCACGAGTCCGTCGTGCGCCGCCAGCTCACCTTCGGCTACACCGAGGAGGAGCTGCGGATCCTGCTCACGCCCATGTCGATCATGGGCATGGAACCGCTGGCGTCCATGGGTTCCGACACCCCGGTCGCGGCGCTCAGCCAGCGTTCGCGGCTGCTCTACGACTACTTCGTGCAGAACTTCGCGCAGGTCACGAACCCGCCGCTGGACGCGATCCGCGAGGAGATCGTCACGTCGGTCAAGCGCGTGATGGGTCCCGAGCAGAACCTGCTCGACCCCGGCCCGGTGTCGTGCCGCCACGTGACGCTCGACTACCCGGTGATCGACAACGACGAGCTCGCCAAGCTCATCCACATCAACGACGACGGCGACCTGCCGGGCTTCGCCTGCACCGTCCTGTCCGGACTGTACGAAGTGGACGGTGGTGGCGAGGCGCTGACCGCCGCGATCGAGCGCGTGCGTCGCGAGGCGTCGGAGGCCATCGCGAACGGCGCCCGGACGCTGGTGCTCAGCGACCGCGACTCCGACCACCGCATGGCGCCGATCCCGTCGCTGCTGCTCGTCTCCGCGGTGCACCACCACCTGGTGCGCACCAAGGAACGCCTGCGCGTCGCGCTCGTCGTCGAGTCCGGTGACTGCCGCGAGGTCCACCACGTCGCCGCCCTGCTGAGCTACGGCGCCGCCGCGGTGAACCCGTACCTCGCGTTCGAGACGATCGAGGACCTGATCAGCCAGGGCGCCATCACCGGCGTCCCGGCGCACAAGGCGATCCGCAACTACGTCAAGGCGCTCGTCAAGGGCGTCCTGAAGATCATGTCGAAGATGGGCATCTCGACCGTCGGCGCCTACACCGCCGCGCAGATCTTCGAGGCCGTCGGCCTGTCCAACGACCTGCTGGACGAGTACTTCACCGGCACGCAGTCGAAGCTCGGCGGCGCCGGCCTCGACGTCCTCGCCGAGGAGGTGGCCGTCCGCCACCGCCGCGCGCACCCGGACAACCCGACGGCGCGCGAGCACCGCCGGCTCGAGGTCGGTGGCGAGTACTCGTACCGCCGCGAGGGCGAGCTGCACCTGTTCACGCCGGAGACGGTGTTCCTGCTGCAGCACGCCACGAAGACGCGCAAGGAGGAGGTCTTCCGCCAGTACACGGCGGAGGTCGAGCGCATCTCGCGGCAGGGCGGCACGTTGCGCGGGCTGTTCAAGTTCCGCAACGAGGGCCGCACGCCCATCCCGATCGACGAGGTCGAGCCGGTCAGCTCGATCGTCAAGCGCTTCAACACCGGCGCCATGTCGTACGGCTCGATCTCGGCCGAAGCGCACGAGACCCTCGCCATCGCGATGAACCGCCTCGGCGGCCGGTCCAACTCCGGCGAGGGCGGCGAGGACCGCGAGCGCCTGTACGACCCCGAGCGGCGTTCGGCGGTCAAGCAGGTCGCGAGTGGACGGTTCGGCGTCACGAGCGAGTACCTCGTGAACTCCACGGACATCCAGATCAAGATGGCGCAGGGCGCGAAGCCCGGCGAGGGCGGCCAGCTGCCCGGCTTCAAGGTCTACCCGTGGGTCGCGCGCACCCGGCACTCCACGCCGGGCGTCGGTCTGATCTCGCCGCCGCCGCACCACGACATCTACTCGATCGAGGACCTGGCGCAACTCATCCACGATCTGAAGAACGCGAACGAGCAGGCGCGGGTTCACGTGAAGCTCGTCTCGTCCATCGGCGTCGGCACCGTCGCCGCCGGTGTGGCGAAGGCGCACGCGGACGTCGTGCTGATCTCGGGCTACGACGGCGGCACCGGCGCCTCGCCGATGAACTCGTTGAAGCACGCGGGAACGCCGTGGGAGATCGGCCTCGCCGAGACCCAGCAGACGTTGCTGCTCAACGGCTTGCGCGACCGCATCACCGTCCAGGTCGACGGCGCGATGCGCACCGGCCGCGACGTCGTGGTCGCCGCGCTGCTCGGTGCCGAGGAGTTCGGCTTCGCCACGGCACCGCTGATCGTCGCGGGCTGCGTGATGATGCGCGTCTGCCACCTCGACACGTGCCCGGTCGGCGTCGCCACGCAGAACCCCGACCTGCGCGCCCGCTACACCGGTCAGGCCGACCACGTCGTGAACTTCTTCGAGTTCATCGCGCAGGAGGCCCGCGAGATCCTGGCCGAGCTCGGTTTCCGCACGATCGACGAGGCCGTCGGTCACGCGGAGCTGCTCGACAAGGACGACGCGATCGAGCACTGGAAGACCGAGGGTCTGAACCTCGCGCCGGTGTTCGAGGTGCCGGAGACCCCGTACCCGACGGCGAAGCGCAAGGTCCGCGACCAGGACCACGGCCTCGACAAGGCCCTGGACCGCACGCTGATCCAGCTCGCCGAGGCGGCGCTCGAGGACGCGCACCAGGTCAAGCTGGAGCTGCCGGTCCGCAACGTCAACCGCACCGTCGGCACGCTGCTCGGCGCCGAGGTCACCCGCCGCTACGGTGGCGAGGGCCTGGAGGACGACACGATCCGGGTCAAGTTGACCGGGTCCGCGGGCCAATCGCTCGGCGCGTTCCTGCCGCGCGGCATCACGCTCGAGATGGTCGGCGACGCGAACGACTACGTCGGCAAGGGCCTGTCGGGCGGGCGGATCATCGTGCGGCCGTTCGAGGACGCGCCGTTCCGCGCCGAGGACCAGGTGATCGCGGGCAACGTGATCGGCTACGGCGCCACGTCCGGCGAGGTCTTCCTGCGCGGCCGGGTCGGCGAACGCTTCTGCGTCCGCAACTCCGGCGCGCTGCTCGTGGCGGAGGGCGTGGGCGACCACGCCTTCGAGTACATGACCGGTGGCCGGGCCGTGGTGCTCGGGCCGACCGGGCGCAACGTCGCGGCCGGCATGTCCGGTGGTATCGCGTACGTGCTCGACCTGGATCCCCTGTCGGTGAACCAGGAGATGGTGAATCTGCAGCGCCTCAGCGCCGAGGACCTGCGTTGGCTCAAGGACGCGGTCACCAAGCACCACAACGCGACGGGTTCCGCCGTCGCCGCGTCGCTGCTCGGGGACTGGACCCGCAGGGCCGGTGCGTTCACGAAGGTCATGCCCGGCGACTACCAGCGCGTTCTCGAGGCCATGCGCCTCGCGCGCGCCGAGGGCCGGGACGTTGACGCGGCTGTCATGGAGGCGTCTCGTGGCTGATCCACAGGGATTCATGAAGTTCTCCCGCTCCGACGCGCCGAAGCGTCCGAAGCCGGAGAGGTTGCAGGACTGGAACGAGGTCTACCTCCACGAGGCACCGGAGGAGCGCAACGCCGCCGTGCGCACGCAGGCGACGCGGTGCATGGACTGCGGCATCCCCTTCTGCCACAGCGGAACCGCGGGCTGTCCACTCGGGAACCTCATCCCCGAGTGGAACGACCTGGTGCGCCGCGGCGACTGGGAGCTCGCCTCGGACCGCCTGCACGCCACCAACAACTTCCCGGAGTTCACGGGCCGGTTGTGCCCGGCACCGTGTGAGGCCGCCTGCGTGCTGTCGATCTCGCACGACGCCGGCGGCGCCGTCGCGATCAAGCGGGTCGAGGAGACCATCGCGGACGTGTCGTGGGAGAACGGCTACGTGCAGCCGTCCCAGGCCGCGGTGTCCTCGGGCAAGCGCGTCGCGGTCGTCGGCTCCGGTCCCGCCGGGCTCGCCGCCGCGCAGCAGCTGACCCGCGCGGGCCACGAGGTCGTGGTGTACGAACGCGACGACCGCCTCGGCGGCCTGCTGCGGTACGGCATCCCCGAGTTCAAGATGGAGAAGAAGGTCCTCGACCGCAGGCTGTCGCAGCTGCGCAAGGAGGGCACGAAGTTCGTCACCGGCTGCGAGGTCGGCGTCGACGTCACCGTCGAGCAGCTGCGGGCGGACTTCGACGCGGTCGTGCTCGCCGTGGGCGCGCTGCGCGGCCGTGACGACAAGTCGACGCCCGGTCGTGAGCTCCAGGGCGTGCACCTCGCGATGGACCACCTGGTCCCCGCGAACCGCGCGGTCGAGGGCGACGGCCCGTCGCCGATCTCCGCCGAGGGCAAGCACGTCATCGTCATCGGCGGTGGCGACACCGGCGCCGACTGCTACGGCACCGCGACCCGCCAGGGCGCGCTGTCCGTGACGCAGCTCGACCAGTACCCGATGCCGCCATCGGTCCGCGACGACGACCGCTCGCCGTGGCCGGTGTGGCCGCACATCCTGCGCACCTACCCCGCGCACGAGGAGGCCGGCGAACGCCGCTTCACCGTGGCGGTCCGTCGCTTCGTCGGTGACGAGGCCGGCCACGTGCGGTTCATCGAGCTGCAGCAGGTGCGCGTCGAGAAGGACTCGTCCGGCCGTCGTTCGGTCGTGCCGCTGTCCGACGAGATCGAGGTCCTGCCCGCGGACATGGTGCTGCTGGCGATCGGCTTCGAGGGCGTCGAGCACATGCGGCTCCTGGACGACCTGGACATCACGCTGACGCAGCGCGGCACGATCTCGTGCGGCTCCGACTGGCAGACGACCGCGCCCGGCGTGTTCGTCTGCGGGGACGCCCACCGCGGCGCGTCCCTGGTGGTGTGGGCGATCGCGGAGGGGCGGTCCGTGGCCAACGCCGTGGACAAGTTCCTCACAGGTGCCTCGAACCTGCCCTCGCCCGTCATCCCGAACCAGCTTCCGCTCGCTGTGGTCTGACAACGGCGTCCGACAGCGGAGAGCAGCATGACGCCCCGCGCGACAACGACGTCGCGCGGGGCGTTCGCCTTTCTGCCGCTTGGCGGAGGACGAATTCGCCGTCCTGCCGACGCCGTGACCCGCTACCGTGCGCTCGTGAGCGACTGGGACGGCATCTACCGGATCATCGGCACGTCCGGGACCGGGACCTGGGACGAGGTCGGCACGACGTGGCGCGGCCGGTACGCGGGCGCCCGCGCGTACCGGTCGTCGATCCAGATCGTCGACAGCGTGCTGGCGAGCGGGATCGCGGGCCAGCTCCTCGTGGCCACGGCGATGGACGACCTCGCGGTGGCGCCCGCGGCCCCGAAGGCCGGCCGGGACGGGACGATCACGGTGATCTCACCGGTGAGCTACCCGGTCGTGCCCGAGCACATGGGACTGGCCTTCTGCACCTCGAGCGGCCGGCGCCGGGAGTTCCGCCAGCACCCCATCGAGGACGCGGTCACCGGGTTCTGGCGGATGGTCGAGGAGAAGTTCGGCCTCACCCGCTAGGTCGTGGCCCGGAAGTTCGTCCGATGGCAGGTGCGGGCGAGAGACCCGGAGACGGCCTGGGCGCGCACGAGGTTCTCCCGACGCGCCGGCACACCGCGCGCACCGGGTCGTACAGCGAGTCGTCCACCTCCGCGTACCCCCACGCCGTCGCGTCGCCGACCGGGCACTCGCCCTGGCAGAACCCGTTGGCGCGCAGGTGGTCCGCGGTCGCCTTGAAGCGCAGCGCCGTGACGATCCGTCCCCGCAGCGGTTCCGGCAGGTCGTCCGCGACGACCAGCGGCGCGCCGGGGATCGGGCCGGACGTCCAGAACTTCGTCAGCTGTCCGGGCTGGAGCTGGCCGCGTTCCACCAGGTGCCGGTCGACCATCTCGTCGAACGCGAAACCCGCGTCGCACTGCCGGTTCGCGACGGCCAGCGCCGTCGCCTCGTGGCCGCTCGTGAACACGGGTGCGGTGTCGCGCAACGGATCGATGCCGATCTCGTGGAGCGCCGCGCTCGGGTACAGGAACCCGGACGTGGACATCCGGTCGGCGTAGCAGACCTTGCGGCCGCGCAGGTCCGTCAGCGAGGTGATGGACGAGTCGGCGTGCGTGAAGCCGAACGCGCGGTACGAGGGGTCCGCGCCCTTCTCCTTCACCTGCGCGGAGACGGGGGTGACGCGGGCGCCCCGTTCGCGCGCCACGACGTAGGACAGCGGGCCGAGCGCGCCGATGTCGACCGTGCCGTCACGCATGCCGTCTACCAGGGCGTCGTAGCTCGTCGACTCCTGCACGCGGATCTCGGCGCCGGTCTCCCGCCGCAGCATGGCGACGATCGGCAGGAACGTCTGCTGGGTCGTGATCGAGCTCGCCGTGGGGAGGCCGCTGAACACGAGCACCTCCTGCGCGGACGTCCCGCCGCCGGGTGGCGTCGCGCACGCGGTGAGGAGCAGGAGCGCCGGGAGGACGCGCTTCATCGCAGGTCTCCCGGGCAGGTGTCGCGGTACGGCAGGGCCGGGAGGTACTGCAGCCACTCGGCGCGGGTGAGGCCTCCGCCCGCGATCGCGCAGGTGCGGTGCGCGACGTTGTCCAGCAAAGTCATGTCCCACAACACGGTCGTGCCGTCCGAGCCCGCCGTCGCGAGCACGGTGCCGCTCGGGGCGAACGCCGCCGAGTTCACCGCCATCCGGTGGCCTTCGAGCCGGCGGCCGATCTGGCGGGGCTGGTTCGGGTCGGTGACGTCCCAGACGACCGTGCCGCCGGTGGAGGTGCCGGCCGCGAGCCGCGCGCCGTCCGGGGAGAACGCCAGCGCGGTGACCTGGTCGTTCTGGCCCAGGGGCTGGCCGAGCGCGAGCGGGCGGCCGGGGTCGGCGACGTTCCACAGGACGGTCGTGCCGTCGGTGCTGCCGACGGCCAGCACGGTGCCGTCGGCGGAGAACGCGGCCGCGCTCACCCCGGTGTTGTTGCCGGACAACGGGCTGCCGATGGGCTTGCGATTCGGCGCGTCCCACAGCACGACCGTGGTGCCGTCGACGACCGTCGCGTCCATGTCCCCGTGCGACGCCAACGGGTACAGCCGCGAGGCGCCCGAGGTCTCGCCGATCTTCTTCGGCTGCTGCGGGTAGCCGACGTCCCAGTGGATCTGGCGGTTGTCCGCGCCGGTGGTGACGAGCGTGGTGCCGTCGGTGAACGCGACGGACTTCACCAGCATGCCGTGCCCGGTGAGCGGCAGGCCGATGCGGCCGGGGCGGTCGGCCATCTCCCACACGATCGCCGGTCCCTGCGAGCTGCCGGTGACGAGTCGCCTGCCGTCCGGGGAGAACGCGAGCGACGAGACCGAACGTCGTTGTCCCGCCAGGGGTTCGCCGTGCTGCCGGGGCTGGGCCGGGGTGCCGACGTCCCAGACCAGCACCGTGCCGTCGTAGCTGCCGGCGGCCAGCAGGGGCGAGGCCGGCGAGAACGCGACGGAGGACACCAGTCCGCTGTGGCCGGTCATCCGGGTGTGCGTCCGGTTCGCGAGGCCCCACACCGTGGTCGCGCCGTCCGAACCGCCGGCGGCCAGCAGCGTGCCGTTGTCGTTGAACGCCACCGAGGTCACGGCCTTGCGGACGCCGTCGTTCAACGGCTCACCCGCGACGGGGCGCTCCGGCGAGCCGATGTCCCACACCACGACGGTGCCGTCCTGGCTGGCGGTCGCGAGCCGCGTGCCGGCGATGGCGACCGCCGACACCCCGTCGCCCTGGCGCCGGAACGGCTCGCCGAGCTGCACCGGCCGGGTCCCGAGCTGCCACAACGCGGTCGTGCCGTCCGAGCGGCCGATCGCGAGCAGCGTCCGGTTCTGGTCGAACGCCACCGAGGTCACCGGCGCTCCGGACGGCAGGCGGTGCCGGCGCGAGGTGTTCCCGGTGTCCCACACCAACACCGAGCCGTCGGAGCTGCCGATCGCGGCGACGTCGAGCGCCAGCGCCACCGAGGTGACCGCCGCGCCGGTACCGGACTCGGTCGCGAGCGGCCGCGGTTCGCCGGTGAGGTCCCACAGGCTCGCGGTGCCGTCCGTGCTGCCGATGACCGCGGTGTGCCCGGTCGGGCCGAACGCCACGGAGGACACGGTCGTGCCGAACGCGCCGCCGTACCGGGTGATCAGCAACGTGTTGAGCAGTTCGATGTCGGTATCCGAACTGGGGGCGAGCTCGTGCGCGGCGAGCCCGAGCCGCAACGCGAGCTGCGGCGACGAGGTGCGCGCGACCTGGGCCTGCGCGATCAGCGCTCGTGCCGTGGCCCGGTCGCGCTCGGCGCTGGCGGTGCTCCACTGGCCCGCCGCGAGCCCCGCCGCGCCGATCGCGGCCACGAGGAACACCGCGAGCCAGCCGACCGTGCGCCTGCGGTCACGGCGGCGTTCGTCGCGCAGGGAGTGGATCCGGGCCCGGCTCACGGCGAGGAACCGCAGCGCGTCGGGGGAGAGGTCGTCGTCGGTCACCAGCGGCGAGACGGCGGCGACCGTGTCCTCGTTGAGCAGCAGGTGGTGCGGGCGCCCGCCCTCGATCCACTGCGAGGCGTCCAGCTCGACGGACTGGGCGGCGCGCAGGCCGATCTGCCGGTCCTCGATCGCCCCGCGCAGCGGCAGCCACTCGGTGAACAACGCCTCGTGCGCCACGCCGATCCAGCGCCCCTGCTGGTCGCCGCTCGCGGTGAGCAGGCGGTGCCGGACGAACACCTCCAGCGCGACGCGGGCCCGGGAGTCGAGCTGGGCCAGGCTGACGCGCTTGCGGGTCGGCCTGCCGGTGTGATCGAGCGTGGCGAGGGACGCGAGCCGGGCGAGCAGCTCCTCCCTGCTCGTCCCGGTCTCCGCGACAGCGCTGTCGAGGACGTCGTCGGCGTGCCGGGCGAGGGCGCCGTGCACCCCGCCGAGGTGCTCGTACCGCTCGCTCGACAACGTGCCGCCGCGCGGTACCCCCATCGCCAGGTGCTGCAACGTGAAGGCGAGCAACGGCAGCGCCTCGCCGCTCGCCGTGTCCTCGACCAGCCGCGCCACCAGTTCGGGGTGCACCTTGATCCCGGCCACGCGGGCGGGGCCGGTGATCACGACGTGCAGCACCTCCCGCGCGAGCGGCGCCAGCACGAACCCGCCGAGGTGGACGCCGCTCAGCTCGGGCAACGTCCGCAGGTCGTCGAGGAACTCCGAGCGCAGGGTGGCGACGATCCGCACGTTGTCCGCGAGCGCGTCCTTGAGCAGGGTCGCGACGAGCTGGCGGTCCTTCTCACCGGCTCGGGTGAAGAGCTCCTCGGCCTGGTCGATGGTGATCAGCAGTCGGCGGTCGGAGTCGACGAGCTCCTGGGCGACGCCGCGCAGTCCGTCGAGGACGAGCCGGTCCCGGGTCTCGGCGAGTGTCCAGTCGAGACCGACGCGGGCGGCGGTCTTGCGCATCGCGCGGGCGAGCGCGTCCAGCGGGTCGTTGCCCGGTAACCACGGCGGCACGACGAGCCAGCGCGGGTCGTCCGCCAGCTGCGCGAGCAGGCCGGCCCGGACCAGTGAGGACTTGCCGCAGCCCGACGGGCCGACGACCGCGAGCAGGCCGGGGCGGCGGCGCACCTTGCGGGCGAGCGCGCGGGTCTCGGTGTCCCGGCCGAAGAACACCGCGCTCAGCGCCGTGCTGAACGCGTCCAGGCCGGGGAACGGTTCCTGGTCCTGCGGGAGCTTGCGGCCACCGGCGTCGAACTGGCGCAGCGCCTTCTCCAGGTGGCCGCGGGCGGTGGCGTGCGGGATGTGGTTGAGGTGCCGGATCAACGGGTGGATCACGCCGCCCAGCTGGACGGGCAGCAGCAGGCACCCCAGGGCGTCCGCGATGGCGACCTCGGCGGTGCACCAGCTGGACACGACCGAGGACTTGCTGACGACGCAGACGACGGCGTCCGCCCGGCGCAGCTCGTGGTGCAGCCGCTCGCGCCAGGCCTCGCCGACCTGGATCCCGTCGTCGGGGTGAACTTCGAGGAAAGTCTCGTGGTCCCGGTCCAACCAGTCGCGTATCTGTGTCGCGATCGCCACATTCTGCGTCGCGTGGCTGATGAAAACTCTCGCCACGGCCCGTCTCCTTTGGGATTCGTCACCGATTGTGCAGATTCGGCAGGGATCGATGGCTGGTGGTCCACTAATCGGCGCATCTACAACGCGACAGGACCACTCTCTGCATACATACGTTTCTGTGAAACAAGAAACCCTTTCGGGTGAAACTCCTGTGTGATGCGGGCGATCTCAGTCTCGTATATCGCGAAGGTTGTCCACTTCGGGCGAAACTGATAGCTGTAGATCAACTCGGTCGGGGGGTGAAGCGTGCGCAGCGTTCTTCTTGCTGTCGTCGTCGCCCTGTGCGCGGTGCTGACCCCGGCCATGTCGACCGTGTCCGTCGGCGCGCCGCCGCCGAAGTCGAAGACCTCTGTCCCCAAGGAGGAAGCGCCCCGCGAGGAGCGCGAGCCGAGCCGGCTGCGCCTGCTGGTCGCGTCCGTCGAGCGAACGTCCAACGTGGCCACACCGTCGTTCGTGACGGTGCTGGCGCCGCGTCCCGCCCGCGGGGTCGCTCCGGTGACCGAGGCCGAACCCATAGCCGTGTGGCGCACACCTCCCGCACTGCAGGTGTTTCGCAACTGATCGGTCCTTGGCCCCACCGATCAACCGAACACATTTCCTACCGCAGTGAGGGACTCCCATGGACTTCCATCGCTTTGTTCAGCATGCCCGCGCACACGCCGCATCGCGTCCGAGTGCGCTCGGCCGTGAGCTCGCCGCAGGTCAGCAGCCCAGCACGATGTTCATCACGTGTGCCGATTCCCGGATCGTGACGGCGGCGATCACGGGCGCCGAGCCCGGCTCGTTGTTCGAACTGCGCACGGCGGGCAACGTGATCCCGCCCTATTCGCTGACCGCGCCGTCCAGCGAGATGGCCACGATCGAGTTCGCGGTGCTGCAACTCGGTGTCAGCGAGATCGTCGTCTGCGGCCACTCGCACTGCGGCGCGGTCGGCGCGCTCAACGGCGGCGGTATCGACCACCTGCCCGCGATGCGCGGCTGGCTGCGTCCCGGACGGCCGCGCCAGGCGTCCGGCCCGGCCATGCGCCCGGAGGGGCAGGAGCACGTGCGCGCACAGCTCGAGGTGCTGCTGGCGTACCCGTTCGTGGCCGAGAAGGTCGCGGCGGGACAGCTGCGCGTCCACGGCTGGTTCTACGACATCGAGACCGGCGAGGTCTCCGCGTGTGCCGAGCACGCTTTCCTTCCGCTGTAGGGGTTTCGACGTGATGAAGACGAAGTGGACCGATCTCGGCGCATCGGTCGTCGTGTTCCTCGTGGCGCTGCCGCTGTGCGTGGGCGTGGCGGTGGCGTCCGGGGTGCCGGCCGAGCTCGGCATCGTGACGGGGGTGGTCGGCGGCATCGTCGTCGGCCTGCTGCCCGGCAGCACGATGCAGGTGAGCGGACCGGCGGCCGGGCTGACGGTGTTGGTGGCGGACGCCGTCAGCAGGCACGGGATCCAGGCTCTGGGCGTGATCGTGCTCAGTGCCGGACTGATGCAGGTGGTGCTGGGCTTAGCCCGGTGCGGACGGTGGTTCCGCGCGATCTCCCCGTCCGTGGTGCAGGGCATGCTCGCGGGCATCGGGCTGGTGCTGATCTTCGGCCAGCTCAAGCACCTGGTCGTGTCGCCGGTCGCCCTGGCGCTCGGCCTGCTCACGGTGCTGATCATGTTGCTGTGGCAGCGCACGCCGTTGCGGGTGGTGCCCGGCATCCTCGTCGGCGTGGTCGTCTGCACGGGACTGGCGGCGGTGTTCGCGTCCGGGGTCGAGAAGATCACGGTCGGCACGCTGTCGGCGGACGTGCACCTGCCGGACTTCTCGTTGCTGGACACGGGAGTCGTCGGCACGGCGGTGGTGTTCGCCCTCGTCGCCTCGGCCGAGTCGATGTTCAGCGCGGCCGCCGTCGACCGCATGCACGACGGCCCGCGCACGCAGTACAACAAGGAGCTCGTCGCGCAGGGCGTGGGCAACACGATCTGCGGCCTGCTCGGCGCGTTGCCGATGACGGCGGTGATCGTGCGCAGCGCGGCGAACGTCAACGCCGGGGCCAGGACGAAGGCGTCCAGGGTGCTGCACGGCGTGTGGCTGCTGCTGTTCGTGGTGCTGCTGCCGGGACTGCTGACGCTGATCCCGGTCGCCGTGCTGGCGGCGGTACTCGTGCACGCCGGGTGGAAGCTGCTGGGCCTGCGCGAGGTGGTCGCGCTGTGGCGCACCGACAGGGCCGAGAGCCTCGTGTTCGTGCTGACGGCCGGTCTCATCGTGGCGACCGACCTGCTGACCGGCACCGTGGCCGGTCTGCTCGCGGCGGTGGTCAAGACCGCCTGGGACGTCTCCCGGCTGCAGGTCACCGTGACGCCGGAGGGGGTGGCGTTGCGGGGCAACGCGACGTTCCTGCGGCTGCCGGTGCTGCTGGACGAGCTCGACCGGGTGGACCGGGAGCACGTGCGGATGGACCTGAGCGGGGTCCGGCACCTCGACCAGGCCTGCGGGCAGGCGATCGACCAGTGGGTGGACCAGTCCCGGCGGGCCGGGAAGACCGTGGAGCTGGTCGGTAGATAGGCGGAGGGCGCCGCGACCCCGAGGTCGCGGCGCCTGCTCGTCCGACGGCGAACTCGTCGGGAAGAACCGATGAACACTGGGCCGTTCGGGTGTACGCGGCTAACGGTCCCGTGGGAGACGTCGACCCTGCAGGTGAACCAGTAGGGGGCGACACCATGACCAGTGCGGGATTCGACGCGAAGTTCCTCGGCACCGCTGCCGGGACCCCGGTCCTGACCGAGTCGGGAGCGGCCGACGCGGTCGAGCTCGACGGCTCGACCACGATCGACTACACGCACTTCTCGCTCGCGATGAGCAAGTCGCGCAAGTTCGCGAGCTGGGTCGCGTGGAACATCGACGGCGGCGAGATGAAGGCGTTGAGCCGCAGCAACATCCCGTTCGTCAAGGACCCGCGCGTGCCGGCGCAGTTCCAGACCGGCGACGAGCTGTACCGCGACAACCGGCTCGACCGCGGCCACCTGGCCCGCCGCGCCGACCTGTGCTGGGGCCCGAAGGCCGAGGCGCAGAAGGCGAACAGGGACTCGTTCTTCTTCACGAACATCACGCCGCAGATGGACGACTTCAACCAGAGCACCAAGGAAGGGCTCTGGGGCAGGCTCGAGGACGCCGTGCTCGCGGACGTCGACGTCGACAACCTCAAGGTCAGCGTCTACGGCGGACCGGTCTTCAACGCCGACGACCGGATCTTCCGCGGTGTCGCGATCCCGCGCGAGTTCTACAAGGCCATCGCGTTCGTGGTGGACGGCGAGCTGCGGTGCAGCGCGTTCCTGCTCACCCAGAACATCGTGCTGGCCGAGGCGCTCGACCTCGACGAGTTCCGCGTGTTCCAGGTGTCGCTGACCGAGCTGGAGAAGCGGGTCAGCCTCACCTTCCCGGCCGAGCTGCACGCCGCCGACACCGCGTCGGTGCAGCTGCTGGACGAGTCGGAGCGCAAGCCGCTCGACAGCCTCGACGACATCAGGTGGTGATGGTCAGCCCCGGCAGTTGAGCACGCAGTTCCGCCAGGCGCGCCGGCGACTCGGGCTGGTGCACCACCAGGTGTTCCAGCCCGGGCAGCGCACGCAGGTCTTGCGCTGACGGCAGTCCGAACACCTCCAGAGTCCTGATGGTCGGCCACCGCTCCAGCCCCGCCAGCGAGTAGGGCGGGCGGTGGTCGATCGCCAGGTCGCGCAACGCGGGCAACGCCGGCAACGCGGCCAGCCCGTCGTCCGTCGCCGAGTCGCGCAGCTGCAGCCTGCGCAGCGCCCCGCCCTCGAGCGACGCCAGGTCGACCCGGCTGAAGTGCAGGTGCAGCTCGTCCAGGTCCTTCACCGGCGACAGGTCGATCCGCCCGAGCGGCCGGCACCGGCTCAGGTGCAGCTCCTTCAGCGACCGCGATCCCGCGAGCGGGGAGAGGTCGCGCATGACCTCGTTCTGCCACAGCTCCAGGCGGTGCAGCGACGGCATGGCGCCCAACGGGTCGAGTGGGTTGATGTTGCCGATGCACCGCACGTACCGCAGCTTCTCCAGGTGCATGATGAACTGGATCCGGTGCCAGCCGCGGACGTCCACCCGCCGGTCGCCGAAATCCACTTTGGACAGCACGGACCGCGCGTACTTCTCCGCGTCCGGGGTGTTCCGCCACGCGCGCAGCAGCTCGTCGATGACCATCGCGTGGTCCACGGCCACGAACTCCGCGATCCGTTCCCACGCGGCTTCGCCGCCGATGTTCGCGAGCGTCCGCACGACGTACGCGGCCTCATCGGCGGCTTCGGGGCCCGGCAGCAGGTCCACCACGAACGACCCTGCCTCGGACAGCGCGTCGGCGTGCGCGAAGCTCGTCGGCGGGATCAGGGCCGCGGCGGCCTGGGTGACCTGCGCCCGCGCGGTCTCCGGTTCGATCACGTCGGCCTGGTCCAGGCAGGCCAGCGCGAGCAGCCGCAGCCTGTCCCGGCCGCGCTCGTCCTTGCGCGTGTCGTCGTTGCCCGCCAGCAGGTCCATCAGCACGCGGGCCCGTTCGCGCGGCCGGGCGTGCGCGACCGCCATCACCACCACGTCGTGCCACTCGTCCAGATGTGCCCTGTCCACCAACAGGTTCAGGTCACCGGCGTCCACGACCTCCTTGGCCGCCAGGTAGTCCCGGAACGTCCGGTGCACGAACTGCACCCGTTCCGAGGACACCTCCCGCAGCAGCCCGGCCCGTTCGAGCAACCGCTGCATCGCCTCGTCCGGGTCGACGTCGTGCGACCGCAGCCCGCGCATCGCGTTGCCGAGCCGGTGCACGGCCTCCTCGCGCGGCACCATCAGCTCCCGGTTGCGCACCAGCGAGTACGCGAACCGCTGCAGCAGGACGAGCTGCTCCTCCTTGGAGAACGACGGCAGCGCGAGCCCGCGGTCCTCGTCCCACCGCACCAGCAGCAGGTCCAGCGCGGCCTCGTAGAGCGACCGGCGGTCGCGCGGCAGGTGCATGTTCCGGTCCTGGTGCAACGCGCACAGCAACCCCGCGAGCAACGGGCTCGACGCGAGCCGCCGCAGGTCGGGCCGCTTCACGAGCGTCGCCACGAGCCGCGCCTCGCACTCGGTCAGCCACACCCGCGCGTCCCGCGTCAGTCCCGGCTCGTCGCGGGCGGCGGTGTGCCAGGCCTCCACGAAGTCGCGGACCCCCTTGTCGCTCAACGGCAGCAGGTCGAACGCGGCGAAGTCCAGGTCCTCCAGCCAGTCCTCGGGCACCGCCGCCGGCCGGGTCGTGACCGCGTACCGGGCCTGCGGGTAGGCGGTGACGAGCTGCTCCAGCCACTGCCGCGCCTCGGCCCGCCGCTCCCACACCAGCTCGTCCACGCCGTCGACGAGCACGAGCGCGCGTCCCTCCCGCAACCGCGCGGTGACCCACCCGGACGGCTTCTCCTCCGCGATCATCGAGGCCGCCGGCGAGATGAACTCCTCCGGCTTCGGCAGCGTCGCGTACTGCCGCAGCGGCACGAAGAACGGCACCAGCCCGAGCCACTCGTCGCCCGAGGTCCGCGTCTCGCCCAGCGCGTTCATCGCGAGCCAGCGCAGGAACGTCGTCTTGCCCGCGCCCGCCCCGCCGCGGACCAGCACGCGGTGCGCGTCCGCGAGCGCCGCCGCCACCGGCAGCCCGGCGCCGGTCAGCTCGTCGGTGTCGCCGACCCTGGCCACCGCCAGCGACACGTACGAGGTGTCGAACGACTGCCGCCGCGGCGCCCGGCCGCGCGAGACACCGAACAGCTCCAGCCCGCCCAGCGCGTGCGCGACCTGGTCGGCGTAGCGGTCCTCGAAGTCCCGGTGCGCCGCCGTCAGCGCCAGCCGGGGCTGGTCCGCGAGCCGCGCCACGGCGTCCGCGGTCGCCCGGCCCACCCGGAACACCTCCACCGCGAGCCGCCGCGCGTACTCGGGCTGCGACCACACCAGTTCCACGACCGCGACGCACACCCGCAGCAGCACCGCGTCGTAGACCGCCGCCGCCCGGTCCGACAGCCCCGCCGCCCGCCGGATCCGCTCGGACCTCGACAGCACGTGGGCGCGCAACGACTCCGGCGTCAGCATGACCCGCAGCGCCTCGTCCGGGCGCAGCGGCAGCGACACCTCGATCGACTCGCGCACCGCGTCCACCGCAGCCCGCCACTCGTGCTCCTCGACACCGGCGAGCTCGCCGCGCGCCAGCTCCGCGCTGACCCGTTCCACCAGCGGACCGGGTCTGGTCAGCTCGCGGCGGCGCCTCTTGTCCCGCGCGCCCTTGTGCACCACGTCGAAGAGACCGAGGAGCACGCGTTCCAGCACGGTCTCCAGCACCATCAGCAGTCCGGCGGAAATCGGGTCGGCCACCCGTCCAGTATCAGCGGGTGATCACGACCGGCCGGGGGACTTCACCAGCTGTTCACCCCGGCAGCGTTCACCCCGGCAGCGCGACCTTGCGGACGTGCCCGATCTCGAAGTCCCGGCTCGTGCCGTCCTCGCAGTCCGCGCTCAGCACACCCTCGAGGTGCTTGGTCGGGACGATCACGTGCGTGTCGGTCCGCCGCGGCCCGCTCGCGTACTTGATCTCGACGCGGCTGCCGTCGACCAGCGCCGACGACAGCAGCACGACCTCCTCGTCGCGCAGGACGACGTTCTGGTCGCGCAGCATCCGCGCCGCGTTCGCGCGCGGCGTGCCCCGGCCGACGCTCGGCCGTTCCTGCTCCACCAGCCGGATCGCGAGCTGGGTCAGCTCCAGGTCGTCCATCTCGGCGCGCCACCACCGCTGCGGGCGGCGCTCGCCCCGGGCCGGCGCCCGCAGCCGGGTGACGGTCTCCAGCACGGCCTTCTCCCCGGCGTCGAGGCCGGTCGGCGCGTACCCGCAGCGGCGCAGGGCGTCGAGCGTCTCGGCCGTCGGCCGGGCGGAGGCGAGCACGGTCGGCGCGAGGAACCGCAGCTTCAGCGACGCGAGCCGCTTGGACTTCACGATCTCCTGCAGCAGCAACGGGTCCGCCGCCCGCACGCAGCTCGCCACGTCCGTCACCGTCAGCTGCCCGTGCCGCCGCGCCACGTCGCGCACCTGGTACTCGATCACCTGGGGCAGCGCGGCCTCCGAGACGGCGCTCAGCCGCGCGAGCACCTCGTCGGCGGACAGGCCCGAGTCGAGCGCGCGCCGCACCGACCCCGCCGAGATCCGCCAGACCCGTGCCGCGTCGTTGTCCTCCAGGTCCGCCACCAGGTTCAGCGTCGCGCTGAGCTCCGGCGACGGCAGTCCGTTCACCACCGCGGTCATGTCCGTCTGGAACGCGGCCTTCTCGGTCGCGGGCGGCATCAGCTCGCCCGCCGGGGTGTCGACGTCACCGTCGTGCAGCACCGCGACACCTAATGGCGTGAGCGCGCCACCGGCCACCAGGCCGAGCGACTCCACCTCGCCGATCACCGCGGCGGTCGCGCGGACGTCGTGCACGGCGGGCAGCTCCCACGCGAGCTCCGCGACGAGCTCGCCGACGTCGGTGAACGCCTCCCGCGCCGAGAACCGCTCCAGCACGCCCCGCCGCAGCAGCAGCCCGTTCGAGCCCGGGTAGTCGCGCAACGCCGCCCGCGCGAGGTCCGGCTCCGGCCGCCAGTCCATCCGCCGCCACGCCGCGACCAGAGCCGCGAGCCGCGGTCCCGGCTGCGCGGCGAGCCACGCGTCACCCTGCTTCGTGGGCAGCAGCCGCGACCTCTCCACCCCGACCAGCTGCGCCTCGGCGGCGAGCTCCAGCCACAGCCGCAGCACCCCGTCCGGGACCCGCAACGCCCTGGCCACCCGCCGGATCTCCACCGTCGCCACCCCGCCGGTGTGACGGGCGTCGAACGTGTCCTGGTCGCAGTGCGCCAGCAGTCGCGCCACTCCGTCCACAGTGGACATCGCGGCCACGATGGGCGACACGGCGGACGCCTTGCGGGTGGCCGGCTTCTTCGGCCGCGGCGTCAGCTGCCCCTGCGCCGCACCGTTCGCGCGCACCGAGTTCACGGCGGCCAGCCGCGACCCCTCCGGCCACGCCAGTGCCCGTTGCTTCAGCTCGCCGAACGCCCGCTCGAACTCCTCGGTGGTGCAGTGCAGCTCGGCGCACACCGTGTCGACCGTCCCGGAGTTGTTCTGCGCCACAATCGCGCCGAGCACGTCGAGCGCGCCCTGGTCCAGCGTGTCCTCGACCGCGTGCACCGAGTCGGAGTCGGTCAGCTGCGCCGCCAGGTCCTTCACCGTGCGGAGGTAGCGGTCGGCGACGTCGCGGCGGTGCGTCAGGATCGCGGCCACCTCGTCGGGACCGAGTCGGAGGAGCCAGGTCGCGAGCGCGTTGATACGGCGAGGCATTCGTCGGATTATGGCCCCGGTTGTGTGTCCTCAAACGAATTTTCACGCTCATGGGCGATCGGCCTAGGCTGACTCGGTGACGTTCAGCGGTTTCGGCGAGTACGCCATCGACTTCTACGACGGCCTGGTTCTGGACAACTCGAAGGCGTACTGGGACGACAACAAGGAGACTTACCTGCGCGACGTGCGCGCCCCGATGGAGGCGCTGCTGCGCGCGCTGGAGAAGGAGTTCGGCGAGGGCAAGGTGTTCCGGCCGTACCGCGACGTGCGGTTCGCCAAGGACAAGACGCCGTACAAGGACCACTGCGGCGGCGTGATCGAGAAGGGCCGCGGCGGCGGCGCGTACTACGTGCAGCTCAGTCCCGAGGGGCTCATGGTGGGCGGCGGCTCGTTCCACATGCAGTCCGACCAGCTGGCCCGCTACCGCGCTTCGGTCGACGCGCACGGCGTGCTGCTGCGCAAGATCGTCGACGAGCTGGTTGGGCAGGGCTGGACGCTCGCCGGCGACGTGATGAAGTCGAGGCCGCGTGGGTTCGCCGACGACCATCCGCACCTCGACCTGCTGCGGTACCGGTCGATCTACGTGCGCAAGGTGTGGGAGCCGGACGACGTGCTGCACGAGCCGGGGTGCCTGGACCGGGTGCGCAAGTCGTGGAGGCAGCTCAAGGACTTCAACGCGTGGTGCGAGGACCACGTCGGCTTGAGTCTTCCTCGCTGAAGCGAGGATTTCTGGCTCACGCTGCCTGACCGTCCGGCGGACGGTCAGGTCTTGTGCGATCAGCACCAGCCGGGACGAAACCTGCCCGGTTGATCATCACGTGCGCGGAGTTCACGTCGCGTGGTTGAGTGTTTCCGCAGGTGTTGCAGGTGTAGACGCGTTGACCGAGCGGCAATGCGTGCTTGGTTCTCGCTCCGCATCGAGCACAGTCCGTAGTGGTGTGGCTGGGATGGACGAGACGGAGATCCCGTCCGTGTTTGGCGGCCATCTCGATCAGTTCGCGCTTGGTCGCGCCGATCGCGGCGTCCGCTGCCTTGCGCGCCAGCGTGGACTTCGCCATGAACGCCGGCTTGAGGTCCTCGACGGCGATCTGGTCGAAGTCCGCCACCACGCGTTTGGCCCACTTGCGGGCGGTGTCCTGCCGCTGGCGCACGACCTTCTTGTGCGCTTTGGCGGCATGGAGTCGTGCCCGCTGGTACCCCTTCGAGCCGGGCTTGCCTTCACGGCCCTTCCGGCGGGCCATCTGGCGCTGGTAGCGCGTCAGGCGGCCCGAAGCGTTCTTGCCGTGGTGCGGGTGCGGCAGGTCGTGCTCGGGGCTGGTGGTGGTCGCCAGGCGCCGTACTCCCCAGTCGATGCCGATCGCTTTCCCGGTCGCCGGGAGAGGCTGGGGCCGGCCAGGCAGCACGAACGAGGCGTACCAGTGGCCCAGGCTGTCCTGGAAGACCCGTACCGACGAAGGCTCCGCAGGTAGTTCGCGTGACCACACCGGCCGCACCGATATCCCGCCTGCCAGTAGCAGCTGGCGCTGGACCAGCCGAAACCCGCGCTTCGTGTAGTTCAGCGTTGGCCGAGTACCACGCTTCTTCCGGTATCTGGGCATGCCCGCACGGCGGTGAACCGGAAGTCCGGACTTGATGTCCTTCATCGCCTTGGCGCGTGACTGCCCGAAGTCGCGGATCGTTTGTTGCTGAGCCACGCTGCTGCCCGCCCGCAGCCAGGCGACCTGACCGCGGGCGTCGGTCAGCATCTTGTCCAGTGCGGCCGGGCCGCATGTCTGTCTGCCCACTTCAGAGGGATGGACCTGGTTGAGCGCGTGCACTTCTCGGGACTTGGCCACGCACTCGTTCCACAGCCACCTGCAGCGTCCCCACTCCGCCGTCAGCGACGCAAGCGCATGCTTCGACATGCGGAGTCGATAGGTGAAGCGGACGTGGTCCATTAACGGAGAGTAGAACAGCCGTTCGGTGTCAAAAGGGGGTTTGATCGCTCAGCTTTCACGGCGCCGCGGTCGCCGAGTCCTCCAGGCGGAGAACCTCGTGAACGCCAGCCAACCCACGCCGATGCCGAGCACGTCCACCAGCGCGTCCACCACGTCGCCGCTGCGGTGCAGGGGAGTGATGACCTGCTGGAGGACCTCGGAAAGCCCTGCGTACGCCACGAGCGCGAGCAGGATGTGAGGAATTCTCGCGTACAGGCCGGTGAACGCCAGCAGCGCGAACAGCACCGTGTGCACCACCTTGTCGGTGCCGGGCGGCGAGCTCGGCACACCTGACTCCGGGGTGAACAGAACGATGACGCTGAGCAACGCCGCGATCACGAAAGGCAGTACTCGACCCATTGCCGAAACATTACCGAGGAGTAGTTCGGGATCGGTCCAGGAACGGGGTCTACTCTCTCTAGACGTGAGTCGACGCGCAAAGATCGTCTGTACCCTCGGTCCCGCCACTGGCACGCCGGACAAGGTCCGCGACCTGGTAGCGGCCGGTATGGACGTGGCCAGGATGAACTTCAGCCACGGCAGCCATGCCGACCACAAGCAGGTCTACGACATGGTCCGCGCGGCAGCCGACGAGTCCGGCCGCGCCGTGGGCATCCTCGCCGACCTCCAGGGCCCCAAGATCCGCCTCGGCCGTTTCGCCGCGGGTCCCGTGGACTGGAACACCGGCGACGTCGTCCGCGTCACCGTCGAGGACGTCGAGGGCACGCACGACCGCGTGTCGACGACGTACAAGGAGCTCGCGAAGGACGCCAAGGTCGGCGACCGCCTGCTCGTCGACGACGGCAAGGTCGGCCTCGTGGTCATCGACGTCGAAGGTTCCGACGTCGTGTGCGAGGTCACCGAAGGCGGACCCGTCAGCAACAACAAGGGCCTCTCGCTGCCCGGCATGGACGTCTCCGTGCCGGCGCTGTCGGAGAAGGACATCGAAGACCTCGAGTTCGCGCTCTCGCTCGGCGTGGACTTCATCGCACTGTCGTTCGTCCGCTCGCCCGCCGACATCGACCTGGTCCACCAGGTCATGGACCGCGCGGGCAGCCGCCGCCTCCCGGTGATCGCCAAGATCGAGAAGCCGGAGGCCGTGGACAACCTCGAGGCCATCGTCCTCGCGTTCGACGGCGTCATGGTCGCCCGCGGTGACCTGGGCGTCGAGCTGCCGCTGGAGAGCGTGCCGCTGGTGCAGAAGCGCGCGATCCAGATCGCCCGCGAGAACGCCAAGCCGGTCATCGTCGCGACCCAGATGCTCGACTCGATGATCACGAACTCCCGCCCGACCCGCGCCGAGACGTCCGACGTCGCGAACGCGGTGCTCGACGGCGCGGACGCCCTGATGCTGTCCGGTGAGACCTCGGTCGGCCGCTACGCCATCGAGTCCGTGCAGACCATGGGCCGCATCATCGAGGCCGTCGAGACCGAGTCGACCGTCGTGCCGCCGCTGACGCACGTCCCGCGCACCAAGCGCGGCGTGATCTCGTACGCGGCCCGCGACATCGGCGAGCGCCTCAACGCCAAGGCCCTGGTCGCGTTCACGCAGTCCGGCGACACCGTGCGCCGGTTGGCGAGGTTGCACACGCACCTGCCGCTGCTGGCGTTCACGCCGGAGCCGTCGGTCCGCTCGCAGCTGTCGCTGACGTGGGGCACCGAGACGTTCCTGGTCCCGAAGGTGGAGTCCACCGACGAGATGGTCCGCCAGGTGGACGTGGCCATGATCGAGATCGGCCGCTACCAGGCCGGCGACCTGATGGTCGTCGTCGCGGGCTCGCCCCCCGGCACCATCGGCTCGACCAACCTCATCCGGGTGCACCGCCTGGGCGAGGACGACCACGCGTAAGTGCTCTGACTCTCAGTCAGGTCCGTCGTGATGCCGGCCCTGCTCCCGCATACTGGACGTGTGCCGGGAGCAGGGCCGGTGCGTTCGCTGGAGACCTAGGGAGAGTTCTGCCGTGACTGAGGCAGCCCGTGCCGCCGCGTCGAGCCCGTCGGGCCTGAGCGGGCAATCCGCAGTGGACGACCTGGTCGCGTTGCTCGACCTGGAACGCATCGAGGAGAACATCTTCCGCGGTGTCTCCCCGGCCGAGTCGCCGGTGCGCGTCTTCGGCGGCCAGGTGGCGGGCCAGGCCCTAGTCGCCGCCGGCCGCACCGTCCCCGTCGAGCGCCGCGTGCACTCGCTGCACTCGTACTTCATCCGCCCCGGCGACCCGCGCGTGCCGATCGTGTACGAGGTGGACCGGATCCGGGACGGACGGTCCTTCACGACCCGCCGCGTCGTCGCCGTGCAGCACGGCAAGGCGATCTTCTCGCTGTCCGCGTCGTTCCAGGTGGAGGAACAGGGCGTCGAGCACACCTCGGACATGCCGTCGGTGCCGGACCCCGAGTCGCTGCCGACGTGGAGCGAGTCCGCCAAGAGCTACCCGCTGGTGAACCTGAAGTTCCCGCGCCCCATCGACGTCCGCTACGTGACCGAGCCGCCGTGGGAGTCGCGTGAGGACGGTCCGGGCGAGGCGGCGTCGCGGGTGTGGATGAAGGCGGACGGCAAGCTGCCGGACGACCCGATGCTGCAGCTGTGCGTGATGACGTACGCGTCGGACATGACGCTGCTGGACGGGGTTCTGGCGCGGCACGGGGTTTATTGGGGGCTGGACAAGGTCCTCGGGGCCTCTTTGGACCACGCGATGTGGTTCCACCGGCCGTTCCGGGCGGACGAGTGGTTGTTGTACGACACGACTTCGCCGTCGGCTTCCGGGAATCGGGGGTTGGCCACCGGGCGGTTCTTCACGCAGGACGGGCACTTGGTGGCGACGGTGGTGCAGGAGGGTCTGATCCGGGTGATCAAGCCGTCCGAGTGATGGCATGGAGGATCTCCAAGCAGGAGGCTGGTGAGAGCTGGTGGCGGAAGAGACTCCAACGAGGCCGGACAAGGGTGACCACATGACTGCTGCAGAGTGGCCGGATCACCTGGTGAGCCTGGACGAGTGGGACGCGATGCCAGAGGACAAGAACCTCGAGCTCGTAGATGGAGTCCTGCACGTGTCGGCCGCAGCCATACCCTCGCATCAGCTGGCACAGAACAGGTTGGCCTACTGGCTCGACGAGCAGTTGCCGCCGAGTCTGGCCGCCTACGCCGACGTCGACGTCACGTTCGACCGCTCGCACCGGCCGACCGTGCGCAAGCCCGACATCACTGTGGTGACGGCGGAGGCGGCGGACCGCCACCCCAAGCGGTTCGACGTCGAGGACGTGGTTCTCGCGGTGGAGATCGTGTCCCCTGGTTCCGAGCGCTCCGACCGCGTCACCAAACCCACCCTGTACGCCAAGTCCGGCATCGCGCACTACTGGCTCGTCGAACTCGGCACACCGATCAGCCTGACCGCGTTCGAACTCGTCGACGGCGTCTACAAGGTCGTGGAGGACGTAGTGGGTGAGGTCCGGCTGACTCGCCCCGCCCCGCTGGCGTTCGACCTCGACAGGCTCGCCCGTCCCCGTTAGCCCTCATTCGCACCCTTGAGTGATCAAGCGCGACACCGGACGCGTCGATGACCGTGGCGTGACCATGACGCTGGCGGGCTACGACGCGATGCCCGACGAGGACTGCAAGCGACACGAGATCGTCGGCGGCGAGCTGGTCGAGATGCCGGGGCGCACCATTCGGCACCAGCGGGCGCTCATGGTGCTCCTGCGCATGCTGCTCGACCACTTGCCGGACCACCTCGAGGTGGTGCACTCCTTCGACGTCCTGCTCGAGGACGGCCCCCGGCCGCTCCTGCGCAAACCGGACCTGGTGGTGACGCGGGACTTGCGGGACGACGTCACCCGGTTCGACGCCAGGGACGTGGCGCTCGTCGTCGAGATCATGTCCGAGGAGAGCGAGCACGTCGACCTGTCCGTCAAGCTGCGCGAGTACGCCGCCGCGGGCATCCCGGACTACTGGATCGTCGCCCTGGACCGCCCGGCCAGCATGGCGGCCTACGCCCTCGCGGACGGCCGGTACGAGCTCTCGGCGGCCGGCACGCGGACCATCGACGTGCTGCGGCCGGCACCGATGGCGCTCAACCTGGATGAGCTGATCCGCTAGCCCGGCGGCGGTGCTTCGGGCGCAGGGTCGCGGGCGGGGTCAGCGCGCGCGTCTCCACGCGTTCCAGCACCACCGACGACGTCAGGTTCCGGACCTCGGTCCGCGAGGCGATCTTGTCCATCAGGAACGCCTGCAGGTGCGTCGAGTCGGCCACCGCGATGTGGATCAGGAAGTCCGCCTGGCCGGAGACGTGGAAGATCGACCGCGTCTCCGGCTGCGCCATCACGAACGCGCGGAACGACGCCACGACGGACCTGGTGTGCGGGCGGACGTTCACCGAGATCACGGCCTCCAGGGGCAGGCCCGTGGTGGCCGGGTCGACGACGGCGTGGCAGCCGGTGATGACGCCGAGGTCGCGCAGCCGCCGGACGCGTTGCAGGCACGAGGACGGCGCCAGGCCGACGATCTCGGCCAGCGCGCGGTTCGGGAGGGTGGCGTCGTTCTGCAACTCCTCCAGGATGTGCCAGTCGACCGAATCCAGTTCGGCTTGTTCGCGCATAACCGAACATCGTACTGAGCTACTGGAACGTACACGAACGAACAGCAGACGATCTGCGTCATGCACATCGCGTGGACGTCGTTCCTGCTGGCGCTCGTGGTCATCACGGTCGTGCCCGGCCCCGACTTCGTACTGGTCATGGGGAACGCTGTCCGCAGCCTCCGCAAGGGCGTCGAGGCGGCGCTCGGCGTGCTGACCGGGTTGTTGATCCACGGCACGCTCGCGACGCTCGGGCTGTCCGCGCTCGTGGCGGCGGCGCCGACCGCGTTGTTCGTCGTCAAGGCGATCGGCGCGGTCTACCTCGCTTACATCGGCTTCATGACGTTGAGGTCGGCCAACAAGCCCATCGAGGAACAGCCCGTGCAGAAGAACGTGTTCCTGCGCGGGATGTTGTGCGACCTGTTGAACCCCAAGGTGATGCTCACGTTCCTGAGCCTCATCCCGCAGGCGATGGACCCGCACGCCGCGCCGCTGCCGCAGGCCGCGCTCCTCAGCGCCGTCACGGTCGGTGTGTTCGCGGTGTTCTGGGTGATCGTGGTGCCGTCGGCACGTCAGCTGGGGCGGTTGCTGAGCAGGCCCAAGACCCGTGCGCACTTCGAACGGGTCTGTGGGACCGCTCTCATCGGGCTGGCGGCGTCAGTTCTCGCTACCTGAGTCCCACGTGACGGACAGCTCGTCACGGGTGCCGAACCGGACCAGGTGCCGTTCCACGACATCGCGCAGGCGCGCCACGTCCTCCTCCGACGTGCACACCACGCGCATGATCAACGCGTCGTCCGCGGCCTCGAACTCCGCGAGTCCCGCGGAGAAGCGGACGAAACCGCGGGTGTCCTCCCAGGACCCTTCGAGGTCCTTGGCCGTGAAGTGCTTCACCAGCTGCGATCCGTACCTCGGGGCACGGTCGGTCGCCGAGCGTCCCACGCTCGTGAATTCCGTCATGAAGCCAACTTACGCCTAGCACTACGTACCGGCACGTGACGCGGTTCACCTGGCAAAACGGAGTCTGAGAACACCCTGTGACACCTCGCGCAAAGTCGAAGAACACGGCAGGCTGTGCGCATGACGGAAGGCAAAGCACGTATCGCGGTCACCGGTCTTGCCACCATGGGCAGCAACCTCGCGCGCAACCTCGCGCGCCACGGGTTCAAGGTTGCCGTGCACAACCGGACGCCCGCGAAGATGAAGGCCCTGCTCGACGAGCACGGCCACGAGGGCGACTTCGTCGGCGCCGAGACGCTGCAGGACCTGGTCGACAGCCTGCAGACGCCGCGCCAGATCATCATCATGGTCAAGGCGGGTGGCCCGACCGACGCCGTCATCGACGAGCTGAGCGGCATCCTCGAGCCGGGCGACATGGTCATCGACGGCGGCAACGCCCACTTCAACGACACGCGTCGCCGCGAGGCCGCGTTGAAGGAGAAGGGGCTGCTGTTCGTCGGCGCCGGCATCTCCGGTGGCGAGGAGGGCGCGCTCAACGGCCCCAGCATCATGCCGGGCGGCCCCGCGGAGTCGTACCAGCACGTCGGGCCGGTGTTCGAGGAGATCGCGGCCAAGGTGGACGGTCAGCCGTGCTGCGTGCACGTCGGGCCGGACGGCGCCGGGCACTTCGTGAAGATGGTCCACAACGGCATCGAGTACGCCGACATGCAGCTGATCGCCGAGGCGTACGACCTGCTGAGCCGCATCGGCGGGCAGTCGCCGGCGGAGATCTCCGAGGTCTTCACGCAGTGGAACTCGGGCGACCTGGAGTCGTACCTGGTCGAGATCACCGCCGAGGTGCTCAAGCACGTCGACGCCGACGGCAATCCGCTCGTGCAGGTGATCGAGGACGCCGCCGAGCAGAAGGGCACCGGCCGCTGGACCGTGCAGGAGGCGCTGGAGCTGGGCGTCCCGGTCACCGGCATCGCCGAGGCCGTGTTCGCGCGCTCGCTGTCCGGTCACACCGATCAGCGCAAGGCCGTGCGCGACGCGTTCGGTGCCAGCGAGGTCGTCGCGAAGCCGGACGCCGAGCTCGTCGACGACGTGCGCCAGGCGCTCTACGCGTCGAAGGTCGTCGCGTACGCGCAGGGCTTCGACATGATCCGCGCGGCGTCGCAGGAGTTCGACTGGAACATCGACCTCGGCGCGATGGCGACGATCTGGCGCGGCGGCTGCATCATCCGCGCGCAGTTCCTAAACCGCATCCGCGAGGCGTACGACGCGAACGCGGACCTCGCGTCTCTTCTGGTGGACAACTACTTCCGCGACGCGGTGCAGAACGCGGAGGCCGCTTGGCGCAGGGTCGTGGTCCGTGCGGTGGAGTCCGGCGTGCCGACTCCTGGCTTCGTGTCCGCTTTGGCCTACTACGACGGACTTCGCTCCGAGCGACTGCCCGCCGCGCTCGTGCAGGGACAGCGGGACTTCTTCGGGGCGCACACGTACAGGCGCACGGACAAGCCCGGTAGCTTCCACACGTTGTGGTCGGGTGATCGATCAGAGGTGGAAGCGTGAAATTTCGTGTTCTGGGGGCGGTCGTCGCTGTGGCGGCAGGGTTTTCCCTGACGTCCAGCGGCGGCGCCGTGGCGGTCGGCAACGAGGCCCTCACGGCTGATCTCGACACGATCCTGGCCGACAACGCGCTCAAGGGCGCGGACGTCGGCCTGGTCGTGCGGGACGCCAACTCCGGAGAAGTCATCTACACCAGGCAGAGCAGCAGGCGTTCCCAGGTGGCGTCGAACCTCAAGCTGCTCACCACGACGACGGCGCTGGACCTGCTGGGTCCGGACTACCGCTGGAAGACCGAGCTCGTCTCGGCCGGCACCAGGTCCGGGGCGACGCTCAACGGCGACCTGGCGCTGCGCGGCGGCGGCGACCCGACGATGTCGCGGCTGCGCTACCAGCAGCTCGCGGACGCGCTGAAGGCCAGTGGTGTCACGACGGTCAACGGTTCGCTGGTCGTCGACGACACCAAGTTCGACTCGCAGCCGTACGGCTCGGGCTGGGCGTGGGACGACGAGCCGTACTCCTACAGTGCGGAGACCTCGGCCCTCACGCTCTCGCCGGACGCGAGGTTCAGCGCGGGCACGGTGGTCGTGCGCGTCAAGCCGGGCGCCGCGGCGGGCGCCCCGGCTGTCGTCACGACCGAACCGGCGAACGACCACGTGCAGGTCGTGTCCACGGCGACCACCGGCAACGGTGGCGTCTCCGTGGAACGGGAGCACGGCACGAACCGGATCTTCGTCAGCGGGTCGACGTCGGTCGAGACGACGGCGCTCTCGACGGTCAAGGACCCGACGGGGCTCGTCACCTCGGTGTTCCAGAAGGCCTTGCAGGCCAGCGGGATCACCGTGACCGGCGGGGTCACGAGGCAGAAGGCGCCGGCCGGTGCCGCCGTCCTCGCGACCGACACGTCGATGAAGCTCAGCGAGCTGGTCAGGCCGTTGCTCAAGGACAGCAACAACATGCTGGCCGAGGTGCTGGTCAAGACCGCGGGTGGCTCCTTCACCAACGGCGTCAACCAGCTCAGCACCAAGTGGGCGGGTCTCGGTGTCGACCCGAACGCGGTCGAGGTCTTCGACGGCTCCGGCATGTCGCGGCTCGACCAGTTCTCGCCGGACGACCTGACGTCGGTCCTCGTCAAGGCGAAGACCAAGCCGTGGTTCTCCGCGTGGCAGGCGTCGCTCCCGGTCGCCGGGGTCGACGGCACGCTGGTCAACCGCATGAAGAACACCCCGGCGGCGGGCAACGTGAAGGCCAAGACCGGGTCGCTCTCGGGCGTCTCGGGCCTGTCCGGCTACGTGACCACGGCCGCGGGCCGGGAGCTCGTGTTCTCGGTGGTGCAGAACAACGTCCTGCTGTTCAACAGCCCGCGGGCCATCGAGGACAGGATCGCCGTGCGCCTGGCCTCGGACGGTGGTTCGGCGGTGGCGCCGCAGGTCCAGTCGGTGCCGCAGCAGCGCAAGGCTCCGGCGCAGGACCGCACCGAGGTCCCGGCGAAGGAGCGCGTCGACGTGGAGTGCTCCTGGATCGGCACCTGCTAGGAACTGTCGCAAGTGGAGCCGCCCCGAGTTTTTCCGGGGCGGCTCCTCGCTTTTCTAGGCCGGTGACGGCACGGGTTCGAGCCCGTTGCGGTCCGGGTCGACCAGGTACACGCGGGCGTTCGAGATGTCGAAGTACATGCCCTTCAACGTGAGCGTGCCCGCCGCGATCGCCTCGCGCACGCTCGGGTAGCCGAGCAGGTTGTCAAGCTGCTGGGCGACGTTCGCGACGGCGAGCCGGTCGGCCACCGGCAGGTCCGCGCAGCCGGGCGCCGTGGGCGCGTGGAACCGGATCAGCGACGGTTCCGCGTTGCGCAGCCACGAGTGCAGGTGCGAGCCGCGCGAGACGGACCCGTTCACCAGCGCCTTCATCGCGCCGCAGTCGGAGTGCCCGCACACGACGATCGTGCCGACGTTGAGGATCTCCACCGCGTACTCGATCGCCGCCCCGACCGACCGGTCGTCGGCGGACGCCATCGGCACCAGGTTGCCGATGTTGCGTACGCAGAACAGGTCGCCCGGCCCGGACGTGGTGATCAGGTTCGGCACCACGCGGGAGTCCGCGCACGTGATGAACAGCTGCTGCGGCCGCTGCCCGCGGACCGCGAGCTCGTGCAGGAACGGCCGCACCAGCGGCGCGGACCGGCGCTCGAACTCGTGCATGCCGAGCAGCATCGGGTCGCTCTCCGCGGAGGACCGCTGGGCGGGCAGCGTCACCGGGTCCGGCGTGCCCTGCCAGTGCGACCACGGCGCGAACCAGCGCGGCAGCGGGCCGGGCAACGTCTTGCGCCGCCCCGGTTTGCCCTGGCTCGCCCGGTCGTACCAGGTGTCGTGCACCTCGTCGACCCGCACGTGGCCGCCGAGCCGTTCGTAGTCCTCGCGCCAGTCGTTGATCGCCTCGTACGACGCGTGGTCCAGGTAGTCGATGTGCAGCTCCAGCACCACGGTCCGGCCCGCGGGCATCCGGCGCAGCTCGCGCACGAGCCGGCCGACCCCCAGGAACACCAGCGACCCGCGCACGCACACCCGGTCGCCCTCGACGCGCACCGAGCAGTGCGTCAACCGGTACAGCGCGCGTAGCAACGCGATGGCGAGCCCGACGACGACGCCCTCGAGCAGTCCGAAGAGGACGACACCCAGCGCGGTCGCCGCGTAGACCACGAACTCCTGGTGCCGCACCAGGTTCCGCATCCGGTCGACCGACACGAGCTTGAGCCCGACGAGGAACAGCACGCCCGCCAGTGCGGGCAGCGGGATCAGCTCCAGCGCGGGGGTGAACGCCAGCACCGCCACCGCGATCCACGCGCCCTGGAAGATGGCGGCGTACCGGGTCTTCGCGCCCGCCGCGACGTTCGTGGAGCTCCGCGCGAGACCACCGCTGATCGGGAACCCGCCGAGCGCGCCCGCGAGCACGTTGCCCGTGCCCTGCGCGATCAGCTCCTTGTCCAGCCGGGCGCGCGGCCCGTCGTGCAGCCGGTCCGTGGCGACGGCCGAGAGCAACGACTCCATGCTCGCCACGAGCGCGACCGTGACGACGGCGGTGACCACCGTGCCGGTGCTGCCCTGCGGCATCTCGGGGAACGTCAGCGCGTGGCTGTCCGGCAGGTCGACCCGCGCGACGTCGAGGTGCAGCAGGGACGCGAGCGCGGTGGCGGTGGCGACGGCCACGAGCGGTGCGGGGATCACCGAGACACGCGGGACACGCGGCCACAGCAGCAGCACCGCGATCGCGACCGCGCCGGAGATCACCGACCCCCAGGCGAGCGCGGCCAGTTCGCCCGGCAGCAGCGCGAGGTTCGCGGGCACGGTCGACGACGCCGTGCCGCCCAGCAGGACGACCAGCTGGCCGACCGCGATCGAGATGCCGATGCCCGCGAGCATGCCGTGCACGACGGCGGGGGACAGCGACATCACCAGCCGGCTGATCCCGGTGAGCCCCAGCGCGAGCTGCAGCACGCCCGCCGCCAGCGTGATCGCCGCGGTGGCCGCCCAGCCGAACTGCGCCACCAGACCGGCGACGATGACGACGAGCCCGGTGCCGGGCCCGCTGATCTGCAGTGGTGCTCCGCTGATCGCGCCGACGACGACGCCGCCGATGACCGCGGAGATGATCCCGGCCATCAGCGGCGCGCCCGTGGCGTGCGCGATGCCGAGCGACAGCGGGATCGAGATGAGGAACAGCACGAAGCTCGCGGGCAGGTCGTGCTTCAAGATCAGCGGAGGACCGTGCGGGGTGTGCTCGCCGGCGTTGGACCTGGGTTGGTGGTTCACGTTTTCTTCCCTTTGTGGAATGGCGGCATGGCCCTGTGCAACGGGTGCACAGGGCGGGGAGGGGGAGCTGGAAGGGGTGCGCGCTACGGGCGCTCTAAGGGCAGCAGTCGGCGCGGCCGGACGGCATCGAGCTCGTCGGCGCGGTCATGCGGGGTCGGCACGGGAACACCTCCGTGTCGGCACAGGCATCGTGGGGCGGGATCGGGCCGCGTCACCTCAATGATGAGGCCGGAATCGGGGCTGTGACAGAGGTGTCAGCCAACCGTGTTGATCTTCGCGGGCACCGTCACGCGAGGTGATGACGTAGCAGGGCCGGCTCCGGTCGGGGGGTGCGGAGCCGGCCCAGGTCACGTGGGAACCGAAGAACTATCGAGTTCCGAAAATCAGCCTACCGAGCGCAGGTGCTTGCCGTGCGAAGTCTCCTGCCCGACGACGGTCAGGATCAGCTGCGCCGAGAGGTAAGCACGGCACGGTGCGGGCATCCGCCTGGAGAACCAGCCGCGCTTGCAGGTGGCGCACCGGCCGTGCTCGTCGGGCTGGTGCTCGTCGAGCAGCGCCTTCACCACCGCGACCACCCTCGGCAACTCAACCCTGGCGAGTACGAGGGCGGTCTGGTCGTCGCCGCGTTCGGCGAGGTCGGTGAGTGTGGCCAGGTGTGAGTGCAGCGACTTGTCCAGTTGGCTGAACACCGTGACGGCCATCAGGCTCAGAGCTCCAGTCCGTGCGTAAGCAACTTCAGCAGACTGTCGTGCCGAACCTGCGATCTGCAAGTTGCAGTACACGAATGGATGACGTCTCTTTGCGACGCGCTCCTTTGCTCTCAAACTGAGGGGGACCAGTGAGTGCGGGTGCCACCCAGGAGGTGTCATGCGGGGCAGCAGCCCGACGCTGCGCAAGCGCCGGCTCGTGAGCGAGCTCAGGCGACTGCGCGAGGTGGCCGGGCTGACGATCGAGGAGGTGGGCGAGCGCCTGGAGTGCTCGGCCTCCAAGATCAGCCGCATCGAGACGGGGCGAGTCGGAGTCAGCCCGCGCGACGTGCGGGACATGCTCACCGCCTACGACGCGGACGCCGCCGCCCTCGAGGAACTGGTCCAGCTGGCCAGGGAGGCCCGCCGCAAGGCGTGGTGGGACGAGTTCGGCGACATCGTGCCCGGACGGTACGTGGGGTACGAGGCCGACGCGGACTCGATCAGGACCTACCAGGGCCTGATGATCCCGGGCCTGCTGCAGTGCGAGGCGTACACGAGAGCGTTGATCTCGCAGGGACTGCCGAACGCGAGCAGTGCCGAGATCGACCGGCGCGTCCGGTTGCGCAAGGCCAGGCAGGCCTTGCTGAGCGAGGACGATCCGTTGCGCCTGCACGTCGTGATCGACGAGGCTGCCCTGCGCAGGCTCGTCGGCGGCGCCGGGGTGATGCGCGTGCAGCTGGCGCGTCTCCTCGAAGTCGGTGCACTGCCGAACGTCATGATGCAGGTCGTGCCGTTCGACGCCGGTGGTCATGCTGCGATGGACGGCCCGTTCGTCATCCTGAGCTTTCCCGAGCAGCTCGATCCCGACGTGGTGTACATCGAAAGCACAAGGAGTGGCGTCTACCTGGAACAACAGTCGGACGTCCTTTGGTACGCCGAGATGTTCGAGCGGCTGGTGAGCTCCTCGCTGGACCAGCGGGAGTCGGCAGCCCTGATCGCCGAAGCCGCTCGCGCTCTCGCGTGACTGCGACCGGGAGTGAACGAACAGTGGAGAGCTTGCGTTGGCGCAAGAGCAGCCGGTCCTCGGCCGGTGGTCCGGACTGCGTGGAGATCGCGCTCGTCCGGTCCGGTGCGGCCGTCCGGGACAGCAAGAACGCGGACGGAGCACGGCTGCGGTTCGGTGACGCGGGGTGGGACAGCTTCCTGCACGCCGCGAAGATCGGCTCTTTCGTCAGCTGATCGTAAGACGACGACGAAGGCCCCGGCTGGATGATCCAGCCGGGGCCTTCGTCGTGGAAGGGGGACGAGGGCCGGCCGGCGTTCCGCCGCCGCGGGCTGGATGCCCCTTGCACGCCGGCCGACCCACGTCGATCATGGGGAGCAGCGGGTGTTCCGCTGTCCGGTCCAACCTGTACCGACTCGGCGATCTCCGGTTTCCGTTGATCTCGCCGTCTGTGGTTGGTTGGACACGCTAAGCGTAAGAATGCGCTCTACAGCACGACTGGAGCCCGACTGAAGTGATCTTCAAGCTCCAGGTGGCCCACAGGCGAAGGACAGATCGGTGACGCACGGCGAGGAACCCCTTCGGTTCGAGGTTCTCGGCCTTCTCCGAGTCGTTCGCGCAGGTCAAGAGGTTGATCTCGGTGCGGCGAAACAGCGCGCCGTGCTCGCGGTGCTGCTCCTCGCGCGCAACACGCCGGTCAGTCGCGGGCAGATCATCGAGGCCGTCTGGGGCGACAACGCGCCCTCCAGCGCGGTCAACCTCGTCCAGACCTACGTCGCCGGGCTGCGTCGCGCGCTCGAACCGACCCGTGCGCGCCGGGCCCCTGCCGAGCTGCTGACCTCGGTCGGCGACGGCTACCTGATGCGGGTCGAGCCCGGTGCGCTCGACCTCGACGTGTTCGAACGTCAAGTCCTGCTCGCGCACCGCCTGCGCGCCGCCGGTGACCTGGCCGGAGCCGCGGTCGAGCTGGACGACGCGCTGGCCCTCTTCCGCGCCGAGCCGCTGGGCGGCGTCTCCGGCCTGCACGCCGATGTCGAACGCGGCCGTCTCGTTGAACGCCGGCTCGCGGTGCTGGAGGAACGCGCCGAGCTCGGGCTCGCGATCGGGCAGGGACCGGAACTGGTCTCGCAGCTCGGCACGATGGTCGTCGAGCACCCGTTGCGCGAACGCGGCCACGGGTTGCTGATGCGGGCGCTGGTCCAGGCGGGCCGGCAGGCCGAGGCGCTCGCCGCCTACCGGGAGGCCCGCGCAGTCCTGATCGAGGAGCTCGGCGTCGAGCCCGGACCCGAGCTGCGCCGCGTGCACCAGGCCGTGCTGGCGGGCGACAGCCCCGAGCCGGAACGGGCGCCCGTGCGCGTGCCGCAGCAGGCGGCCGCTCCCGAACCCGCGCCGAGGACGATCCCCGCGCAGCTGCCGCGCAAGCCCGCCGCGTTGATCGGCCGGGACCCCGAGCTCGCCGCCATGGACGCGGTGCTGCGCGGCCACGACGGCCCGGTGCTGCTCGTGACCGGCCCGGCGGGCGTGGGCAAGACGGCGCTGGCGCTGCACTGGTCGCACCGCGTGCGCGAGGAGTTCCCGGACGGCCAGCTCTACGTGGACGTGCACGGGTACGACCCCAACCGCGAGCCGCTCGAGATCGGCGAGGTGCTCAACCGGTTCCTGCGCGCGCTCGGCGTGCCCGCCGGGGACACCCCGGTCTCGGTCGACGAACGCTCCGCGCTGCTGCGCACCGTGCTGGCCGACCGCCGGATGCTCGTGATGCTCGACAACGTCCGCGGCTCGGCCGACCTGGTGCCGTTGCTGCCGGGTGCGCCGTCGTGCGTCGTCGTGACGTCGCGCCGCCGCCTCGTGGGGCTCGTGGCGCAGGTGGAGGCGAAGCTGATCGAGCTGGACATGCTCGACGCCGACGCCGCGGTCGACGTGCTGGGCCGCGTTTCGGGCCGGCCGGACGTGGAGGCCGGGGGCCTGCGTGAGCTGGCCGCGCTGTGCGACGGCCTGCCGCTCGCGTTGCGCATCGCCGCCGCCCGGCTCGCCGTGTCGCCGCGGCTGCGCGTCGCGGAGCTGGTGGAGGAGCTGCAGGACGAGCAGGGCCGGCTGGCCGCGCTCGGCCTGGAAGACGGTGAGGGCACCGTACGAGCCGCATTGGACGCCTCGCGCCGTGCGTTGCCCTCGGAACCCTCGCGGTTGCTGGCGATCATCGGCCTGCACCCCGGCGCCGACCTGACGCCGCACGTGGTGGCGGCGATGGGCGACGTGTCGTTGCCGGAGGCCCAACGCGCGCTGGACGCGTTGACGGCCGCGAACCTGCTGTCGGTCGGCGAACCCGGCCGCCACTTCGCGCACGACCTCGTCCGTGTCTACACGAAGACGCTGGCGGGGGAGCTGTCCGAACCGGAACGCCGTGCCGCCACCGGCCGGATGCTCGACTACTACCTGCACTGCGCCGACCTCGCCGACGGCCTGCTGCCGATCAACCGCGGCAGCGTCCTCGTGGCACCGGAACACCGCCCGGTCCACGTCCCGGCCATCTCGGGTCCCGCGGAGGCGACGGCCTGGTTCGACGCCGAGCGCGCCAACCTGATCGCCGCCGCCGAGCTGGCCTCGGGCTCCGGCTGGCACGTGCACGCCTGGCAGCTGCCGTACACCCTGTCGCGCTACCTGTGGCTGCGCACCGAACGCGAGACGTCGTTGCGCCTCACCGAGGCCGCGCTGCAGGCCGCGATCGCGCTGAACGACGACGACGCGCGGTTCGTCATGCAGTTCAACCTGGGCGTCGCGCTGCTGCAGTTCGAACGCTTCGAGGAGGCGTTGCAGGCCCAGCAGGGCGCGCTGGAGGTGGCGCGCCGCAAGGAGGACGTGCACCAGCAGGCCCGCGCGCTGACGACGGTCGCGGGCACGCTGCAGGACCTGGGCCGGCACGCCGAGGCCGAGGCGCACTACCGCGAGGCGATGGAGATCTCGCGGATCGCCGGCTCGAAGTGGGCTGAGGCCAACGCCCACCACCACCTGGGGCTGCTGTACCTGAGCACCCAGCGCTTCGACGACGCCATGCCGTGGCTGAGGGTGGCGCTGCGGATGTACCACGAGGTCGGCGAGCAGTGCGGTGAAGCGGCCTGCCACGTGGACATCTCGACGGCACTGCTGGAAACCGGCGACACGGACAGTGCGCTGTCCTCCGCGCGCACGGCGCTGGCCGTGGCGTGCGACGCCGTCTCGCCGTACCACCAGGCGCTCGCGCACGACCGGCTAGCGGCGGTGTTCGAGAAGCTGAACGCGGCGGGAGCGACGGCGCACTGGCAGCGGGCGCTCGCGCTGTTCACCGAGCTCGGGGCGCCGGAGGCGGACGGGGTCCGAGCCCGGCTGGCCAGGGCGCGCGCGGTGACGGTGAGCGGCGCCGCGGGGTAAGGGGTCGGCTGGGCGGCCCCGGGTAAGGGGTCGTCCGCCTGGGACTGCGTGATCGCCCGATGCCCGGCACGGGGCCTCAGGACGACTCTCGTGGCATGACCGAATGGACCCCTGAGGCGATCAAGGCGGAAATCGACTACCGACGTGGCAATGCCGTCTGCAACTGGCGGCGGGCCAACCGCGACATGCCGTCGTGGATCAGCCGCGTGATGCACCGCACGTCCGGAAAACACAGCGGCACCGGCTGATGACGTGTGAAACCATGCCCCTTGTGGCGCGTCTCGGTTCCGGAATTCCCCTGGTCGCGCGCGATCGGGAGCTCGACCGGTTGCGCGCAGCACTGGACCGGGCCGGGACGGGCACCGCGGGGGCGGTGCTGCTCGCCGGGGACGCCGGTGTCGGCAAGACCCGGCTGATCGACGAGCTGGCCTCCGGCGCCGGCGACACCCTCGTCCTGATGGGACGGTGCCTCGACGCCGGCGAGACCGGTCTGCCCTACCTGCCGTTCGCCGAGGCCCTGGGGGCGTTGAAGAACGACGTGGCGAACCGGCCGGCGCTCGCGATGTTGCTGCCGCAGCTCGCGTTGCCTGCCGAACGCGAGCCCGGCACCGAGGGCATGATCGCGCCGAGCCTCATCCCCGGCCGCAGGCCCGAGCAGGACGTGGGACAGCTCCAGCTGTTCGACGCCGTGCTCGGGCTGCTGAGCGATCTCTCCGAACGGCAGCGCGTGCTGCTGGTCGTCGAGGACCTGCACTGGGCCGATGCCTCGACCCGCTACCTGCTGTCGTTCCTGTTGGCGCGCCTGCGTTCCCAGCGCCTGCTGGTCGTCGGCACCTACCGCGCGGACGACCTGCACCGCAGCCATCCGTTGCGCCCCTTGCTGTCCGAGCTGGTCCGGCTGCCCGCCGTCGACCGCATGGACCTCACGCCGTTCAACGCCGCGGACGCCCGCCGGTTCGTCGAGGCGCTGTCCGACGACCTGCCGCGTGACGTCCTGAAGCAGGTCGCGGAACGCTCCGAGGGCAACGCCTTCTTCGCCGAGGAGCTCATCGCGGTGGCCACCTGCGACGACGCCAGGTCGTTGCCGTCCGCGCTCGCCGACGTGCTGCTCAGCCGGGTCGAGAGCCTGAGCCCCGAGGCTCAGCACGTCGTGCGCGTCGCGTCCGTGCGCGGGCGCCGGGTCCGGCACTACCGGCTGCACGAGGTCTCCGGCATGGCCGACCTCGCGTTCGACGCGGCGTTGCGGGAACTGGTCCAGCACCACCTGTTCGTCGTGCACGACGACGAGGTCTACGCCTTCCGGCACGCGTTGCTGCGCGAGGCGGTCTACGGCGACCTGCTGCCCGGCGAACGGGTCCGGCTGCACGCCGCGTACGCCCGGCACCTGGCCCAGCACCTGGACGAACGCGGTGCAGCGGCGGCGCTCGCCCACCACGCGTTCGAGAGCCACGACCTGGCGCAGGCGTTGACGGCCTCGATCGCGGCGGCCAGGGAGGCCGAACGCGCCGGTGCCCCTGCGGAGTCGTTGCGGTACCTGGAAAAAGCGCTGAACCTGTGGAACGCGGTGCCCGCCGCCGATCGTCCGTCCGATGTGGACGAGTCGGTCCTGCTGCGGCGCGCGTCCTGGGTCGCGGGCACGGCGGGCCAGCCGGAACGGGCCGTCGCGTTCGCCCGCAGCGCCACCGAGGCCATCGGCGCCGACCAGACGCCGGAGGAGGCCGCGGAGATCTGGCTGCGGCTCTCGCAGGCGCTGTCGATCCTCGACGGCAACGAGGAGGAGGGCTTCCTGGTCCTCGCCAAGGCGTTGCAGCTCGTGCACGACCGCGAGCCGAGTCCCACCCGCGCCAGGGTGTTCGCGGGCAAGGCGTCCTCCCTGCGCCAGCAGCGCAAGGACGCCGAGGCGCGCGAGGCGGCGGAGCTCGCGATCGCGGACGGCCAGACGGCCAACGCGCCGGGCGCGGTCGCGGACGGCCTCGGCACCCTCGCGATCCTCGACGACCACGCGGACCAGCCGGAGGCGGCGAAGGCGAGCTTCGAGCGCGCGATCCAGTGCGCCCGCGAGGTCGGGGCGTTCAACAACGAGCTGAGGGCTTGGTACTACTACGGCCTGATGCACTACGACCGCGGCGAGCTGGCCGAGTCGGCGCGCGTGTTCAACCTCGCGGGCGACCGGGCCAAGGAGACCGGCCTGACCTGGAGCATGTTCGGGCTGGAGATCCGCATCCTGCAGGTGCTGGTGCACTACTACCTGGGCGACTGGGACTACGCGGCGTGGGCCAGCGAGCCGCCCGGCATGTCGGTGTCCTCGACGGTGCTCGCGCGCCTCGCGTCGGCGAGCACGCACCTCACGGTCTCGCGCGGCGACCTGGCCGAGTCCGAGCGGATGATCACGAAGCTGCGCAGCGACTGGCACCGCGACATCCAGATCGCCCTGATCAACGGTGGGACGGGCGCGGAGCTCGCGTTGTGGCGCGGCCGTCCGGAGCTCGCCGTCGAACGGGTCACCGACGCGCTCGCGTGGGCCCGCAAGCTCGGCGGCCCGTGGATGCTCGCGGGCATCAGGATCGGCGCGATCGGCATCGCCGCGCACGCGGAGATCGCCGCGAAGGCCCGCCGCAAGCGCGACGCGCAGGCCGAGGAGAACGCCGTCCAGGCTGGTCTCGACCTCGCCGAGCACGTGCGGCTGACCGCGCAGAACGGCAAGCCGCGGGCCGGCACGCTCGGTCCGGAGGGACGGGCGTGGCTCGCGCGGGCCAACGCCGAGGAGACGCGGCTGCGCGGCGCGGGCGATCCGGGGCTGTGGCAGAAAGCGGTCGACGAGTTCGGCTACGGCGTCGCGTTCGAGCAGGCGCTGTGCCGGTGGCGGCTCGCGGAGGCGTTGCTCGGCGCGGACCGCCGCGACGAGGCCGTGGAGCAGCTGCGCCAGGCCGACGAGGTGGCGACGCGGCTCAAAGCCGTGCCGCTCGCCGAGGCCGTCGCCGCGAGCGCCAAGCGGGCCCGCATCACCCTGCGGGCGGACGAACCGGTGCGCGAGCAGGTCGACCTCTTCACCCCGCGTGAACGCGACGTGCTCGGCCTGGTGGCCTCGGGGCGGACGAACCGCGAGGTCGGCGAGGAGCTCTACATCAGCGAGAAGACCGTGTCCGTGCACCTGTCCCGGATCATGGCCAAGCTGGGGGCCTCGCGGCGCGCGGAGGCCGTGGCGATCGCGTACGACCGGGGTCTGCTGGAATAGCCCTGGTTGTCATACCTCAGGCTGATGCGCAACGCGTCGCGGAGTTGATGTCCGCGTACTCAGGCTGCTCCTAGCTTCTTCCTCAGCGAGAACGTCCCCTGTGAGGAAGGCAAGAGACATGTCTGCACTGGTGTCCGAGGTCGGCACCCGGACCGCCGCAGCGGCCCACAACCTGGTGAAGGTCTACGGCAAGGGTGACACCGCGGTGCGGGCGCTCGACGGCATCGACGTCGCCTTCCAGGCCGGTCGCTTCACCGCCATCATGGGTCCGTCCGGCTCCGGCAAGTCCACGCTGATGCACTGCCTCGCGGGACTGGACACGGTGGACGGTGGCGCGATCCACATCGGACAGACCGAGATCACGAAGCTGAACGACAAGGACCTGACCAAGCTGCGCCGCGACCGCGTCGGCTTCGTGTTCCAGGCCTTCAACCTGCTGCCGACGCTGACCGCCGAGCAGAACATCACGCTGGGCCTCGAACTGGCGGGCCGCAAGCCCGACAAGGAGTGGTTCGACACCATCGTCAACGTCCTGGGCCTGCGCGACCGCCTCACGCACCGCCCGACGGAGCTGTCCGGTGGCCAGCAGCAGCGCGTGGCCTGCGCCCGTGCGCTCGTCGCCCGTCCCGAGGTCATCTTCGCCGACGAGCCGACCGGCAACCTGGACTCCCGCAGCGGCGCCGAGGTCCTCGACTTCCTGCGCATGTCGGTCCGCAAGATGGGCCAGACCGTGATCATGGTGACGCACGACCCGGTGGCCGCGAGCTACGCGGACCGCGTGGTGCTGCTCGCCGACGGCCGGCTCGCGGGCGAGATCCACCAGCCCACCACCGAGTCCGTCGTCAACGCCCTCACGCACCTGGGAGCGTGAGCCACCGATGTTGAAGACGATCCTCGCGGGCCTGCGCGCCCGCACGGCGAGGCTGGTGCTGTCGAGCATCGCCATCGCGCTCGGCGTCGCGTTCGTGACGGGCACGCTCGTGCTCGGCGACGCGGTCGGCGAGCAGACCAGGGACAACTTCGCCCGCAGCGCCCGCAACGTCGACGCCGCGGTGCACACGGGGGAGAACAGCCCGAACCGGGAGGACGGCATCCCTGCCGACTTCCTGCAGAAGATCCGCGCCACGCCGGGCGTCGAGGGCGCGGACTCCCGCGAGTTCGGCAGCGCGGCGTTGCTGAGCGGCGAGGGCAAGGCGCGCCAGGCGCTCGTCCAGCCGCTGCCGACCACGGAGAAGCTGCGCGACTTCAACCTCAAGGACGGCAAGTTCCCGGCCAAGGCCGACGAGGCCGCGATCGACGCGAAGACCGCCCAGATCGCGAAGCTCAAGGTCGGCGACAAGCTGAAGCTGCTCGACGAGGACAACGCCGAGCACGCGTTCACCATCGTCGGCACCTACCAGCAGGGCGCGAGCAGCATCTCGATGTCCGGCAGCGACCACGTCCTGGTCTCGCCGGAGGGCCTGCGCACGGTGATCCCGAAGCAGCGGATCTACGAGATCGTGGCCGTCGCCAAGGCGGGCGTCTCGCAGCAGCAGCTCGTCGACTCGATCACCAAGGCCATCGGCCCCGGCTACGACGTGCAGACCGGCGAGCAGCTGACCCAGGCGACGCTCGCGCAGGTCGGTGACGCGGCCGGCGAGATCAAGACGTTTCTGCTCGCGTTCGCCGCGATCTCGCTCGTCGTCGCGGGCATGGTCATCTACAACACCTTCACGATCCTCGTTGCCCAGCGCACGAAGGAACTGGCGCTGCTGCGCTGCGTCGGAGCGGAACGCGGGCAGGTGTTCCGGTCCGTGCTCGCCGAGGCGGTCTTCATGGGCCTCGCGGCGTCGATCCTCGGCATCCTCGGCGGACTCGGCGTGTCGGCCGGACTGCAGGCGTTCATCAGCACGGTCGGCGGCCCCAGCGGGGGCGAGGACGCCCCGATCCGCCTGCCGATCACGTGGGTGACGATCGCCGCGGGCTTCGGCGTCGGTGTGGTCGTGACCGTCCTGTCGGCCGTGCTGCCGGCCCGCCGCGCCACGAAGGTCGCCCCGGTGGCGGCCCTGCGCTCGCAGCCGGACAGCAGCGACGACGTCGCCCGCACCGGCAAGGTCCGCATCGCCGTCGCCACCCTGATCGCACTGATCGGCGGCGTGGGTGTCTACTTCGGACTCCAGCAGGAGAAGGAAGAACCGGCGATGTTCATCACCGGTGGCGCCACGATGGTCCTGCTGTTCGCCGTCCTGCTGCTCGGCCCGCTCTACGTGCCGCTGGTGAACCGCCTGTTCGGCACGGCCCTGCGCGGCGTCCCGGCGAAGCTGGCCTCGGCCAACGCGGGCCGCAACCCCAAGCGCACCGCCGCCACCACGGCCGCGCTGATGATCGGCGTGACCATCGTCGCGATGGTGACGGTCGTGGCGGGCAGCGGCCGCCAGACCATGACCGAGCAGGTCGACAAGCGCTTCCCGGCCGACTACGCGGTCAAGTCGAACGTCTACAGCCAGCCGCTCACCGACAAGTTCGTCGCCCAGCTCGCCGAGGTGCGCAACGTCGAGAAGGTGGCACCGGAGCTGCGCGCCTTCGGCGAGTCGCCCAAGCTCGAGTACGCCGACGTCACCGGCTACCCGGCCGACGCGCTGGGCACCCTGGTGCGGCCGGAGCTCGCCGGCGGCACGCTGGTCGGCCTGAAGGCGAACGAGATCGCCATGCGGGAGAAGGAGGCCAAGACGGCGGGCGTCGCCCTCGGCTCCACGGTCCCGATCAGCGGCAAGGACCTCAAGGTCGTCGCGTTGATCAAGGACAACAGCTACGGCACCGGCATCGTGACGCTCGAGACCGCGCAGTCGCTGCTCAAGGAGCCCGCCAAGGGCTACCAGAACGTGCTGGTCAAGCTGGCTCCCGGCACCGACATCACGGTGGCGCGGGCCGACCTCGAACGGGTCATCGCGACCTCGCCGGTGGCGGTGCTCGACTCCGCGGCCGAGACCAAGGCGGAGCTGAACGGCCAGATCGACCAGATCCTGCTGTTCATCTGGGCCCTCGTGGGCCTGGCGCTGATCATCGCCCTGTTCGGCATCGCGAACACGCTGACGCTCTCGGTGCTCGAACGGACCCGCGAGTCCGCGCTGCTGCGGGCACTGGGCCTGACCAGGGGCCAGCTGCGCCAGATGCTGGTGGTCGAGTCGATCCTGATGGCGCTGATCGGCGCGGTCGTGGGCGTGGTGCTCGGCGCCGGCTTCGGCTGGCTGCTGGTCGAGGCGATCTCGAACTCGGAGTTCCAGATCAGCTTCTCCATCCCGTTCGGACAGATCGGCATCATGCTCGGCCTCGCCGTCATCGCGGCGGTCGTCGCCGCGGCTCTGCCGGCCCGGCGCGCGGCCCGGAACTCGGTGGTCGCGGGCATGGCCGAGGCGTAGGGGACACCCCGCCCGGCCTCGCTGTCGGGGGCCACGGCCGGGCGGGTTCGGGAGTGCGGCGACTCCGGGCCGCACGACCGGGGGATCGGTGGAGGTCCGGTGCTGTCGGGGCACCGGGCCTCCGCTGCGTTTCCGGGACGCTCACGCAAGGTGAGCACGTGCACGGAAAGTGACCGGAAAGGGTTCACCTGCGGAAACGCTCCAGCGCTACCCGCCGGTGCGCACTCCAATCACGACCTGCCAAAAAATCTTGGAGGCCGCGCGTCACGTTCGCCGCGCAACCCCCTCTACCTGGGGTGAGGGACGACCGGAGCGAGGGCCCGGTCGTCCCTCTTCTGCTTCCCGGGACGCCGTCGGCGCCTGATCGCAACCTTCCCGCAATTTCCGGCAAAGGTTTTTGTTGCCTGCCGCCACAAAGTTACGGAACGATGTCGACCGCTTGACACCCGCGCCTCTCCGGTTGAGTGTGAGAGCGCTCTCATCACAGTTAAGCGCCGCTCACGGCGTCGTCGAGGAGGACGGATGAGCAGAAGGCTGGTCGGCAGCGTCGCTGCGACCCTCGTGATGGTTCTGGCCGCCGGGTGCGGCGGGAGTTCCGAGGCCGACGGCAAGATCGAGCTGTCGCTGGGCCTCTTCTCCGACTTCGGGTACGACAAGCTCATCGAGGAGTACATGGCCTCGCACTCGAACATCAAGATCGAGCAGCGCAAGGTCAAGATGGAGCAGCACAACACGCAGCTCGCGACTCAGCTCGCGGGTGGCCGTGGTGCCGCGGACATCGTCGCCCTCGAGGAAGGCGTGATCTCGCAGTTCCGCGCCTCCAAGGACAAGTTCGTCAACCTGGCGGAGTACGGCGCCAAGGACCTCAAGGACCAGTGGGCCGGGTGGAAGTGGAACCAGGGCACCGCCGACGGCGGTGAGTTCGTGCTGGGGCTGGGCACGGACATGGGCAGCCTGGGTCTCTGCTACCGCTCCGACCTGTTCGCGGCGGCCGGTCTGCCCACGGACCGGGCCGAGGTCGCGAAGTTGTGGCCCACGTGGGCCGACTACGCGAAGGTCGCCGACCAGTTCTCGGCCAAGACGCCGAACGTGAAGTTCGTCGACACCGGCCGCAACGTCTACAAGGCGATCCTCGACCAGACCGAGGAGGGCTACTTCGCGAAGGACGACTCGTACATCGCGGAGAAGAACGACAAGGTCAAGGCGGCGTTCGACCAGGCGGCGGCCCTGGGCACCAAGGGGCAGACCGGTGCTCTCGAGCCGTTCAGCCAGGACTGGAACGTCGCGCTGAAGCAGGGTTCGTTCGCCACCACCACCTGCCCGGCCTGGGCGCTCGCGCTGATCAAGGCGGGTGCCGGCGACGCGGCGGCCGGGAAGTGGGACGTGACGACGGCGCCCGGCGGCGGCGGCAACTGGGGCGGCTCGTTCCTCGCCGTCCCGAAGCAGGGCAAGCACCCGAAGGAGGCCTACGAGCTCGCCAAGTGGCTCACGGCCCCCGAGCAGCAGAAGCGGATCTTCAAGGAGACGGGCAACCTGCCGTCGCAGCCGAAGGTCTACCAGGACGCCGAGGTGCAGGCGACCGTCAACGAGTACTTCAACAAGGCTCCGGTGGGCCAGATCTTCGCGACCTCGGCGGAGTCGCTGAAGCCGACCTACCGCGGCACGAAGGACTCGAAGGTCGGCCCGGTGTTCGGCACCGCGCTGACCCGCGTGGAGCAGGGCAAGCAGTCCGCGGCTGACGCGTGGACGCAGGCCCTGAAGGAAGCGACGGACGCCGCCAAGTGACGGTGACTCGTCCGGAGACCGAGGCGGCCCCGGCCGCCTCGGTTTCGCCTTCCACCACACCGCCGCGGAACTTCCGGCTGAGCAACTGGGACGCCAAGTACACGCCGTACCTGATCATCGCGCCGTTCTTCCTGGTGTTCGGCATCTTCGGGCTCTACCCGCTGGTGTACACGGCGTGGGTGTCGCTGCACGACTGGCAGCTGATCGACGGCAACCTGGGGTTCGTCGGCCTGGACAACTACGTCACGTTGTTCGCCGACGCCAAGTTCTGGAACGCGCTGTTCAACACGCTGAGCCTGTTCGTGCTCTCCACGGTGCCGCAGCTGCTCGCGGCGCTCGGGCTCGCCGCGCTGCTGGACCGGGGTCTGCGCGGCAGCGCGTTCTGGCGGGCCGGCGTGCTACTGCCCAACGTCATCTCGGTCGCCGCCGTGGCGCTGGTGTTCGCGCAGTTCTTCGGCCGCGACTTCGGCATCGTGAACTTCCTGCTCGGCTTCGTCGGCATCGACCCGATCGACTGGCGCGCCGAGACGTGGGCCTCGCACCTCGCGGTGTCGACGATGGTCATGTGGCGCTGGACGGGCTACAACGCGCTGCTGTACCTCGCGGCCATGCAGTCCGTGCCGAAGGACATGTACGAGTCGGCCACTTTGGACGGTGCCTCGCGCTGGCGCATGTTCTGGTCGATCACCGTGCCGTCGATCCGGCCCACGATCCTGTTCACCGTCGTCACCTCGACGATCGGTGGTCTGCAGCTGTTCGCGGAACCGGCGCTCTTCGACCCCGGCTTCGCCGCCAACAACTCGACCGGCGGCTCCGACCGGCAGTTCCAGACGCTGGTGCTCTACATGTACGAGAAGGGCTTCCGGTTGTTCGACGCGGGCTACGCGGCCACCATCGCCTGGATGCTGTTCGTGGTCGTCCTGCTCGTCGCGCTGGTCAACTTCACGCTGACGCGGCGCATCGCGGGCAAGGGGTGATCGCATGAAGAACGCCAAGGCAGGCCCCCTGCTCTACGGGTTCCTGGTCGCCGTGCTCGCCGCGTCGGTCTTCCCGCTGTACTACTCGTTCATCGTCGCGTCGAAGGACAACTCGGTCCTCGGCGAGAAGGTCCCGCCGCTGGTCCCCGGCGGCAACCTGGTCGAGAACATCACCCGCGTCTTCGACACGGTCGACTTCTGGCTCGCCATGCAGAACTCGTTCATCGTGGCGGCCACGGTGGCGATCTCGAACGTCGTGCTGGGCACGCTCGCCGGGTTCGCCTTCTCGCGGCTGCGGTTCAAGGGCCGCGACTCGCTGTTCCTGCTCGTGCTCGGCACCGCGATGGTGCCGACGCAGCTCGGCGTGATCCCGCTGTACATGCTGATGTCGGACCTCGACTGGTACGGCACGCTGCAGGCGGTCATCGTGCCGGTGCTGATCGGCTCGTTCGCGGTGTTCTGGATGCGCCAGGCGTGCGAGGAGACCGTGCCGTACGAGCTGATCGAGGCCGCGCGCGTGGACGGCTGCTCGGTGCTGCGGACGTTCTGGCACGTCGGGTTCCCGGCGGTGCGGCCCCAGGCGGCGGTGCTCGGCATGTTCACGTTCATGACGGCCTGGAACGACTTCTTCTGGCCACTGATCGTGCTCGACCCCAACGACAGCCCCACTGTGCAGGTCGCCCTGTCGACGCTGGCCAGTGGCTACTACACCGACTACTCGTTGATGCTCGCCGGTGCCTCCATCGCGGTGCTGCCGGTGATCGCGATCTTCGTCCTGCTGTCCCGCCAGATCGTCGGCGGCATCATGCAGGGCGCGGTGAAGGGATGAGTGAATGACGACCGACTCGGACGTCGAGGTCGGGCGGGAGGTGCTGACCTTCCCACCGGACTTCCTGTGGGGGGCGGCCACCGCGGCGTTCCAGATCGAGGGCGCGACCACAGTGGACGGTCGTGGCCCGTCGATCTGGGACACGTTCGCCGCGACGCCCGGCAAGGTGCTGGCCGGCGACACGGGTGACCCCGCGTGCGACCACTACCACCGGTACGCCTCCGACGTGGACCTGATGAAGTCCCTCGGGCTCGCGTCCTACCGGTTCTCGGTCGCGTGGCCCCGGATCCAGCCGACCGGCAGCGGCCAGGTCAACGGGCGCGGGCTCGCGTTCTACGACCGGCTGGTGGACTCGTTGCTGGAGAAGGACATCCAGCCGCTCGTCACGCTGTACCACTGGGACCTCCCGCAGGTGCTGGAGGACTTCGGCGGCTGGCGCAACCGCGACACCGCCTACCGCTTCGCCGAGTACGCGGCGATCGTGCACGAACGGCTCGGCGACCGGGTGCAGGCCTGGACCACGCTGAACGAGCCGTGGGTGTCCGCGTTCCTGGGCTACGGCAACGGGATCCACGCGCCGGGCGTCACCGACGCGGTGGCGTCCCTGGAGGCCGCGCACCACCTGCTGCTCGCCCACGGCCTCGCCACGCAGGCGTTGCGGGCGCAGGCACCGGAGTCGCACCGGCTGTCGATCGTGCTCAACTTCAGCACGATCTACGGCGACGACGCCGAGGCGGTCCGCAAGGTCGACGGCCTGCAGAACCGCATCCTGCTCGACCCGGTCCTCGGCAAGGGCTACCCGCTCGACGTCCTGCAGGACACGACGTGGCTCGGCGACTGGACGAACGTGGTCCGCGACGGCGACATGGAGACCATCGCGACCCCGGTCGACTGGATCGGCGTGAACTACTACAACCCGACCCGTGTCGCGCCCGCCGACCCGGACTTCGTGCCGGCCGGACCGCACGCGGGCCTGCGCGGCGTCACGATCGAGCCGCCGCAGGGCGAGCTCACCGGGTTCGGGTGGGAGCAGAACGCCGACGCGTTCACCGAACTGCTGGTGCGCTTGTCCCGCGACGCGGACGGGGTGCCGCTGGTCGTGACGGAGAACGGGTCCGCGTTCCCGGACGTCGTCGACCCCGCGGGCCGCGTGCACGACGTCGCACGGACGAAGTACCTGGTGGACCACGTGCGCGCGGTGCACCGGGCGATCTCCGAGGGCGCGGACATCCGCGGCTACCTCGCCTGGTCGCTGCTCGACAACTTCGAGTGGGCCGCCGGGTACTCGCAGCGGTTCGGGATCGTGCACGTCGACTTCGAGACGCAGCGGCGGACGGTCAAGGAGAGCGCCGTGGCGCTGTCCCGGATCATCGGGCAGAACGGGCTTCCCGCGCACGGGTACAGCGTCTAGCCCACAGTCGGGCCGAGGGGGCCTGGAGCGCTCTCACCTGCGGATACTTCTGTCCAAAGGTGAGAGCGCTCTCTTCGTCTAGCGGCGGCGCAGCACGCGCGGGTCGGCGTGCAGGTTCGCGCCGAGCCGGATGGTGATGAACTCGTTGTCGTCCGGCTTGCCGGGCGTGCGGCCCGACGACGACGGGAAGTTGTTGTCGTTGAGCACCGCGATCGTGCGGTCGTCGAGGATCGTGACGTCCTCGATCGTCGTGAACGGGAAGCGGAACGGGTCGGCCTGGCCGCCGACGTGCCGGGGGTTGGCCAGGTTCAGCAGGTCGGCGACGAGCGTCTTGTCCAGCTTGCCGTCGCGGTTCCGGTCGCGCTTGTCCGCGAGGTACACGCGCTTGACCAGCGCGTCCGCGCCCTGCGCGCCGTCGCGTTCGATGACCAGCAGCCGGTTCGCGTCGACCGCGATCGCGTCACCGATGGCGAAGTTCGGGTTCTCCAGCTGGTAGACCCACCTCTTGCCGGTGTAGCGGTTCGAGGCGATGTCGAACTCGTTGAGGCGCAACGTGCCCGGCTCGTCACCGGCGACCGTGCCCTCCAGCAGCGCGTTGAGCGTCCTGCCGTCCGGGGAGAGCGTGATGCCCTCGAAGCCCTTGCTGCCGCCGATGGTCGGGTTGCCCTCGGGGTTCTCCGGCGCGCGGACACCGGCCAGCGGGACCGGCGCGGCGAGGAGACGTCCGGCGCGGTCGAAGTGCAGCAGGTACGGGCCGAACTCGTCGCCCATCCAGTAGGTGCCGTCGGCACCCCGCGTGAACGACTCGACGTCGAGGTCGGCTCCCGTCAGGACGCGGTCGGGACGGGTGAGCGGCGTCTTGATGTGGCCGTTCGGGTCGGTCAGCGTGATGCCGCCGAGCACGTCCACCCGGTTGGTCCCGAAGTCCGGCGCGATGCGGTGGATGCGCAGGTTGAAGTCGGCGCTGTTGGCCTTCGTGCCGTAGCCGTTGTCCGACAGCACGTCGTAGGTGCCGTCGCTGTTGCGCAGCACGCCGCTGAAACCCTGGACCGGCTGGTCGGCGAACGGCGGGACGACACCGTTGACAGGGGCGGTGCCGAGGGCGGACCCGCTCGGCTCGCTGCCCGGGACGAAGGTCTCGGCGGCCAGCGAGGCGAAGTTCGTGAGCGTCGCCTGCCCGGGAGCGCTGGGACGGTGCGCGTCGGGGGCGGCGGTGGTCGGCGTGGCCAGCGCGGTGACGCCGAGCAGGGTGAGGCCTGCGGCCAGAGTTCTCCTCATGCGGCGACCCTATGAGCATCGTTTTACCCGTGGTTCGTCTCGCGGCAACAAGTTCCGTGAACTCTTGACGTCATGACGACGACCTGGCGCTTGCGCTTCGAACTCAGCGACAGCCCCGGCGCGCTCGCCCGCGTCACCGTCCGGCTGGCCGCCGCCGACTGCAACGTCCTCGCGCTGCACGTGATGCCCGTGCCCGGCGGCGTGCTGGACGAGATCGTGGTGCGGGCGGCGGAGGGCGTGCTGCCCGCCGACCTGGTCGAGGCCGTGCGCAGCGAGGGCGGCAAGCGCGTCGGGATCACCAGGGCGGACCTGCGCGACCTCGTCGACCAGCCGACCTCCGTGCTGCGCGCGGCGAAGAGGGCGCTGACCGACCCCGAGCAGACCGGCGACGCACTCCGCCAGGTGCTGGCCGCCGACTCCGTGGTGGTCGGCGAGGCCGCGGACGGCCAGGTCCAGTTGGGAGAGTGGGTGGCCCGGCGCGGCTGGGCCCCGTTCACCCAGGTCGAGCTCACCCGCGCCCAGGCCCTGCTCGACCTCGTGGACGCGCCGGCGCCCTCGCTGCGCGCGGTGCTGAGCGACGACGGCGCGGCGCTCGTGCTGCGCCCCGGTTCCGCCGCCGACGAGGAGTCCGTCGAGGCGCTGCACTCCCGCTGTTCGATGAGGACGATGTTCAACCGCTACCACTCGGGCATGCGCACCGTCCCGCGCCGCTGGCTGCACCGCCTGCTCAGCCCGCCCCGCGGCACCACGGTCCTCGCCCAGACCGGTGACCAGGTGGTGGCCCTCGGTCAGCTCATCCACACCGGAACGCCGGACTGCGCCGAGATCTCGCTGCTGGTCGAGGACGCCTGGCAACGCCGCGGCGTGGGCGCGGCCCTGCTGGGCGCGCTCGCCGCGGACGCCCGCGCGGCCGGTTTCACCGAGCTCGTGGCGTGGTGCCTGCCCTCGGAGACCGCCCTGGTCCGCACCGCCGCCCGCGCCGGCCTCGCCACCACGACACGCCGGGAGGACGGCCTTCTGCGCGTCTCGATCGCGCCGCGCGGACGCGCCCTGAAGACGCCGGTTCCGGCGGAGGCCGCCGAAAAAACACGATGAACAGCGCGGAAACCCTCCCGGGAGATCCTTTGGGGCTAAGCTGCTTAGCGGATCAAAGGTTTTCATCGAGGAGTGGTGGTGCTCGTGTCCAACCACGCGCGTCCGACGTTGGAAGACGTTGCCGCGAGGGCAGGGGTTTCCCGCGCCACGGCGTCCCGTGTGCTGAACGCGTCACCCCGCGTCAGCCCGGAGGCGCTGGAGGCGGTCAACGCGGCGGTCACGGCCCTGGGCTACCAGCCCAACCGCGCCGCACGAGCGCTGGTCACCCGCCGCACCGGCGCCGTCGCCGTGCTGTTCTCCGAGCCGGAGCCCAAGATCTTCGACGACCCGCACTTCGCCCGCCTGATCCGCGCGGGGGCGCGGGCCCTCGCGGACATGGACGTGCAGATGGTCCTGATGCTGGTGCACTCGCCGGACGACCAGGCCCGCGCCCACCGGTTCCTCGCCGGCGGCCACGTGGACGGCGCGCTGGTGTTCGCACCGCACCGCAACGACGAACTCGTGTCCGTCGTGAAGAAGCTCCCGCTGCCGGTCGTGTACGCCGGTAAGCCGTGGGGGTCGTTGCGCGGCATGCACCTCGTCGACAACGACAACGAGGGCGGCGCGGTGCTCGCCACCGAGCACCTGAAGTCGCTGGGGCGGCGGAAGATCGTCCACGTCTCCGGGCCGTTGGACGAGTTGTCGGCCATAGATCGGTTGAACGGGTTCAAGTCCGCCCTGTCGTTGGACGACAAGGGGGCGGCCCGGTTGACCGAGGACGGTGGGTTCACCCGGGAGGGTGGGCGGAAGGCCATGTCCGCTCTGTTGGCTCGGGTGCCCGGGTTGGACGCTGTGTTCGTGGCTTCGGACTTGATGGCTGCTGGGGCGTTGGAGACTTTGCACGAGGCTGGGCGGCGGGTGCCTGAGGATGTCGCGGTGGTCGGGTTCGACGATCATGTGGCTATTGCTGAGCACACTGTGCCGCCGTTGACTTCGGTTCGGCAGGACTCTGATGAGCAGGTCAAGGTGATGGTGGAGCACCTGATGAAGCTGCTGCGGGATGAGACTGTGAAGAAGAAGCAGCAGATGCTGCCTACGGTTTTGGTGCCTCGCGAGTCTGCTTGAGTTTGGTTCGCGCCGGTTCCGTTGGTGGTTCCTTTGCGTGCGGCGGGCGCCTGTTGCGTGCTTCCCCTGGGGGCTCTGCCCCCAGACCCCCGGCAATCTGATCAGGGGGCCAGCGCTGTGGGCGGGTAGATGGCACGCCTGTTG
>NZ_JBEXNC010000025.1:0-121670 GCF_040610935.1 Lentzea sp. NPDC003310
CACCGCGGCCTCGCGGACCGAGCCGATCGTCCAGCGCGCGATGTCCGGGTCGGCGGCCCGCTCTTGGTGCGGCTCGTGATGGGACCCCACCGCCGAGGCGCCCAAACTACGAAACAGGCAGCCGCTCTGAGCAACAGGCGTGCCATCTACCCGCCCACAGCGCGGGCCCCCTGATCAGATTGCCGGGGTCTGGGGCAGAGCCCCAGGGGAAGCACGCAACAGGCACCCGCCAACGGCAAGCCAGCCAACACCAAACCTACCGCGACGGATCCAACAACAACTTCCCGGAAGTCCGACGAGCCCGCAGGTCCTCGTGAGCCTGCCGAATCTCCCCCATCCCGTACTCCCCACCGGGGATGGCCTTCAGCTTCCCGTCGACGACGAGCTGGAACAACTCAGCCATAGCCCGATGCGCCAAAGTCCCGTGCTCCGCATCGCGAACCTTCAACGCATGGGGCAGCCACATACCCGCAACGGCCGTGGAGTGCACCAGCAGCGCCCTGGGGTCGACCGGCTTCGGCCTTTCCCGCGAGGCCATGCCGTAAAACGCAAGGCGCCCGAACGGAGCCAGCGCCACCAGCGACTGGTCAGTGGTCGCACCCCCGGTCATGTCCAGCACGACGTCGACGCGGCGACCGCCGTTGGCTTCCTTCAGAGCAGCGGTCATGTCCTCGGACCGCGAGTCGATCGCCACATCCGCCCCGAGGTCAAGCGCCAACTTCCGCTTCTCCTCGGAAGACGCCGTGGCGATCACGCGGCCGGCCCCCCACAACTTGGCCAGCTGCACGGCGATAGTCCCCACCCCACCGGCGGCGGCGTGCACGACCACCGACTCACCGGCCTCCATGTGAGTCGACTTCCGCAGCAACAACCAAGCCGTGGCACCCTGCACGATCAACGACAGCGCCGTCAGGTCGTCCACGCCATCGGGCACGTCGAACGTGGTCAGCAACGGCGCGACGGCCTTCTCCGCGTACCCACCGGAGTTCGCGGTCAACGCAACGACCCGCCGCCCGTCAGCGGTAACCCCAACGATCTCACCGCCGGGCACCAACGGCAGAGACATCTTCGCCAGGTACGAGTTCTCCGCCTGGTGCGTGTCGGCGTAGTTCAGGCCGGCCCGCGACACGTTGATCAGGACTTCGCCCTCGCCCGCCACGGGGTCGGGCAGGTCGACCTGCTGCAGGACCTCGGGGCCGCCGAACTCGGTGATCTGGATGGCACGCACAGTCAGTTCTCCTCGAGCGCGATCGAAACGGGGTCCTTGCGCGCGGCCTCGACCCGCGAGCCGTCCGCGGTACGAGGACCGGGCGGGTTGCGGAAGCCGAACGGCTCCGACGGGCGGCCCGCCTGGACGAACCAGGCCTCGCCCGTGCCCGAACCCTCCACAATAGACATGAAGCCGTCCACGACGTCGGACACCGGAATGATCGGCATGCCGATCTCCTCCAGCGTCGAGCGCAGCGGCACGATGATGTTGGTGTCGGCGAAACCGGGGCACAGCGCGTTCACGCGCACGTCCGGATGAGCGCCGCCGAGCGAACGCACGAGACCGACGACGGCGGCCTTGTTCGCGCCGTACACCGGGTCGCCCGGCATCGGCATGAGGCCGGCCATCGATGCCGTGGCGATGATCTGGCCGCCGCGCTTGCGGAGCTCGGGCAACGCGTAGTGCGCGCCGTAGACGACGCCGTCGAGGTTGATGGCCATCGCACGGCGGTAGGTCTCGACGTCGAAGTCGTCGCCCAGCGAGCAGCCGGTGCCGATGCCCGCGTTCAGGAACGCGATGTCGAGCCCGCCGTACGTGCGCACGGCCAGGGCGACCGCCTCGGCGGAGTCTGCGGGCACCGTCACGTCGCACCGCACGAACACGCCGCCGATCTCGTCGGCGACGGCCTTGCCCTGGTCGGCGTCCACGTCCGCGACCACGACGTGCGCGCCGAGCGATACCAGCCTGCGGGCGGACGCGGCGCCGATGCCGTTGGATCCGCCGGTGATGAGCGCGACCTTGCCGGTGAAGTCCACGGGCACCTGCCTCCTCGAATTGCCACATTCCGACCAGTCGGTATGGTCGTCCGCACAGACCTGGACGTCAAGCGGACTGATAGGTACGTTACTAAGCGCTTGCTTAGCTCACCACTGAGACCTGAGGAGGACCCGTGGCCGACAGGGTTGCGATCGTCACCGGCGCGGCGCGTGGCATCGGTGCCGCGGTCGCGCAGCGCCTCGCCGCGGACGGACTGGCCGTCGCGCTGCTCGACCTCGACGAGCAGGGCGTGCTCGACGGCGCCGAGAAGATCGTCGCGAGCGGCGGGCGCGCCATCGGCCTGAAGGTCGACGTGGCCGACGAGGAGCAGGTCGGCGCCGCGGTCGCGAAGGTCGCCGAGGAGCTCGGCGCGCCGACCGTGCTGATCAACAACGCCGGCGTGCTGCGCGACAACCTGCTGTTCAAGATGACGGCGGGCGACTGGGACACGGTCATGAACGTGCACCTGCGCGGCGCGTTCCTGATGAGCAAGGCCGTGCAGGCGTTCCAGACGAAGGAAGGCTTCGGCCGCATCGTCAACCTGTCGAGCACCAGCGCGCTCGGCAACCGCGGCCAGGCGAACTACTCCGCCGCCAAGGCCGGTCTGCAGGGCTTCACGAAGACCCTCGCGATCGAGCTCGGCAAGTTCGGCGTCACGGTCAACGCGATCGCGCCCGGCTTCATCGCCACCGAGATGACCAAGGCGACGGCCGAGCGGATGAAGATCTCGTTCGAGGACCTCGTCAACGGTGCCGCGCAGGCCATCCCGGTCGCGCGCGTCGGGCAGCCGGAGGACATCGCGCACACCGCGTCGTTCCTCGTCAGCGAGGGTGCCGGGTTCGTGTCCGGCCAGGTCATCTACGTCGCCGGCGGACCGAAGGACTGAGGACGCCCACCATGCGCGCTTTCGAGAACATCGACGAGCTCGTCGCGGCCAAGGGCCAGCACCTCGGCTTCGGCGAGTGGCACGAGGTCACGCAGGAGCAGGTCAACCTGTTCGCCGACGCGACGCTCGACCACCAGTGGATCCACATCGACGTCGAGAAGGCGGCGAAGGGTCCGTTCGGCGGCCCGGTCGCGCACGGCTACCTGACGTTGTCGCTGGTCCCGTACCTGGTGCGGGACGTCTACACCGTCAAGAACATCAAGATGGGCGTGAACTACGGCAGCAACAAGGTCCGCTTCCCGCAGCCGGTGCTCGTCGGTTCCAGGGTGCGCGGCGGGGTCGAGCTGCTGGACGTCACGGACATCGCGCTGGGCAAGCAGCTCGTGACCAAGGTCGTCATCGAGATCGAGGGCAGCGACAAGCCCGCGTGCGTCGCCGAGATCGTCAGCGTGATCGTCCCCTGACGGTCACGGCCTGAGACTGCGGATCAGCAGGTCCGCGTAGTGGTCCGCCAGCCGCTCGGGCGGGATGTCCCCGTCCGGGCGGTACCAGGTGCCGAGCTGGTGCAGCGAGCCGAAGAAGTAGTACGTGGCCACGTCGGCGGGCACGTCGGCGCGGAACGTCCCGTCGCGCTGCCCCTCCTCGACCAGGCCGCGGAACTTCTCGTGGTAACGACGCCGTTCGGACCGCACGACCTTCTGCTTCTCGGCCGAGAGGTGGTTCATCGAGCGGAAGAACACCTTGGCGGCGTCGAAGTCCTCGATGCTGGTGACGATGACGTCGACCGCGGCCTCGCGCAGCCTGTCCTCGATCGGGCCGGTGCTCGACGCGATCTTCTCCAGGTGCTCGGTCTGCAGGCGCAGCAACCGCCCGTAGATCTCGTGCAGCAGGTCGTCCTTGGAGCCGAAGTAGTGGTACATCGCGCCTTTGGTGACACCGGCGTGCTCGACGATCTCCTGCACGGCGACGCGTTCGTACCCCTTGTCCGCGAACAGGCGGGTGGCGGAATCGATCAGTCTTTCAGGCACGGTCACGACCGGAGCGTACCTCCCGCGCTAGGAGAACCCAGGCAATGATCAGCAGCTGGACCGTGGTCGTCGACCGCGGAAACCTCGCCGAAACCGAAGTGCTGCACGACGAAGCACCCGCCGCGGCCGACCTGTCGGACTGCGAGGTGCTGCTCCGGGTGAGCCGGGTGGGCCTCACCGCCAACAACGTCACGTACGGCGTGATCGGCGACCTCATCGGCTACTGGAACTTCTTCCCCGCGGGCGGCCCGGGCCAGGGCGTGATCCCGGTGTGGGGCTTCGCCGACGTCGTCGACTCCACTGTGGACGCCCTGCCCGCCGGCACCCGCGTCTACGGCTACCTGCCGATGGCCGGCCACTTCGTCGCCCGCGCGCGCCTGACCTCGTCCGGCTTCGTCGACACGGCCGACCACCGCGCGTCCCTGCCCGCCGTCTACAACAGCTACCTGGTCACCTCGGCCGACCCCGCCTACGACGAGGCGCTGGAGGACCTGCAGGTCCTGTACCGGCCGCTGTTCCTGACGTCGTTCCTGCTGGCCGACCAGCTCGTGGACAGCGCCTTCCACGGCGCCCGCACGGTCGTGATCTCGTCGGCGTCGAGCAAGACGGCGTTCGGCACCGCGCAGTGCCTGCGCGACGCGGGGGTGCGGGTCGTGGGCCTGACTTCACCGCGCAACGTGGACTTCACCGCCGGCCTCGGGCTGTACGACACCGTGCTGCCCTACGGCGCCGCGGTGGACGTCGAACCGTCGGTGTACCTGGACTTCAGCGGGTCGGCCGAGGTGCGGTCGGCGCTGCACGACCGGCTGGGCGAGGCGCTGGTGAAGGACATCTCGATCGGGCTCACCCACCAGGCGCCGTCGCAGGACCCGCGGTCGGAGTTCTTCTTCGCACCGGACCAGCTGCGCAAGCGGACCGCCGACTGGGGTGCGGACGGGTTCGCGCGGCGGTTCGGGGAGGCGTGGCGCGGGTTCACCGCGCAGGCCGGTGCCTGGGTGGCCGTGACGCACCACAGCGGGCCGGAGGGGCTGGTCGAGGTGTGGCGGTCGGTGCTGGCGGGGACGACGGACCCGGCGCGGGCCGACGTGATCACCTTCTGACGCTCTCAGGACTCCTCCATCACCGCGGACCTCGCCCGAGCAGCCCGGCCAGCAGACCCGCGATGTTGAACGCGTCGTCGTGCCCGCGGTGGTGCGTGCCGTCGATCTTCCGGCCGGTGATCCGCACCGCCTCGGCCATGCCGACCTCCCGCGGCAGGGCGTGGGCCAGCCCGAACAGCGTCTTGACGTTCAGGTGCCGCGGCCCGAACGGGTACCGGACGCCGAAGTCCGCGCACTGCCGTTCGAACATCTTGCGGTCGTAGTCGCCGTAGGACGCCCAGACGCGGCGGTCGGACCGGAACTCCTTGCGCAGCACGGCGCACGCGTCGGCGAACGAGACGCCTTCGGCGACCTGCGAGGCGGTCAGCGTGGTCAGCGAGGTGCAGAACGCACTCACCGACGACCGGGACGGGCGCACCAGCACCGAACGGCGCTCGCCCCGCTTGCCCGTGGCCACCGAGAGCGGGCAGATCCCGATCTCGATGATCTCCGAGACCTCGCCGGGTGGCGGCGATCCCTCCCAGCAGGTCGACTCGACGTCGACCACCAGCACCTCGTCCAACGTGATCACGCCACGATCGTCCCCCACGCGTCTACTGGAATACGACGACCGGCAGCACCACGATCTCGCCGGTGGCGGCGTTCCAGGACTGGACCTTGCCCAGGCAGCGCGCGTTGAACTGGCCCGGTGGGAGCGTGTCGCGCAGTGACGCGCGGTCGCACTCGACGCGGACGCGGGACGAGCCGACCGGTGCGAGCAGCACGGCCGGGTCGTCGCCCTCGCCCACCTCGAAGCGGCCGTGCAGGGCCACGTAGTCGCGGATGTCGTTGAGGCGCTTGGCTTTGCCGCGCCGCCACGCGTCGTCGGCCTTGATGGTCTGCGTGGTCAGGTCCACCTCGACCACGCCGTGGCCCGCGCGCAGGCCCGCCAGCACGACGCCGATCACGTCGATCTCGGTGGCGGGTTTCTCGTAGGTGTCGGTGTTCTGCTCGACGACGGAGCCGTCGACGCCGATGCCGAACTCGCTCGGGCCCACCTGCAGCTTGCCGTTCTTGGTGACGGTGATCTGCTTGACGAACTGCCGGGTGACGGCGTCGTCGTAGCGGCCCACCTTGCAGAGGTTGATCATCCGCTGGCCGTGCACGTAGAACAGCAGGCCCGGCACCTCGGGTTCGGGGGCACGGCGGCGCAGCCACCGCCAGCCGAGCGCGACGACGACCACCAGCGCGATCAGCGTCACGGCCCAGATCAGGATCCAGCCCCACGTGACGGACCACCAGAGCGCTCTATCGACAGCCACGGATCTCCCTCACCGCCTCCAGCAACGACTTCGCGCCCGCCTCGACGAGCCGGCCGCCGCTCGCCTGCGCCACCCGGTCCAGCTCGGCCGTCGAGGCCTCGCCGAACCGGATCGGGAACACGGGCACCTCTCCCCTGCCCACGCGCAGGAACTCGTCGACCGACGGGCCCGCGTTGTTCTCGCCGTCGGTCATCAGCACCACCGCCGTCTCGCCGCGCGCCAGTTGCAGACCGCGTTCCAGCGCGGCCCAGATCGCCGTGTTGTCGCGCAGGTCCTCGGACGCGACGACGGCCAGCAGCGCGTCGAGGTCCTCCTTGCCGCGCACGGTGATCGACCGCTCCTCCAGCACCGTGCCCGCGAACCGCACGATCGTCACGGTCTCGCCGACGTAGAAGCGGTCGAACCCGTTGAGCGACGCGAACGCCTCCCGCAGCCCCGCGAGCCGCGCGCCCCGCATGGACGTCGAGTAGTCCAGCACGAACACCACCTGGCGGCCGTCGCCCGCGCGGTCGTGGAACAGCAGCAGCCGGTCGATCACCTCGGCGCTGTCCGGGAAGTAGAGCGCGATGCCGAGGTCGGCGCGCAGCTTCTGGTCGCGCACCACGGACGGCTCGACGGGGCGGCGCCAGGTGCGGTCGGCGATCATCTGCTGCGCGGCGGGCGACCGCAGCCACTCGACGACGCGGTCGTAGGTGGCCCGGTGCTCGGGTCTCACCAGCATCAGCGGGTAGTCGGACAGGACGATGCCGTCGCGCGGATAGACGATCTCCAGCGGTTCCGGCAGCGAAGCGTTGAGCGACAACAACTCCGACTCGTGCGCGACCAGTCCGTCCACATCGGACCGGCGGGCGAACTCGGCGACCGGGTCCGGCACGTCGAACGCCCGCCCGGCCAGAAAGCCCTGCAACCGGTCGCAGCTGACGTCCTCGGGTCTCAACGGCGCACCGGTGCCCGCGGCCGCCGTGGCGACCCCGATCAACGCGGCCATCCCGCCGCCGGACACGCGCGGATCCGCCATGCCGTACCGGAACTGGCCCAGCGCGGCGCGGTCCGCGACGTCGGCCCAGGTCGGCCGATCCCCCAGCACCGCCCGCTTGCCGCGTTTCACGCCCAGCACCACCGGGGACGTCATGACGCTCGCCGCGAGCTCCGGCTCGGCACCGCGCAGGCGCAGGAACCTGGTGGTGGACAACCACGCCAGGTCGAACCCGTCGAGCGACCTGCTCGCCTCGACCGTGCCGCGGTGCTCCACGGCCAGCTCGACCCCCGTGGCCTTCTTCAGCTCCGCGAGCACCGGCCCGAGGTCGGCGAGCTCGGTGCTCGCCAGCACCTTCAACCGGACCGCGGGCGTGCTCGGCGTGCACGCGGCCAGCAGGAGCAGCAGGACCGCCGCCAGCACCCTCACTTGCACTCGCCGACGACGTCGAGCATGCGCTCGAACAGCTCGGCCTTGGGCAGCTGGACCCGGCCGGTGTCCCCGGCCGGCGGCTCCGGCAGCCCGCGGCTCGTGATGTGGGCGCCGAAGTCGGCACCGGTCTCCCCGTTCCACCCCAGCGGGTGGAAGCCCAGCTCGACCGCGCGCTGCCGCAGCTCGGGGTCGTTCATCATCAGCTCGCCGATCCGGTCGCCCTCGGGCGTGAACGAGATCAGCTCGGGCGTGCTCTGGTGCTGCTTCTCCGGGTAGAGCAGCACGCGCTCGGTGTCGACGCTCTTCTGCCGCAACTGGTAGGCGATGTACTGGTGCTCGTAGATCACCGCGATGACGGCGTGCGTGCGGCCCTCGGGCACGAAGTACTTGGGGGCCATGTCCTCGCCCGCCTGGCCCTGCGCGTCGACGTAAGGCTTGACGTCGCGCGCCAGTTGCTCCGCCGCCTCGACGGTCTGCGGCGGCTCGTCGCCGAAGGCGGTGGCGAAGAACCCGACGAGGGTCGCGCCCGAGTAGGCCTTGCAGGGGTCCGGCGACTGCACGAGGATCCGGTTCTCGTTCGGCAGGCCGTAGTCCTTCCAGCGCCTCTGGGCGTTGGCCAGTTCCGTGAGCTTGTCCATCTTGAGGGTGTAGTAGAGGTCGCCGTGCTTGGTCGCGGCACCCGCCTTCACCAGCGCCTCGGCGTACTCGCGGAACGTCGCCAGCACGACCGGCGTGAAGAACGGCCGGTACGGCACGACGTGCTTACCCGCCCTGCGGGTCTTCACGTGCTCGTTCGCCACGTGTCCCGACGGGAACACGAAGTGGTACGAGTCGAGGTCGGGCTTCTCGGCCAGGTCGCGGGACCCGATCGGCGTCACGTGCACCTGGTAGCCGCGGGCCATCAGGATCCGCTTGACCTGCTCGTCCTGGAAGAAGTCGCGCTTGGACGCGAAGAGCGCCCGCACGACCGTCACCGAACGGAAAGGGCCGGTGATGTGCCCCGCCACGAGCAGCACCACCAGCCCGACCACGAACACCGCCAGCGGCGGCGCGAACCACAGCAGGAACCGTCTTCGCGGGTCCACGACCTTGAACTCGGGCTCCCGCACGGCTCCCCCTGGAGTCAGACGATCACGGCACCACCGTCGACGACGAGCGTCTCGCCCGTAACGTAACCGCCCGCCGGGGAGGCCAGGAACAAAACGGCGGCGGCTAGTTCCTCCGGGTCACCGATTCGCCCGGATGGCAGAGAGGCCTGCATCTTCTCGAGGTACCCGGGCGGGTACTGGTCGGTCATCTCCGACTCGAAGAAACCGGGGCAGATCGCGTTGACGCGGATGCCCTTGCGGCCGGTCCACTGCTGCGCGAGGTCCCGCGTCAGGCCGAGCAGGCCCGCCTTGGACGCCGAGTACGCGGCCTGCGGGATGCCGCCGGTCACGAGGCCGAGCACGCTGGAGATGTTGATGATCGAACCACCGGAGGTCATGACCGCCGCGGCGGCCTGGGCCATCCAGTAGGCGCCGTTGAGGTTCACGTCCACCACACCGCGGAACTCCTCCGGCGTCTCCCGCGAGGCCGGGACGGCCGACGCGACACCGGCGTTGTTCACGAGCACCGCGACCGTGCCGAACTCGGCCGCCGCACGGGCCACCTCGCGGCAGTCCTCGGGCTTCGAGACGTCGGCCTGCACGACGAGCGCGCGCTGCCCGGTGGCCTCGACGAGCGCGGCCGTGTCCTTCAGCTTGTCCGCGCGGCGGGCGGCGAGCACGACGTCCGCGCCGGCCTCCGCGAGGCCCTTGGCGAACGCGACGCCGAGACCCGAGGAGGCGCCGGTGACGATCGCGACCTTCCCGTCCAGGCGGAACTTGTCCAGGATTCCCACTACGACAGCCTTTCCAGGATGATCGCCATGCCCTGACCGCCGCCGACGCACATGGTCTCGAGGCCGAACTGGGCGTCGCGGGCCTGCATGCCGTTGATCAGGGTCGTCATGATCCGCGCGCCGGTCGAGCCGAACGGGTGGCCGAGCGCGATCGCGCCGCCGTGCACGTTCAGCTTGTCCAGGTCGATGCCCAGCGCGCGCTGGGACCCGAGCACCTGCACGGCGAACGCCTCGTTGATCTCCACCAGGTCGATGTCCGAAATGGACAGACCGGCGTGTCCCAGGGCCTGCTTCGTGGCGTCGACCGGGCCCAGGCCCATGATCTCCGGCGAGAGGCCCGAGACGCCCGTGGACACGATGCGCGCCAACGGGGTCAGGCCGAGCTCACGTGCCCGCACGTCGCTCATGATCACGACCGCGGCCGCGCCGTCGTTCAACGGGCAGCAGTTGCCGGCCGTGACGGTGCCCTCGGGGCGGAAGACGGTCTTGAGCTGGGAGACCGCCTCGTAGGTGACGCCGGCGCGCGGTCCGTCGTCCGTGGAGACGACGGTGCCGTCGGGCAGGGTGATCGGCGTGATCTCGCGGGCGAAGAACCCGTCCGCGATCGCCTTCTCCGCGAGGTTCTGCGACCGCACGCCGAACTCGTCCTGGTCGTGGCGCGAGATGCCGAGCTGCGTCGCGACGTTCTCGGCCGTCTGGCCCATCGCGATGTAGTAGTCGGGCAGCGTGCCGTCGAGGCGCGGGTCGGTCCACGGCGCGTTGGAGGCCGCCGTGTCCTCGGTGCGTTGCCGCGCCTCGTCGAACAGCGGGTTGAACGACGGTGCGCCCGAGTGCATGTACCGCGACACGCACTCGACACCGGCCGAGATGAAGGCGTTGCCCTCGCCCGCCTTGACGGCGTGGAAGGCCATCCGCGCGGTCTGCACCGAGGAGGCGCAGAACCGGTTGACGGTCGTGCCGGGCAGGCCGTCGTGGCCGAGCTGCACGGCGACGCGGCGCGCGATGTTCTGACCGTGCTCGTCCTGCGGCTCGGCGCACCCGAGGTGCAGGTCGGTGATCTCGGACGCCGGGAGGTCGCCCAGCGCGGCCGAGATCACCTGAGCGGCCAGGTCGTCGGGCCTCATCGAGGCGAGGGAACCCTTGCGGGCACGGCCGATCGGCGACCGGGCGGTGGAGACGATGACTGCTTCGGGCATGTCGTTCTCCCCTTACAGGCCGAGGTCGCGGCCGATGAGTTCCTTCATGATCTCGTTGGAGCCGGCCCAGATCTTCGTGACGCGGGCGTCCATCCACGCGCGGGCGACGCGGTACTCGGTCATGTAGCCGTAGCCGCCGTGCAGCTGCACGCAGGCGTCGATGACCTCGTTCTCGACCTCGGCGCTCCAGTACTTCGCCTGCGCCGCCTCGACCGGGGTGAGCTCGCCGCGAACGTGCTGCAGGGTCAGCGTGTCGACGAACGCCTGGGTGACGTCGAGCTTGGTGCGCAGCTCGGACAGCAGGAACTTGTTGTGCTGGAACTTGCCGATCGCCTGCCCGAAGGCCTTGCGCTCCTTGACGTACTCGAGCGTCTCGTCGAAGACGCCCTGCGCGTGCGCGAGGTTCGAGATGGCGGCGCCGATCCGCTCCTGCGGCAGGCGTTCCATCATGTAGATGAAGCCCTGGCCCTCCTCGCCGATGACGTGCTCGGACGAGAGCCGCACGTCGGAGAAGAACAGCTCCGCGGTGTCGGACGGGTGCTGGCCGACCTTGTCGAGCTTGCGGCCGCGCTCGAAGCCGGGCATGCCGGTCTCGACGGCGAACAGCGTGATGCCGCGCGCGCCCTTGGACGGGTCGGTGCGGGCCGCGACGACGATCATGTCGGCGGTGTAGCCGTTGGTGATGAACGTCTTGGAGCCGTTGAGGATCCAGTCGTCACCGTCGCGCACGGCGTTGGTCTTGAGCGCCGCGAGGTCGGAGCCGCCGGACGGCTCGGTCATCGCGATGCCGGTCTTGATCTCGCCGGTGCACATGCCGGGCAGCCAGCGCTGCTTCTGCTCCTCGGTGCACAGGTCGACGAGGTAGGGCGCCACGACGTCGCCGTGGATGCCGAGCGACGAGGCGACCGCGGCGTTGACCCGGCACAGCTCCTCGGCGAAGACGGTGTTGAAGCGGTAGTCGTTCGCGCCGCTGCCGCCGTACTCCTCGGGGATCTCGAGGCCCAGCAGGCCCTGCCGTCCGGCCTCCAGCCAGACGTCCCGGTCGATCACCCGCTCCTCGATGAACTTCTCGACGTTCGGGGTGATCGTGCGCTCGACGAACGCCTTCGCCGACTCCCGGAACGCGGCGTGATCCTCGTTGAACAGCGTCCGCTGCACGACTAACCTCCATACTAAGCGGTTGCTTAGCGCTAAGCGCACGCTTAGCGTGCAGTACGATCCATCACCTGTCAACACGCTAGGAGCGACCCGATGACGACGACCGGACTGGACGGGTTCGCGCTGCTCGACGAGACCTGGCGCGCGGTCACCCCCGAGGCCGCCCGCCGGATGCTCATCGCGGCCGTCCAGGCGTTCGCGGACAAGGGATACCACGCCACGACGACGCGGGACATAGCTTCACGGGCGGGAATGTCCCCTGCGGCCGTGTACATCCATTACCGGTCCAAAGAGGAACTGCTCTTCAACATCTCGCTCGTCGGTCACGAGACGTCGCTGGCGCTGCTGTCGTCGATCGAGGGCAGCGACGCGACGGACCGGCTGAAGAACGCCGTCGCGGCGTTCGCGGGGTGGCACGCGGAGTTCCACACGACGGCGAGGGTGGTGCAGTACGAGCTCGGCGCGCTCTCTCCCGAACACCACGCACAGGTGGCGGAGCTGCGCCGGCAGATCGAGCAGCGGATGCGGTCGTACATCGCCGACGGCGTCGAAGAGGGCGTGTTCGACGTGCCGGATCTGAAGGGCGCGACCCTGGCCGTGCTGTCGCTGTGCATCGACGTCGCGCGCTGGTACCAGCCGGGCGGGAAGCGGACCCCGGACGAGATCGGCGCGATGTACGCCGACCTCGTCCTGCGGATGGTCCGTCCTAGCTGACCGACTTCCTGCCGTACAGCCCTGCCACCAGGGACACGCCGACCGCGGCGACCACGATCTGGACGATGAGCTCGATCCAGTCGATGCCGGGCGTGTCCTCCACGCCGAGCAGCCGCGCGATCCACGTGCCGATGAACGCGGCCACGATGCCGACGATGATGGTCAGCCAGATCGGGATGTTCTGCTTGCCCGGCGCGAACAGCCGGCCGAGCACGCCCAGGATCAGACCGATGACGAGCGCACCGATGATGCTGCCGATGCCCATGACCGCCTCCTCCGCGATGATTTCGGATCTTGGCCGAGATCATCCCTTCAGAGCACGGTTCACGCAGCGTGAGGCGTAATGCCATCGACCGTTCGGGTTACCAGCGGCTGCCGGAGACCTGCGCCATCCACTGGTTGATCGTCGCGGTCCAGTCGGTGGCGACGGCCTGCTGGTGCGACACCGCGAACCGGCCGTAGGCGTCGCCGCCCGCGCGGAGCAGCCCGGCGCGCTTGTCGGCCTCCAGGATCACGTGCAGCTCGTGCGGCGTCGTGACGAACGTCAGCTCGACCTGCTTGAGGCGGCCGGCGAACTGCGCCGGCGGGTAGAACTCGATCTCCTGGTAGAACGGCAGCTGCTGCGGGACGCCGTAGATGCGGCCCTTCTCGTTGTCCGCCTTGGTGAAGCGGAAGCCCATCTGCCCGAACGCCTGGAGCACGGCGTCCTGCGACGGCAGCGGGTGCACCCAGATCGGGTCGAGGTCGCCGGGGTCGACGGCGCCGCGGACCTCCAGCTCGGTGCGCAGGCCGAGCTGCATGCCGTTGAGGTGGCCGCCGCCGACGACGTTGAGCGGGCACTCGAACGGCACGGGGACCTGGAACGGCAGCGTGAGGTTCTGGTGCGGCTGGGCGATGATCCGCTGGCCCACGGAGAACTTGTGGAACTCCATGTTGGTGTTGTACTCGTTGTCGCCGCTCTCGACCTCGACGCGGGTGAGCAGCGCGAGCGTGACGTGGTCGATCTCGGCCGGGTGGTCACCGCCGGCGATGCGCACCTCGCCCGAGAGCACCTCGCCGGGCCTGACGTTGGGGTTCGTCAGCACCGTGTCGACAGTCGGCCCGCCCACACCGAACGCGCGCATCATCCTCTTGAACACCACTGCGGCCTCCTGAAAGCCCTACGCATGTTTGCGGGGAGTCTGCCAACTGGATCGCCCATTCGCGGCGAAGTGTTCCGTTGACGCCTCAGCACCACGATCGGTTCCGTATGGACTTCCGTTGACTTCAGATGGCAACATGCGACCGCCGTCACATACTAAGCGGTCGCTCAGGAGGATTGCCGTGCTGCTCGTCGCCAACCGGGGTGAGGTCGCTGTCCGCGTGCTGCGCGCGGCAGCTGACCTGGGAATACGCACCGTGGCGGTGTACGCGGAGGACGACGCTTCGTCGCTGCACGTGAGGCTCGCGGACCGGGCCGTGGCACTGCGCGGCCCCTCGCCGTACCTCGACGTGGAGCAGATCCTCGACGCCGCCGACGGCTGTCAGGCGGTGCACCCGGGGTGGGGGTTCCTGTCCGAGAACGCCGATTTCGCTCGGGCGTGTTCGGCGCGCGGACTGGCCTTCGTGGGGCCGTCCGCTGACGTTCTGGAACTGCTCGGTGACAAGCGGCGAGCACGGGAACTGGCGGCGTCGCTGGGGATTCCGGTGCTGGACGCCCCGCCGGGCACGTTCCCGGTGATGGTGAAGGCGGTCGCCGGTGGCGGCGGCAAGGGCATGCGGGCGGTGTTCGCGCCCGAGGACCTCGACAGCGCCGTCGAGGCGTGCCGGGCGGAGGCGCTGGCAGCGTTCGGGAACGGTGACGTCTACTTCGAACGGTTGCTGCCCTCCGCCCGGCACATCGAGGTGCAGCTCGTCGGGACGTCCGTGATCGGCGACCGCGACTGCTCGCTGCAGCTGCGGCACCAGAAGGTCGTCGAGATCGCCCCCGCTCCACTGCTGGACCCGTTGCTGCGCAAGGATCTGCACGCGGCCGCCGTCGCGCTGGCGGAGGCCGCCGGGTACACCGGTGTCGGCACGGTGGAGTTCCTGGTCTCCGGGGACTCGTTCGCGTTCCTGGAGGTCAACCCGCGGCTGCAGGTCGAGCACACGGTGACCGAGATGGTGTCCGGAGTGGACCTCGTGCGCACGCAGCTGCTGCTCGCGTGGGGCGGGGACGTCGACTTCACCCCGCACGACCGGGGCGCGGCCGTGCAGGTGCGGGTGAACCAGACCTCGGGCGGGGTGCTGTCGGCGTTCGGGCTGCCCGCCGGCCCCGGTGTCCGCGTCGACACGCACGGGTACGTCGGCTACCGGGTCGGCACGCGCTACGACGGGCTGCTCGCGAAGCTCGTGGTGCACGGCGAGGACCTGGACGTGGCCCTGAACCGGGCGCGGCGGGCGCTCGGCGAGTTCCGCGTCGAGGGTGTGGGCACGAACCTGGAGTTCCTGTCGGGGCTGCTGGCGCGGGATGTCGTCGGCGCGACCACGGACTTCGTGGTCGAGGAGCCCGTCACGGGCATGCGCGCCCCGCTGGCCGGGACGGTGGTGGCCGTCTCGCCGGACTCCGTGGTGCTGGAAGCGATGAAGATGCAGCACGTCGTGCGGGTGTCCGGCGACGTGCTGGTGGCGGTCGGTGACACGGTGGCCGAGGGCCAGGTGCTGGCGTCGGGCGTCGGCGAGTCCACTGAGGACGATCTGCGCGTCGATCTGGAGCACGTGCGGCCGGACCTGGCGGAAGTATTGGCACGCCACGACTTCTCGCGCCCGGAGGCCGAGGCCCGGCGGCACGCGCGGGGCGGGCGGACCGCGCGGGAGAACATCGCGGACCTGTGCACGGACTTCGTCGAGTACGGCGGTCTTGCGATCGCCGCCCAGCGCGCGCGTCGTTCGTTGGAAGACCTGATCGAACGCACGCCCGCGGACGGCATGGTGGCGGGCATCGGTGTCGTGAACGGGTCTCGGGTCGTGGCGATGTCCTACGACTACGCGGTGCTTGCCGGCACACAGGGCATGCGCAACCACCAGAAGAAGGACCGGCTCTTCGCCCTCGCGCAGCAGGAGAACCTGCCGGTGGTGCTGTTCGCCGAGGGTGGCGGCGGGCGGCCGGGCGACACGGACCACAGCATGGTCAGCGGCCTCGACTGCGGCTCGTTCCACGCGTTCGCGCAGCTCAGCGGCCAGGTGCCGTTGGTCGGCGTGGTGGCGGGGCGGTGCTTCGCGGGCAACGCGGTGCTGCTCGGCACGTGCGACGTGATCATCGCGGTGGAGGGCGCGAACATCGGCATGGGCGGGCCGGCGATGATCGAGGGCGGCGGGCTGGGGGTGTTCCGGCCCGAGGAGATCGGGCCGTTGGACGTGCAGGTGCCCAACGGTGTCGTGGACGTGGTGGTCGGTACCGAGGAAGAAGCGGTGGCCGTCGCCAAGAAGTACCTCTCGTACTTCCAGAGCACTTCGGCCGAGTGGACGTGCGACGACCAACGTCGGCTGCGCCACGCCGTCCCCGAGAACCGCCTCCGCGCCTACGACGTCCGCGCCGTCATCGACACCCTCGCCGACACCGGCAGCGTCCTCGAACTGCGCCGCGCGTTCGGCAAGGCCATCGTCACCGCGCTGATCCGCGTCGAGGGCCGCCCCATCGCGGTCATCGCCAACGATCCGGCCGTCCTCGGGGGCGCCATCGACGCCGACGCCGCCGACAAGTGCGCCCGCTTCCTCCAGCTCGCCGACGCGTTCGGCATCGCCGTCGTCTCGCTCACCGACACCCCGGGCTTCATGGTCGGCCCGGACGCCGAGCGCACCGCCACCGTCCGCCACCTCACCCGCATGGTCGTGACGGGTGCCAACCTGACCGTCCCCTTCGGACTCGTCGTGCTGCGCAAGGCGTACGGCCTCGGTGCCCAGGCGATGGCGGGCGGCAGCCTCAAGGTCCCGCAGTTCGCGATCTCCTGGCCCACCGGCGAGTTCGGGCCGATGGGCCTCGAAGGTGCCATCAAACTCGGCTTCCGCAAGGAGCTCGACGCCATCGAGGACCCGGACGAGCGCCGCGAGCGCTACGAGCAGATGGTCGCGATGGCCTACGAGCACGGCAAAGCCCTCAACGTCGCCTCGGTCTTCGAGATCGACGACGTGATCGACCCGGCCGACACGCGCCGTTGGATCGCCACGGCGCTGGCCCCCTCGACTTCCCCTTCCCAAGGGAAGAAACGCCCGTTCATCGACACGTGGTGAGGAGAATCCGTGGTCAGCGTCGCCCCTGCGGAAAAGACGACCCTGCGCCGGCTCATGGCGGCAGGACTCGTCGGTTCGAGTCTCGAGTGGTACGACTTCTTCATCTACGCGACAGCCGCGGCCCTGGTGTTCCCGAAACTGTTCTTCCCCGAGGCGACGCCGCTGGTGGCGTTGCTGCTGTCCTTCAGCACGTTCTGGGCGGGCTTCATCGCGCGCCCGATCGGCGGCCTGGTGTTCGGGCACGTCGGGGACAGGTTCGGCCGCAAGCCGGCCCTCGTCATCTGCCTCGCGCTGATGGCGGCGGCCACGTTCCTCATCGGCCTGCTGCCCACGACGGCGACGCTCGGCGTCGGCGCTCCCCTGCTGCTCGTGCTGCTGCGCTTCCTGCAGGGCATCGCGGTCGGCGGCCAGTGGGGTGGCGTGGTCCTGCTGCTGACCGAGTCGGCCGGGCCGCGCCGGCGCGGGTTCGCGGGCACGTTCGGGCAGGCCGGCGTGCCGATCGGGGTGCTGCTGGGCAACGTCGCCTTCATCAGCGCCACGACCTCTCTCTCGCCCGAGGCCTTCGCGTCGTGGGGCTGGCGTGTGCCGTTCCTGGCGTCGGCGCTCCTCTTCCCCGTGGTGCTGTTCATTCAGCTCAAGGTCGAGGACAGCCCTGTCTTCCGTGAGATGCAGCAGCGCCGTGCGGAGGCACCTGCCGTGAAGCACGCACCGCTGAGGGAGGCGCTGCGGACGCACCGCAAGCCGATCCTGCTCGGCGCGGGCCTGATGTTCGCGTCCAACGCGATCTTCTACGTGTCGATCGCGGGCGTGCTGTCCTACGCGACCACCACGCTCGGTCTCTCCCGTGAGTCGGTGCTGGTCGTGAGCCTGCTGTCGTCGCTCGTGAGCGTCCCGGTGATCCTCTACGCCGGCGCGCTGAGCGACCGGCTGGGACGGCGTCCGTTGATCATCGCGGGCACCGTCGGCCTGATCGTGTGGGCGTTCCCGTACTTCCTGCTCGTGGACACGGCGTCGCTGCTGATGCTGTTCATCGCGAACACGATCGGTGGCATCGCGTCCTCTCTCGTGTACGGGCCGATCGCCGCCTACCTGGGTGAGCTGTTCGAGGCGCACGTGCGGTATTCGGGTGCCTCTCTCGCGTACCAGCTGGCGTCGATCCTGGTCAGCGGCGGTACGCCGTTCGTGATGACGGCGCTGCTCGGCGCGACCGGGACGTCGATGTCCGTGTCGGCGTTCTTGCTGGTCATGGGCCTGGTCACGCTCGTGTCGGTGCTGAAGCTGCCGGAGACCCACCAGCCGGAACGGGCCTGATCATCAGCCGGCCGGATTGGTGCTACCGTGGTAGCACCAATCCGGTTACCATCAGAAACATGGCGGTGGAGAAGCTGAGCGTGTCGATGCCGGGCGTCGTCGTGGCCAGGGCACGACTCGCCGCAGACCGGGCCGGGGTGCCGCTGTCAACCTGGCTCGCCGAGGCGGCGGAAGCGGCCGCGGACCTCTCCGAAGCCCAGGCGGCCGCGCAGGAGTACGCCGAGAAGTTCGGCGAGCCGGACCAGGCCGAACTGGACGCGATCCGCACTCAACTCGCGGAAGCGGGCGTGGGCGCCCCCGAGTCACCGATCGATGCCGCGGCACGGGCAGCAGCACTGGCAAGGTTGCTGGGACTGCCGGACGAAAGGCAGGCGGGGTGAGCACGCGAGGCCTCGTTCTGGATGCCGGAGCGTTGATCCACGTCGAGGGCAACCCCAGAGGCCGCGTCTACGGGGCGTGCCGCGACGCGTTGGACTCGGGCACCCGCGCGTTGCTCCCCAGCGTCGTGCTCGCCCAGGTGTGGCGAGGAACGGCCAGGCAGGCACCCGTGTCGATGTTGCGGCGGATGTGCAAGCCGGTGCCCTTCACCGAGGACGTGGCGGAGGCGGTCGGCCGGCTCCTGGCGCTCGCGGGGACGGCGGACGTGGTGGACGCCGCCGTCGTCATCGCGGCCGTCAGCCACAACTGCGCGGTGCTCACCTCTGACCCCGGTGACCTCGGCAAACTGGCCGATGCCGTAGGTGTGCAAGTGCCCCTCATCGTCGTCTGACCGGACAAATCGGGCCTTCACAGTCAAGACCTCTGCGGAACCTGGAGCCGATGCCGTACGTTGCTGCGTCGTGACCACTCTCATGGCGCGCTTGAAGCAGCGGATGCGCAGGTTCGCGCAGAAACCGGGCTCCGTCGACCTCGCCCCGTTCCAGGCAATGCTCGCGGACGTGGAGAAACACGCTGACGCGTTCAAGGCGTTCAGCGACGAGGAGCTGACGGAACACGCGAAGAAGCTGCGCGACGAGAGCACCGACACCGAGCTCGTGGCCCTCACGCGGGAGGCCGCGGAGCGCGCCATCGGGCAGCGCCCGTTCGACGTGCAGGTGCTGGGCGCGCTGGGCATGTTGAGCGGCCTCGTCGTCGAGATGGCGACCGGTGAGGGCAAGACGCTCGCGGGCGCCATGGCCGCGGCCGGGTTCGCGATCAAGGGCAAGCGCGTCCACGTGGTCAGCGTCAACGACTACCTCGCCCAGCGCGACGCGGAGTGGATGGGGCCGCTGTACCGGCTGCTCGGCGTCACCGTCGGGTGGATCAACGGCAGCTCGAAGGCCGAGGAGCGCCGCGAGGCCTACCAGTGCGAGGTCACGTACGCGCCGGTCAGCGAGATCGGCTTCGACGTGCTGCGCGACCGGATCGTCACGAGCCCGGACGACCTGATCGTCCCGGAGCCGGAGGTCGCGCTGATCGACGAGGCCGACTCGGTGCTCGTCGACGAGGCGCGCGTGCCGCTCGTGCTCGCCGGTTCGACCAGCGCGGAGGCGGCCGACCCCGTCATCGCGGACCTGGTGAAGCGGCTGCGGCAGAACCTGCACTACGAGATCGACGACGAGGAGCGCAACGTCTTCCTCACGGGTGCGGGGTCGGAGGCCGTCGAGCGGGCGCTCGGCGAGATCGACCTGTACTCGCAGGAGCACGTGACGTCCACGCTGTCGAAGGTCAACGTGGCGCTGCACGCGCAGGTGCTGCTGCACCGCGACGTCGACTACATCGTGCGTGACGGCAAGGTGCACCTGATCAACGACACGCGCGGTCGTGTCGCCAAGCTGCAGCGGTGGCCGGACGGCCTGCAGGCCGCGGTCGAGGCCAAGGAGAACGTCCAGACCACCGAGTCCGGCGAGATCCTCGACTCGATGACGGTGCAGGCGCTGCTCTCGCGCTACCCGACGCGCTGCGGCATGACCGGTACGGCCGTGGCCGTCGCCGAGACGCTGCGGGAGTTCTACGAGCTCGAGGTGCTCGTGATCCCGCCCAACAAGGAGAACATCCGCGAGGACGAGCACTTCCGCCTCTACGCGACGCTGGAGCAGAAGGAAGACGCGATCGTCGAGGAGATCAAGACGGTCCACGAGACGGGCCGCCCGATCCTCGTCGGCACGCTCGACGTGGCCGAGTCCGAGCGCATCTCCTCGAAGCTGCGCGCCGCGGACATCGAGTGCGTGGTGCTCAACGCGAAGAACGACGCCGAGGAGGCGTCGATCATCGCCGACGCCGGCTCCTACCAGCGCATCACGGTCTCCACGCAGATGGCCGGTCGCGGTACGGACATCCGCCTCGGCGGCCACGAGGGCGAGGACCACGACCGCATCGCCGAGCTCGGCGGCCTGTACGTGATCGGCTCCGGGCGTCACTCGTCGTCCCGCCTCGACGACCAGCTGCGCGGCCGCGCCGGCCGCCAGGGCGACCCCGGCGGTTCGGTGTTCTTCTCCTCCATGCAGGACGACCTGATCACGCAGTACGCGCCGGACGCCGAGGACCCGTCCGAAGTGGACAACGACGGCCGCGTGCACGACAAGGGCCTGCTGCACACCTTCGAGCACGCGCAGCGCGTGGCCGAGGGCGTGAACCTGGAGATCCACCGCAACACCTGGCGCTACAACAAGCTGATCGAGCACCAGCGCGACATCCTGCTCAAGCACCGCGACGTGGTGCTGCGCACGGACGCGGCGTTCGAGAAGGTCGGCGAGAAGGAGGGCGTGTCCGACGAGGTCGCCTCCGACGCGGCCCGCAAGATCACGCTGTTCTTCCTCGACGACCTGTGGACGCACCACCTGACGTTCCTGTCGGACCTGCGCGAGGGCATCCACCTGCGCGCGCTGGCCCGGCAGAACCCGCTCGACGAGTTCCACCGCGAGGCGATCCCGGCGTTCAACAAGATCGTGCCGGAGTCGTGGGAGCTCACGAAGGAGAAGTACGAGGCTGCCAAGATCACCGACGACGGCTACGACCTCGCCGACGCCGGGGTCAAGCGTCCGAGCTCGACGTGGACCTACCTGGTGCACGACAACCCGTTCGGCTCCGGGCTCGAGGAGTCGATGAAGGGTCTCGTGAAGATGGTGCGCGGACAGCGCCGCTGACAGCTACATCTTCCCGGGGACGACGAGGTCGTCCGCGGGTCTGGCGGGCCGGGGCAACGTCTCGGCCCGTCTGGCGTTCAGCGTCGACACGGCGGTCATCTCGTCGGTGAGCTTCTTGATCTCCGCGAGGATGTCGAGATGTTCCTGCGACGGCGGTGGGCCCACGAAGTTGGACCTGTTGTGTGCCGTCCGTTCCGCGCGCTCGGCCAGCAGCCGGATGCGGCGCAAAAGTCCGTGCTCCCCGTCGGGGAGCAAGAAGTCGGGTTGCTCCATCACCCGTGCCAGCTTTCGCGTGCACGGGTGACGAGTCGATCCCCTAGTCGGCTGATTCCAGTTTCTGGACCAGCCACGCGTGGAAACCGCCGATGTGGTGCTCGGACGGCACCAGCACTCCGCCCTGCGCGTAGGCGCGGGAGGCCATGGCGGGCTGGCATCGCTCGCAGGCTTCGAAGTCCTGTTCGTTCACCCGGTGGAACAGCTCGACCGAGCGAGACACGTCACGGCCGGTGTCCACGACTTCCTTGGCGTAGAGCCAATCGCACTCGACGACCGTCCGGTCCGCCGCCAGCGGGTACATGCGGTGCACGATCACGTGGTCCGGCACGAGGTTGATGAACACCTGCGGTCTGACGGTGATGGCGTAGTACTTCCTGTCGCGTTCCTCTTCCAGGGCGGAGAGTTTCTCGAAGCCCTCGCTGCCGTCGACGGTGAAACCCTTGATCTCGTCACCGAACTCGGCGCCGTGCCCGACGTAGTACTGGGCCGCGTAGCCGTCGGCGAACTCGGGCAGCACCTCGGTGAGCTCGGGGTGGATCGTCGCGCAGTGGTAGCACTCCATGAAGTTCTCGATGATGAGCTTCCAGTTCGCCTTGACGTCGTAGACGATCCGCCTGCCCACGGACAGCTGGTCGATCTCGTAGCCGTCGATGGCGTCGAGCGTTCCCAAACGTTCGGTCACGGCGCTGAGGACGTCGTCCTCGAAACTCGGCGGATCGTCGGCGAGGTTCACCCATGCGTACCCGAGCCACTCGCGCAGGTGCACCTTCGCGAGTCCGTACGCAACGCGATCGACGTCCGGCATCGAGGTGAGATTGGGTGCGGCGATCAGGTTTCCGTCCAACGCGTACGTCCAGGCGTGGTAAGGGCACTGGAACGCCCGTTTGACCGTCCCGGACTCCTCGACGCAGATGCGCGCGCCGCGGTGGCGGCACACGTTGAGGAACGCGTTGAGGGCGCCTTTGCGGTCTCTCGCGACGAGCACGCTCTCCCGCCCGACCTGCACGGTGCGGAAGTCGCCGGCGTTCGGCAGGTCGGCTGAGCGGACCGCGCAGAACCACATCTGCTCGAAGACGCGCGCCTGCTCCCGGGCGAAGATCGCGGGGTCGGTGTAGTAGCGGCCCTCGAGGGTCGGGATCAGGCTGCCGGTCATGTGCCGCCTCTCAGACGAGCGGGGTCGAACAGTGCGATCGGGTGCCGCGTGGCCCCGTCGATGGCGAGGTCGGCCAGGATCTCGCCGACCACGGGCACGAACTTGAAGCCGTGCCCCGAGAAGCCGCACGCCACGGTCACGCCGTGCTCCCGGGCGATGACGAAGTGCCGGTCCGCGGTGTTGGTGTACATGCAGGTCGCGCCGCGCTGGAACGTGCCGGCGAGACCGGGCATCACGGCCCTGGTGGCGGCCGCCACCGCTTCGACCTCGTGCGCGTGCACGGTGCGGTCGATCGTCTCGGGCGTGCAGATCTCGCCGCCGTGGTGGAACGCGACCTTCACCGCGCCGTCGTGGAGCGGAAAGCCGTAGAAGCCGTTCGCGCGGTCCCAGATGTAGATCGGGTAGCCGGAGAGGTCCTCGGCCGGGGTGAAGTAGAACTGCACCTGGCGTTCGATCTCAAACGGGATTCTCAGTTCTGCCAGCAGTTCCGGCGCCCACGGCCCTGGGCACACCACCACGTGCTCCGCCTCGTAGGTACCGCGGGGTGTGGTGACCTTCCCGGGCTCCCAGTGGGTCACCGGCTCCTCGAAGCGCAGGTCGGCACCGGCACGGGTGGCGAGCGCCAGGTGAGCTTTCACGGACGTCTCCGGCACCACGAAGCCCGCGCCGGGTTCGTACAGGCCGATCTCGTCGGCGTGCGGGCGCAGGGCCGGGAAGCGCCGGCGCAGGTGAGTCGCGTCGAGCAGTTCGTGTGTCAGACCGAACTGCTCGACGCTCGCCCGGCTACCCGTGATGGCGCCGCTGTCCGGAGTGCCGACGATCAGTCCGCCGACCCGGTGGAAGATCTTCTCGCCGCTGTCGTGCTCGATCTGGTCCCACATCTCGTGGGCCCGCAGCAGCAGCGGCACGTACGCGAGGTCCTCGAAGTACGCCTGGCGCGTGATGCGCGACCCGCCGTGGCTGGAGCCGTGCGCGTGGGCAGGCGTGAACTTCTCCAGGCCCAGCACGCGTTTCCCGCGCTGGGCGAGCCGGTACGCGGCGGCACTGCCCATGCCGCCGAGCCCGATGACGACGACGTCGTACGTCACCCCCGCAGCCGCTTCATCCCGGGGTCGAACAACGGCTCCCGCGCGGGACGGGCGGTGACGCGCCGGCCGAGGTACTCGATCTCGACCTCGTCGTCGATCTCGCTGGGCAGCCACGCGTAGGCGATGTTGAGGCCGGTCGTGTAGCCGTAGGCGGCGCTGGTGACGTAGCCGACCGGTTCGCCCTGGTGGAACACGGGTTCACTGCCGAGCACGACGCTGTGCGGGTCGTCGATCGTGAGGCAGGTGAGCTTCTTGGTCGAGGTGAGGTTGTGCAGCGAGCCCTTGCCGAGGAACTCCTTGTCCTGCCGCACCGCGAAGCCGAGCCCCGCCTCGAACGGGTCGTGCTCGGTCGTCATGTCCGTGCCCCAGGACCGGTAGCCCTTCTCCAGGCGGAGGCTGGTGAACGCGCCGCGCCCGGCCGCGATGACCCCGTGCCGCTGCCCGGCCTCCCACAGCGTGTCCCAGAGCTTCGGGCCGAGGTCCGCGGTGGTGTAGAGCTCCCAGCCGAGTTCGCCCACATAGGACAGTCGCAGCGCGGTCACCGGGACGTTCTTGATGAACGCCTTCTGCGCCGTGAAGTAGCCCTTCCGCACGTCGAGGGTGTGCGGGAGGTCGTCGACCAGGTCGCGGGCGAGCGGGCCCCACAGGCCGATGCAGCACGTTCCGGCGGTGATGTCCCGGATGAACACGTCGGCGGGCGCGTGCCGGCTGAGCCAGTCGAGGTCGAGGTTGCCGTTGGCACCGACCTGGAACGTGGTGGCGTCGAGGCGCGCGATCGTGAGGTCGCTGCGCACACCGCCCTGGTGGTCCAGCAGCAGCGTGTAGACGACGGCGCCGGGCTTGCGGTCGAGGTTGTTGGTCGTCATGCGTTGCAGGAACTCCAGCGCTCCCGGCCCGCCGACCTCCAGCCGTTTCAACGGGGTCATGTCGAAGAGCGCGACCCGCTTGCGCGTCACCAGTGCCTCGGCGCCGCAGATCGGGGACCAGTACCGGCTCGCCCACTCGTCGCGGCCGGGCACCTCGGTGACCTCCGGCAGTCCCGCGTTGGCCTCGTACCAGTGCGGCCGCTCCCAGCCCGAGGCCTCCAGGAAGAACGCCCCGAGCTCCTGCTGCCGCGAGTAGAACGGGCTCGTGCGCAGCGGCCGCGGGCTCTCCATGGGCTGCAAGGGGTGCAGCAGGTCGTAGACCTCGACGAAGTTCTGGCAGCTGCGTTCCAGCACGTAGTCGGGCGCGAGCTGCACCTGCTCGAACCGGTTGAGGTCGCTCGAGTGCAGGTCCAGCTCCGGCTGCCCGTCGACGATCCACTCGGCCACCGACCTCGCGACGCCGGCGGAGTGCGTGATCCACACGGCCTCGGCGACCCAGAAGCCCTTCAGCCCGGGGTGCTCGCCCAGCAACGGCATCCCGTCGCTGGTGAACGAGAACAGCCCGTTGAACCCGCGGTCGACCCCGGCCTCGGCGAGCGCGGGGATCAGCCCGACCGCCGACTCCCAGGACGGCTCGAAGTCCTCCTTGGTGAACGGCAGCTCCGAGCCCGTGATGTCGCGTGCGGCGATCGGCATGGGCTTGTGCCCGTACGCGCCGATGCCCAGCGCCCTGCCGTGCGAGCGGAAGTACAGGTCGGCTTCCTGGTGCCGCAGGATCGGCCGGCGCGCCAACGCGTCCGCGTCCGCGTTCAGGTCGCCGGTGAACACGTACTGGTGCGCCATCGGCACGAGCGGCACGGTCAGCCCGACCATCTCGCCCAGCACCGGCCCCCACATCCCGGCGCAGGAGACGACGATGTCGGCCGCGAAGGTGCCGGTCCCGGTGCGCACCCCGGTGACCCGGCCGCCGGACGTCTCGACCGCGACGATCTCCTGCCCGAACACGAACCGCGCGCCACGCCCGATCGCCCGCCGTGCCTGGACCTCGGCGGCGTCGACCGGCCTCGCGAGGCCGTCGCTCGGGATGAGGAACCCGCCGAGCACCTGGTCGCGGTCGAGCAGCGGGTGCAGCCGCGCGACCTCGTCCGCGTCGACCAGCCAGCTCTCCACACCCCACGACGTGGCCCAGCCGTGCCGCCGGGACAGGTCCACGAGCCGTTCAGGGCTGGTCGCGATCTCAAGGCCGCCGACCTGGTCGAAGCAGCCGAGCGCGGTGTACTTCTCGACGGTGTAGCGGGCGAACTGCGTCATGCTGCGGCACGAGTTGGTCTGGAACACCAGGCCGGGCGCGTGCGAGCTGGACCCGCCGACGGCGATCCCGGCCGCCTGGTCGAGCACCGTGACGTCGGTGAAGCCCCGTTCGGTGAGCTCGTCGGCCAGCGCGCACCCGACGATCCCCGCCCCCACGAGCACCACGCGTGGCACTGCACCAGGCATCAGGACACCCCTTCGCCGCAGTTGCGGGTAACAGAACTCGTTCCGTTATGAGCAACAAAATCCGGCTCGTGGGGTCGGCTGTCAAGACCGCCGTTCGCGCGATCAGCGGGGAAACCGGGCGAACGCGTAGGTTCCGCGCATGGAGCCGATCACCCTGCACACGATGGCGCGCAGGTACCTGATGAGCCGCAACCAAAGGCTGCACGCCGAGTACGCCGAGCTCCCGGACGACGGGCGCAGGGGTCTCGGCTACACCGACGAGGCCAAGCGGATCTTCCCCAGGTACAACGTGGTGGCCGCGGTGCTGCTGGAGGTCGAGCGCCTCGACCCCGACGACCTGCCGCCCGTCGACCGGCTCGCCACCGCTCTCGCCACCGCCGCGTCGTCGGCGTGGTCGGTCTTCACCACCGATCTCGGCGCGGTCGAGGCCGAGGCGACGGCCGCGGAACGCGACCTGTTCCGCAGGGCGATCAGGAGCTGGGTGGCGGCGGGGGACCTCGTCGTCGAGCCGCTGCCCTACCGGCGCGTCTTCGGCGACGAGGAGGTGCAGGACTGGCGCCGGCGGCTCGAGCAGAGGTGGGGGTTCGCGAGGGACCAGACGCTGTGGCACCCGTTGATCACCGAGACCGTGCCCGAGGACGTGCTGGTGGTGAACGCCGACGCGATGTGGGACGCGGGCGGGTTCGAGCGGGTGCACGAGGCCCTGACCGCCATGGGACTGCGCCGGGTGGTCGAGATCCGGGAGCACGGCGACGCCAGCTGCCTGCTCGACCTCGACGAGTTCGCGCCGAGCTACACCGGGGCGGAGGGGATCTGGACCGACGACACGCTCGACTGGATCGCGTACGCCTCGCACGAGTCGTCGGTGGCGTTCGGCGGCACGCTCGCCGAACGCCTCCGCACGTCCTGGCCGGACCTCGCCGACTGGGACTGGGTCCCGATCTGGGATCAGCCCGCGAAGTAGCCGAGCTGCGCCGACAGCTCGCCGGCCGCCGACGACATCGCCGGCACGATCTCCGCGACCCGTTCCCGCGACAACCGGTACGACGGCCCGGACGCGCTCATCGCCGCGACGACCTCACCACGGTGACCGCGCACCGGCACGGCCACGGCGTGCAGCCCGAGCTCGAGCTCCTCGAAGCACGACGCGTACCCCTTCGCCGCGACCTCCTCCAGTTCCGAGAGCAGCCGTGCGGACTCCACGACCGTGTTCTCGGTGTACGCGTCGAGCGGCAACGACACGAGTCGCGCGCGCTCGTCCGTGGGCAGGTAGGCCAGCAGGACCTTGCCCGAGGACGTGGCGTGCAACGGCGTGCGCTGGCCGATCCAGTTCACGGCGGAGACGGCCGCGGAGCCGCGGGCCTGGGTGATGTTGATGGCGACGCCGGCGTCGTGCACGGCGATGTTGACGGTCTCGCCGAACGAGTCCGCGAGGGTCTGGCAGACGGGCTGACCGAGTTTGGTGAGGTCCATGCGGCCGGTGGCGGCGCCGGCGAGCCTCACCACCCCGAAACCGATGGCGTACTTGCCTCTCTCGCCGAGCTGCTCCACCAGGCCGCGCGACTCCAGCACGGAGACGAGTCTGGACACCGTGGACTTGTGCACGCCCAGCTCACCAGCGATTTCGGTGATGCCGGCCTCGCCCTGGGCGAGTAGCTCCAGCACGCTGATGGCCCTGTCCACGCTCTGCACCTGAGCTGCCGAGTCGGAGTTGCTCATCGCGCAACAGTAATCGACAGGCAAAACAACCGGCTGGACTCTTGACGGCGGGTCGCGCGAGGCTCACATTGTGTTGCGTCATTCGGAACGTGTGCCGCGTAACGCAACGGAGGCCGACGATGATCCGCGCCTGCGCTCTCATGGACCTGCCCCCAGGGGAGGCGGTTCGCATCGTCGGCCCTCACGCACCGATAGCCGTCTTCAACGCCGACGGCGTCGTCTACGCCATCGACGACACCTGCACCCACCAGGACGCCTCCCTGAGCGAGGGGTGGCTGGAGGGGTGCTTCGTGGAGTGCCCGCTGCACGCCGCGAGCTTCGACCTTCGCACCGGCGAGCCGACTTGTCTGCCCGCCAAAAGACCGGTGAGGACCTATCCGGTGCGTGTGGAAGATGGAGTGGTCTATGTCGAGGTCGAAGTGAATAAGGACGTAGCGTGAAGACCATCGCCATCATCGGCGCCTCACTGGCCGGTCTGAGGTCGGCGCAGGCACTGCGCCAGCAGGGGTACGACGGACGGATCGTCCTCATCGGCGATGAGGTCCATCTGCCCTATGACCGGCCTCCTCTCTCGAAGGACTTCCTGCTCGGCAAGGTCGAGGCCGTGCCTCTCGCGGACCAGGAGGACCTCGACGAGCTCAACGCCGAGTGGCGTCTCGGCGTGAAGGCGACCGGCCTGCTCTCCGCGCGGGAGATCGAGCTCAGCGACGACACCACCGTCGAGGCCGACGGCATCGTCATCGCGACGGGCGGGCTGCCGCGGACGATTCCCGGCACGCACGTGCTCAGGTCGCTGGACGACGCGATCAAGCTCCGCGAGGCGTTCGGCACCGCGCAGCACATCGGTGTCATCGGCGCCGGCTTCATCGGTGCCGAGATCGCGTCGAGTGCACGCGCTCTGGGTAAGGACGTCACCGTCGTCGAGGCTCTCCCCACGCCGCTGACGCGTGTTCTCGGTGCCGAAATGGGAACGGCGTGTGGACATCTGCACGGCGACCACGGATCAACATTGATCACGGGAATCAACGTTGATTCGGTCAACGTTGACGGCGGAATCAACCTCGCGGACGGACGCGTTGTCGACGCCGACGTCGTCGTTGCGGGCATCGGGACACGCCCGGCCACGGATTGGCTCGCGGGAGGGCCGGTCAACCTCGACAACGGCGTTCTGTGCGACGCGGGTGGCGTGACGAACCTGAAGAACGTCGTCGCGGTCGGCGACGTCGCGAACTGCGCGGGACATCGCGCCGAGCACTGGACGTCCGCGACCGAACAGGCGCAGGTTGCCACCCGCAACTTGCTCGCGGGCGAGACCGTCGCGACGCACACCCGCGGTGGCTACGTCTGGTCGGATCAGTACGGCGTGCGAATCCAGTTCATCGGACGAGCGACGGACGACGTTCGCGTCGAAGATGGGTCCATCGAGGACAGGAAGTTCGTGGCGACCTATCGAGACGGTGAGAATCCGGACGACATTGTTGGCATTGTGGCCATGAGCAACGCACGGCTTTTCACCAGACTCCGCCGGAATCTGAAGTAACGGTCGTCACGGTTTACCGCCACCGGCGACCGGACATACCCGAGTGTCCCTCGTGGACACATGAACCAGGGAGGCTTTCCGTGTCGCCGGTGCGGCAGATCATCAACCCCTTCGACCAGAGCGTCGTCACCGAGGTCGAGGAGCAGACCCGCGACCAGGCCGTCGCCGCGATCGCGAAGGCCAGAGACGCCTTCGACCACGGTGACTGGCAGCACGCGAGCCCCGAGCACCGCGCCGCCGTGCTGAACCACGTCGCGGACCTCCTGGAGCGCGACAAGGAGGACATCGCCCGCACCGAGACGCTCGACACCGGCAAGACGCTGGTCGAGAGCCGCATCGACGTGGACGACGTCGTGTCCGTGTTCCGCTACTACGGCAACCTCGCCGGGCTGCTGCACCCGAAGATCGTCCAGGGTGCGCCGGACGACGTCATCAGCCGGATCGACTACGAGCCCGTCGGCGTCTGCGGCCTGATCGCCCCCTGGAACTACCCGCTGCTGCAGATGTCCTGGAAGGTCGCGCCGGCCCTGCTCGCGGGCAACACGATCGTGGCCAAGCCCAGCGAGATCACGCCGCTCACGACGATCAAGCTGTTCGAGCTGCTGACCGAGGCGGGCCTGCCCGACGGCGTGGCGAACCTCGTCCTCGGCACCGGGCCCGAGGTCGGCGCGCCGCTGTCCGAGCACCCCGACGTCGACCTGGTCTCGTTCACCGGCAGCCTCGCGACCGGTCAGCGGATCATGGCGTCGGCGGCGAAGACCGTGAAGAAGGTCGCGCTGGAGCTCGGCGGCAAGAACCCGAACATCGTGTTCGCGGACGCCGACCTCGACGTCGCGGTGGACTACGCGCTCACCGCCGCGTTCTTCCACGCGGGCCAGGTCTGCTCGTCCGGCACCAGGCTCCTCGTGCACTCCAGCGTCTACGACGACTTCGTGAACGAGGTGGCGCGCCGCGCCGACCTCGTCAAGCTGGGCAACGGGTTCGACGAGGCCACCGAGTCCGGCCCGCTGGTGAGCGCCGAGCACCGCGCCAAGGTCGAGAGCTACGTCGAGATCGCGAAGAAGGAGGGCGCGACCCTCAAGGCGGGCGGCAGGCGTCCCGAGGAAGCCGAGCTGCAGAACGGGTTCTTCTTCCGCCCCACCGTCTACGCGGACTGCACGCGGGACATGAAGCTGGTGCGGGACGAGACGTTCGGTCCGATCATCACCGCCGAGCGCTTCGAGACCGAGGACGAGGCGGTCCGGCTCGGCAACGACACCGAGTACGGCCTCGCCGGCGGCGTCTGGAGCCAGGACCTGGAGAAGGCCCAGCGCGTCGCGAAGAAGCTGCGCCACGGCACGGTCTGGATCAACGAGTTCGGCCCGTACCTGCCGCAGGCCGAGTGGGGCGGGTTCAAGCGCTCCGGCGTCGGCCGCGAGCTCGGCACCGCGGGCCTGCACGAGTACACCGAGCCCAAGCACGTGTACCAGAACTTGAAGCCGCAAGCCCAGAACTGGTTCGCGCGAAGGGACACCAAGTGACCGCGTACGACTACGTGATCGTCGGCGGAGGAACGGCGGGCTGCGTGCTCGCGGCACGGCTCACCGAGGACGAGAACGTGACGGTCGCGGTCATCGAGGGCGGCCCGTCCGACGTCGGCGACGAGAAGATCCTGAACCTGCGCAACTGGATCAACCTCCTCGAGACCGAGTACGACTACGACTACCCGACGGTCGAGCAGCCGCGCGGGAACTCGCACATCCGGCACAGCCGCGCCAAGGTGCTCGGCGGGTGCTCCAGCCACAACACGCTGATCTGCTTCCAGCCGCTGCCGCAGGACCTCGACGACTGGGGCCACGGCTGGACGTGGGACGCGCTCGGCCCGTACTGGGACAAGGTCCAGCTCAACATCATCCCGGTGGTGGAGAAGGACCGGAACCCGATCGCGAAGGACTTCGTGGTCGCTGCCAAGCAGGCCACGGGCGTCCCCGAGATCGACGACTTCAACGCCGAGCCGTTCCAGGACGGCGTGGGCTTCTTCTCCATCGCGTACCACCCGGAGAAGAACAACCAGCGTTCTTCGGCGTCCACGGCCTACGTGCACCCGATCCTGGAGCGCAAGAACCTCACGCTGCTCCTGAACACGTGGACCAGCAAGATCGAGTTCGACGGCGACCGCGCGATCGGCGTGCACACCGACAAGGGTTATGTCGAGGCCAACAAAGAGGTTCTCCTCTGCGCGGGCGCGATCGACACGCCCCGGCTGCTGATGCTCTCGGGCGTCGGCGACGCCGAGCACCTGAGCAGCATCGGCATCGAGCCGAAGCACGACCTGCCGGGCGTCGGCGAGAACCTGCTCGACCACCCGGAGTCGGTGATCGTGTGGGAGACCACGAAGCCGTTGCCGGAGAACTCGGTGATGGACTCCGACGCCGGTCTCTTCATCCGGCGCGACGAGTCCGACCCGCGGCCGGACCTGATGTTCCACTTCTACCAGATTCCCTTCACCACCAACACGGAACGCCTCGGCTACCCGGCGGTGGAGCACGGGGTCTGCATGACGCCGAACATCCCGCGCCCGCACAGCAAGGGCAAGCTGTGGCTGAAGTCCAGCGACCCCACCGAGAAGCCGGAGCTCGACTTCGGCTACTTCATGAACCCCGACGGCTACGACGAGCAGACGCTCGTGGACGGCTTCCGGATCGCGCGGAGGATCGCCGAGGAGGAGCCGCTGAAGTCGTGGCTCAAGCGGGAGATCGCGCCGGGGCCGGACGTCACGAGCGACGATGCCCTGTCGGAGTACGGCCGCCGGGCCGCCCACACCGTCTACCACCCGGCGGGCACCTGCGCGATCGGGTCCGTTGTGGACGGTGACCTGAAGGTGCTCGGACTCGAAGGCCTCCGGGTCGTCGACGCGTCCGTGTTCCCGACCATGCCCACCGTGAACCCGATGGTCACGGTGCTCATGATCGGAGAGCGCGCCGCGGACCTGATCAAGGGGGCTTGATGACGGCCACAGCGGAAGACAGGCTCAAGGACCTCGGCTACACCTCGGAGTTCAAGCGGGACATGAGTCCCTGGGCGAACTTCTCGCTGGGCTTCACCTACCTCTCCCCCGTGGTCAGCACGTACACGCTGTTCGGCGTCGCGCTGGCCCTGGGCGGCCCGCCGATGATCTGGAGCTTCGTCGTCGCGGGCGTCGGCCAGTTCCTGGTCGCGCTCGTGTTCGGCGAGCTCGTGGCGCAGTACCCGGTCGCGGGCGGCGTGTACCCCTGGGCGCGCCGCCTGTGGGACAAGCGGTGGGCGTGGATGACCGGCTGGGTCTACATGATCGCCCTGCTGGTCACCATCGCGTCCGTCAGCTACGGCGCGGGGCCTTATCTGGCAACACTTCTCGGCTACACGGCCAACGTAGGCAACACGGTGCTGTGCGCGGTCGCGATCATCGCGGTCTCGACGCTCATCAACTACGCCGGCACGAAGGTGCTGAGCTGGGCCGCGATCTTCGGGTTCGCCGCGGAGATCGTCGGCGCGCTGGTGGTCGGCATCTGGTTGCTCGTCGACAACCGCGTGCACGGCCTGGGCGTGCTGTTCGACAGCTTCGGCGCGGAGGGCTCGGGCAGCTACCTGCCCGCGTTCTTCGCGGCGGGCATCATCGGCCTCTACCAGTACTACGGCTTCGAGGCCTGCGGTGACACCGCAGAAGAGGTCAAGGACCCCGGCCGCGTCATCCCGAAGGCCATGCGCCGCACCATCTACATCGGTGGCGCGGCGGCCACGTTCGCGTGTCTGTCGCTGCTGCTCGCGGTGCCGGACTTCGGCAAGGTCATCTCCGGCGAGGACGCCGACCCGGTCACGAACATCCTCACGAACGCGTTCGGCCCGGTCGGCTACAAGATCGTGATCGGCGTCGTGCTGATCTCGTTCCTGTCCTGCACGATGTCGCTGCAGGCGGCGGCCAGCAGGCTGACGTACTCCTACGCCCGCGACAAGATGCTGTTCGGGCACAAGGCCCTCGCGAAGTTCAACAAGAAGCGCCACATCCCGCCGTACGCGCTGGCGCTCGCCGGCGTGATCCCGGCGGTCATCGTGGTCGCGTCGATGCTGTCCACGAACGCGCTGGACAAGATCGTGTCATTCGCGACGCTCGGCATCTACCTGGGCTTCCAGATGGTCGTGTTCGCGGCCCTGCGGGCGCGGCTCAAGGGCTGGACGCCGTCGGGCGAGTTCACGCTCGGGCGGTGGGGCCTGGTGGTCAACGTGCTGGCGCTCGTGTACGGCGTCGCGGCGATGGTCAACATGGTGTGGCCGCGCACCCCGGACGCGCCCTGGTACGACAACTACATCGTCATCCTCAGCGGTGCGCTCGTGGTCGGCATCGGCCTGGTGTACATGCTGATCGCCAAGCCGTTCGGCAACTCCGACGCGGCCGCGGGCGACGCGATCCCGTCAGCTCTGCAGGCGAAGTAGCCGCAGCGCGAGCTGCACCTCCAGCACGCGGTCCGGCGACTGCCAGTCGCCGAGCAGCGACGACACCCGGTCGAGCCGTTGCGTGACCGTGTTGACGTGGAGGTGCAGCTCCGCCTTGGCGCGGCTGAGGTTCGCGCCGCAGCGGAAGTAGACCTCCAGCGTGTGCACCAGTTCCGTGCCGCGCTCGGCGTCGTAGTCGAGCACCGGGCCGAGCACCGACCGCACGTACCCGGACACGTCCGCCCGGTCGCCCAGCAGCACGCCGACGAACCCGAGGTCGTCCATGGTCGCGGCGTCCTTCTCCCGGCCCAGCTGCCGCAACGCCTTCAGGCACCGCCGCGCCTCCTCGTAGGCCGCCGCGATCGCCACCGGCCCCGCGACCGGCCCGCACGCGCCCACCGTGGCGTCCAGCGCCTTGGCCACCTCACGGGCGACGTGCGTGGACACCGAAGGCAGTGCCAGCACGACATCCCGGCCGCGCGACCCCGCCAGTCCCCTGTGGACGGACGCGTAGTGCGTCGCCCCGGACAGGTTCCCGTCCGCCACCAGCACCACGTGCGGGTCGCCGAGCTCGACCCCGACCCGGCGCGCCCGCGCGACCAGCCCGGTCGCGTCGCGGCCGTCCAGGATGTCGGTGATCAGCTCTCCGCGGACCTTGTTCTCCGCCTCGGCCACGGTCCGGCGCAGCAGGAGCAGCAACGCCGTCACCGCCGCCGACCGCTCGAACAGCCGCCGGTCCGCGTCGGTCAGGTCGGGACGGCCGGACAACGCGATGCCGCCCAGCAGTTCCGATCCGGCGAGCACGGCGCACACCCACACGTCGCCGAGCAGCACGGCCCGCCCGCTGGCCCGCACGGCGGCGGACGGCACGCCGTTCGCGCCCGCGCCGGGCGGCACCGCCCGTCCTCCGTCCGAGGGCACCGCGTCCAGCACCTCCACGCGCCCGCCCAGCAGCTCCCCCACCGCCGCCGCGACCTCGGCCGAGGAACCACCGCGCAGCACCAGGTCCGTGAGCCGGTCGTGCGCCTCCTCGGCCCGTTTCATGGCCTCGTTGTGCGACTGGATGGTGGCGAACAACGACGCCGTGTCGATCGCGATCGCCGCGTGGTCCGCGAGGGACTGCAGCAGCGCGACCTGTTCGGCCGGGAACTCGCGCGTGGTCCGGTCGGCCGCGTACAGCACGCCGATGACCTTCGAGTCGAGCTTCAGCGGCACGCCCAGGATCGCCGTGAGGCCCTCGTCGTGCACGGCCGAGTCGATCGGGTTCGTGTGGTTGAACCGGGCGTCGGCGAAGTAGTCGGACGTCGCGTACGGCCGGGCGGTCTGCGCGACCAGTCCGCCGAGGCCCTCGCCGAGCCCGAGCCGGACCTTCTGGAACAACGGCGAGAACGACCCGTCCGTCACCCGCATGTAGGTGCCGGCCGGGTCGTTCATCGACAGGTAGGAGACGTCCGTCCCGAGCAGCGTCCGCGCCCTGCGCACGATCGAGCGGAGCACCGCGTCCGGGTCTCGCATGCCCGCGAGCTCGGACGCGGTCTCGAACAACGCCGCCAGTTCGGCCTCACGCCGTCGTGTCACACCCCAACCCTGTCACGTTCCTCCAGATCCGCACCACGGGTCTCGCGGGCCAGCAGGACCGCGATCACGGTCAGCACGCACATCGAGACGACGTAGATCGAGATGGGGAACGACGACCCGTACGCCTTCAGCAGCGCCGTCGCGATCAGCGGGGCCAGCGCGCCGGCCACGATGGACGCCAGCTGGTAGCCGACCGACGCGCCCGAGTACCGCACCCGCGTGCCGAACAGCTCCGAGAAGAACGCCGACTGCGGCCCGTACATCGCGCCGTGCAACACGAGTCCGACGGTCGTCGCCAGGATGATCAGCCCGGGGTCCTTCGTGTCGAGCAGCGCGAAGAACGCGAACACCCACACCGCCATGCCGACCGCGCCGACGAGGTAGACCGGCCGCCGCCCGAACTTGTCGGAGAGGTGGCCCCACACCGGGATCGTCACGAGGTGCACCGCCGAGCCGATCAGCACAGCGTTGAGCCCCACCGACTTCGAGAGCCCGAGGCCGGTCGTCACGTACACCAGGATGAACGCGGTGATCACGTAGTACGACACGTTCTCGGCGAGCCGGGCGCCCATCGCGACCAGCACCTCGCGCCAGTTGTGCCGCAGCAGCTCGAAGATCGGCGCCTTCTCCTGCTTCGAGGCCCGCTCCGCCTCCCGCTGGGCCGCCAGGAAGACCGGCGACTCGGCCACCTGCAGCCGGATCCACAGGCCGATGACGACCAGCACACCCGAGAGCAGGAACGGGATCCGCCATCCCCACGCGAGGAAGTCCTCGTCGGACTGCACGGCCGCGAGGATCGCGAGCACGGCCGTCGCGAGCAGGTTGCCACCGGGTGCGCCGGCCTGCGGCCAGGACGCCCAGAACCCGCGGCGCTTCGGGTCGCCGTGCTCCGACACGATCAGCACGGCCCCGCCCCACTCGCCGCCCAGCGCGAAACCCTGCACCAGGCGCAGGAACGTGAGCAGCAACGGCGCGAGCACGCCCACCGACGCGTACGTCGGCAGCACGCCCATCAGCATCGTCGCGCCACCCATCAGCAGCAACGACAGCACCAGCAACTTCTTGCGCCCCAGGCGGTCCCCGAAGTGGCCGAAGACCACGCCGCCGAGCGGCCGCGCCAGGAAGCCGATCGCATACGTGGTGAACGCGAGCAGCGTGCCGGTCAGCGGGTCCGCGGTCGGGAAGAACAACTTGTTGAACACCAGAGCGGCGGCCGACCCGTAGAGGAAGAAGTCGTACCACTCGACAGTTGTCCCGATGAGCGAAGCGCCTACCACTTTTTTGATCATCGACAACTCCTCATTGAGCTGACCAGCCGCCGTCGACGGCCAACGACGTACCAGTGACAAAACTGTTGCCGCACAACCACAGCACGGCTGAGGCGACCTCGGAGGGTTCGATCAGCCGCTTGACCGCGGTGCGCTGCAGGAAGACCTGCTCGGTCACGTCCTCGGGCGCGATGCCGTGCACCTTCGCCTGGTCCGCGATCTGCTTCTCCACCAACGGGGTCCGCACGTACCCGGGCTGCACGCAGTTGGACGTGACGCCGTGCGGGGCGCCCTCGAGCGCGGCGACCTTGGAGAACCCCTCCAGGCCGTGCTTCGCGGCGACGTAGGCGGACTTGAAGGCGGAGGCGCGCATGCCGTGCACGCTGGAGATGTGGACGAGCCGGCCCCAGCCGTTCTCGTACATGTGCGGCAGCACGTGCCGGGTGAGCCGGAACGCCGCCCCGAGCATGAGCTCGACCATCGCCGAGAAGCGCTCGGCGGGGAACTCGTGGATGGGCGCGACGTGCTGCACGCCGGCGTTGTTGACGAGGATGTCGATCTCGCCGGGCAGCGCGGCCACGGGCTCGGTCAGGTCGAGGACGTGCCCGACCCCGCCGACCTCCTCGGCGAGGGCGAGGACCTGCGGATCGCGGTCGACCAGGTGGACCTTCGCGCCTTCGGCGGCCAGTGCGCGGGCGCAGGCCAGGCCGATGCCGCTCGCGGCTCCGGTGACCAGCGCGCTGTGACCCGTGACACTCGACATGACCGGAAACGGTAGGCGTCACGCGCCGTCATCGACATGTGGTGGGCACACATAAAGGCTGGTGACCAGGTGGCTTTAGCCAACATTTAGCGTTTTTGGCGCATATGTGGCGGGAAGCCTGGGTACAGAGGCGTAAGCTCCCGTCACCTGAACGGGGGAAGATCCGCAACCGAGGGGGACCCATGTCCACAACACCGATCTACGACGACCTCCTGCGCGAGCTCGAAGGCATCGCGCAGGAGGCCGGACCGGCGGGCGCGGAGCCCACTCCCGAGCCCGCCAAGCAGTAACTACTTCGGAGGCGCGATCAGCTCGGCGGGGACCGGCTGATCCTTGCTGATCAGGTCGAACAGCTGCGACGCCTTCTCCTTGTTCCACTGCACGACCGAGCCCGCACCGGGCACCGTCGGCGTGGACCCGACCGGCACCGTCCCGCTCGTCGCGTCGCTCATGTTGAGCGCCACGCTCGCGAGGTGCCACACGTGGTCGTCCTCGTTGACCGAGACCGATCCGGACGCCGCGTTCATCAGCGGGAAGACGCGGAACGGGTTCGCGAGCGTCGCGGGGCTCTTCACCTTCTCGAAGAGCGCCGACAGGAACTTGCGCTGGTTCTGCACGCGCTGCAGGTCGGCCGTGGCGAACGCGCGCGTCCGCACGAAGCCGAGCGCCTGCGGCCCGTCGAGCTCCTGGCAGCCCGCGGGGAGGTCGATGCCCGCCAGCGGGTCCTTGATCGGCTGGTCGAGGCAGATGTCCACGCCGCCGACCGCGTCGACCATGTCGGAGAACCCGCCGAAGCCGATCTCCATGTAGTGGTCGATCCGCACGCCGGTCGCGCCCTCGACGGTCTGCACGAGCATCTGCGGCCCGCCGAACGCGTACGCGGCGTTGACCTTGTTGCGGCCGTTCTCCGGGATCGCGACGTAGGAGTCGCGCGGGATCGACAGCAGCACGGGCTTCGCGGCGCTGTTGTCCGGCAGGTGCAGCATCATGATGGTGTCGGTCCGCCGGCCCGCGGCGTCACCGGTGGCCAGCGCGTCCTTCTGCTCCTGCGTCAGGCCTTCCCGGGCGTCCGAGCCGACTAGCAGCCAGGTGGTGCCCGGCGTCTCGGCGGGACGGCCCTCGTACTCGGGCAGCGCGTTGATCCGCGTCAGCGTCGAGTCGACGTAGAACCCGAACCCGACGGCACCCAGAACCAGGACGAGCAGCAGCACCAGGATGACGCGTCCCGGACGCCTCTTCTTCCTCATCGGCCGCTGCGGCGGCATGGGACGCCGCGGCTGCTGGTAGCCGTGGTGATACCCAGCGCTCATGTGTCGCCAACCCCGATCGCATTAGTTTCGCTTTGCAACTGAGGACGTCGTTCGGCGCCTCAGGTTGCGAGGAAACCTACCGGGGCGGCAGCACCAACGCCTCGAAAAGGCGGTTCACCTCGGCCGATGGATCGTCGGTCCAGCCCGTGTGGGCCGGTGACGTCTGGACGATCGTGCTGCGGGGCGCGGTCAGCCAGCGGAACCGCTGCCCCACCGTCGTCCTGCTCACCGGCCCGGCCTCGGCGGCGCCGTCGCACGAGTTCGTGAGGTGCTTCAGCGACGACTCGAGCGTCTCGACGTCGAGGTGCGGGTCCAGCGCCCGCAGCCGGTCGCCGTCCACATAGGTCCTCGCGCACAGGAAGTCGAGCGGCGCGCAGTAGACGATGACGCCGACGTTCATGAACTCGCCCCGCTCCTGCCGCGGCACCGCCCGCAGCAGCGCGTACTCAAACACGTGCGGCACGCGCGGCCTCCAGCGAGTCGACCCAGCCGCGGTTCGCGAGGCGGTAGGTGAAGAAGTCCTTGTAGCGCTGCCGCAGTTCCGCCGGATCGCCTTCGAGCCACTCGTCCGGGACGAGCGCGAGCACCTCGTCGAGCAGCTCCGGCGTGACCTGCGCGGTCATCTCGGCGTCCACTTCGGACAGAGCGCCCGCGTTCGGCAGCATCGCGTGGTCCGACGGGTCCCAGCGGTAGTCCTTGGTGGCGGGCCGGTCCTCGCTCCACGAGTAGTGGAAGTACAGCGCGGCGCCGTGGTCGATCAGCCACGGTTCGCGGTGCCACAGCAGCATGTTCGGGTTGCGCCAGCTGCGGTCCACGTTCAGCACGAGGGCATCGAACCACAGCAGCCGCGTGGCGAGTTCCGTGCCGGGGTCGCGGACGACCGGGTTGAAGTCGAACGAGCCGGGCAGGTAGTCGAGCCCGAGGTTGAGGCCGCCGCTCGCGCGCAGCAGTTCCTGGACCTCCTGGTCGGGTTCCGCGCGGGCCAGCTCGGGATCGAGGTGCACCAGGACGATCTCGGGTATCCGGAAGCCCAGCCGGCGGGCCAGCTCGCCGACGACGACCTCGGCGACCAGGACCTTCACGCCCTGCCCGGCGCCGCGGAACTTCACCACGTACATGCCCAGGTCGTCGGCCTCGACGAGACCCGGCATCGACCCGCCCTCGCGGAACGGGGTCACGTACCGGGTGGCCGTGACCTCCCTCAGTTGACTCACCCGCGCATGATCACACGAAGGCCCGCCGGAAGCCGAGCAGAATTCCGCCCCAGCCACCCTCGGGGCCGGTCCGGTACCAGCGGCCACCCGGACGTGGTCGACCGAGCGCCGTTCCGCAAGCGGTGAGTCGTGGACCTACCCGAGCGCGCCCGTCAACGCCCGGAAGTACGCCGCCTGCCCGGCGGAGTTCGGGTGGTAGGAGTCGGCGGTCGGGCTGACCAGGCCGTTGATCCACGGTTCGGCGGCGCACACGCCGTGGTCCGCAAACGCTTCCCTCACGTCCACGTACCGCGCGCCGGCGCGATCGGCCGCCTTCGCGACCTCGTCGGAGAGCTGGTCGGCGGCGTCGTTGAGCGCCTGGCGCTTGACCCTGCTCAGCGTGCGGCACCCGTCGTCCGGCGTGAACAGCCGCGGGTAGCCCAGCACGACCAGCCTCGCGGCCGGCGCGGCGTCCTTGATCGTGGCGTACGTGGCGTCGAGGCGGCCTGGCAGCTGGGAGCGCACGAAGCCGACTGCCTCGGCGACCCGCTTCTCGCACGCCCGGTCGCCGCTGAGCGTGCACGTCGTCAGCACGTCGGTGAACCCGAGGTCGTTGCCGCCGATCGTGATCGTGACGAACGTGGTGTTCGACGTGAGCGCCCGGAACTGCGACCGGAGCGACTTCGTGGTCGCACCGCTGCACGCGACGAACCGGAACAAGGGGAACTCGGCCCCCTGCAACGCCGGATAGGCGTTCGAACTGCGGCGGCACGAGCCGTCCACATAGGAACCGGCGCCCGCACCGGACGCGTAGGAGTCGCCGAGTGCGACGTACTCCGGTGCGATCGGCGCGGGCGCCAGCAACGCGACTGCCAGTACTCCAGCCATGAGACCCATACACGCCGGAGTACCACTGTGGACGGTCGGTCCGGAAGCGCGTTACCCCAGTCGGGTGGGCAGCACGCAGACCGGGATCGCGGTCTGCAGCGGCGCGCCGGACGGGGTCAGCGTGCCCGTGACCTTGTCGACCTTGAACGACGTGACGTTGTTCGAGTTCTGGTTGGCCGCGAACAACAACGACCCGGTCGGGTCGAACGTGATGTGCCGCGGGTACTCGCCGCCGACCGGCGTGTGGCCGACCAGCGTCAGCCCGGACGCGCCGACCGCGAAGTGCGCGACGCTGTCGTGGCCGCGGTTCGACAGGTAGACGTGCTTGCCGTCCGCCGACACCAGCACCTCGGCCGGGTAGTTCGCAGGACTGCCGGACGGCACGGTGTCCAGCACCTGGCCCGGTGTGAGGACGCCGTTCGCGTAGGAACAGGTGACGATCGTCGAGTCGAGCTCGTTCGCCACGTACGCCGTCCTGCCGTCCGGGTGGAACGCGATGTGCCGCGGTCCGGCGCCGGGCTCGACCCTGGCCTGCGAGACCTGGACCAGCTTCCCGCCGGTGAACGAGTAGACGAACACCGAGTCGGCGCCGAGGTCGACCGCCGCCGCGTACTTGCCGGCCACGTCGAACACGATGTGGTGCGCGTGCGGGCCTTCCTGGCGTTCCTTGTTCGGCCCGGACCCCTTGTGCTGCACCTTCTGCGTGCGCGCGCCGAGGCTGCCGTCCGCGTTCACCGGGAAGACGCTGAGCGAGCCGGACGAGTAGTCGGCCGTGATCAGGAACTTCCCGGACGGGTCGAGCGTCAGGTGGCACGGGTCCGCGCCACCGGTCGCCTGCTTGTTGACCACCTTCAGCGTGGCCGCATTGATCGCGGTGACCTCGCCCTTGGTGTTCTCGTTGACCGCGTAGAGGAACCGGCCGTCGCGCGACTCGATCACGAACGACGGGTTGACCACGCCGCTGATCACGCCGGTGGCCCTGAGCTGCCCGGTCACGGTGTCGTACGTGCCGGTGCCGACGCCCTTGGCGCCCCCGCTCCAGGTCGTGTAGGCACCGAAGAAGACTCTCCGGGTCGCGGCAGCCGCCTCGGCGGTTCCTCCGGTCATCAGCAGTCCCGCTCCCACACCCATGGCTCCGAGAAAACGTCGCCGGTCCACACCCACGTCCGCACCTCCGGTAAGACTAAGCGGCGGCGGCGCAGCCCACACTGGCCTAGACCACTACGGCCAGGCAATAGGTGCAATCAAGATTGCGTCTAGCGCAACGGGTCGTTCGAGATCAACCGGGCCTTCTCGGCCTCCAGGTCGTAGGCCGGCGGCGGGAACTTCGGGTCCACCTCCCGCAGGGTCTCCAGCAGCAACCTGCTGATCGCCCAGTTCCGGTACCACTTGCGGTCCGACGGCACGGCGTACCAGGGCATGTCCGAGCAGTTCTTCAAAGCCTGCGTGTACGCGTCCTGGTACTTGGACCACTTCGACCGGACGTCGATGTCGGCCGGGTTGTACTTCCAGTTCTTCTTGGGGTCGTCCAGGCGTGCGAGCAGCCGTTCCTTCTGGACCTCCGGCGAGATGTGCAGGAAGCACTTGACCAGCGTGATGCCGGAGTCGGCGAGCTCCCGCTCGAACTGGTTGATCTCCTTGTAGCGCGTGCGGATCTCCGCGGCCGTGACCAGTCGCTCGACCTTCGGCACGAGGACGTCCTCGTAGTGGGACCGGTCGAACGCGCCGAGGCGGCCCTTCTCGGGCAGGGCCCTGCGGATGCGCCAGAGGTAGTGGTGGCGCAGTTCGGCGGCGGTGGGCTTCTTGAACGACGCGATGCGCACGCCCTGCGGGTTCACCAGGCCCATCACGTGGCGGACCACGCCGCCCTTGCCCGAGGTGTCCATGCCCTGCAGCACGAGCAGGACCGCGCGAGAATTCTCCGCGTACAGCGCCTCCTGCAGTCCGTCCAGCTCGACCCCCGTGGCGGCGATGTCCTCGGCCGCCTCCTTCTTGTTCTTGGGGCCGATCGGCCGGCCGGCCGGGTCGAGGGTGGAGAGGTCCACCTGATCGAGCCGCAGGGCATCACGAACCGACTTCTTCGCCATCAACTGACCGTAGCGATTCACCGCCCAGTCCGCCCGCTGTGCACGAAACAACCACCGATCGGTGAATCTACGCAACGAACTGAGCCAGTGCGCAACGCATCACGGTCGAAATCGCTTGTTCCGGCCCCTAGCCTTGGAGGATGACCGCCATCGCTGAGCACACCATCACCACCAGCGCTGACTTCGTCTCGATGGACGAGGAGTGGAGCACGCACAACTACCACCCGCTGCCGGTGGTCATCTCGCACGGCGAGGGGTCCTGGGTCACCGACGTCGAAGGCCGCCGCTACCTGGACTTCCTGTCCGGCTACTCGTCGCTGAACTTCGGGCACCGCCACCCCGCCCTGGTGGCCGCCGCCGTCGAGCAGCTCGGCCGCGTCACGCTGACCAGCCGCGCGTTCCACCACGACCAGTTCGGCCTGTTCTGCAAGGAGCTCGCCGCCCTGACCGGCACCGAGATGGTGCTCGCGATGAACTCCGGCGCCGAGGCCGTCGAGTCCGCGATCAAGGTCGCGCGCAAGTGGGCCTACCAGGTCAAGGGCGTGCCGGAGGGCACGGCGGAGATCATCGTCGCCGGTTCCAACTTCCACGGCCGCACCACGACGATCGTGTCGTTCTCGACCGACGACACCGCGCGCAACGACTTCGGTCCGTTCACGCCCGGCTTCAAGGTCGTGAAGTACGGCGCGCTCGACGAGATCGAGTCCGCCATCTCCCCGCGCACCGCCGCGGTGCTGCTGGAGCCGATCCAGGGCGAGGCCGGCGTCGTCGTGCCGCCCGCCGGCTACCTCGCCGGGATCCGCCGCCTGTGCGACGAGCACAACGTGCTGATGATCGCCGACGAGATCCAGTCCGGGCTCGGCCGCACCGGCGAGCTGTTCGCCCTCGACCACGAGGGCGTGCGCGCCGACCTCTACACGCTCGGCAAGGCGCTGGGCGGCGGCATCCTTCCGGTGTCCGCGGTGGTCGGCTCGCGGTCCGTGCTGGGCGTGCTCAAGCCCGGCGAGCACGGGTCGACGTTCGGCGGCAACCCGCTCGCCTGCGCGGTCGGGCGCGGTGTCGTGCGGTTGCTCGCGACCGGCGAGTTCCAGGAGCGCTCGCGGACGCTGGGCGCGTACCTGCACGCGGAGCTCGGCAAGCTCGTCGGGCACGGCGTGGCCGAGGTGCGCGGGCGCGGGCTGTGGGCCGGTGTCGAGATCGCGCCGGGCGGTCCGGTCGGCCGGGCGGCGTCCGAGGCTCTCTCCACGCGTGGGGTGCTGTGCAAGGAGACGCACGCGTCGACGTTGCGCGTCGCGCCGCCGCTGGTCATCACGCGGGACGAGATCGACCTGGGCGTGCGGGCGATCGCGGAGGTTGTTCGTCCCGTTTAGGGTGATTCGCCCGCGTAGCTAGGTCACAAATCCGGCGGATGGGCCACGGTGTCCGTCCGCCGGAGGCATCATGACTCGTATGGGTGAACGGGTTCGGGCGGAAGCCGCCGCTGCTCTCGGCCGCTGGGTGGAGCCGGAAGAGGTCTACGCCGAGGGGCGCGCGTTGCGGTCCTCAGTGGACTTCAAGGCGCACCGCGCGATGTCGCTCGCGTCCTCCCGCCCGTCCGTGCTGGAGTTCATGAGGGCCAGCAACGAGGGCCGCCTGGAGCACCTGGTCCCGTTGCGGGTCGGCCGGATGCTCGAGAACCCGTTCGCGTTCTTCCGCGGCTCCGCCGGGCTGCAGGCGGGTGACCTCGCCGCCGGGTGCTCGACGGGCCTGCACGCTCAGTTGTGCGGCGATGCACACGCAGCGAACTTCGGCCTCTACGGCACGCCCGAGGGCCAGATCGTCATGGACATCAACGACTTCGACGAGACGCTGCCCGGCCCGTGGGAGTGGGACCTCAAGCGGCTCGTCGCCTCGCTGGTGCTCGCGGGGCGCGTCGGCGGCGTGTCGGACAAGGGCTGCCGCGACGCCGCCGAGGACGCGGTGAGCGCCTACCGGGCGGTGATCAAGCGCCTCGCGGAGATGCCGTTCATGGACTCGTGGACCGCGCTGGGCGACCAGTCCACGCTGTCGAAGGTGAAGGCCGACGACCTGATCGAAGACTTCTCCAAGGCCGCCGAGAAGTCGCGCAAGAACACCAGCGCGAGGTTCGCCGCGAAGTGGACCGCGCACGACGGCGAGAAGTGGCGGTTCATCACGAACCCGCCGACCTTCACCGAGGCCACTCCCCCGACCAAGGCGGCCGTGATCGCCGCGCTGCCGTCCTACGTGGACACCCTGCGCGAGTCGCGGACCAACCTGATCATGCGCTACGGCGTGTCCGACGTGGCGTTCCGCGTGGTCGGCACCGGCAGCGTCGGCCTGCGCAACTACCTGGTGCTGTTGCACGGCAACGGTTCCGAGGCTCTGGTGCTGCAGGCGAAGGAGGCCCGCCCCTCGGCGTTGCAGCCGTTCCTCGACGTCGAGCCCGCGAAGCACGAGGGCAAGCGGATCGTGCACGGCGCGCGGCTCGTGCAGGCGGAGACCGACATCCTGCTCGGCTGGACGACGATCGAGGGCCGGCACTTCATCGTGCGGCAGTTCCGCAACCGCAAGGGCGAGATCGACGCGACCACGCTCAAGCGCGACGACCTGGACGACTACGGCCGCTTCGCCGGCGCCCTCCTGGCCCGCGCGCACACCCGGTCGCTCGACCCGCGCCTGCTCGCGGGCTACTTCCAGAACGGCGGCGGCAACGACCTCGACGAGGCGTTCGCGAAGTACGCGTTCGACTACGCCGACCAGACCGAGGCCGACCACGACGAGCTGACGAAGCTCGTCAAGAACGGGAAGCTGCCCGCGCTCGTCGAATGACGGCCTCGGACACGAGCCACAGCGTCACGGCGTTGAGGACGTGCCACAGGAAGTGCGTGCCGCTCGGGATGCTGCCGCACAGCGGTTCGTCGAGGGTCCGGAGGGTGAGCGACACCGCGAAGACCGCGGCCGCCCCGGCGAACCACCGCCAGTCGCGCCCGGCCAGCGGCGCGAGGACCAGCAACGCGAGCAGGGCCGGCAGGTAGATGCCCGGCCCCACGCGCACCAGCAGGCCGACGACCACCGCGAACACGACGAAGGCCGGTGCCGCGAGCCAGGCCAGGGACCAGCGGACGCCCCGGTGGTGGTGGGCGAACACCACCACGTAGTACAGGACGAACACCGCGATGAACGCGCTGTCCAGCGCCCCGGTCAGCGGCGTCGCGAACGTGTGGAAGCCCAGGCTGGCGAGACCCACCAGCGCCAGCAGCACCGGCAGTGCCCTCAGGCTGGACGGCGCCTGGTTCCGCAGGAGCAGCAGGGCCGCGACCAGGAACGCGAGGTTCGTCAGGGCGTTGAGCGGCTCGGCCCAGATCCCGGGCCCGAGGCGTTCGCAGTAGGCGTCCACCGACACGCCAGCGGTTCTACCGCACCGAGATGAACACCGGGCATGCTTAACCTGGCGGTATGAAGATCCGCCGCGCCGCCTCCCCCGACGACGTGTTCGCCGCCGCGCACCTGTTCGACGCGCCGCCGCGGCCGGACGCGACCGCTCGGTTCCTGGCGCAGGATCACAGCCACCTGCTCATCGCCTACCTCGGCGACCAGCCGGCCGGGTTCGTGTCCGGGGTGGAGACCACGCACCCGGACAAGGGCACCGAGATGTTCCTCTACGAGCTGGGCGTGGACGACGCGTTCCTGCGGCGGGGCATCGGGACCGCGCTGGTGGAGGCGTTGAAAGCCCTTGCGGTGGAACGGGGTTGTTACGCGATGTGGACCGGCACCGCCGCGGGGGACGCGGCGGCGCAGGCCACCTACCGGAAGGCGGGCGGGGCCGTGGAGGACGGCGCGTTCGTGTCGTGGGAGCTGAGCGGCGCGGCCTGAGCTACGCCGCTAGGTCCAGACCGGCTCGTCCACCTCGGACACCCTGCCATCGGCGCGGAAGTGCAGGAACCGGTCGAACGACTTCGCGAACCACCGGTCGTGCGTCACCGCCACCACCGTCCCCTCGAAGTCGTTCAACGCGTTCTGCAACGCCTCCGCCGACGCGAGGTCGAGGTTGTCGGTCGGCTCGTCGAGCAGCAGCAACGTCGCCCCCGACAGCTCCAGCAACAGGATCTGGAACCGCGCCTGCTGACCGCCGGACAGGTTCTCGAACCGCTGGTCGCCCGCGTGGTGCAGGCCGTAGCGCTGCAGCACCGACATCGCCGCGCCCCGGTCCCGGCCGGCCCGCCGGCCCTCGCCGTGCCAGAGGATGTCGACGAGCGTGCGGCCGAGCCACTCCGGGTGCTCGTGCGTCTGCGCGAACAGGCCCGGCACCACCCGTGCGCCGAGCTTCCAGGCGCCGGTGGTCCGCACGTCGTCGCCGCCGAGCAGCCGCAGGAAGTGGCTCTTGCCGGAGCCGTTCGAGCCCAGCACCGCCACCCGGTCGCCGAAGAAGATCTCCTGCGAGAACGGCTGCATGAGGCCCGTGAGCTCCAGCTGCTCGCACGTGATCGCGCGAAGGCCCGTCCGCCCGCCCCTCAGGCGCGGGTTGACCTTCTCGTCCATGGGGATCTCCGGAGGAGGACCGGCGTCCTCGTACCGTGCGAGCCGTGCGGCCATCACGCGGTACTTCTGCGCCATCACCTCGGAGGACTTCGCCTGCTGCTGCAGGGTGCGCACGAGTTCCTTGAGCCGTTCGTGCTCCTCGTTCCAGCGGCGGTGGTCTTCGAGGAGCTTCTCGATGCGTTTGGCGCGGGCGGCGTGCCAGGTGCCGAACGAACCGGAGTGCGTCCACGTGGAGTGCGCCTCGACCGTGACGACGTGCGTGGCGGCGGTGGCGAGCAGCTCGCGGTCGTGGCTCACGACCAGCACGGCCTTGTCGGTGGCCCGCAGCCGTTCCTCCAGCCAGCGCTTGCCGGGGACGTCGAGGTAGTTGTCGGGCTCGTCGAGCAGCAGGACCTGCTCGTGGCCGCGCAGGAGGGTTTCGAGGACCAGGCGTTTCTGCTCGCCGCCGGAGAGCGTGCGGACCTCGCGGAACCGGGCCCGGTCGTAGGGCAGCCCCAGCGCGGCGACGGTGACGGTGTCCCAGAGGACCTCCACGTCGTACCCGCCGGCCTCGCCGTACGAGGTCAGGGCGTTCGCGTACCGCATCTGGGCGGCTTCGTCGTCGGTGTCCATCAACGCGAGCTCGGCGGCGTCGAGCTCCTCGGCGGCGCCGCGCAGCGCCGTGGGGGCCACCGAGAGCAGGAGGTCGCGGACGAGCGACTCGTCCCGGACCGAGCCGATGAACTGCGGCATCACCGCGAGCCCGCCCTGCACGTGCACGCTGCCCTGCTTCGGGGTGAGCTCCCCCGAGAGGATCCGTTGCAGCGTCGTCTTGCCGGCCCCGTTCGCGCCGACGAGCGCGACCACGGTCCCGCCGCTCACCTTGAACGACACGTCGCGGAACAGCTCCCTGCCGTCCGGCAGGGCGTACGCGAGCCCGTTCGCTTCCAGATAACCCACGCCCGAGATGGTCGGGCGTGCCGGTCGCGGACGTCCAGCGAGTTTCCGGCTACCTCAGCCGCAGCGGGTACCTGCGCAGCACCAGCACTCCGGCTGTGACCAGCAGGCACTGGAAGGCGGGGCCGAACGCGCCGATCACCGTCAGCAGGACCGTGAGGCCGCCGAAGACGAGGAGGAGGGCGTAGAACAACCAGGGGCGCACCTGGCGGTTCATCGTGCGGGCGAGTCTCGGCTCGTCCGCGAGCAGCCGCTGTTCGATCTCCTCGAGCGAGCGGCGTTCGGCTTCACTGAGCATCGGGGCCTCCGGAGAACGTCGGGACGTCATCATTCCCGCCCGTCACCCAGTGGATACTCGAACGCCGCCGGAGTCAAACTCGCTGGTCGCCATCAGTCATACTCCCGCGCATGTCTGGGGGATACTCGAAGAAGCTGGCACTGAGACTCGACGCCGCGCAGTTCAGCGCGTACGAGGGCACGCCGCCCACGCGCCCGGAGTGGACCGGGGCGCGGGTGGCGCTGGTCGCGCTCTCCGCGGTGCTGGTGGCGATGGTGGCGGGCCTCGCCGTGTTCGGCGGGTGGCTGATCACCCGCGACTTCCCGTCGTTCTTCCCGATCGCCGGCGGGATCCCGCTGCTGCTGCTGGCGTGGGCGCTGCGCCCGCGGCTGGGAGATGACGGCGACACGTGGCACGAGCTGCGCCGCGACGACGCGCCGACGTTGTTCGCGCTGCTCGACCGGGTCGCGGCGGCCGCAGGCACGCGCCTGCCGGACCGGGTGACGCTCGACGCCGACTTCAACGCCTCGGCGGGCACGCACGGGTGGCTGCGCCGACGCACGCTCCGCCTCGGGCTGCCCCTGTTCGGCATCTTCACGCCGCAGCAACGGGTGGCGATGCTGGCCCACGAGTTCGGGCACTTCGTGAACGGCGACCCGTCGCAGGACGTGCTGACCGAACCCGCGATCCGCACGCCGCTGATCCTCGCCGACCTGGTGCGGCCGTCCGAGACGTTCGTCAGCGACAACCTGTGGGGCCAGCTCGCCGAACGCGCGCTGTGGCCGTTCCAGGTGGTGCTGGAACGCCTCTTCGTCTTCGTCGGTGTCGGCGTCATCGCTGTCGCGGCACGCGACCACCAGCGGGCGGAGTACTGCGCCGACGCCCTCGCGGTCCGGCTCGCGGGCTCGTCCGCCACCGAGGCGATGCTCGTCGACTTCGCGACGGCCGAGCAGTTGTGCGGGACGATCGCGGCCGTCGAGCGCGGCACGCAGGCGAACCCCGCGACCGCCCGCCGCCACCACCCCGGCGCGGCGCGCTGGCGGGAGGCCGCGGACGCGTGGCGGGCGTCGGTGGACGTGGAGGCGGCGCTGGACTCCTCGGTCGAGGACACCTCGCTGTGGCACGACCACCCGCCTGCCGGACTGCGCGCCCGCATCGTGCGGTCGTGGCCGCACACCGACCCGTCCGTCGTGCTCAGCGACGCCGACTCGGCGCGGATCGACACCGAGCTGCACCGCTTCTACGCCCGTGCGGGCCGCGACATCGCCTGGTCAGCGGCTTAGCGCGACCAGGCGGGACACCGCGCGCAGGTACTTCTTGCGGTAGCCGCCGCGCAGCATCTCGTCGGTGAAGAGCTCCGAGAGCGGCCGGCCCGAGACGGCGACGGGGATGTCGCGGTCGTAGAGCCGGTCGCCGAAGGCCACGAGCCGCAGCCCGACGTTCTGGTCGGGCGCGGGCTTGACGTCCTTGAGGTGCACGGCGGTGACGCCGTCGAGCAGCCGGCCGTACTTCGACGGGTGGATGCGGCCGAGCGCCGCGCACAGGTCGTCGAAGTCGTCGAGGGTGGAGCCGTCGGTGGCCGAGGCCTTGACGACCAGTTCGGAGTCCGACATCGGCGGTGGCGCGTCGGGCAGGCCGCGGTGGCGGTAGTCCGGGCCGTCGACGCGCACGACGTCGAACTTCGAGGACATCGACTGGATCTCGCGCAGGAAGTCGGCGGCGGCGAACCGGCCCTCGCCGAGCTTGTCCGGCAGCGTGTTCGACGTGGCGGCGACGTGCACGCCCGCCGCGATCAGCTCCTTGATCAGGCGCGTGACGAGCATCGTGTCACCGGGGTCGTCGAGCTCGAACTCGTCGATGGCGAGCAGCTTGTGGCCGCTCAGGCGCTTGACCGCCTCGGGGAAGGTCAGCATGCCGACCATGTTGGTGAGCTCGACGAACGTGCCGTACGCCTTGGGGCCCGGCACCGCGTGCCAGAGCGAGGCGAGCAGGTGGGTCTTGCCGACGCCGAAACCGCCGTCGAGGTAGAGGCCGAGCTTGCCCGCGTCCTCGTCCTTCGAGCCGAACAGCGACCACTTCTTGCGCTTCACGCTCACCCGTGCGGCGAAGAGGCGCCCGGCCTCCACCGCGGCCGCCTGCGAGGGCTCGTCCGGGTTCGGGATGTAGGTGTCGAAGCTGACGGAGCCGAACCTCGGTGGCGGCACCAGGCTCTCGATCAGTTCGTCGGGACTGATCCGGGGATCCCGGTCGGACAAGCGCATGCCGGGAGCTTATCGGCGTGGTGGGATGGCTCAGTGGAGATGTTGTGGCCCTCACCGGGCGTTGAGATGACCGACACAGCCCTCGCGACGCTGTACGGCTATCCGGACGACCGGACGTGGGTCACCGCGAACTTCGTGTCCAGCGTGGACGGTGCGGTGTCGGTCGACGGGCGTTCGGGCGGGCTCGGCTCGCCCGCAGACCGCAAGATCTACCTGCTCGGGCGCGAGCTCGCCGACGTCGTGCTGGTGGGGTCGTCGACCGTGCTGGCCGAGGGCTACCGGGGTGCGCGGCGCGCGAAGCCGCTGCCGATCGCCGTCGTGACGGCGCGGGGGTCGCTGACGCCGGACCTGCCGCTGTTCACCGACACCGCCGTGCCGCCGATCGTGATCACGACCGAGGCCGCGCGGATGCCGTCGCTGCCCGCCGACGTGATCATCGCCGGCGAGACCGAGGTCGACCTGCGGGTGGCCGTCACCGAGCTCGCCTCCCGCGGCCTGCACCGGATCAACCTCGAGGGAGGTCCCCGGTTGTTCGGGTCGATGGTGGCCGAGGGACTGGTGGACGGGCTGAACCTGACGGTGGCGCCGGTGCTCGCCGTGGGCGACGCGGGGCGCATCGCGCACGGTCCGGTGGTGCCGCCGGTGGACCTCGCGCTCGCGTCGGTGCTGCGCGCGGACGACGTGCTGTTGTTGCGGTACCAGCGGCGGATCTCCCGCTGACGAGGCAGGATGTCGGCGTGGACCTACCGCTGACACCGCCGCTGCAGCCCATGCTCGCCACCGCGGTGGACGGGATCCCGGACGACGCGAACCTGTTCTTCGAACCGAAGTGGGACGGGTTCCGCTGCGTGGTGTTCCGCGCCGGCGACGAGGTGCTGCTGCAGTCGCGCAGCGGGAAGCCGCTCAACCGGTACTTCCCCGAGGTCGTCGCGTCCATGCTGGACGTCCTGCCGGAACGCGTGGTCGTCGACGGCGAGCTGGTGGTCGCGAAGAACGACGAGCTGGACTTCGACGCGCTGTCCGAGCGGATCCACCCGGCGGCCTCGCGGGTGGCGCTGCTGTCGGACTCGACGCCCGCCACGTTCGTCGCGTTCGACCTGCTGGCGCTCGGGTCCGAGGTGCTGCTGGAGTCGCCGACGACCACGCGGCGCGAGGCGTTGCTCGGGCTCGGGGGCCTGAACGTGACGCCCGCGACGACGTCCGTCGAGACCGCACGGCAGTGGTTCACACTGTTCGAGGGCGCGGGGCTGGACGGTGTGATGGGCAAGCCGTCGGACGGGCCGTACACGCCGGGCAAGCGGTCGATGATCAAGGTCAAGCACGCCCGCACGGCCGACGTCGTGCTCGCCGGGTTGCGCTGGCACAAGGACACCGAGCCGGGAACGGCCGTCGGGTCGTTGCTGCTCGGCGTCTACGACTCGGCCGACGTGCTGCACCACATCGGCGTGTGCGGGTCGTTCAAGGCGGCCGAACGCCGTGAGCTCGCGGCCGAGCTGGCGCCGCTGATCACCACGTCCGACGACCACCCGTGGGCGAGTCCCGTTGCGGGGCAACGGATCCCCGGCGAGATCAACCGGTGGCGCGGCAAGCAGGCCGAGTACGTGGCGTTGCGGCCGGAACGGGTACTGGAGATCCACTACACCCAGACCGAGGGCGAGCAGCCGGTGCGGTTGCGGCACAACGGCCAGTTCGCGCGGTGGCGGCCGGACCGCGAACCGCTGTCGTGCCGCTACGACCAGCTGGAGATCCCGGCCCGTTACGACGTGGCGTCGGTGCTGAAGGGCGAACTGCGGGCGCGTTAGACGTCGGGCTTGGCCGAGCGCGTCGCACCGACCGAGGCGATCACCACGCAGCACACGGCGACCCACTGCGCTGGTGCGAGGTACTCGCCGAGCAACACCAGTCCCGCCACAGCGGCGACCGCGGGCTCGAGTGACATCAGGATGCCGAACACGCGCGGTGGCATGCGCCGCAACGCTTCCAGCTCCAGCGAGTACGGCACGACCGACGACATCAGGGCGACCGCGACGGCGGCGGCGAGCACCACGGGGTCGAGCATCGCGGTGCCGGCCGTCGTCACGCCGAACGGCAGCGCGACCGCCGCCCCCACCACCATCGCGAGCGCGAGTCCCTTGCCGTCGCTGGTCTGGCTGCCGAGCTTCGCCGTCACGAGGATGTACGCCGCCCAGCACGCGCCCGCGGCGAGCGCGAACAGCACGCCCGTCCACAGCAGACCGCCCTGCACGCGGGTCAGCAGCACCACACCCGTGCCCGCGAGCAGCACCCACAGGCCGTCGAGCCAGCGCCGCGAGCCCGCGACCGCCACCGCGAGCGGCCCGAGGAACTCGATCGTGACGGCGGCGCCGAGCGGGATGCGGGCGAGCGAGGCGTAGAAGCAGAGGTTCATCGCGGCGAGCACCGTGCCGTAGGTGACGACGGTGAGCAGCGTGCGGCGGTCGAGCCGCAGCGACGGGCGCCAGATCGCGACGAGCACGACCGCGGCCACGACCAGGCGCAACGTGACGGTGCCGGCCGCGCCCGCAACGGCGAAGAGCTGCTTCGCGAGAGCCGCGCCGACCTGGACGCTGACGATGCCGAGCAGCACGAGCGCCGTCGGCGGGACGCCTCCGATGAGCCGGGCGACGGGGAGCCGATCAGCGTGAGCCATGCACCCATCCTGACTCACTCCCCATTTACCTACCTCGTGCGAGGCTCGGCGTCTCGGAGTGTGGATGAGAGTGAGGAAATCTGTGCGTCGCGCTGCCCTGGCCCTACTGGCAGTGAGCGTGCTGACGGCGTGCAGCGCGGGTCCCTCCAACCGGCCGGTGATCGCGGTCAAGGGCGAGGGGAACCTGCCCGCCGACCAGAGCACGCTCGCCGGTCCCCAGCCGGTGCCCCCGCTCAGCGAGTTCAAAAGGGACTCGCTGCCGTGGGCGCCGTGCAACGAGCAGATGAAGGACCGCTTCGGCGCCGACGCACCGCAGGGCGACCAGAAGTACGAGTGCGCGCGCATGACCGTCGTGCTCGACCCACCGGGACGTCCCGGCCGCGGCACGCTCGGCATCGCGCTGACGCGGATCGGCACGGGCAAGAGCGCGCTGGTCGTCGTCACCGACCCCGGTGGCGAGCCCGGCACGCTGAAGGCCGCGCGGCTCGCGGCGTCGTTGCCCAAGGAGATCCTCAGCACGTACACGATCATCGGCATGGACCGGCGCGGCACGGGCCGTTCGGACGGCATGTCGTGCGTGCCGCCGGCCACGCGCGCGCAGCTCGTCGAGTACGACCCGGCCGAGGCCGAGCAGTCGCTCCTCGTCGTCGCCGCCGGTGAGGCGTCGCAGGAGTGCGTCCTCGACCTCGAAGGCAGGCTGACGGCGTTCGACTCGTGGCGCGCGGCCGCCGACCTCGAACGGCTCCGCGACTACCTGGGCACCGACCGCCTCAACGCGATCGGCCTCGGCGAGGGCTCGCGGGTGATCACGACCTACGCCCAGCGCTACCCGTCCCGCATCGGCCGCACCGTCCTCGACGGCGCCCCGGACCCGACGCTCGACCAGGTGGGCGTCCTCGAGTCCCGTGCCGTCGCGGCCGAGGCGACGTTCGCCGAGTTCGCCCGCGACTGCAAGCTGCGCGGCTGCGCCCTGGCGAACCCGCGCGAAGACGTCACCGCGCTGCTGACCCAGCTGCGGACCAGTCGCATTCGCGGCGAGTACGTCGACCTGACGCCGGGCTCGGCCCTGAACGCGATCCTCGCGGGCCTGACCGACCGCGCCCGCTGGCCCGCGCTCGCCGACGCGCTGGTGAAGGCCCGCGCGGGCGACGGCGCCGGCCTGTTCGCGCTGCTCGAACCGGTGGTCAACGACCTGGACGAGAACCCGCCGCGGTTCGACTCGGGCCTGATCATCGGCTGCAACGACACCTCCACCCGCATCCCACCGGACCGGGTGAAGGCGCTGGCCACCGACTGGCAGTCGAAGCACCCGATGTTCGGCGCCCTGTTCGCCCGGATGCTGCTGCACTGCAACCCGTTCCCGCCGCCCAAGGCCGAGAAGGTGGACGCCCTGAAGAGCGCGCCACCGATCGTGGTGCTGAGCACGGCCAACGACGCGTCGACGCCCGCGCCCGGCACCGAGCACACGGCGCAGCGGCTGCCGGGGTCGTCGTTGATCGGGTGGCAGGGCAGCGGGCACGGCGCGCTGGGGCTGTCGGGGTGTGCGACGACGGCGGTGCGGGACTACCTGGTCGACGCCAAGGTGCCGTCGAACGGCACCGTCTGCCCGCCGTGATCGGGCCTGGACCTGCAGGCCGCGCCTCCAGTGGTGGACGGCGTGCGATTCCGCTCTGCTTCGGCTGAGCTCCCTGGTCGGAGCGGGGCGGCCGGGCTCCTTGTCGAGGACGCCGGGTGCGTCGGCGGTGCTGTGCGAGGACTGCGTCGTGGTGTTCCAGTGAACGATCTTCTGAAGCACGCCGGCGATCCCGGCGGGGATCGCACGGGCGAACATGCAGACGGGGAGCCGATCTGATGACCGGCTCCCCGTGCGAATCTTCGTGTCAGCAGCTCGAACAGCAGCCGCAGCCGGGCCCCGTGCACCCGGAACAGCACCCACACGTACCCATCAGGGCCTCCCCGTCTCCAAGCCGGACCTGCGCGGGACATCCGCGCACCCCACGGTCCGCCCCGGCACCAGCCCTGGGAACCCCTCTCACCCGTTCGCGTGCGGACAACCACCGGGGCGTCGCAGCACGTGATCGCGCTACGCGCCCAGGTCCTCCAGGGCCTTCTGCGCGGCCTCCAACTCGGCGCGCAGCTGCTCCACCCGGGCCAGCTGCTGGGCACGCGCCGCGTTCAGCACGCCCTCGACGATCTCGGAGACCTCGGGGGTGAGCAGCTTCGCGGCCTGGGCCACGGCCGCGGGCGGCACCGGCGTCGGCTTGACCGTCCGGCGGGTGCCCTGCAGCACCTCCACGGCCCACTCGCCCTCGCCCGTCGTCACCAGCGTGACGGTGACCTCGGGGAAGCTCGCCTTCGCGGCGGGCTTGCGCGCGGGCTTCGCGGGCGGCGCCTGCTCGACGGGAGCGGGTGCGGGTTTCGGCTTGGGGGCCGCGGGCTTCACCGGCGCCTCCGGGACGTAGGGGTGGATGATCTCAGTCTCCCGCGCCGGCTCCGGTGGCGCCGGAGGCGGGGTGGCCGGCTTCTTGCGCGGCGCCGGCTTCTCGAGCGTCAGCTCGGCCGGGGACAGGAACATCTCGTCCTTCGAGCCCGTGGGCCGGACCTGGATGAAGTCACCCTCGGGCGGGTCGGTGACGGCCAGCAGCTTTGCCGAACGCCCCTCCTCCATGCCGACGGCGGCCGCCGTGAACCACACCATCGGCTGACTGCCGTCGTCCAACTGCGAGCGCAGGTCGACGACGTCCTCCGCCGACAACCCGCTCTTCTTCGCCATGGCGCTGCCTCCCCAACCATTCGAACACCTGTGCCCCAAGCATGCCCTACAGGTCCGACATTTCCGATCACAGGGTCGGCAGCAAGATCAACAGCGACGTCAGGACTCTTCGGCCCGTTCGACTTCCTCGGCGCGCAACCGGTACTCGCACCCGTACTCGACCGCGTACGACAGGTCGTACACGTGCACGATCTTGGGTCCGCCGTGCAGGTGCACGTACGTCACGGTCTGCTTGGGGTCCTCCGGCGTGGACGGCAACGAGTCGACCCGGCCGTCGAGGGGACCGCCGACATAACGCACTACATAGGGCTGAGGCATGGCGACCTCCTCTCGCGTTTCGTCCAGTCTACGAGGTCACCGACTGGATTCGTTCCCGATACAGCCGGTTGGCTCACTCACGCCCCGAACCACCGCACGGCGAGTTCCTCGAACGTTTCCCCTTGCGGCATCTCACGCATGTACCAGGGCATGTTGGAGTACACGTGCAACAGCGCGTACGCCATCACACGTTCCGGCTCGGGCACGCGCCCGTACGCGTCGACCAACGCCGCCCAGCAGCGCCGGTCACCTTTCGTCACGAACAGCCCGACGCTCGCGAACTCGTACTCGAACGCCCCGCGCATCGCCGGCTCGAAGTCGAACAGCCCGGACAACATCCCGTTGCGCCACAACAGATGCGCGCTTATCACCTCGGTGTGCAGCAGCACGGCCGGTTGGTCCCCGAGGTCCACCCGGTCCAGGAACGCCGGAATCCGCTCCAGCCACCGCTCGTCCAGCCCGTGCTCGCGTTGCCGCTCAACGCACTTCTCGCGCTGCCCCACGACGAACGCCGCCCAGTCCGCCGGCCCCAGCACCTCCGGCGGCTCGACGGCGTGCAGCGCCCTCAGCATCTCCCCCACCTGCCGGCTCACCTCGACGTCGGGAACGGCGGGCTCCTCGCCGTGCAGCCGGGACATCAGCACGCAGGCCCAGTCGTCGACCACCCCGATGCCCTGGAAACACGGTGTCGGCACCGGCAGCCTGCCGTGCAACGCCTCCATGACCGCGACCTCGGTGGGCACCTCGGCGTGGTGCTGCGGCGGGAAGAGCTTCACGACCAGGTCGTCGCCGATGGCGAAGACGGGCAGCGAGCCGGCCTCGAACCGCACCACCTGGCCGTCCAGCCCGAGCCGGTCGCGCACCAGTTCCCCGTCGGGCTCCATCACTCCTGCTTGCGCGCCCTCGACGGCTGCACGCGCATCGGCTCGCCCGGCATCTTCGGGTAGTCCGGCGGGTAGGGCATCTCCCCGCGTGGGTCCGCCGCGTACCACTCCAGCAGCGTCTCGATCCCGAACGCCTCGGAGTCGAGCCCCGCGTGCGGGTCCCCGCGCTCCTCCAGGTACTTCGGCACGGTCAGCACGTCGAAGTCATCAGGGTCCACAGTGGACAGTTCGTCCCACTGCACCGGCGTCGACACGGTGGCGCGCGGCGTCCCCCGCACCGACCAGGCCGAGGCGATCGTGCGGTCGCGGGCGGCCTGGTTGAAGTCGATGAACACGCGTTCACCGCGTTCTTCCTTCCACCAGGCCGAAGTGGCGAGCGACGGAGCCCGCTTCTCGACCTCGCGGGCCAGGGCGATCACCGCGTGCCGGACGTCGATGAAGTCCCACGACGGCCGGATCCGCACGGCCACGTGGATGCCGCGGCCGCCCGAGGTCTTCGGGTAACCGACGAGACCGGCGTCCGCCAGCACCTCGCGCAGCACCAGCGCCACCCGTGCGGCGTCGGAGAAGTCGGTGCCGGGCTGCGGGTCCAGGTCGATGCGCAGCTCGTCGGGGTGGTCGACGTCGGCGCGGCGCACGGGCCACGGGTGGAAGTCGAACGTGCCCAGGTTCGCGGCCCACACGATCACGGCTTCCGAGGTCGGGCAGATCTCGTCGGCGGGGCGGCCGGACGGGAAGCGGACCTGCACGGTCTCCACGTACTCGGGCGCGCCCTTGGGCACCCGCTTCTGGTAGAACGCCTCGCCCTCCACGCCGTCGACGTAGCGCTTCAGCACCACGGGCCGGTCGCGCAGCACCGGGAGCAGCACCGGGGCGACCGTGCGGTAGTACTCGACCACCTGCCCCTTGGTGATGCCCCGCGCGGGGAAGTACGGCTTGTCCGGGTTGGACACCCGCACCAGCCGGTCACCGACCTCGAGCTCGATCGCCTTCGACTTCGCAGCAGCCACGCCAGCACACTAAAGGCCGCGCACGAACGCCGCGAGCGCCAACTCGAAGCTGTCGCGGTCGAGTTCCCGCGCCACGCCGGGCAGCAGGTGGGCGCGGTCGAGGTGCGGGTAGCGGTCGGAGTAGTCGGCGGGGTCGGCGGAGAAGCCGCTCGAGAACGAGCTCAGGGCGGAGCCGAACACGATGTACATCAGGCCCGCGGCGATCATCGTGGCCTCGCGGCGCGACCAGCCCGCGTCGACCAGTGCGCCGTGCAGCAGGTCCAGGCGCTGCAGGGACTCCTCGCGGCCGGCCGGGCCGTACGCCAGGAACGGCACGATGTTCGGGTGCGACGACAGCGCCGCGCGGTACGAGCGCGCGCACCTGACCAGGCCCTCGCGCCAGTCGACGGCGAAGCCCGACACGTCCACCGCCGAGAGCACCGACGACGCGATGTCGTTCAGGAGCTGGTCCTTCGTGCGGACGTGCCCGTAGAGCGACGCGGCCTGCACGCCCAGCTCGGCGGCGAGCTTGCGCATGGACAGGCCGTCGAGGCCGTCGCGGTCGATGATGGCCAGAGCCACCGACCGGATGCGGTCGGGGCTCAGCAGTGGGGTGCTCGGCCGGGGCATGTGAGTTAACCTAACACTGTTCGGTTAGTCGGGAGGGCCTGTGGATCTAACGCTTTCGGACGAACACCGGCAGCTCAGGGAGCTGGCCCGGCGGTTCACCGACGACCGCATCGTGCCGCACGCCCAGCGCTGGGACCGCGAGGAGGCCATCGACCGCGACCTGGTGCCCGCGCTGGGCGAGGTCGGGTTCCTCGGGCTCGGCATCGACGAGCGCTACGGCGGCAGCGGCGGCGACAACCTCGCCTACTGCCTGGTCCTCGAAGAGGTCGCGCGGGGTGACAGCGCGGTCCGCGGCATCATCTCCGTCTCGCTCGGGCTCGTCGCGAAGTCGATCGCGAAGCACGGCACGGAGGAGCAGAAGCAGCGCTGGCTGCCCGGTCTCACGTCCGGCACCCAGGTCGGCTGCTTCGCCCTGACCGAGCCCGGCACCGGCAGCGACGCGGGCAACCTCACGACCAAAGCGACGAAGACCGACACCGGCTACCGCATCAGCGGCAGCAAGGTCTTCATCACCAACGGCACGTGGGCCGACGTCGCGCTCGTGTTCGCCCGCACCGGCGGACCGGGGCCTCGGGGCGTCAGCGCGTTCCTCGTCCCCACCGGCACGAAGGGCTTCCAGGCCACCGAGATCAAGGGCAAGCTCGGCATGCGAGGCCAGGCCACCGCCGAGATCACCCTGGACGACGTCGAGGTGCCGCACGACGCCCTGCTCAGCGACCAGGGCTTCAAGCTCGCGATGGGCGCGCTCGACAAGGGCCGCATGTCCGTCGCGGCGGGCTGCGTCGGCGCCGCGCGTGGCGCCCTCGAAGCGGCGTTGCGGTACGCCAAGGAGCGCGAGCAGTTCGGCAGGCCCATCGCGGGCTTCCAGCTCGTGCAGGAGCTCCTCGCCGACATGGCCGTGGAGACGGACGCCGCGCGGCTCCTGACGTGGCGCGTCGCCGACCTCGCCGACCGGGGCGAACCGTTCGGCACCGAGGCCAGCATGGCCAAGCTCTACGCCAGCGAGGCCGCGGTCAGGGTCGCCAACAACGCCATCCAGGTCTTCGGCGGTTACGGGTACATCGACGAGTACCCGGTCGGCAAGTACCTGCGGGACACCCGCGTCACCACCCTCTACGAGGGCACCAGCCAGATCCAGAAACTGCTCATCGGCCGCGCGCTCACGGGCGTGAACGCGTTCATCTGAAGGGAAAGCAATGGACTTCACGCTCGACGACGAGCAGAAGGAGATCCGCGACTGGGTGCGGACCTTCGTGCGCAAGGAGATCGTCCCGCTGGAGCCCGAGGTGCTGCGCCGCGAGCGCGCGGGCCGGCCGGGCCTGTCCCGCGACGAGCTCAAGGCGCTGCAGGACAAGGCCAAGCAGGCCGGGTTCTTCGGTGTGCTGACGCCGCAGGAGTACGGCGGCATGGGCCTCGGCGCGATGATGACCGCGCTCATCGAGGCCGAGCTCGGCCGGTCGTTCGTCCCGTTCCGCTTCGGCGGCTACGCGGACAACATCCTGTTCCACGGCAACGACGAGCAGAAGCAGCGCTACCTGCTGCCGACGATCTCCGGCGAACGGGTCTCGTGCTTCGCGATCACCGAGCCCGGCGCCGGCAGTGACGCCAAGGCCATCCGCACGTCCGCCGTCCGCGACGGCGACGAGTGGGTCATCAACGGCGAGAAGACGTTCATCACGCAGGGCAACGAGGCCGACTTCGTCATGGTGTTCGCCGTGACGGACAAGGAGAAGGGCGCCGACGGCGGCGTCACCTGCTTCCTCGTCGACCGCGACATGGGCTGGAAGTCCGAGCCCATCCCGACCATGGGTCAGTGGGGCCCGGCGGCGCTGGTGTTCGACAACGTCCGCGTGCCGCACGAGAACATCCTCGGCGAGGAGGGCAAGGGCTTCCACCTCGCGATGCAGTGGATCGGCCAGGGCCGCTACCTGCTGCCCGCCCGCGCGCTCGGCAGCGTCGAGCGGCTCGTGGAGATGGCGATCGAGCAGGCCAAGAACCGCGTCACGTTCGGCCAGCCCATCGCCGAGTACCAGGCCATCCAGTGGATGATCGCCGACTCCGCCGTCGAGATCGAGGCGCTGCGCTGGCTCGTGCTGCACGCCGCGTGGCTCGTCGACCAGAAGCAGGACTCGCGGCAGGCGCAGTCGATCGCGAAGCTCTACGGCGGCATCAAGGCCAACGAGATCGTCGACCGCGTGCTGCAGATCCACGGCGGCATGGGCTACACCCGCGAGCTGCCGATCGAGCGCTGGTACCGCGAGCTGCGACTGCTGCGCATCTACGAGGGCACCGACGAGATCCAGCGCCGCACGATCGCCCGCAACCTCCTCAAGGGTCACGCGAACATCCGCGGCACGCTGGGGTGACGCTCGACCACGGCATCCTCGGCGTCGTCGAACGACAGGTCCGCACCTGGTCGTCCGGCGACGCCGAGGTGTACGCGGCGGCGGCCGGCGGCCCCTCCCCCGCGTTCGCGATCCCGGTGCTGCAGCACGGCGGCCCGCAGCTCGGCCTGACCGGCGCCGACATGACCCAGGTCCTGCACGCCGAGCAGTCCCTGTGGCTGCACCGAAGGTTCCCCACCGAGGGTTCGACGGTCGTCACCAAGAAGGTCGAGCACATCTACGACAAGGGTTCCGGCGCGCTGGTCGTCAGCACGTGGGAGTCCGAGTACGCGAGCACGCGGTCGTCGTGCTTCGTCAAGGGCGAAGGCGGTTTCGGCGGCGAACGGGGTGAGAAGCGCGAGTTCGCCGTGCCCACCTCACGCCCGGAGACCGTCTTCTTCCAGACGACCGAGGACCAGGCGCTGCGCTACCGCGAGACCGGCGACGTCAACCCGATGCACCACGACGAGGAGTTCGCGCGCCGGGCCGGGTTCGCGCGGCCCGTCCTGCACGGCCTGTGCACGCTCGGGATCACCGTGGCGGGCCTGGATTTCACCGAACTGCACGCCCGCTTCACCGCACCCGTGACGCCCGGCGACGAGCTGCGGATCGAGCGATGGCCGACCGGCGAGTTCCGCACGGTCGCGAACGGCCGGCAGGTACTGCTCGGAACGGTTCGGTTTTCCGAAGTGGACGGCCGCTGAAACTTCGCACGATCGTGTCATGAGTAGTGCCCTGGCAACCGTGGACTCCGGAATCGAACCGGTGCGCGTGGCGGTGGAGTCCCGCGACCTGATCAGCGCGGCCGGCGTGACGCACCTGCTGAAGAACTCCCCACGCGTGCGGGTGGTGCAGGACCGCTCGGACGCCCACGTCCTGCTGGCCCTCGTGAACGAGCTCTGCGCGCAACAGGCCGCCCGGCTGCGGGCCTGCGGTTCCGCGAAGATCGTGGTGATCGCGGCACGCGTGCACGACCTCACGCCGTCGATCGCGGCGCAGGCCGGGCTCGCGCTGCCGTTGCGGCGGGCCGACGTCAACGCCGAACGCCTGATCAAGCTGCTGGTCGGGGGCCAGCAGGTGCAGGAACGCGCGCCGGTGCTGAACGACCGCGACCTGCAGCTGCTCCGGCTGCTGGCCGACGGCGCCACGATCGCCGAGGTCGCCGCCCGCCTCTTCTGCTCGGAGCGGACCGTGAAGTACGCGCTGCACCAGCTGCTGGAACGGTTCGGGCTGCGCAACCGGGTGCACGCCGTCGCGTGGGCACTGCGCTCCGGGCTGCTCTAAGCGACGCCGAAGACCGCCGAGAGCTGCACCCGCCTGCTGATGCCGACCTTGCGGTACACGCGAGTGAGGTGCAGCTCCACCGCCCGCTGCGTCACACCGAACCGCGCCGCGATCGCCCGGTTCGTCTCGCCTTCGAGCACCAGCGAGACGATGCGCGACTCGTGCGGCGTCAGCTTGTCCCAGGCGATCCCGCGCACCGGCCGGCGCTGCCGGCCCAGCGCCGCCTTCGCCTCCTCCGCCAGGTCGGCGGCACCCGCGCGGTCGGCGTCGGCGAGCGCGGCGCGCGGAGCACCGAGCGCGAGGTGCATGCGAGCCCGCTGCCTCAGCAGCAGCGCGCACGCCCACGCCGGTGGCAACGCACCCGTGTACCCCAGGCGCACCAGTGCTTCCCGGGCGTCGCCGGGCCGGCCGGTGTCCACACAGGACGCCACGAACGCCGCAGCGCCCAGCGCCACGCAGCCCCGTGACGGTGACGCCGAGGCCAGGTCGCCCATCAGCCGGACGACGGCGGCGTGGTCACCGCCGGCCCGGTGGGCCCACATCTCCAGCGCGGTCAGCCAGTCCCGTTCCGCGCCGTCGAGCCGGTCCCGCAACCGGGGCGCGAGGTCGAGCACGACCCGTTCGGCACCCCGTTGCAGCAGGCCGAGTCCGGCGAGCGCGAGCGGCACGACCCGCGGCCCGTTCTCCGGCAGGTCGCGCAGGACCCGCTCGGGATCGTCGGGGACGACCGGTGCCTCCGCGTAGCCCTGCAGGTCCTCGTCGCACTGCCAGTCGAGCACGACCGCGGCGAACCACTCCCCCGCCGCCGACCGCTGCCGCGCCAGCTCGCCCGCGCGGGGCGGGATGCCGCAGCGCAGGTGCAGGTCCGCCATGCCCGTCGCCACCTGCGCCGCGATCTCCGCGGTCGCCGGCTCGCGCAGAGCCGCGCGCAGACACCGTGCCGCGAGTTCGGCTCGTCCCGCCGCACGGTGCACCTGTGCCGCGCCGTGCAGCACAGGTGCCACCCACTGCGCACCTACAGGCTCAGCGCACGCCACTACGTGTTCCGCGACGGCGGCGGACGGGTCGCACCGCCGATGCAGCACCTCGGCGGCTGCGCGATGCAGGGACTCACGCGACTGAGGCGCCATCTCGTGCCGTATGGCGTGACGCAGTGCAGGTGACCGCACGCGCATCGGTTCGTCCACGGCCAGACGTGCGTCCACGAGCCGTTCGAACGCAGCCAGCGCACGGAACGAGTCCAGGCCGGCCACCTCACCCAGCACGTCGAGCGACGCGCTCCCCAGCACGGCGAGCGCGCGGGCGACCGCGACCGCGTCGGCGTCCAGCACCTCCCAGCCGCGGCGCACGGCCCTGAGCAGTCGCGGCAGCCGCAGCCCCGGCAGCGCGGCGGGCAGCGAGGCCAGGTCCCCGACCAGGTCCAGGACGTCGCTCAGGACCCCGGGAGCGCCACCGCTGTACTCCAGGCACAGCGCGGTCACCTCCGGCGGGACGTCCTCGTCGAACCGCCGCCGGACCATCTCCGCGACCGCCTCGGCGCCGACCGGCCGCAACGGCACCCGCACGGCGTCCACGACCCCCAGCACGTCCGGGTCGCAGTCACCGGCGAGCAGCACGGCACCCCGGAACCGCGCCAGCCGTTCGGATTCTTCCGGGCCCAGCCTCTCGACGTCGTCGACCACGAGCACCGTGTGGCTGTCGACGCCGGTCACCGCGCGCAATCCGCGAACGGGCCGCAACCCGCTGCGCACCGCGATCGACGCGGCGACCGACAACAATGCGCTTTTCCCCATACCAGTTGCACCATGCACAACGCACGAGCGCGCGCCACCGCCCAGCGCCTCCGTCAGGACCGCGATCTCCCGCTCCCGGCCCACGAGCAGCCCTCCCGCCCTGCGCACGGCGGTGCCGACGAGACCGTCGTGACCGGGGCGAAGAGGGGCGACCATGCCGTCCAGCAAATCGTGGGCGGCTCGTCGGGACCATGCAGAAGCACCGGCAGAAGTTCCGCAGGTCTGCCCCTTCGCACATCATCGGACACCGATGCGACCGGAAGAACGCGAAAACCGTTCAACCAATCAACAGGTAATGACAAGACGATCCCGTGAACCATTTCGGTGCCCATTACGTGATGCCTTGTGTAGACATCAGAACACCTCTAGGAGTTGCGATGAGGGTCGCGTCACGCACCGTCTTCGACTTCGTCCGGCCGAACGGCTCGACGGCGCCGGTCGAGACCGAGCTGCTCTACCGGTCGGAGGACCCCTTCGCGGTGACGATGAGGTTCCACTCGGGCGGCTCGGTCGCCACCTGGGTCATGGGCCGGGACCTGCTCGCCGAGGGCATGAGCCTGAGAGCGGGCGACGGCGACGTGCGGCTGCGGCCGCTCTCCGGCCGGGTGCTGGTGCTCGAGCTCCTCTCGCACCGGCACCTGACGGTGTTCCGGGTCCCGGCGGGCACGCTGCGCAAGTTCCTCGACGCCACCTACCGGCTCGTGCCGGCCGGGTCCGAGCGGTTCGACGCCGACGCGTTCCTGAGCACCGTCCTACGCTGACAGGCCGAGCACCGCGGTGAGGTCGTGCTGCAGCCTGGTCATGGCGGGCGACTCGTAGCCCTCGCTCTCGGCCAGCGCCCGCACGCGGTGCCGGATCGCGGAGTCGTGGTCGTCCATGCGGTCGCACAGGCCCGCGATCTCCATCAGCACGGCGACCTTGGCCTCCGGGTCGATGAGCGCCTCCACGGCCCCGGACAGCTCGCGCCGCGCCTCGGCGAACCGCCCGGCGGCGAGCAGCGTGCGACCTCGGGTGTGCCGCGCCATCGACAGCAGCGCCGCCGCGCCCTGCCCGACGAGCTCCTCGGCTTCGGCCACGACGCTCAACGCCTCGTCGTGCCGGTGCTCCGAGACCAGGGCGTCCGCGAGGCGCAGCAGCAGCTGGGCGGCGATCTCGCGCGTGACGCCGCGCTGACCGTCGCGCAGCACCCGTTCCTCCGCGATGCAGGCGCGGTGCGTCCGCACGGCCTCCGCGAAGTGCCCCTGCCGTTCCAGCAGCACGCCGGTGAACGACAGCGCAATCACCACGTTCATCGGCTGGCCCGCCTCGCGGAACAGCTCCGCGGCCCGGCGGGCGTGCGCCACCCCCGCCGCGAAGTCGCTCTCGCGGTTCTCGACGCCCGCCAGGTAGTAGTGCGCCCAGGCCTCCTCCGCGAGCGACCCGCACTCCCGCGCCACCCGCAGGGCCTCCCGCTGCCACCGCCGGGCCAGGGGGATGTTCGTCAGGCGGACCACGTAGACCCAGCACACGAAGTTGAGCTGCTGGGCGTGCCGCTCCGCCTCGCCGAGCTCCCGCGCCGCGGCGGCACCCGCCGTGTACACCTCGAGCCACAGCTCGCCGGACCCGCGGTGGTCGGAGTACCAGTGCAGGGACCGGGCGAGGGCCAGCACCTCCCCGTGCGCGCCGTCCCGCACGGCCTCGCGGAACGCGCCGCGCCAGTGCGCGAGTTCGGCGGACAGCCATCGGTCGGCGCCGGCCAGGTCGGGCGCGCCCTGCTCGTCCGGCAGGAACGCCGACGCGTGCCGGGTCGCGGTGGCGAGCAACCAGTCGCGCGTGCGCAGCCGATGGACCTCCACGTCGGCCTCGTCACCGTGCAGACGCTCGCGCGCGTAGTCGCGGATCAGGTCGTGGAACGAGTACCGGCCGAGAACGTCCGACCGCAGGAGGCTGGCGTCCACGAGTTCCTCCAGCAACGCCTCCACGTCGTCGATCCCGGCGGCGACGGACGCGAGCTCGACCGACGTGTCCGGGCCGTGGACCAGCGCGAGCCGCCGGAAGAGCGTCGCCGGGGCCGGGGCGAGCAGCCGGTAGGACAGCTCGAACGCGGTGCGGACCTGGACGTCGCCGGACGCGAGCGCGTCGAGGCGGGCACGTTCGTCGGAGAGCTGGTCCGCGAGGTGCCGCAACGACGACGTGGTGCGGCCCGCGATGGCGAGCGCGAGCGGCACCCCGCCGCACAGCGCCGCGATCCGGTCGGCGGACTCGGCGTCGGCCCGGATCCGGTCGGCGCCGGCGGTCGCGGCGAGCAGGGCGACGGCGCCGTCGTGCCGCAGCGGGCCGACGTCGACGCGGGCGCGGCTGTTCAGGCCCGCCAGGACGTTGCGGCTGGTCACGACCACCAGCGAACCGGGACTCGCGGCGAGCAGCGGCCGGACCTGGGCCTCGTTCGCGGCGTTGTCGAGCACGAGCAGCACGGTGCGTTCGCGCAGCATCGACCGGTAGAGGCGCTGGCCGTCGCCGGGATCGGACGGCATCTTGGCCTCGGGCACGCCGAACGCCAGCAGCAGCCGCGCGGTGGCCCGTTCCGCGGACAGTGGAGCCGGGTCCGTGCCGCGCAGGTCGAGGTGCAGGCAGCCGTCGGCGAACCGGCCGGCGAACCGGTGGGCCGCGTCCACCGCGAGAGAGGTCTTGCCCACGCCGGGAGGGCCGTGCACGACCACGACGTCGAGCACGGCCGATGCCGCCGCACGGTTGATGTACTCGGCCAGTTGCCGTTGCTCTGCCTCACGACCGATGAGCTTCTCGGCGGAAGGAGGCGCACAGTCCGTGCGTTCAGGACGGGGCTGCACGGCTTCTTGCGACCGTGCGAGCGCCACGAACCCCTCGGCCTCTTCGTTCCGCAGCCCCAGTCCCCGCACCAGCAGGTCGACGGTCTGCGCCTGAGGGGTGTGCACGCGGCCGCGTTCGAGATCGCTCAGCGTGCGGACGCCCAGGCCGGTGCGGGTGGCGAGATCCTCCTGGGTGAGCCCCCTGCGGCGCCGGTAGAAGCGCAGGAACTCGCTGAAGGTGGTCGCCCGCATCCCTCACCCTCCGGACAAGCGCCTCCGCACCTCGGCGGCGATCTCCCGCGTGGCGTCGGTGTCCCACCGCTCGCACGCTGCGAGCGAGTCTCGCAGATGGCGTCGGCACGCGCTGTGGTCGCCCCGTGACTCGGCGTTGTCCGCGAGAGCGCGCAGCAGCTCGATCTCCCCGGCGCCGTCACCGATCGCGCGGAACCCGGCCAGAGCCCGGTGCAGGTCGTCGTCGGACTCGGCGAGACGCTCCGCCGCGCGGTGGGCGAGGCCGCGGTGCCACAGCGTCGTCGCGAGCCAAGACGCCATCCGGGCGCGGTCGTAGACGGACTCGGCCTCGGTGAGGACCTCCACCGCGTCGTCCGGCCGGTCGACGTCTATCAGCGCGAGGCCGAGCCATCCGAGCGTGCGGCCCAGTGCGGAGAGTTCGTAGATGGTGCTGGCATAGGCACGTTGTTCCTTCGCCACTTCTTCGTGGGCGGTCACGGCCGCGATAGGGCGGTTCATCGACCGCCACAGCACCCCGAGGACGGACCTCGCGTAGTGCTCGTCCATCGGTTCGTGCATCGACTCGATGGCCTCGAGGCACACGCGTTCGGCCTCGTCGAACTGACCGAGCCCGCTGTGCGCGGCCGACGCGATCAGCCGGATCCAGCCGAGGTGCCCCGTCTCGCCCGTCCGCTCGGCAAGTGCGGCCGCACCGGTCAGCACGTCGAGCGCGGGCCCTGGGCGGTGGGCGACGTCGAAGAGCACCCAGCCGAGCTGGCCGCGCACGACGATCTCCTGCCACGGAGCGCGCGCGGACCTCAGAGCCAGGCGGTAGACGCGTTCCCAGACGAGGCCCGGTTCGATGGCCGCGTAGTGGGAGAGGGCGATCACCGCACGGGTCACCTCCTCGTGCAGCCGCCTCGCCTGCGCCCGTTCGACGATCTCGGGCAGCAGGTCGCGGTGGTCGTCGAGCCAGCGCCGTCCGGTGGCCACGTCGGGGAAGGGCTGGTACTCCGCGTGGACGCGCCGCGCGTCGCCGGTCTGTCCGAAGAGGACTCCCGCCGCCACCGTGGTCTCCAGCAGCCAGGCGAGCATGGCGCGGTCCGCGTCGTCGTCGGTGGCGTCTATCAGTCCGTCGGCGAACGTCCGGACGAGGCCGTGCATCGCGTAGCCGTGGTCATCGGCGTCGAGGAGGCTCACGTCGGTGAGCTCCTCCAACGCCCGCTCGGCCTCCGCGACGGTGCTGCCCGCGAGGACGGCGGCGAGGTCCGGCGTGACGCGCGTGCCGACGAGGAGCCCGAGCCGCCGGAACACCAGCCGGGCCGTCGCGGGCAGGTGCGCGAGCGACACCTCGAACGCGCCGCGCACGTCCAGGTCGCCCGCCGTGAGCGCGGCCAGGCGGCGTTCCTCGATCTGCTCCACGAGGTGACCCAGCGGCCAGCGCGGGCGGCTCGCGAGGCGGTTGCCCGCGATCCGCAGCGCGAGCGGCGAGGAGCCGCACAGCCGGACGAGCCGCAGCGCGGTCTCCCGGTCGGCGTCGACGCGGCCGGCACCGATGATCGACGCGAGCAGCTCGACGGCGCACGGTTCGGTGAGGCCGCCGAGCCGGATCCAGGTCGCGCCCGCGAGCCCGGCGAGCCTGCGCCGGGACGTGACGAGGGTGAGGCAGCCCGGACCCGCTGTCAGCGTGCGGACTTCCTCCTCCGTGTTCACGCCGTCGAGCACGAGCAGCAGGCGCTTGCCCGCGAGCAACGACCGGTAGAGCCGCTTCTGGCCGTGCTCGTCCTCCGGCACGTGTTCCGCGGGTACACCCAGGTCCTTGAGCAACCGCTGCAACGGCTGTGCGGAGCCCTCCAGGTCGAGGAACAACTGACCGTCCGGATAGCGGCCCTCCAGCAGATGGGCCGCCCTCACGGCGAGGCTCGTCTTACCGGTGCCCGCCGCACCATGCAGCACCACGAGGCCGTTGGACTTCCGCGCGATGGCGTCGAGTTCGGCGTCACGGCCGACGAGATCCGCCACGTACAGGGGCAGCGACCAGACCGGACCTGCCATCGCGACGCGGCCGGCCCTGGCGAGCCGGCGCAGCTCGGCGCGGTCGCGCTCGCCGAGGTCCAGCGCGTCGAGCAGGGCCTCGGTCGTGCGGCGCTGGGGAGAGCGGGCGCGGCCCCGTTCCATGTCGCTGATCGCGCGGACGCTGACCCCGGACCGACCGCTCAGCTCCTCCTGGCTGAGCCCGGCGTTCTTGCGGTGCCGCAGCAGCCGGGCGCCGAACGTCATGTCGCTGAAGTTAGTGGGTCACGCTCGTGAGCATCTGGGCGCACACCCGCGAGAGGTGCCGCCGCATCACCGTCGAGGCCTTCGCCGCGTCACCGTCCGCGATCGCCAGGACGAGCTCGTCGTGGTCGTCCATCGACGCGCGCTGGTGCGGCGGGTCGTCGGCGAGGGCGCTGCGCAGCAGCACCACCCGTTGCTGCACGAGCCGCACCTGCTCGGCGATGTACGGGCTGCGGGCCGCGTCGAGCAACGACTGGTGGAACGCGAGGTCGAGCCGGTACGGGAACGGCTGGCCGGCCCGGTAGTTGCGGCGGCTCTCCGCGCACACGTCCTGCAGCCGCACCAGGTCGGCGTCGGTGCGCCGGGACGCGGCCAGCTCGGCCGCCGCGCACTCCAGGGCGGTGCGCAGCTCGAACAGCGCCCGGACGTCCTCGGGAGTCGCGTCGGGGACGAACGCGCCGCGGTGCGGCACCAGCGTCAGCAGCCCCTCGGACGCGAGGTGCCGGATCGCCTCGCGGAGCGGCCCGCGGCTGATGCCGAGCTGCTGCGCCACCTCGACCTCGTTGACCCGCGACCCGGCCGGGATCTCCCCGGTCAGCACCTGCTCGCGCAGGACGTCCACGGCCTGCCCGGCCAGGCTGAGGTGCAGAGGGGGTGTCACCTTCGTCTCCCGATCTGGACGGCACCGGCCGTCCTCCCGCTAAACTAGCGAACGTGTCAACTGTCGACAGTTGGCAGTTTCTACTTCCTGGAGGGGCGACATGGCGCACGAGGTTGTGGCGGAGGTCTGGCGGGGCGACTTCCTCGAGTCGGTGCACCACGGCACCGTCGTGGCGACCGACCCGTCCGGCACCGCCGTGGTGTCCGTGGGCCGCCCCGGCGACGTCTCGTTCCCGCGCTCGTCGAACAAGCCGCTCCAGGCCCTCGCCATGCTGCGCAGCGGCCTCGACCTCGACGGCGAGCTGCTCGCCCTGGCCTGCGCCTCGCACTCGGGCGAGGACTTCCACGTGGCCGGAGCGCTGCGCATCCTCGCCGCGGCCGGTCTCGGTGAAGAGGCCCTGCAGTGCACCCCCGACCTCCCGCTGGGCGAGCAGGCCCGCGCGCGGCACCTCGCCGCCGGGCTGGACGCGGCCCCGAAGTACATGAACTGCTCGGGCAAGCACGCCGCCATGCTCGCCACGTGCGTGGCCAACGGCTGGTCCACCCACGACTACCTCGACCCGGCGCACCCGCTGCAGGTGGCGACCAGGCGCACGATCGAGGACGTGGCCGGCGAGCCCGTCGCCCAGGTGGGCGTGGACGGCTGCGGCGCCCCGATCTTCGCCATCAGCCTCACCGGCCTCGCCCGCGCGTTCGGCCGCCTGGCGAGCGCCGCCGAGGGCACCCTCGAACACCGCGTGGCCACCGCCATGAACACCCACCCGGAGTGGGTGGGCGGCACCGGCCGCGACGTCACGGTCCTCATGGACGCCCTGCCCGGCGTCATCGCGAAAGACGGCGCCGAGGGCGTCTACGCGGTGGGTCTGCCGACCGGCGAGGGCGTGGCCCTGAAGATCGCGGACGGCTCGTCCCGGGCCCGCGCGGTGGTGGTCGTGGCGGTGCTGCGGCGGCTCGGGGTGGACGTGGACGCGGTCGAGGGGCTCGCCACGGTGCCGGTGCTCGGGCACGGGCGGGCGGTGGGCGCGGTGAAGCCGTCGCTGGCGCTCGCGAGCTGAGCAGGGCCTTGCCGGGGCGCCTGCCGCCAGGCGCCCCACACCCCTGGGCGAGTCAACCGTCACTCCCGCCCCCGCCGCCCGGCACACCGGGATGTTCACCCGCAGCCACTACGCTGGGAGTTATGGGCGATTCGAAGGACGAGAACGAGAGGTTCCAGGAGGAGCTGATCGGCCTCGACCCCCAAGACCCCGAGACCAGGGCGTTCGCCGACCATCTGGACAAGATGCAGCGGCAACGGCCCGGCTACACCGTCGAGGGGTACCTGGAGGGCGTGCAGGACTTCGCGGACTCCGCGAACCGCACGACGGGCCACCAGCGGCTCGTCGCCGTCATCGTCGTGGGCCTGATCCTGCTGGGCGTGCTGCTCACGATCTGGTTCGCGCTCGGCGACATCATCGCCATCATCTTCTGACCCGAACGACAAGCAGACCTTAACGGGGTCTTACGCCGACGCACCCCGGACGCCCGCCGGGAAGCCCTGGGCCCGCGCCGGAGTTATAAAGAGACATGGAACCTGTTGTCGGCGCCACCCCGAAAGTCGTGCGTTCCGAAGAGGAATGGCGCGCCCAGCTCAACCCCGCCGAGTTCGCGGTGCTGCGGCAGGCGGGCACCGAACGTCCGTGGACCGGCGAGTACACCGAGACCAAGACCGAGGGCCTCTACGAGTGCCGTGCCTGCGGGGCCGAACTCTTCCGCAGCGACACCAAGTTCGACTCGCACTGCGGCTGGCCCTCGTTCTTCTCGCCGCTCGCGGGCGACGCGGTGATCCTGCGCGAGGACCGCACGCTCGGCATGAAGCGCGTGGAGGTCCTCTGCGCGACGTGCCACAGCCACCTCGGGCATGTTTTCGAGGGTGAGGGGTACCCCACTCCGACGGATCAGCGTTACTGCATCAACTCCGTCTCCTTGAAACTCGTTCCGTCCGAATAGGAGACTGAGCCTCGGTCCGGTCACCAGGGCCGGACAGACCTGGGAGGCGCAATGATCTTCTCCACCGCCCTGCAGGGCACCGACGGCGAAGGCTCCGGCGGAGTCGACGGCGGCTCCTCCAGCTAGTCACCACGCGGCAGAGCCGCAACCCTAAGGCTTCGTCAACAAGGCTTGTGAGCCTGTGGCGCGGACCACACCATTGACCCACCGAAGCACATTCGGGGCAGTCAGGGGGTGGGTCGCATGCCGGAGCATTGGGGATTGACTGGGCCGGAGTTCCTTCAGCTGTACTGGGTCGGGCTGGCACTGGCCGTGCTGGTCGCGATCGCTGTCCGGGTACGCGTGCGGGCGGGCCACAGCAGCCAGCCCGTGCGCTCCCTGGACATGGACGAGCTCGCATATCTTGCGGGCGGTCCAAGGCGCGTCGTCGAAACTTCGCTCGCACGCCTGCTCACCGCGGGTGAGCTCAGGACTTCACGGCGTGGCACCGTCCAGGTCACGTCCGCGACGCAGTCGCTCAACGCGGTCGACCGCGCCGTCGTCACCGACGGCCAGCGCTACACCAACCGCACGGTCAACCTGATGATCCCCGCCGTCGCCAAGGACGACGTGGTCACGGCGATCGGCCGGCGTCTCGAGGACATGGGCCTCGTGGTGAACCCGGAGACCGCGAAAAGCGCGGTGCGCAAGGGATCCATCGCGCTGTGGGTGCTGCTCGCGGTGGGGGTCGCGCGCTGGATCAACGGCATCGCGGTCGGCGCGCCGGTCGGCTGGCTCACCGTGCAGCTCGTCGTCACGGGGCTGCTGATCCTGCTCCTCACGCGGCGCCCCCAGCACGTCCGCACCAGCAAGGGCACCAGCGTCCTGAACGTCGCACGCGACCGCAACACCAAGCCGCCGGGCAGCGTCGACGAGGTGATGTACGCGGGCGCCGCCGGCGCGGTCCTCTTCGGCGGCCTCGTCGTCTACCCGGACCTCGCGGTGCGGAGCTCGTTGCTCGCGTCGTCCGGTTCGGGCGGCTACACCGGTGGCAGCACGTGTTCGGTCGGTTCTTCTTCGTGTTCGAGCGGGAGCAGCTGCGGCGGGGGCGGCGGCTGCGGTGGTGGGTGCGGCGGCGGCAGCTGACCTGCCGTCCGGTCTTTTCAGGTAACGACAGGAACCCAGGGGTAGATCTCACGTCGAAGATGCGACGACACCAGTGAGGGGAGTGCTGATGTCCCAGTCTTCGACACCGCACCGCACCACGTGGACCGCGGAGGAGATCGGGTTCCTGTCCGGGGGACCGGGGAGGGCGGCCGAGGCCGTGCTCGCCCGGTTGCTGGACGGCGGTCTCGTGCGCGTCTCCCGCGAGGGCCTCGTGACCGCCGTCCACCAGAACGGTTACGGCGCCACGACTCCGCTGGAGGCGTACGTCCTCGCCGGACTGCACGGCACCGCCCGCCCGATCCGCCAGGTCGTGCAGGTGGCGATGACGAGCCACGAGATGGGCGCGCTGCACCAAAGCCTCGTCGACCGAGGTGTGGTGCACCGCCAGTTCGGCAGGCCGCGCGGTGGCAAGACCGCGTTGCGGGTCCTGCTGTTCCTGCTGGCGTTCGTCTCGGTGTTCGTCGCGTTCGCGGTCGACACCTGGCTGTTCCTGCTGACGGCGTCGCTGGTGCTCTTCGCGGTCCTGCTGCGCAACCCGGGCAGGCTCACCCGCAACGGCAAGACCGTGTGGCTGCACGCGTTGCGGAACCCGCGCAGCGGCGCGGACTCCGTGGCGTTGTTCGGGCTGCGCCGGGGCAAGCAGCGGCAGCGTTCGACGTCGTCCACTCCGTACGTCGTCAGCAGCGGGTGCGGTTCGTACGACTGGGACCACCACGGGTGCGGCGGCACGTCCAGCTGTTCCAGCGGTAGCAGCGGTTGTTCCAGCGGCAGCAGTTGTTCCAGCAGCAGTAGCAGTTGCAGCAGCAGTAGTTCGAGCTGTGGCAGCAGCAGTAGCAGCAGCTGCGGCAGTTCCAGCAGCTAGGGGGAACCGATGACGACATGGCTGTCCGCGGAGGAGGCCGGCTTCCTGACGGGAGGTCCCGGACGCGCGGCGGAGACGGTGCTGGCCCGGCTGATCGACCAGGGTCTGCTGCGCGTGTCGCGCGAGGGCCAGGTCTCGGCCGTGCACCGCGAGGACCGCGGCGCGACCACGTCGGTCGAGGCGCGGATGCTGTCCTTCGCCCGCGACTCCATCCAGTTCGACGCGCTCGTGCTGGCCACGAGGAACTGCACCGAGGTGGCCGAGCTCTACCGGCACCTGCTCGGCCGCGGGCTCCTGCGGGTCCCGCACCGGCGGTACGGGGACCGGTGGTTCTCGCTCGCGGTCGCGGCGGGGGCGACGGTGATCGGGTTCCTCCACTCCCCCGTGTTCTTCGTGGCCGCGCTGATCGCCCTGGGCTTCTTCGTCTGGCAGCACAACGGCGGGCCGGTCACCGCGGCGGGCCGCGAGGCGCTGCGGCAGGTGACCGCGAGCGACCGCGTGCACGCGGTGGCGTTGCACGGGTTCGACGGCAAGGACGTCGGCGCGCTCTTCGACCTGCCGCGGCGGGTCGTGAGGCCACTGCCCGTCAGGCAGGCCAGGACGGGACGGAGGACCACCTCATCCGGTGGCGGGTGTGGTTCGTCCCACAGTTGCGGCAGCTCCAGCTGCGGCGGCGGAAGCAGCTGCGGTGGCGGCGGAGGAGGAGACTGATGGCGGCACCGACAGCGGACCGGGGCACACGGGTGCCACCGGAGCAGATCGGGTACCTGGCGGGAGGTCCGGGCCGGGCCGCCGAGACCGCGCTGGCACGGCTGATGGACGCCGGTCTCGTGCGGGTGGCGCGCGAGGGGTGGGTCTCGACGGTGCACGAGACCGAGCTCGGCGAGACGACCGCCGTCGAGACGAGCATCCTGCTGCGCCTGAGCAAGCCCGTGCGGTTCGACTCGGTCGTGCGCCAGGCCGCGAAGAGCCCGGAGATGCGGGCGCTGCACCAGCACCTGCGCGCCCGCCGGCTGACCCGCAACGCCCGCCCGCGGCTCGCGGTGTGGTGGCTCTTCCTCGTGATCGGCGTCGTCCTGGGCCTGGCCGCCTTCCTGGAGCCGTGGACGCTCTTCGGAGCGGCGGGGTTCCTGGGCATCGCGTTCTGGACATATGGCGCGAAACCGCTGACGAGGGCGGGCCGTGAGGCGTTGCTCCGCGTGGACACGGGCAACAGGGTTCTCGCGGTCGCGGTGGAGGGGTTCCGCGGCAGGATCGGCAACCGGCCCGTCGGTGACCACTTCGGACTGCCGCAGAGCGTGGTCAAGACCCTGCCGCGCAAGGGCAAGCAGCAGCGCAGGCGCGCCAGGAGCGGCGCCGCGTCGTCGGCGGCGGGGTGTGGCGCGGGCTGCGGCGCGAGCAGTTGTGGCAGCAGCAGCAGTTGTTCGTCGGGCGGCGGCAGCAGCTGTGGCGGGGGCGGCGGAGGCTGTGGCGGCGGAGGTGGAGGCGACTGATGGCGGGGATCAAGGACCTGGGTGTCGGCATCGGCTGGCGTTCGGAGATCGACCTGACCGTGGAACGGCTGCCCGGCGTGGACTTCGTCGAGGTCGTCGCCGAGAACCTCCACATCGGACACCTGCCCGAGTCGGTGACCCTGTTGCTGGAGCGCGGGATCCCCGTGCTCCCCCACGCCGTGTCGCTGTCGCTGGGCGGTGCCGACGAGGTCGACCTGCACCGGGTCGAGCACCTGGGCGCGATCGCCGAGGCGGTCGGCGCGCCGATGGTCAGCGACCACGTCTGCTTCGTGCGCGCGGGTGGGCTCGACTCCGGTCACCTGATGCCGGTGCCGCGCACCAGGGACGCGCTCGACGTGCTCGTCGCGAACGTCAAGCTGGCGCAGGCGAACCTGCCCGTCCCGCTCGCGCTGGAGAACGTCGCGGCACTGCTCGAGTGGCCGGACGGCGAGCTGTCCGAGGGCCAGTTCCTCGCCGAGCTCGTCGAGCGCACGGACTGCTGGCTGCTCGTGGACGTCGCGAACCTCTACGCGAACGCCCGCAACATCGGCACGGACCCGGAGCGGTTCCTCGACGAGATCCCGCTCGAACGCCTGGCCTACGTGCACGTGGCGGGCGGCGAGCAGCACGGCGACATCTACCACGACACGCACGCCCACGCGGTGCTGCCCGAGGTCCTGGAGGTGCTCGACGAGCTGTGTTCGCGCGTCGCCCCTCCCGGCGTGCTGCTGGAACGCGACGACAACTACCCGTCGGACGCCGAAATCGAGTCCGAACTGACCGCAATTCGTGCGGTGGTGGACAAACATCGTGACTGAAATCGTGAACAAGACGAACCTTTCGTCCGCACGCGAAAGGCTTGCGGCCCAGCAGGCGGAACTGCTAAACGCATTGCTCGCCGACGGCCCCGCACCGGCCGGATTCGACGAACAACGACTGGCTGTCGAACGCCGCGCTTTGCTGTCGAAACGGCGCGGCATCGTGCGCATGCTCGGCCCCGCCGTCGCCGACGAGCTCGGCGACCGGTTCCGGCCGCTCTTCGACGCCTACGCCGTCGTCTACCCACGTCGCGCGGGGTCTCGCGCGCGCGAGGACGCCGCCGCCTTCGCGGAATGGTGCCGCGCGGCGGGAGAACTGCCAGAAAAGCGCAAGGCTCGCTGGAAGTTCTGGCGGTCGAACTGACGGTCGAATCGAACGGGGGCCAGAATCCCCCGTTCGGCCCTGTGTTATCGGGTTGTGACATCGATACGTTCGAAACGTCGGGGGACTTTTTCGCATTGCCTTCGCTTTGCCGCGGAAGGCCTTCCGGCCTGCGCGGACCACAGCGCGCAGAATTCGAAGCACGAGGGGATTCGAATGCGCGGAAAAACGAAAGTGCTGGGCGCCGTCACGGCGCTCGCCCTGACCGTGGCACCGGCCGCCACCGCGGCGGCCGCTCCACCCGCGGGCTCCGGCTCGCCGAAGGCGGTCGACGAGGTCACGCTCGTCACCGGCGACAAGGTCCTGCTGGGCCACGACCGGCAGGTCGTGGCGATCCAGCCCGGTGAAGGCCGCGAGCAGATGGCCTTCAAGACCTCCCGCACGGCCGACGGACACCAGGTGGTCGTGCCGGGAGACGCGTTCGGGCCCCTGGCGGCGGGCCGGCTCGACCGCAGACTCTTCGACGTCACCACGTTGCTGGAGTTCGGCTACCGCGACCGCATGCCGTTGATCGTGGACGGCAGGGCGAGGATCGGCGCCCGGTCGGCGGACGACTGGTCGGCGCTCAAGGCGGAGACGGCGACCGGGGACAAGGTCTGGCTCGACGGCATCCGCAAGCCGAGCCTCGACCGCAGCGTCGCCCAGATCGGCGCGCCGGCCGCCCACCGGAAGGGCATCACCGGCAAGGGGACCAAGGTCGCGATCGTCGACACCGGCGTCGACGAGAAGCACCCCGACCTCGCCGGTCAGCAGATCGCCGAGAAGAACTTCACGACCGACCCGGACAACACCGACAACGTCGGTCACGGCACGCACGTCGGGGCCACGGTCGCGAGCCACGACGCCGAGTACGGCGGCGTCGCGCCGGGCGCGCAGCTCATCGACGCCAAGGTCTGCGTCGAGTTCGGCTGCCAGGAGTCCTGGATCCTCGACGGCATGCGCTGGGCCGCCGAGCAGGGCGCCCAGGTGATCAACATGAGCCTCGGCGGCACGGACACCCCGGAGGTCGACCCGCTGGAGCAGGCCGTCAACGACCTGACGGCCCAGTACGGCACGTTGTTCGTCATCGCGGCGGGCAACTCGGGCTCGCCGGGCTCGGTGGGCTCACCGGGATCGGCCGACGCGGCCCTGACGGTCGGCGCCGTCGACCGCGACGACAAGCTCGCCAACTTCTCCAGCAAAGGCCCTCGCGTTGGAGACAGCGGCCTCAAGCCGGAGGTGACCGCACCGGGCGTCGACATCGTCGCCGCCAAGGCCGGCTCCTCCGACCACGTCGCGTTCAGCGGCACGTCGATGGCGACCCCGCACGTGGCGGGCGCGGCGGCACTGCTGCGGCAACAGCACCCGGAGTGGACGCCGGCGCAGCTCAAGTCGGTGCTCGCGACCACGGCCAAGCCCACCGAGGGCCTCAGCGCGTTCGACCAGGGCGCCGGGCGCATCGACGTGGCCAAGGCGATCGACCAGGTGCTCACCGGTGACGTGACGGTCAACCTCGGCCTGCACGAGTGGCCGCACGGCGACGACAAGCCCGTGACCAAGCCCGTCACCTACACCAACCCGACGGACGCGGTGATCACGCTCGACCTGGCGCTCAGGACGACCGCGCCGGCCGGCATGTTCACCCTGGCCGCCACGAAGGTCACCGTGCCCGCCAAGGGCACCGCGTCGGTGAACGTCACGGGCGACACCCGCGTCGGCACCCGCGACGCCGCGTACTCCGGCGAGATCGTCGCCACGTCCGGCACGCACACCGTCCGCACGCTCGTCGGCATCGACCGCGAGGTCGAGAGCTACACCCTCACGATCGACATGATCGGCCGGGACGGCGGGAACCCCGCGGACTCGTTCTCGTTCCTCATCGGCCTGGACAACAACACGTTCACGCCGCTGGGCGGCTCGGGCGACCTGAAGGTGCGGCTGCCCAAGGGCACCTACTTCCTCGACACGTCCCTGCCGAACGGCGAGCGCGGGTTCGACCTGCTCTACCAGCCCACGGTGAAGCTGACCGGCGACCTGACGATCACGCAGGACGCCCGCCAGGCCCAGCCGGTGTCGATCAAGGCGCCGGAGCAGACCGGTGACTTCACCGTCGGCGTGCTGAGCTTCCTGCGCACGTTCGGGGGACGGTCGCTCGGCGGTACGTTCTTCTCGTTCGGTGGCTTCGAGGGCATGGCCATCGCCCAAGGGGGCGGCCCGCTGCCGCCGGCCGAGCTGTCGTCGATCGCGTTGCTGAACGCCAACACCACGGCCGACCCGCACACGTTCTACCGGCTGGCGTACCCCGTTCCGGGCAGCTTCCCGATCGGCCTGGACAAGGCTCCCGCGAAGAAGGACCTGGCGAGGGTCGAGTCCACGATCGGCGGGCAGAAGCCGGACAGCCAGGCGCAGAAGGGCGAGTTCGCGGTCGACCCGAACGGCGTCGGCGGCGGCACCGCGCTCTACCCCGTCGCGCCCGGCGCGACCGCGGTCGAGTACCTGTCACCCGAGGGCGTGCGCTGGCAGTCCACGGTCATGACGCGGCACGCCAACGGGTCCCAGGAACGCGTCTCCTCCGGCGACCGCACGTACGCGGCGGGCAGGACCTACCGCGAACGCGAGGTGCGGCCGGTGTTCTCGCCGGGCCTGCCCGCGTCGCAGTACGGGTTCGTCGAGCGGTTCGGCTCGCAGTTCTACGTCGGCCCGCCGATGCTGAGCGACGGCAGCCACGGCACGGGCGCGTCCACTGTGGACAGCGCCAGGGCCGCCCTGTACCGCAACGGGGTGCTGCTCGGCGAGACGACCACGCCGGGCGGGTCGTTCACGGGCGTTCCGCTGGCACAGGGCGACTTCCGCGCCGAGGTGAGCCTCGACCGGAGCACGCAGTTCGAGTTCAGCACGAAGGTGGCCGCCGCGTGGACGTTCCGGTCGAAGGGCGTCGAGGGCCAGATCACGACGCCGTCGCTGCCCGCGGTGCGGTTCGAGCCGAAGCTCGACGACAACGGCGCGGTGCCCGCGGGTTCGTTGCAGCGCATCGGGTTGCTGACCCAGTCGCAGGGTGACGCGGGCAGTGTGCGCATCACCGGCGTCGAGTACTCGCACGACGACGGCAAGACGTGGCGCCGTGCGGGCGTGGTGGGCGGCAGCGCGCTGGTGTACCACCCGCTGAACGCGCAGTGGACCTCGTTGAAGGCCACCGCGAAGGACGCGAACGGCAGCACCGTCGAACTGACCGTGATCCGCGCCTACAAGGTCGCGGCGAGGTAGGAACCGGTGGCGGGGGTCCCGCGGACCCCCGCCCCGTCACGGCAGGTTGAGGACCAGCTCGGCGGCCGGGACGCGGGTGCCCGTGTAGAAGGGGATCTCCTCACGCACGTGCAGCCGCGCCTCGGTGCCGCGCAGGTGCCGCATCAGGTCGACGATGCGGTGCAGCTCGTCGGCCTCGAACGCGAGCAGCCACTCGTAGTCGCCGAGGGCGAACGACGCGACGGTGTTCGCGCGCACGTCCGGGAAGTCGCGGGCCTCCTTGCCGTGGTCCGCCAGCATCTTGCGACGGTCCTCCTCCGGCAGCAGGTACCACTCGTAGGACCGCACGAACGGGTAGACGCAGATGTACTTGCGCGCCTCCTCACCCGCGAGGAACGCGGGGATGTGGCTGCGGTTGAACTCCGCCGGGCGGTGCAGGGCGACCTGCGACCAGACCGGCGTGGAGACCTTGCCGAGCGGCGTGCGGCGGAAGCCCGTGTAGGCCTGCTGCACCTGCTCGATCTCCTCGGCGTGCCACCAGATCATGAAGTCCGCGTCGGCGCGCAGGCCGGCGACGTCGTACACGCCGCGGACGACGACGCCCTTGCCCTCCAACGCGTCCAGGTAGTCCTGGGTCTCGCTGGCGGCCGCCGAGCGGTCGTCCGGGAGCTTGCCGGGTTCGACCCGGAACACCGACCACATCGTGTAGCGGATGGTGTCGTTGAGCTCGTTGTAGTTCAAGCGCGCCATACGTCCATCTTGGCACGCGCCCCTCAACGGCGAACGCGGCCCAGCAGGTGTGCTGCGACACGGGCGGCGGCCGCGTCGCCGGACGCGATGCAGGCCGGCACGCCCACGCCGTGCAGCGTGGCGCCCGCCACGGAGAGGCCAGGCACGTCCGCGATGCCGCGTTCGATCGTGTCCACCAGGTCGACGTGGCCGACGCCGTACTGCGGCAGCCCGCCACCCCAGCGCTGCACCACGGAGTCGATCGGCGTGGCCGTGATCCCGGTCAGCTCGCGCAGGTCGTTGCGGACGGCCTTCACCAGGTCCGCGTCGCTGCGCTGCAGCAGCGCCGTCTCGCCGTGCCGGCCGACCGAGCCGCGCAGGATCACCGGCTCGCCGTAGTGCGCCCACTTGCGGCTGGAGAACGTGAACGCCTTGGCGGTGAACGGGGTGATGCGGTCGGCGTACCGCTCCCCCTCCGCGATCAGGATCCCGGACCGCTGCGGCAGTTCCGTGCCCGGCGGCAGGGCCAGCGCGACGACGGCCATCGAGGCGACCTCGACCTTGCCGTACGCGGCGGACACCTGCGGGGCGATCTCGTGCAGCAGCTTGCGGGCGGACGGCGCCGGGACCGCGAGCACGACGCCGTCGCACTCCAGGTACTGCGGGGTCGCGGCCGAGCCGATCTCGAGGCGCCACCCGTCGCCGAGCCACGACAGCACCCGCACGGGCAGGCCGAGCCGCACCTCGGGCCGCGCGACCTCGGCGAGCCGGTCGACGAGCGACGAGACGCCGTTCGCGAGCGAGGCGAACACCGGCGGGCGGACCGCGCGGGGCTGCGGCGGCGCGGGCATCATCATCGCGGCGGCCGCGAGCAGCGAACCGACGCCCTTGTCCAGCAGGGTCGCGATCTGCGGCATCGTGGCGCGCAGGCCGAGCTCGTCCGCCCGTCCCGCGTAGACGCCGCCGAGCAGCGGGCCGACCAGGCGGTCGGCGACCTCGGGGCCGAACCTGTCCTTCATCAGCGCGCCGACGGAGACGTCGCCGCCGCGGAGCTCGACGGGCGGCAGCGTCGGTTCCATCTCGACGCGCAGCGCGCCCTCGGACGACAGCACGGGCCGCACGGACTCGACGCTCGCCGGCACGCCCATGAACGTGTGCGCGGGGAGCTGCTGCGTGCGCCCGGCGGCGTGCACCGACGCCTTGGCGTCCGTGGGGTGCACGACGTGGTCGGCGAGCCCGACCTCGGCGATCAGCTCCTGCGCCTCGGGCTTGCGGTGCAGGAACGCCTCCGCGCCCACGTCGAACCGCACGCCCGCGAGCTCGGTCGTGCGGAGCTTGCCGCCGAGCCGGTCGGACTGCTCGACCACCGTGATCCTGGCGTCGGGGCCGAGCAGCATCCTCAACCGGTGCGCGGCGGCGAGCCCGGAGATGCCTCCCCCGACGACGGCGACGTGCGGCGCTCTCCCGTGCATTACAAGCTGTGGATCAGTTCGACGGTCCGGGTGATGATCTCCGGATCGGTGTCGGGGAGCACGCCGTGGCCGAGGTTGAAGATGTGGCCCGCCGCGGCCTTGCCCTCGGCGTGGATGCGGCGCACCTCGCGTTCGACGGCCTCGAAGCCCGCGAAGAACAGCGCCGGGTCGAGGTTGCCCTGCACGACCGGCTTCGGCAGCTCGGGGTGCGCCTGCTCGAGCCGCGCGACCGCCACGTCGAGCGGGATCCGCCAGTCGACGCCGACGACGTCCGCGCCGGCCTCGCGCATGGCGGGCAGCAGCTCGCCGGTGCCGACGCCGAAGTGGATGCGCGGGACGGTGCTGATCGTCTCCAGGACGCGCTTCGAGTGCGGCAGCACGAACTCGCGGTAGTCGCGCTCGGACAGCGCGCCCGCCCACGAGTCGAACAGCTGCACGGCCTGCACGCCCGCGTCGAGCTGCGCGTGCAGGAAGGCCGCCGTGACGTCGGCGATCTTCGCGAGCAGCGCGTGCCACAGCTCGGGGTTGCCGTGCATGAGCGCCTTGGTGCGCTCGTGGTTCTTGCTCGGGCCGCCCTCGACCAGGTAGCTCGCCAGGGTGAACGGCGCTCCGGCGAACCCGATCAGCGCGACCTGCGCCGGGAGTTCCTTGAGCAGCAGGCCGATGGCGTCCTGGACCGGCTGGACCTGCTCGGCGTGCAGCTCGGGCAGCGCCTGGACGTCGGCGAGCGTCCGCACGGGGTTCGCGACGACGGGGCCGGTGCCCGCGACGATGTCGAGGTCGACGCCGGCGGCCTTGAGCGGCACGACGATGTCGGAGAAGAGGATGGCGCCGTCGACCCCGTGCCGCCGGATCGGCTGCATGGTGATCTCGCAGACCATCTCCGGGGCCATGCACGCGTCGAGCATCGCGGTGCCCTGGCGCAGGGCGCGGTACTCGGGCAGCGACCGTCCCGCCTGCCTCATGAACCAGACAGGGGTGTGCGACGGGGTGCCGCCACTTGCGGCCACGAGGAGGGGGACTTGAGTGCTCATATCTCTTTCATGGTCCCACGTCCCGGCGTGCCGCCGTCACTCGGCCGGATTGCGAGGCATACAGTCAGTTGTGTGACCGAGCCGGAAATCTTCCGCCGGGCGGTGGGGACGCTCAAGTCGGTTCGCCACAGGCCCGAGATCGAACTCACCGAAGTTCGCCCGCCGCAACGGCTCGCTCCGTGGGCGTACGCGCTGACGGCTGAGGTCACCGGCCCGTCGGACGAGCTGTCGACCGGAAGGCTCGTGCTGCTGCACGACCCGGACGGCGACGAGGCGTGGGGCGGTGTCCTCCGCGTGGTGGCGTACGTGCGGGTCGAACTGGACCACGAGCTCGCGTCGGACCCGCTGCTGCCCGAGGTCGGGTGGTCGTGGCTGACCGAGGCGCTGGACCAGTCCGGGGCGGGCTTCACCGCGCTGGGCGGCACCGTGACGCAGACGTCGTCGGCGCGGTTCGGCGACATAGCGGGGCCGGCGCGCACCGACGACCTGGAGCTGCGCGCGTCGTGGACCGCGCTCGACGGGGAGCTCGCCGAGCACGGCACCGCGTTCTACGAGCTGATGGCGACGGCCGTGGGGCTGCCGCCGGTCGGCGTCACGCTGTTCGGGCAGCGCTAGTCGGCGTCCTTCAGGACCCGCAGGACGTTCGCGCCCGCGAGCTTGGCGAGGTCGTCCTCGGACCAGCCGCGATCGAGCAGCGCTCCGAAGAGGTTCGGGTAGGTCGAGACGTCCTCCAGGCCCTGCGGGAGCGCCCCGACGCCGTCGTAGTCGCCCCCGATGCCAATGTGGTCGACACCGACGACCTCGCGCGCGTGCTCGACGTGCGCGACGACGTCGTCGAGGGTCGCGGTGGGCGCCGGGTGGTCGACGACCCACTTCTCCCCGAACTCCTTGCGCTCCGCCATGTCGGCGTGGCTCTTGCCGGCCGCCGTCATGGCGTCCCGAAGGGCTGCGTCCCATTCAGCGAACCGGGGTGCGACGAAGCTCGGGACGAATGTGATCATGGCCACACCGCCGTTCGTCCGCAGCTTGATCAACACGTCGTCCGGAATGTTGCGCGGGTGGTCCGCAACCTTGCGGCACGACGAGTGGCTGAAGATGACGGGCTTGACGCTCGTGTCGAGCGCGTCGTGCATCGTGCTGGGCGCGACGTGGCTCAGGTCGACGAGCATGCCGATCCGGTTCATCTCGCGCACGACGTCGCGGCCGAAGTCGGTCAGCCCACCGTGTTCGGGCTGGTCGGTGGCGCTGTCGGCCCACGGGGTGTTGTCGTTGTGGGTCAGCGTCATGTACCGGACGCCCAGGCGGCGCAACGCGCGCAGAACGCCGAGTGAAGAGTTGATGGAATGTCCGCCCTCGGCCCCGAGGAGGGAGGCGACACGCCCGGACCGGAAAACTTTTTCGGCTTCCTCGGCGGTCGTCGCGATGCCCAGGTGATCGGAGTACCGCTCCGCCAGCTCGTAGACCAGTTCGACCTGCTCCAGCACGGCGGTCACCGCTGCGTCGCCTGCCAGCCTGCCGGGAATCCAGACGGACCAGAACTGCATGCCCAGACCGCCCTCGCGCAATTTCACGAGGTCCGTGTGCAGGCTGGGGTGACGTTCGGTCAGATCGATCTTGGCGGCGGTCTCGTAGACGTTCTCGCCCGTACCCTCGCCGAACTCGCGCAGGGCCCACGGCAGGTCGTTGTGGCCGTCGACGAGAGGGACGCGCTGCAGCAAGGCCCGCGCTCGTTCGATGCCGGAACCGCTAGGCACAACCAACTCCAAGATGTCGTTCTGAGAGGGGCTCGCGTTACACCCCCTATCTAGTTGTCATCCAATCGTGTGACACATGAGGCCATCTGTCACAACTCAATAGGGATAGATACCCGATTGATCGTCCCGTAGACCCGCATGGGCGGCTACGCTGCCCCAGACGACACCACTTTCGGTCGATCAGTGGCGCGGCTGATTGGACGAAAGTCTCCGGTGCCGGTCGGGGGGCACGACCGACTCCAGGGAGGTAGTGACGTGGCTGCCGTCGGCTTAGGTCAGGCCGTTCGTACCACGCCAGCCGGCTCGTTGCCGGCGAACATGGTCCCGCACCCGCGGGAAGAGCTTTTTTCAGTGCTGGTGGTCGACGACCACCCACTGCTGAGGGAGGCGATATCAGCTCGGCTCACCCAAATGGGAGCCGGGACAGTGCATGAGGCCGCATCGGTGGCAGAGGCTCGGGCGCGGGCACTTGCAACCGGTCCTTGCGACCTCGCGATCCTTGATCTGGGCCTGCCGGATGGCACCGGCATCGACCTGGTCACGGAACTCCGTGCCCAGGGCTGGCCCCGCATCGTGGTCCTCGCATCCTCCGACGACCCCTACGCGGTCAGGTCGGCCTTCCAGGCGGGCGCCCAGGCGTACCTCCTGAAGTCCGCCTCGCCGATGGTGGTCACCGACGGGGTGCGCAGGGTCCTCGACGGCGGCGTTTACGCAGATCCGAGCGTGGCACCAGTACTCGCAGCGGGTACTCGGGTGCCGGGCACGGACAACACGCCGCGGGAACTCTCCGCGCGTGAGGTCGAGGTGCTCCAGCTGGTCGCCGATGGCCAGAGCAACAAGGAGATCGGCGAGGCTCTGAGCCTGTCCGCGTTGACGGTGAAGTCTCACCTGTCGCGGATCGGCCGGAAGCTGGGCACAGGAGATCGCGCTCAGATGGTCGCGCTGGCCATGCGTGCCGGCGTGATCCGTTAGATACCGGTTTGAAGCACTGAACCGGCCGAGAACACCTGTGAGTGGTGCGATCGTCGTAGGGTCATCCGCTGTGGATGTACCCGCCGACGAGCCAACCGCACCAACCGGACCAGAACCGGTACCGCTGACGGAACCTGCTGATGGGGTCCCGCCCGTGGTCGCCGATCCAGCTGCGCTCCGGCGAGCCGCTGACGCGCTCGCCGGGGCGAAGGGCCCGGTCGCGGTGGACACCGAGCGAGCCTCGGGCTACCGCTACTCACAGCGTGCCTATCTGGTGCAACTGCGCCGGGAAGGCGCCGGCACCTGGTTGGTCGATCCGATCGCCCTGGGCGGACGGATGGACCCGCTGGTGCAGGCCCTGGAGGGCACTGAGTGGGTGTTGCACGCGGCGTCTCAGGACCTGCCGTGCCTCGCCGAACTCGGTCTCCGTCCCGGCGTGCTGTTCGACACCGAGCTGGCGGGCAGGCTGGCTGGGTTCGACCGCGTCGCACTGGGCACGCTGGTGGAACGGCTACTCGGTTACAGGCTCGAGAAGGGGCACGGCGCGGCCGACTGGTCGCGCCGGCCCCTTCCTGCCGATTGGCTGACGTACGCCGCTCTCGACGTGGAGCTGCTCGTGCAGCTGCGCGACGTCCTCGAAGCCGAACTGGAGCGCCAGGGCAAGCTCGCCTGGGCGCTCGAGGAGTTCGAGGCGGTCCGGACGGCGCCGTTGCCGCGCCCCCGCACCGACCCCTGGCGCCGCACCTCGGGCATTCACCGCGTGCGCAACCAGCGGCAACTGGCCCTCGTGCGTGCGCTGTGGGAAGCCCGCGACGCCGTGGCCCGTGAACGTGACATCGCTCCCGGCCGGGTCCTGCCGGACTCCGCCCTGATGGAGGCGGCCGCCCGCAACCCCGCGAACGAGGCCGAGCTGCTCGCCCTGCCCGTGTTCCGGGGTCGTTCCCAGCGCCGCATGGCCGGCACCTGGATGAACGCCCTGCGCAAGGCCGGTGCGTTGACCAAGGCGGAGCTCCCGGAGCCCGCGGGCCAGCACGACGGCCCGCCGCCGCCCAACCGCTGGGCGGACAAGGACCCGGACGCCGCGGCCCGGCTCGCCGCGACCCGTGCTGCACTGGCGGCCATCGCCGAGGCCAACACCCTCCCGGTGGAGAACCTGCTGCTGCCCGACCTGGTGCGCCGCACCTGCTGGCAGCCGCCCGCCGACGTGTCACCCGAGTCCGTGGCCTCGGTGCTGCGCGACGGAGGGGCCCGGTCGTGGCAGATCGAGCTCACCCGGGACGCGCTGGCCAAGGCGCTGACCGCGACGGCTCCGACCCCGTCCGACTGATCTCACGTCCGCTAGAGGCTCTAACCAGCACGAGAGCCTCTTACTGAAGCTGTGCGTTGACGACGGCCTCGACGTCCTCGCGCCGGGACAGACCCAGCGCGCCGCCGAGTGCCGTCGTCAACGCGTCGAAGGGGTCCTCCGTCTCGACCTCGGCCAGTGCGTCGGCCAGTCCGGCGACGGTCCACGGTTCGGCACTCTCGACGCGCGGCCCGAGCGTCCAGCCGCGGTTGACGGCCACGGAGCCGCCGCGCACCGACAGCACCTGCCCGGTCAGCGGACAGCCGTCGCCGGCCAGGTAGGTGACGAGCGGGGCGACCACCTCGGGTCCGGACAGGCCGTCGCCCGGCACGGCGGTGGTCAGCCGGGTGCGCACCATCGACGGGCTCACGCAGTTGACCCGCACCCCGAACCGGCGCAGCTCCAGCGCGTGCACGGTGGTCATGGCCGCGACGGCCGCGTTCGCCGCCGCGTAGTTGGACTGCGTCGGCAGCGGGTTGAGCAGCCCCGAGCCGGACGCGGTGTTGACGATCGCCCGGTCGGCCCGGTCGCCGGCCTCGTACCGCGCCCGCCAGTGCGCGGCGGCCCAGTGGCTCACCGCGAACGTGCCCTTCAGCTTGACGGCGACGACGTCGTCGAACTCCGCCTCGGTGAGCCGTTCGAGCCCCTTGTTGACCTCGGTCGTGGCGTTGTTGACGACGGCGTGCAGGTCGCCGAACTCGCCGACCGCCCGCTCGACCATGCGTCGCGCGTCCTCCCACCGGGCGACGCTGCCGGTGTCGGCGACCGCCCTGCCTCCCCGCGCCCGGATCTCGTCGACGACGGCGGCGGCGGCGACACCCTCGTCACCACCGCGCCCGTCGATCTCGACGCCGGGGTCGTTCACCACGACGTTCGCGCCGGCAGCCGCGAGGTGCAGCGCCTCCGCCCGCCCGATCCCCCGCCCCGCACCGGTCACCAGCACCGTCCGTCCGATCATGTCCACCCCTTCCTTAAGTGCACTCAGTGCATCACTATACTGAGTGCATTAATTATCGGAGTGCACTAAGCTCGGTCCGTGCCAGACGACCCCGGACGCCGTGAACGCAAGAAGCAGGCCACCCGCCAGGCCCTGGTGGCCGCTGCGGTCCGACTCTTCGCGGACCGGGACTACGACGAGGTGAGCGTCGCCGACATCGCGGAGGCCGCCGACGTCAGCAAACGCACGTTCTTCCTGCACTTCCCCACCAAGGAGGACGTGCTGCTGGCCGACGGCGCCGGCCGGGCCGCCCTGGCCGTGCGCGCCGTCGAGGAACGCGCCCCCGGCGCCCCGCTGTCCGAAACGCTCGCCGCCGCCGCGGACCGGATGATCACCAGCGCCGAGGCCGACCTCCCGACCGGCCTGGCCGCGTTGCGCGCACGGCTGGTGGTCACGTCTCCGGCCGTGCAGGCCCGCGTGCTGCACACGACGTTCGCCGCGCAGACCCGCATCACGGCGGCCGTGCGCGACGCCTACGACCTGGACGACGTCACGGCCGCCGCCCTGGTCGGCGCGCTGATGGGCGCCATCAGCGCCGCGACGATCACCAGCCTCGAACGCGGCGACACCCCCGAGGAGACCCTCGCCGCCATGCGCACCGCCACGTCGGTGGCGCTGCGCTGCGCGGTCACGCCCGGCAGCTGATCTCCATGCCGTCCTCGACGGGGAACGCGACGCTGACGTACCCGTTCGCCGGATCGCGCACGTACCGGAGGTAGTCCGCCATCGACTCCTGGTCGATGTCGTCGGCGACGACGAGCGCACCGGGCGCGAGCCGGGGCTCCAGGTCGCGCAACACCGGCAGGCACAGCTCCTTCCACCCGTCGAGCAGCACCAGCCCGATCGGCCCCGGCAGGTCCGCCAGCGTCCGGCGGGCGTCGCCGGGCAGGATCGTCGCGACCCCGCCGAGCCCGGCCTCGTCGAGGTGCCCGCGCGCCGCCGCGACCTTCACGGCGGACATCTCCGTCCCGTAGACGTGCCCGCGCCCGTTGTCCGCGACAGCCGCCGCCAGGTAGAGCGTCGAGATCCCGAACGACGTCCCGAACTCGACGACGGTCTCCGGCCGGCCCGACCGCACCAGCCCGTACAGCAGCTCCCCGCCGCTGGCCGAGATGGGCATGTACACCGCGGCCAACGCGTCGGCCCGCTCCTGCGCGCTCTCGGCCCGCACGACGTCCCGCGGCGCCTCGAAGTGATCGTCAGCCGCTGCCTGCCCGAAGAGCCGCTCGAGCACCGAACGCACCCGCGGCTCGTGCAAAGTGATGGTCATGTCAGCCAGAGTAGACGCAACGTTGCGTCTAGACTAGCCCTGGCTACAGTACGGCCGGGAGGTGGCGATGAGGAGCACCACGCATCGCGGAAACCGGCACGGCCGCAGCGAGGAGGCCCGCCAGGCGGTCCTGGAGGCGGCCGACGACCTGCTGGCCGAGAAGGGCTTCGCCGGCGTCACGATCGAGGGCATCGCCGCCAGGGCCGGCGTCGCGAAGCAGACGATCTACCGCTGGTGGCCGTCCAAGGTCGACGTCCTGCTGGAGGCGTTCGGCGAGGACATGGCCGACGCCCTCACCCCACCCGACACCGGCGACCTCGCCACCGACCTGCGCACGCACCTGGCGAACCTGGCCGAGTTCCTCACCACCTCGGACCCCGGCGCCGTCTTCCGCGCCCTGACGGGCCAGGCCCAGCACGACCCCGCCCTGGCCACCCGCCTGCGCGACGACCACCTGACCCACCAGCGCGAGAGAGACCTCCTCCCCCTGCACCGCGCGATCACCCGCGGCGACCTCCCACCCGACCTGGACACCGACACGGCCCTGGACCACCTGGTCGGCCCGGTCTACTACCGCGTCCTGGTCACCGGCGCCCCGGTCCCCCGCCCGTTCACCGACGACCTCGTCGCCGCCTTCCTGGACCGCCACCGCCGATGATCACCACACCCCGCCTGGACCTGCTCCCGCTGACCGCGGACCACGCCGCCGAGATGGCGGAGGTCCTCGCCGACCCGGCGCTGCACACGTTCACCGGCGGCACCCCGCTCACCCCGCAAGCCCTCCACACCCGCTACGAACGCCTGGCAGCGGGCTCCCCCGACCCGGCGGCCCGCTGGCTGAACTGGGTCATCCGCCTCCGCGACGCCGGCTGCCTGACCGGCACCGTCCAGGCGACGATCACCCTCGCCGACCGCACCGCCGAGATCGCCTGGGTCGTCGGCACGCCGTGGCAGGGCCGAGGCATCGCCCGCGAGGCCGCGCAGGGCCTCGTCGCGTGGCTGCGCACCCAACCGGTCGACACGGTGATCGCGCACGTCCACCCCGACCACCACGCCTCGGCATCGGTCGCCGCCTCCGCCGGCCTCACCGCCACCGACGAGGTGCACGACGGCGAGACCCGCTGGCTGCTCCGCCTCCCCTGACGAACTCCCGCAGCCCTCCATGCCCGAGCCCTTGCAACAACACGTTTGTCGTCGTCGGCAAAAGAGTCATTGCTAAGCCGCAGCTCACAGGGGTCGCCTCAGCCGGACATCCGCTCGCCGAGCCGCCGCGCGAGGTCGGCGACCTCGTCGTCGGGCAGGTCGAGCACCCCGCGCGAGGCTGCGAAGACGGCGATCTGCTGATCTTCGTAGGGCACGCCGGGCGGCAACGGCGCGAGGTGCCAGTGCACGTGCCGGTTGGCTTGCTGACTGCCGAGCGACAGCACGTAGAGCCGTTCCACGGGCAGCAACGACGTCAAACGCCGTACCCGCCCGGTGCACGACCCGCTGGATCGCGGCGTACTCGTCGGGCGTGAAGTCGGTGACGGCGTGCTCGCGGTGCTCGACCGGCGCGACGAGGAAGTGCCCGAGCACCGACGGGAACCTGCTCGCGAAGACGATCGCGACGTCGTCGCGGTGGGCGACGTGGTGCGCGTAGTCCGGGTTGCCCGCGAGCAGTTCGCAGATGAAGCAGGCCCGGCGAGCGAGCTCGAGGTAGGCGTCGGGGTCCCTGCTCGACCCGATGGAAATCCTGATCAACCGGCTCTCGCAGGAGACCGGCACGCTGTTCGTGATCGCGTCGGGCAACGCCGGACCGAACTCCGTCGGGTCTCCCGGCAGCGCGGACGCCGCTCTCACCGTCGGTGCCGTGGGCCGCGACGACGTGCTCGCGGGGTTCTCCAGCACCGGTCCGCGCAACGGTGACGGTGCGATCAAGCCGGACATCACCGCGCCCGGTGTCGGCATCGGTGCCGCGGCGGCGGGCCGGCTCGGTGAGACCAGGCCCGGCCCGGCGGAGGGCTACATCTCGCTCGACGGCACGTCGATGGCGACCCCGCACGTCGCGGGCGCGGCGGCGATCCTCGCCCAGGCGCACCCGGACTGGCGGGGCGACCAGCTCAAGGCCGCGCTGACGGCGTCGGCGAAGCCCGGCGCGCACACCCCGTTCGAGCAGGGCAGCGGACGCGCGGACGTCGCCAATGCGATCAGGCAGACCGTCACGTCCGGCCCGGTCTCCTTCGGCACGGCGCTGTGGCCGCACCACGACGACGTCCCAATGACGAAGGACGTCGTCTACCGCAACGAAGGCGACCAGCCCGTCACCCTCACGCTCAAGGTCGACACGACGGCACCGCAGGGCTTCTTCACGCTCAAGGACACCTCTCTGACCGTGCCCGCACACGGCACGGCCACCACCACTCTGACCGCGGACACCCGCCTCGGCGGTGACGCGTCCGGCACGTTCAGCGCGTACGTCGACGCGAGCGGCGGCGGCCAGTCCGTTGTCACGCCTGCGGCCGTGACGCGCGAAGCAGAGCGGTACACCCTCACGATCAAGACGATCGGACGTGACGGCAAGCCCGCCGCGAACTGGGGCGCGAGCCTGCAGGGCGTCACCGGCGAGGCGAAGGGCGCCTTCGCCGGGCTCGGCACGGGCCTCGAGTCGCTGCGCGTCGCCAAGGGCCGCTACCTGCTCGACGGCCACGAGTGGGTCCGTCCCGACCAGCCGAACCCGTACTACAGCTGGTTCAGCGGCACGAACATCGACATCAAGGCGGACACCACGATCACGCTCGACGCCCGCCAGGCCAAGCCCGTCGACATCGCGCTGCCGGGCAAGCCCACCGAGCGCCACTCCTACATCCGCGTCGGCCACAAGATGCCGGACATGGAGTACGGCTTCGGCCTGCTCGGCGTGCCGCTCAGCGTTCTCGGCACCGCGCACGTCGGTCCCGAGGGCAGGTCCGGCGAGATGAACGAGCTCGTCATCGCCTCCTACACGGGCGCGGACCGCGAGGAGTTCCACGTCGTCGACCAGAACACGACGCTCACGAAGTTCTGGACGGGCTACCGCAAGCACCTGAAGTCCAAGGACCTCGTGTTCGTCGAGGCCTCGGTGGGCACGACGGCACCCGGCCGCACCGGGTACGTCCACGCCCAGGCCGAGGTCGGCGACAGCCCGCTGTTCGGGGTCGCGTTCGGCCACGCGTTGCCGCACAAGCGGACGCTCGGCCTCTACTCGCCCACCAACACCTGGAGCTTCCGCTTCGAACAGGACAGCGGCGACACCACCGAGGCGTGGTGGAACGCGGAGAACGAGCAGTTCAAGCCAGGGCGCACCTACCAGCGGACGTTCGGCACCGGCGTCTTCGGCCCGGCCCTGACGGACGAACGCCGCGTCGGCCTCTACCGCGACGGCGACATCCTCTTCGGCAGCCTGCCGTTCTTCGCGGACGGCAAGGGCCGCTCCGGCGGGTCCGTCGTGGACTCGGGGTCGACGGTGCTGAAGCTCGGCGGCAAGGTGGTCGACTCGACCGACCGGCCGCTCGACCTGGAGACGTTCTTCTCGCTGCCGTCCGCTCCCGGCCGGTACGAGCTGACGACCACGGCGAACCGGTCGGGCGTCGCGGCGATCAGCACCTCGGTCACCACGACGTGGGGCTTCGACTCGGCCACGACCTCGGGCGTCGCGCAGGTGCCGTTGTCGATGGTCCGGTTCACGCCGGAGCTGGCGCTCGACGGCACGCTGCCGGCGCACCGGGTCCAGCGGATCCCGCTGACCGTGCAGGGAAAGACGAAGTCGCTGACCGCCCAGGTCTCCTACGACAAGGGCGCGACCTGGCAGAAGGCGCTCGTCTTCGGCGACGCGCTGCTGGTGGTCAACCCCGGCCGCGGCGGCAGCGTCTCGCTGCGCGCCACGGCCGTGGGCAAGGGTGGTGACACCGTCACCCAGACCGTGATCAACGCCTACCTGACGAAGTAGCCGCCGAACGGCGATGCGCTCCCCGAGGCGCATCGCCGTTCACCTCTTCGGGAACGCCTCGTCGTACACGGCGCGCAGCGCGGGTTCGTCGATGCCGCTGTAGCCGCACCCCATCACCTTCAGGTCGCTCGCCGCGACGAGGTATCTCCGGCCGACCTCGGGCTCGAACCCGGCGAGCACCGGCCCGCCGGTCGCGTTCCTGACCTCGACGAGATCGGCCTCGCCGGCCCACGCGCGGTGGACCTGCAACGTCACGACGTTGCCCTCGAGCTTCAGCACCGTCGCCTCGAAGGCCATCTGGGCGCGCTCCGCGAGCACCGCCGCCTCGGGAGCGCGGCACCGGACGTCCGGATCGGCCGGCACCTCCGCGAGCACCGCGACCGTGGTCTTGCGCCCCTCGGACGACGTGGTGGCAGGGGGAGCCGACGATGTCGTCGTGCCGGGTGGCGGCGCGACGGTCGTGGTCAGCCGCCCACCACTGGTGTCGGGCAACCCCGACCCGTTCTCCAGGCCGGCCTGGGTCGACGTCGGCAACGCGACGTCCGGTGGCGGCGCCTGCTCGGCCCCACCCCCGTTCAGCACCAATACCCCGGCCACCACGGCGATCACCGCAGCGGCGCCGACCAGCACCGGCAGCCGGCGCGAGGAGAACCTCGGCGCGGCGGGAACGTCGAGCGCGGCCCCGGCCACCAGCCGGCGCGCCTCGTCCTCGGGCAACGGGCGCAACGACGCCGCCGGATCGGCGCGGCGCATCCGGTCGCGCAGGTCGTCGTCGGTCATGGCCGCTCTCCTTCCGCCTGCTCGTCCAGCAGGGACTTCAACTTCCGGCGCGCCCGGTGCAGGCGGATGCTGACCGCGTTGGCGCTCAGGCCGACGACCTGGGCGATCTCGGCGGGACCGAGCTCCTCCCACGCCCACAGCCGCACGAGTTCGGCGTCCGCGGACGACAGCCGCGCGAGCGCCCTGGCGAGCCCCGGATCCGGGTCGTCCCGGGCGGGCGCGTGCTCGGGCGGTCTCGCGAGCTGCCAGATCCGCACCAGCAACCGGTCCTGCCTGCGCCGCGCCCGGTCCGCGTTCGCGAGGCAGTTGCGCGCGACCGCGTACGCCCAGGCGAGCGGTTCGGCCGGCATCTCGGCCCGCCGCCGCCACGCCACCAGCAACGTCTCGGACAGCACGTCGTCCGCGGTCGCCGCGTCGGTCCGCCGCGCCAGGTACCGGCGCAGCGGCTCGATCAGCTCCTGCGCGACGGCCTCGAACCCCGTCTGGCGCGGTTCCACGTCCACCTGCTCCACCCCGGGTCATGTCCGGCAGGACGCCCGCTCTTTCACACCCGCGCCAGGCCCTTGCACCAGCTCGTTTGCGGACGAAGTCAAAAGATCTGTTGCAAAGGCGCAGGTCGCGACCTGCGCTGCGCCGGCGACGAAGCCGCCGTGTCAGTTCGACGGGTTGGCGTTGGCGCCGATGACCGCCCGCGACACCTGGGCGTGGGCAAGCCGTCGCACCGCCTTCAGCACGGTGTCGCCGATCAGCGTGCCGACGACCATCGCCTCGATGACGTCGTCCCGCGAGCCGCGTCCGGCGATGTAGTCGACGTCGGCCTGCGCGATGATCTTCAGCCCCTCCAGGTAGGGGTCGAGCAGGTCGCGGAAGTGGTCGTGGCCGATCGAGCGGGCGACCGACAGCGCGGCGGCGAGCATGTGGGTCACGTTCGACTCCGTGACGTCCACGCACTCCGTCTCGCCCTGCCGCTCGAAGAACGCCTGGACGTCCTTGATCGCGAGTGGGTCGAGCTCGACCGCGCTGGGCTGGCTGATGGCCTCTTGGACGGCGCCCAGCTTGCTGTGCAGCGACTCCTCCTGGGTGTCGATGGCTCCGAGGACCTCCCGCACGGAGGCGATGGACAGACCTCCCACGTCCACGAGCGCGCGCACCAGACGCAGCCTCCGCAGGTGCTCGTCGTCGTAGTGGGCCTGGTTCGGGCTGGTCAGCACGCCGGCGGGCAGCAGTCCCTCGCGCAGGTAGTACTTGATCGTCGGCACCGGGACGCCGCTTCTCTTCGAAAGCTCGCCAACACGCATATGGATAGTGTACCTTCCCGTTTGTCGATAGCGGAGAGTGCCGCTATCCATTTGCTCGAGGGGGCTCGGATGTTGAAGGCCACGCAGAACTGGCACCGCCCGTTAGTCGTCTTCGGCTGGGCGATGGCGGTGCTGATCCCGATCGCGCTCGTCGGACTGCTGGTCGACGACCGCACGGTGATGAACTCGCCGATCTGGCTCAAGCCGTTCAAGTTCGCCGTGTCGCTCACGCTCTACGCGTTCACGCTCGCGTGGCTGCTCACGTTCCTCAAGCGGTTCCAGCGCGTCGGCTGGTGGGCCGGCACGGTGCTGGCGGCGGCCGGCGCGATCGAGATGGTCGTGATCGTCGGCCAGGTCGTCCGCGGCAGGCGCAGCCACTTCAACTTCGAGACGCCGCTCGACACGGCGTTGTTCTCGATCATGGGCTCGACGATCGTCGTGCTGTGGGTGACGCACGCGATCGTCGCGATCCTGCTGTGGCGCACGGAGATCGAGAACAAGGCGTTCTCGTGGTCGATCCGGCTCGGGCTCGTGATCTCGTTCCTGGGCCTGGGCGTCGGGTTCCTGATGACCAGCCCGAAGCCCGGCCAGGCGCTCGACGGCGACACCCTCGGCTCGCACACGGTCGGCGCGCCCGACGGCGGCGCGTACATGGCGCTCACGGGGTGGAGCACCGAGCACGGCGACCTGCGGGTCGGGCACTTCGTCGGCATGCACGCGCTGCAGGTGCTGCCGTTGCTGATCGCGCTGCTCGGCCACCGCGCCAACACCAAGGTCGCGTGGGTGCTCAGCGGGTCGTTCCTGGGGATCTTCCTGCTCGTCACCTGGCAGGCGCTGCGCGGCCAGTCCCTCGTCCAGCCGGACGGCACGACGTTGCTCGCGCTCGCCGGAATCGTCGTCGCGACCGCGCTCGGCCTGGTGTGGGCGCGCGAACCCAAGAAGGAGCTCGTGCACGCATGACCGCCCTGCTGTTCGACCTGACGTTCCTGGTGGCCGCGCCGTTCTGGGCGCTGATGATCCTCGCGCCGAAGTGGTCGTGGACGAAGAGGATCGCCGAGTCCTACCTGATCGTCCTGCCGCCCGCGCTGATCTACGTCGTGCTGCTGGTCCCGGAGCTGTCCACGGTGCTGCCGCTGGTCACCCGGCCCGAGATCGGACCGCTGGCGGAGTACCTCGCGACGGACGCCGGCACCGCGCTGGTCTGGGCGCACATGCTCGCCTGGGACCTGTTCGTCGGGCGCTGGATGTACCTGGAGGGGCGCCGGCTGGACGTCCACCCGCTGGTGATGGCACCCGTTCTGGTGATCACGATCCTGCTGGCGCCCGTCGGGTTGCCGCTGTTCCTGATCGTCCGCAAGGTGTGTGACACAAAGAACAGGGGTGCCGCTGTGGTTACTCACCAGTAACTAGGGTTAGAGTTGGCGTTACCGACCGGTAGGGATGTCGCGCAGCCCCGCCGGAGTGGACAGAGTTGTCACCACAAGTGAGGAGACGCCGTGGCCGCACCAGCAGCGCCGGCACGCGTTCGGAACGTGGTCTTCGTCGACGGCGTCCGCACGCCGTTCGGCAAGGCCGGCCCCAAGGGGATTTTCGCCGAGACCCGTGCCGACGACCTGATCGTCAAGGTCATCCGTGAGCTGCTGCGCAGGCATCCCGAGCTGCCGCCGGAGCGCGTCGACGAGGTCGCGATCGCGGCCACGACGCAGATCGGCGACCAGGGCCTGACGCTCGGCCGCACCGCCGCCCTGCTCGCGGGCCTGCCGAAGTCCGTGCCCGGCTACTCCATCGACCGCATGTGCGCGGGCGCGATGACCGCCGTGACCACGGCCGCGAGCGGCATCGCGTTCGGCGCCTACGACGTCGCCATCGCGGGCGGTGTCGAGCACATGGGCCGCCACCCGATGGGCGAGGGCGTCGACCCGAACCCGCGCTTCCTGTCGGACCGGATCGTCGACACCAGCGCGCTCGTCATGGGTCAGACCGCGGAGAACCTGCACGACCGGTTCCCGCACATCACCAAGGCGCGCACGGACGCGTACGCGGCCAACTCCCAGGCCAAGTACGCCGACGCGCTCAAGAACGGCAAGATCGGGCCGGAGCTCGTGCCCGTCGCGACCCGCTCCGCCGAGAACGGCTGGGGCCTCGCGACCGCCGACGAGCCGCCGCGTCCGGGCACCACGGTCGAGGACCTGGCGAAGCTCAAGACCCCGTTCCGCCCGCACGGCCGGATCACCGCGGGCAACGCGGCCGGCCTGAACGACGGCGCGACCGGCTGCATCCTCGCCGAGGAGGAGACCGCTCGTTCGCTGGGCCTCCCCATCGGCATGCGCATGGTCGGCTACTCGTTCCTGGGCGTCGAGCCCGAGGTCATGGGCATCGGCCCGGTCCCGGCCACCGAGAAGGCGCTCGAACGGGCCGGTCTGTCCATCGAGGACATCGGCCTGTTCGAGGTCAACGAGGCGTTCGCGATCCAGGTGCTCGCGTTCCTCGACCACTTCGGCATCGCCGACGACGACCCCCGCGTGAACCAGTGGGGCGGCGCCATCGCGACGGGCCACCCGCTGGCCTCGTCCGGTGTCCGCCTGATGACGCAGCTGTCGCGTCAGTTCGCCGAGCGTCCGGACGTCCGTTACGGCCTCACCACCATGTGCATCGGCATCGGCATGGGTGGCACGGTCATCTGGGAGAACCCGAACTGGAGTGGCAAGTGACCATCACCGCTGAGGAAGCAAAGGCGATCTTCCCCGACGAGGTCGTCACCCACGCCAAGACGCGTCTGATCAGCGTGCCCGGCCTCGACAAGCCGGTCGCGTTCATCACGATCGACAACGGCCTGGACCACACGCGTCCGTCGACGTTCGGCCCGCAGTCGCTGGTGTCGCTCGGCGCCGCGTTCGACGAGGCCTACGCGGCGAAGCCCGCCGCGATCGCGGTGACCGGCAAGCCGTTCATCTTCGCTGTCGGCGCGGACCTGTCCGCCGTCGAGCAGGCCACGGACCGCTCGCAGGGCGTCACGATCGGCAAGCTCGGCCACGACGTCTTCAAGAAGTTCACCGACTCGGACATCCCGACCTTCGCCTTCGTCAACGGCGCGGTCATGGGCGGTGGCCTCGAGCTCGCGCTGTCGTGCCACTACCGCACGCTGGCGTCGAACGCGGCCGCGATCGCGCTGCCCGAGGTGTTCCTGGGCCTGTTCCCGGGCTGGGGCGGCACGCAGCTGCTGCCGAACCTGATCGGCGCCAACGACGCCGTGACGGTGATCTTCGAGAACGCGTTGAACCAGAACAAGATGCTCAAGCCGAAGGAAGCTCTGGCGCTGGGCATCGCGGACGTGCTGTTCGACTCCGCCGACTACCTGGAGCAGTCGCTGCTGTGGCTGTCCGGCGTCGTGCGCGGCGAGATCTCCGTGCCCCGCAAGGAGATCGACCGCGGCGAGGCGTGGGACGCGGCGCTCGCGCGGGCCAAGGGCATCGTGCACGGCAAGACCAAGGGCGCGGCGCCGGGTGCGCAGAAGGCCCTGGAGCTGCTGGAACTGGCGCGCGAGAACGACCTGGAGAAGGGCTACGCCGCCGAGACCGAGGGCCTCGCGGACCTCGTCATGAGCGACGAGCTGCGCGCGGGCCTGTACTCGTTCAACCTGGTGCAGAAGCGCGCGAAGCGACCGGCGGGTGCTCCGGACAAGTCGTTGGCGCGCAAGGTCACCAAGGTCGGCGTCGTCGGCGCGGGCCTGATGGCCTCGCAGATGGCGCTGCTGTTCATCCGCCGCCTGCACGTGCCGGTCGTGCTGACCGACATCGACCAGGCGCGCGTGGACAAGGGCGTCGGCTACGTCCACGCCGAGATCGACAAGCTGGCGTCGAAGAAGCGCGTCTCGCCGGACGAGGCGAACCGCCTCAAGGCCCTGGTGTCCGGCTCGCTCGACAAGTCCGCGTTCTCCGACGCCGACTTCGTCATCGAGGCCGTGTTCGAGGACCTCGCCGTGAAGCAGCAGGTGTTCGCGGAGGTCGAGGAGCACGTCTCCCCCGAGGCCATCCTCGCCACGAACACGTCGTCGCTGTCCATCACGGACATGGCGTCGAAGCTCAAGCACCCCGAGCGGGTCGTGGGCTTCCACTTCTTCAACCCGGTCGCGGTCATGCCGCTGCTGGAGATCGTGCGCGCCGAGCAGACCGACGACGCGACGCTCGCGACGGCGTTCTCGATCGGCAAGCAGCTCAAGAAGTCCTCGGTGCTCGTGAAGGACGCGCCCGCGTTCGTCGTGAACCGCCTGCTGACCCGCTTCATGGGCGAGGTCATCAAGTCGGTCGACGAGGGCACGTCGTTCGAGGTCGCCGACAAGGCCACCGAGCCGCTCGGCCTGCCGATGTCGCCGATGATCCTGCTGCAGCTGGTCGGTTCCGCCGTCGCGCTGCACGTGTCGGAGACGATGCACGGCGCGTTCCCGGACCGCTTCTCGGTGTCGGAGAACATGAAGAAGTTCGTCGCCGCCGGCAAGGGCGCGGTCTGGCAGTGGGACGCCTCGGGCAACCAAACGGTCGACCCGGAGGTCCAGGCGCTGTGGGAGTTCGGCTCCGCGCCGCTGACCGGCGACGAGGTGAAGAACCGCGCGCTGGAGGCCCTGGCCGAGGAGATCCGCATCATGCTCGACGAGGGCGTGGTCGCGGAGGCGCAGGACATCGACCTGTGCATGCTCCTGGGCGCCGGGTGGCCGTTCTGGCTGGGCGGCATCACGCCGTACCTGGACCGCACCGGCATCTCGGAGAAGGTGACCGGGAAGCGCTTCCTGGCACCGGGTGTGGCCTCCGTGCCCGCCTAGTCCGCTGTGCTCGAAGCCCCGGTTCCTCCTCGACGGAGCCGGGGCTTCTTCACGTCGTCAGGCCTCCTCCGGCACCATCACCGGCTGGTGCAGCTCGGCCTTGCCGGCCTGGCACACGAAGTAGGCGTCGATGTTCGTCGCGCGCAGCGTCACCTCGGAGCCCGCGACCAGTTCCCGGTAACGGGGCAGGTCGGGCAGGCCGATGGCGACGGTGTCGAACGGGTGCGTCTGGCGCAGGACCAGCGACCTGCGCAGCGCCTCGCCGAACGCCCAGCGGGGCGAGTCCTCGTCTCCGGGGACCTCCACCAGCGCGCCTTCGAGGTGACGTTCGAGCGCGGCTCGCACGTGGTCCGCCGTGCCCCACGCCGCGATGTCCGTGACAGTCATGTGTCAGGTATCGGGAAAAATGGCGGGATCATTAGCCGTCCGGATGTTTCGATCAGGTCATTTTCTCGCGTCCCGCGGTTCTGATGGACGCTCAGACCTGACGGATCGGCACGACGTCGACCAGCCGGTCGAGGTCCTTGAAGTCCTTCACGTTCATCGTGAGCACGGGAATCTTCGCGACGGCCGCCGTCGCCGCGATCTGCAGGTCCATCCGGCGCGGCCGCGGACTGCGACCAGCCCGGCGCACGAGCGAAGCCATCTGGCCGTAGACCTTGGCCTCCTCGACACCGAACGGCAGCACCTCGAACGTCTGCAGCGCCGCGTAGTACCGCTCCGTGCGCGCGAACCGCTCGACCGGGTCGTCGGTGTCGAGCCCGAACGCGAGCTCCGCGATCGTGACCGCGCTCAGGAACGGCTGGGCGCCGACGTACTCGCCCAGGTTCGCCCGCTCCAACCTGATCAGCACACAGGTGTCGAGCAGGCACCTCAGCTCTGCCACGGGTCTTCCAGGGGGTCGTCGGAGCCGAACACCTCGTCGGCGGCGCGCCGGTCGGCCTCCCACCGGTCCGCGTCGACCGGCGGCAGTGCGCCGAACAGCACCTGCACGTCCCCGAGCGGCGGCCGCGAGACGGCGTCCTCCCGGTACGGCGAGAGCTGGGCGACGGGTTTGTTGTTGCGGGTGACGACGAAGCTCTCACCCGCCTCGACGCGCCGCATGATCTCCGCGTTGTCGTTGCGGAGCTCACGCTGGCCGATGGCTTTGAGCTGCTGCATGCCACGACTGTAGCGCAATTCCAACATAAGTGCTATAGAATGGCTACACCGCCACCGGGCTACCCGGATGACGTGATCACCATCGGCACGTCGGGCTGGCGCTACCCGGAGTGGCGCGACGACTTCTACCGCGGCGTCCCCCAGCGGTCGTGGCTGAGCCACCTCGCCACCCGGGTCGGCACGATCGAGATCAACAGCTCGTTCTACCGCCTCCAACCCGCGTCGAACTACCGCAAGTGGGCCGCCGAGACCCCGCCGGACTTCGTCTTCGCCGTCAAAGGACCCAAGCTGATCACGCACGTCAAACGCTTGCGCGACATAGATGATCCGCTCAAGACGTTCACCGAGTCGCTCGCCCTCGGCCCCAAGCAGGGACCGATCCTCTGGCAGTTGCCGCCGTCGCTGCGCTTCGACCGCGCACTGGTCGAGGACTTCCTCGCCACGCTCCCGCCGGGCCGGCACGCGTTCGAACCACGGCACGAGTCGTTTCGCACCGACGGCTACTTCGACCTGCTGCGCGCGCACAACGTCGCTCACGTCGTGTCGGACGCACCGACGTTCCCGTGCATCGAGGCCGTGACCGCCGACTTCGCCTACCTGCGGCTGCACGGGCATGACGAGCTGTACATCAGCTCCTATGACGACGCGCAGCTCGACGAGTGGGCGGCGAAGATCCACGACTGGGACCGGGACACCTACGTCTACTTCGACAACACCATGCACGGCGCCGCTCCCCGCAACGCCCTGAGCCTCATGGCCCGGTCCACGTCCGCAACGCCGCCGGCAACGTCTCGGGATCAGCCACCCAGGCGACGTGCCCATCCGGCCTGATCAGCATCCCGCCGAACTCGTCCAGCAGCACCGGGCGGCCGGGGCGGAGCAGTTCCGCGACGGTGGTGGACCTGCCGCCGGACCGCACCTCGAAGTTCGGCGCCAGCCGCCCGAGCAAGGGGTGTGCACCCGGTATACGAGCGTCATACCGCGTGTCCACACCCGCGACGAGCTCGGCGAGGTGCTTGTTCGCGACGGCACTCAGCTCCGTTAGGAGGTCTCGCACCGGTGAGAGGTCCTCACGGGCGAGAAGGGATTGCGCGCGCGTCGTGCGCAGGACGCGCGCACCCGCCGCATGCCGTTCGTCGTGGTACGTCTGCAACAGCCCCTCGGGGGCCTGGCCCGTGACGGTCGCTGCCAGCTTCCAGCCGAGGTTCACCGCGTCGGCCAGCGCCACGTTCACCCCGACCGCCCCCGCCGGCGGGTGGACGTGCGCGGAGTCGCCGGCGAGGACCACCCGGCCGCGCACGTAGCTCTCCGCCTGCCGCGCCGCGTCGGAGAAGCGGCTGAGCCACAACGCCCTCCCGAGCGGCACCTCCCGGCCGAGCCGGGCGTTCAGCAACTCCTGGACGTAGCCGAGCTCGACCGGCCCGGACCGCGGCTCGGGTTCCTCCAGCACGATCCGCACGTAGCCGGGCCGGGGCAGCACGAACACCTCGCCCGTCGCCAGCGCGTCGAAGTCCGCCTCGACGTCCGCGACCAGTCCGTGCGACGTCGCGCCCACACCGGGGAAGGCGATCCCCGCGCGTTTGCGCACCAGGCTGCGGCTGCCGTCGCACCCGATCAGGTGCGAGACGCGCCACCGCTCGTCGCCGACCACCACGTCGACCCCGTCGGCGTCCTGCGTGAAGTCCACGACCTCCTGTCCCCACCGCACCCGCACCCCGAGCTCGGCGAGCCACTCCTCCAGCAGCTCCTCGACCCGGTTCTGCGCGATGCCCAGCACGTACGGGTGATCGGTCTCCATCGCGGAGAAGTCGAGGCCCATCCCGGGCACGAACATCCCGTACGGCACCACGGGTCCCTCCGCGAGGAACCGGTCGACGAGCCCGCGCCGGTCGAGCAGCTCCAGGCTGCGCGCCGACAGCGTGAAGCCGCGCGGGTGCGGGAACCTCGCCGGCGCCGCGTCCACCACGGCCACCTCGACGCCGGCCAGCGCGAGCTCCGCCGCCACCATCAACCCGGCCGGGCCGGCCCCGGCCACCAGAACCGTCATCACGCCCCCTCCGGCCACGCGAGCCGCCCGGACTCGACGTCGCCGATGATCTCCTCGACCCACCCGAGCTCGGCCTCCGCGAGCCGGACCGCGTACTCGACCTCCACCACGAACAGCCGCGGCACCTGCGCCAGCGCGTCCCGGTGAGCACCGCGCATCTCGTCGAGCGACGCCCGCAACCGGTCCGCCCGTTCCCGCAACGCCTCCGCCGCCCCCGAAGCGCCGAGCGCGCCGAGGTAGCTGACGGCGGAGAGGAACTTCGGGAACTCGGGCTGCGGCTCCCGCACCAACCGGTCGACCCAGCGGGTGAACTCCTGCTGCCCCACCGCGGTGAGCCCGTAGATCGTCCGCTCCGGCCGGGCCCCGACCTTCACCGTCTCCCGCGCCTCGATCCACCCCTCACGCACGAGCGCGCGCACCACGTCGTACAGCGATCCGGTCGTGACCTTGAAAGACCTGTCCATGCCACGTTCTCGCAGCGTGGCCGCCATCGCGTGCGGGTGCATCGGCGACTCCAGCAGCAGTCCCAGCACCGCCATACCCAGCGGGTTCTTCATCACTCGGCTCCGATCGCTCGAATCCGAGTATTTGCGGGACGATCCCGGTTGTCAACTAGCCTGTTCAGATATGAGAACGATTCGCGTCTTGGCTCCCCTGCTCCTGGCCGCGAGTCTCGTGGCTCCCGTGCAAGCGCACGCGGAGGAGGCGGCCTGGACCGGCCCCCTCAGCACCCGAGGCCGGTGGATCGTCGACGCCCACGGCGACCGCTTCAAGCTCAAGTCCGGCAACTGGCACGGTGCGAGCGGCACCTACACCGGTTCCGGCGACATCAACGACCCCGCCAACCACCACTCGGGCGAGAAGGCCGACCAGGTCCCGCTCGGGCTCGACCGCGCGACCATGGCCACGATCATCAGTGGCTTCAAGGAGATCGGCGTCAACAGCGTCCGGCTGCCGTTCTCCAACCAGATGATCAAGGACACGAACCCGGTCAACGGGCTGAAGGACGCGCAGCTCAACGGGAAGCGGCCGCTGGAGGTCTACGACGCGGTCGTCGCCGAGCTGACCCGCAACAACCTCGCCGTCATCCTCAACAACCACACCACGACCTCGCGGTGGTGCTGCGGCGTCGACGGCAACGAGCGCTGGAACACCAGCCAGAGCACCGACCAGTGGATCACCGACTGGGCGTTCATGGCCGACCGCTACAAGGCGAACAAGCGCGTGGTCGGCGCGGACCTCTACAACGAGGTGCGCCGCAACGTCTGGGACGACCCGAACTGGGGCTGGGGCAACGACCACGACTGGCACAAGGCGTCGCAGCAGGCCGCCGACCGGCTCCAGCAGGTCGCTCCCGACCTGCTCGTCATCGTCGAGGGCATCAACTGGACGGGCATCCCGGTCGACGGCTTCGCGCACGGGCGGCCGACGCTCGAGCCGGCGCGGTTCCTCAGCCACACGCTCGCCAACCCGAACAAGCTCGTCTACTCCGCCCACTTCTACGGCTACACCGGCCCGAACCACAGCGGTGCCACGGGAATCGGCGAGACGAGCGACCCGCGTTACCAGGACCTCTCGCCGCAGGACCACGTCAACGTGCTGCAGCGCCAGGCTTTTTTCATCACCGAGGCGCAGAAGCACTTCACCGCGCCGTTGTGGATCAGCGAGTTCGGTGTCGGCGGCCGCGGCGAGAACAACCCCAAGGCGCGTGACTGGTTCGAGCGGTTCGTGAACCAGCTCGTCGCGAACGACACCGACTTCGCCTACTGGCCGCTGGTCGGCTTCCACACCAACCGGGGCGGCAACGGCTGGGCGTTGCTGCACTGGGACGCCGCCGGGAACCGCATGGGCGTCAACGACGGCGACGACTGGCGGGCCGGCGCGTGGAACCGCCTCGTCACCGCACCGAGCCGCACCGGGCAGATCCCGCAGGAGACCCGCTGGAACCAGCTCCTCAAGGAATCCTGCCCGCAGAACGAGAAGCTCGTCGGCATCAGCCACACCGGCAACCGCGGGCTGTGCGTCAGCGGTCCACAGTGGAGCGGCACCAAAAGGGTCACCAACGAGCAGCACGTGACCAACGACTGGGCGTCCGGCTACACGAAGCTCCAGTGCCCCAACGGAAACGCCGCCGTCGGCTACGCGAGCTTCACCCTGGTCTGCGCTCCGGTCGCGCAGGGAACGCAGACCCGCGTGCTGTGGTTCGACCGCGGTGACAATCGGCCGGACCAGGGTGGCGACTGGGCCAACGGGCACTACAAGGGGCAGTGCGCGCAGGACGAGCACATCGCCGGTGTCGCCTACAACTGGCGCAGGACGCCGGACGCGTTGCTCTGCCGGAAGTGAAGTCCCAGGCGTTCCTGGAAGGCGGCCGCGGGATCCTCGACATCGGTCGAGGTCTTGCGGCCGTTCTCCGTCACCACGACCTTCTTGTCCGTCACGGTGATCCGCCCGTCCGGCAACGCGAGCGACGCCATCGGCCCGGTGCGGAAGTGCGACTCCGGCGCGGTCTGGTGCCACCAGCAGGTCGGCACGAACTCGGCGAGTTCGCGCGGCCGGCGGTCGAGCCGGTAGCAGGGCTTGCCGTCCATCAGCACCTCCACGTCGTCGCCGACGTCCACGAGCCGGAAGACGCCGAACGGGTCGCGCTGGTCCTCACGGGACTCCCAGGACAGCGGCCGCAGCGTGAACGAGCCGAACCCGACGTCGGCGAGCCACGTGCCGTCCACGAGCAGCGCCAGGTGGTCGAGCGGCGGGCCGAGCCGCTGCTCGTCGCCGATCGTGCGCGCGCCGAGCAGGTCGACGTGATGTCCCAGGTGCCGCAACAACTCCGCGAACAACCCGTTGAGCTCGTAGCAGAACCCACCGCGCCGCTGCACCACGATCTTGTCGTGCAGCCACGGGACCTCCAGCACGATCCGGATGTCCATGTGGGTGTGGAGGTTCTCGAACGGGACGGTCAGCAGATGCCGTTCGTGCAGCTCGGCCAACGAAGACGTGCGGGAGGCACCGATGCGCTGTAGGTAGTCGTCCACCGTGCCACGATAGCCACATGGGCGAGGTCAGGATCGGCACTTCGGGGTGGGTCTACCCGCCCTGGCGCGGAGTGTTCTACCCCAAGGGCGTCACGCAGAAGCGCGAGCTCGCCTACCTGAGCGAGCAGCTCGGCTCGGTCGAGATCAACGGCTCGTTCTACTCGTTGCAACGCCCGTCGAGCTACCGGAAGTGGGCCGCCGAGACACCGGACGACTTCGTCTTCTCCGTCAAGGGAAGCCGCTTCATCACGCACATGAAGCGCCTCAAGGACGGCCACGAGCTCCTCGCGAACTACCTCGCGTCCGGAGTGCTCGCCCTCGGCCCCAAGCTCGGCCCGATCCTGTGGCAGCTCCCGCCCACGCTGCGGTTCGACGCGGACCTGCTCACCGCGTTCTTCGAGAGCCTCCCCCGCACCACCACCGAGGCCGCGAAGGTCGCCGAACGCCACGACCACCGCGTGGACCCCGCCCACACCACCACCGATGCCGAGCGGCCGATGCGCTACGCCCTCGAAGTGCGTCACGACAGCTACCAGACGCCCGAGTTCGTCGACCTGCTGAAACGCCACGACATCGCGCTGGTGGTCGCCGACGCGGCCGGCAAGTACCCGTTGATCGAAGAGGTGACCAGCGACTTCGTCTACGTGCGGCTGCACGGCCACGACGAGCTCTACGTGAGCGGGTACACCGACGAGGGCCTCGACGCCTGGGCCGCGAGGGTCCGGGCGTGGCGCGAGCACGGCGACGTGTTCGTCTACTTCGACAACGACGCGAAGGCGTACGCACCGCGCGATGCGAAGGCGCTCCAAGATCGTCTGGCCGATTGACCCGAACGGACGCACACTCTTCTGCGACGGAGGTGCGCCCATGTCGACGAAGAGCCTCATCGCCGCCCTGGTGATCACTGCGGGCGCGGTCGCCTCCAGTGGGATCGCCGTAGCGCAGAGTGACAAGAGCTGCGACAAGGGCGAGTTCTGCGTCTGGTCCGGCCCCGACTACACGGGCACCGTCCAGCGCCTCGACGTGGAGTCGGCGAACCCCGGCGAGTGCATCACCCTCACCGTGGTCGGCAAGTCGTTCGCGAACCGCCTGAGCAGGGACGCGACCGTGTACCAGAGGGAGAACTGCTCGACCGAGGCCGAGTTCACCACCTACCCGAAGCACGGCACCTACGTGCCGGACGCCTACTTCGTGATCAGGGGCCTGCAGGTGTGGGGTCCCTAACGACGAGGTCCACCTTTAGTCACCCTATGCAACACCACTCGATGGTGTGAGTACTCACCAGTAGGTCCCCTTTCGTGCCTAAGTTGCCGCCCTATCGAGTGGTGGCAGCTGGAGGAAATGTGACCGTGGCGGGTGAAGCCGGGTTACTCGAACTGATGGCCGGGCGACTGGCCAAGGACGAACTCACCCCACGTGCGGCGGAACTGGTGCTGGCGGCGTGCCGGGGCGACGAGGCGCTGGAGCGCGCTCTCGCCGGCGTGCCCACGCACGACGAGGCCCCGCGCGAACGCACGGACGGCCCCGGTCAGGGGATCTTCGTGTCGGAGATCCGCGTTCAAGGTTTTCGCGGCATCGGCCCGCAGGCACGCCTGCCGCTGGCGCCGGGTCCGGGCCTGACCGTCGTCACCGGGCGCAACGGCTCCGGCAAGTCGAGCTTCGCCGAGGCCGCCGAACTGGCCATGACCGGCTACAACGCGCGCTGGACCCGAGCGCGGCACGACGTGTGGCGGCAGGGCTGGCGCAACCTCCACCAGGCCGACACCGCCGTCGAGTTGGAGCTCGTCCAAGCCGCGGCGCCGGACCGCACGACGATCCGAAGACAGTGGGCGCCGGAGGACGACCTGGCGCAGGGCGAGTGGACGCAGGACAACGAGCCGTTCGACGACCGCAGGTGGCACGAGGCGCTGGAGACCTACCGCCCGTTCCTGCCCTACAGCGAGCTCGGCACCGTGCTCGACGCACAACCCGAGGACCTCTACGAGGCGATGCACCGCCTTCTGGGCCTTGAGGCGATCACCGAGGCGCAGCAGGCGCTCGCCGAGCACCGCAAGCGCCTCGCCGAAATCGTCGCCCGTCCGCACGACCGGCGTGAACGCGTCCGCGCGGAGCTGCTGGCCTCCCAGGACGAACGCGCCCACCGCGCCGCCGCACTGCTCGGCAGCGACTCCCCCGACCTCGACGCGATCGCGGACCTCGCGCTCGGTGCGGAGGTCGGCACCGGCACGAGCCTGCTGCACCAGATCGTGGACGTCGCGCTGCCGCCCGACGAGGAGGTCGACCGGGTTCGCGAGACGTTCGACCTCGCGCTCGGCGCGGTCAGCGCGGTCGCGACGGCCAACGCGCAGGACTCGTTGCGGACCAGCGAGATCCTGCGGCTCGCGATCCAGCTGCAGGAGTCCTCCAGGGACTCGCCGCGGGCCCAGACGTGCCCGGTGTGCGACCTCGGCCGGCTCGACGGCCTGTGGCTCGCCAAGGCCAGGGACCGCGCCGAGCACCTCGCCAAGGCCGCCGCCGAGCTGCACGAGGCCGCCGACCGCCTGGACGTCGCCGTCGCGGCCACCCGCGCGGTGTGCGTGCCGGTGCCCGAGGTGCTGACCGAGGCGCAGGACGTGCTCGACACGACGGCCGCACTGCAGGCCTGGCAGGCGTGGGAGGCGTGCGCCTCGATCGACGACCCCGTGCGCCTGCGACAGGAAGTATTCGACCGGTATGCAGATCTCATACAGGCTGTCGACCAGCTGAAGTCCGTCGCCCGGGAGCAGATCGACCGGCGCGACCTGGTGTGGCGGCCGATGGCGATCGCGCTGTTCGAGTGGCACTCGCAGGCGCAGCAAGCGCTTGCGGACGCCGAGGTGCTCGCCGACGTGACCGAGGCGGAGAACTGGATCCGCAAGACCGCGGCCACGCTGCGGTCCGAGCGGATCGCGCCGTTCGCCAAGGAGTCGCAGCGGATCTGGCAGCGGTTGCGCCAGCAGAGCAACGTGGACCTGGGCGCGGTGCGGCTCGGCGGCGCCCGCAACGTCGAGCTGGACGTGTCCGTCGACGGCGTCACGAACTCGGCGCTCGCGGTGATGAGCCAGGGCGAGCTGCACTCGCTGGGGCTCGCGCTGTTCCTGCCCCGCGCGATGGTGGACGAGAGCCCGTTCCGGTTCGTGGTGATCGACGACCCGGTGCAGGCGATGGACCCGTCCAAGGTGGACGGTCTCGCCCAGGTGCTCGCCGACGTCGGGCTGACCCGCCAGGTCGTGGTCTTCACCCACGACGAACGGCTGGTGGAGGCGTTGCGGCGGCTGCGGCTCCCCGCGACGGTGTGGGAGGTCTGCCGCGGCGAGGAGTCGGCGGTGCAGGTGCGGATGTCCGACGACCCGGTCGGCCGCTGCCTCGCCGACGCCCGCGCGATGCGCGTCGACGAGGACCTGCCGGACGCGCTGCGGTCCGAGCTCGTGGCGTCCTGCTGCCGGGCGGCCCTGGAGGCGGCGGCGCACGCCCGGTTCCGCCGCGAACGGCTCGGCCGCGGGGTGCCGCACGCCGAGGTGGAGCGCGAGCTGGAATGCGCGCTCACGACCAGGCACAAGCTCGCCCTCGCCGTGCTCGACGACCTCACCGAACCCACGAAGTTGTTGCCGCACCTGGAGAACACCGTCGGCTCGTGGGCGGTCGACCTGCTGCTGGCGTGCCGGGTCGGCGGCGAGAGCGGAGACCTGGACGTGCTGATCCGCGACACCGAACTGCTCGCCGGGTGGGTGCAGCGATGACCCTCCCCTCCGACGTCCAGGACCGGCTGACCTGCGTGGCGAACCTCCTGGCACGCCCGGACCAGCTCGACGGCGTGCGCATCCGGTGCTGCGCCGAGCTGTTGCGCACCGCGGTGGAGCGGTCCGTGGCCCGCGCCTGCGGTGCCGAGAACACCGACCAGCCCGTGCACGCGTTGCTGATCAGTCTTCCGTCCCATGTGGACACCGACGTGGCGCACGACGCCTCCCAGCTGTGGCACGCGCTGAGCCGCGCGATCCGGCACCACGGCTACGAGCTGACCCCGACCGTGGCGGAGCTGACCGGCTGGCACGCCGACACCGCCGCGGTCGCGGCGGCGCTGCGGCCGTCCCTGACCTTGTCCGGCAACATCGAACTCACCTGAAGGCACTGGTGAAACTGCTGCTGTTCGCGGACCTGCACCTGGACACGCGCTTTCCCTGCGCGGGCCCGGAGCGGCGTCAAGCGTTGCGTGACACGCTGGGCCACATCGTGGACCTCGCCCAGGAGACCGGCGCCGACGCGATGTTGTGCGCCGGCGACCTCTACGAGCACGACCGCTGCTCGCCGTCGACGGCCGAGTTCCTGCGGTCGTCGTTCGACTGCGGGGTGCCGGTGTTCCTGGCCCCGGGCAACGACGACTGGTACGGGCCGCAGTCGGTCTACCAGCAGGTGGACTGGACACCGAACGTGCACGTGTTCTCGTCGTCGGTGCTGATGCCGGTCGAGCTCGCCGACGGCGTCACGCTCTGGGGCGCGGCGAACGTCGGGCCCGGTCCGACGCGGGACGTCATCGACGGGTTCACGGTGAACCGGGGAGGCGTGAACCTGGCGCTGTGCCACGGTTCCGCACCCGACGACGTCGCGATCACCGGGCTGGACCACGCGTTCCTCGGGCACGTGCACACGCCGGAGCACGCGTCCGACTACACGTTCCCCGGCAACCCCGATCCGCTGACGCCGGGCGAGACCGGGGAGCGCGGGGCGGTGCTGTGCACGGTGCGCGAGGACGGAACGGTGTCGCGGGAGGTGTTCGACGTGTCGGCGTCGCGGTCGCTCGGCTGGCTCGACTCGGAGAAGACGTTCCCGTTGCTGGACTTCGACACCGTCGCGGCGGAACGGACCGTACGCGGCCAGTTCGTGCGCGACGTGCTCGCCGATCCCGCTCTGGACGTGGCCCTGCGCGGCCGGGTGCTGTCGGCCGGCCTGCGGGCGTTGGAGGAGCGATGAGGATCGAGTCCGTCACGGCCCACGCGTTCGGGCCGTTGCACGACCGGACGCTGGCGCTGGCACCCGGCCTGACCGTGGTGGCGGGTGTGAACGAGTCCGCGAAGTCGTCGTGGCACGCGGCCATCCGCGCGGCGCTGTGCGGTGCCCCGTCGGCGCGGCACCGCCCGTGGGAGGGCGAGTCGTGGCGGGTGGCGGCCACGGTGGCGCTGGAGTCCGGTGAGGTCGTGGCGGTGGAGCGCGACCTGAACGCCGACTCGGCGCCGGACGCCTCGCGCTGGGTGGGGCTCGACCGCACGTCGTTCGCCGCGACCGCGTGCGTCGACCAGGCGCAGTTGCTGACGGTGCTGGACGCGGCGAACGGCCTCCAGGACCACCTGCGCCGGGCGGCCGCGACCGCGGGCACGGACGGCACGGTGGAGCAGGCGTTGCAGCGGCTGACCGCGCCCGTGGACGCGTTGCGCGACGCCCGGAACCGCTTGCGGGAAGCCGAAACCGACCTCGCCGTGGCCCGCCGTGAGCACACGCGGTACCAGGAACTGGGTGCGCGGGCCCGGTGTGCCGCCGCTGCGCGCGCCCGGCTGGCCGTGCAGGAGCACGCCGAGTCGCTCGACGCCCTGTCGGCCAAGGTGGCGCGGCAGACCGAGCTGCGGGAGCGGTTCGGCGACACGCCGCCGTCCGGGCTCGCGGTGCTGGAGGAGCGGGCGATCCTGGTGAACCGCGCGCTCGCGGCGTGGCGTGCGGCGCCGACGCCGAGGGCGCTGCCCGGTCCGTCCGCGCAGGCGCTGGAGGCGGAACTCGCCGCGGTGCCGGACTTCCCGGTCGGCGAGACCGCGCTCGACGACGAACTCCGCGTCGTGGCGTCGGCCTACGCGACCGCGTCCGCCGTGGCCGCCGCGCACCAGGAGCGCAGGCCGTCCCCGCCGACGACCGCGGAGCCGTCCGTGCTGCGCGGACTCGCCACGCGCCTCGACCCGGCCGCCGGTGGCCGCCTGACCACGGCGTCGATCGACGTGGACACCGCGCGCCAGCACCAGGACGAGGCCGCCGCCACGGCGGCCCGCACCCAGGTCGAGGCGGACGTGGCCGCGGCGCGCGTGCAGGAGATCGCGGTGCCGAACCCGTTCCTGCGCAACGCTTTGCTGGCGCTGAGCTGCCTCACGTCACTCGTGGGCGTGCTGCTCTTCCTGACCGGCGAGCAGTTCGCCGCCATGGGAGTCCTCGTCGCGGCACTGGTGGCCGGTGTCGGCGGAGCGCTGTCCCGCGGCAACGCGGACGAACGCGAGGCGGCCGTGACCTTCGCCGCCGAGCGCGCCGCCACCGCCACCGAGGCCCGTGGCGTGCTGTTCACCGCCGACCGCACCCTGGCCGAGGCCGAGGGCCAGCGCGCGGTGGCCGCCCAGGCCGTGCGCGTCCACGACGAGGCCGTGGCCGAGTGCGCGTCGCTCGGTATCCCCGCGGACCGCGAAACGTTGTGGCGCCTGGCCAACCGAGCCGCGTGGGAGGCCGAGCACGCCGACCTGCTGTGCGAGGTGGCCCGCACCGAGAAGGCGGTCCGCGTGGAGCTGGCAGCGCGCGGCAAGATCGACGCCACCGTGACCGTCCCCGACCTCCTGGTGGACTACGAGACCGACTGCAAGGTGCGCGCCCGCCAGGCGTCGTTGGCGGCCCAACGCCCCCTGCTGGCCCAGACCTTGGCGGACCGCCGCCTGGCCGAGGCCACCGTCGCCGAGGCGATGGCCGCGCGCGACCGGGCAGCGGACCTGCTCCGCGAGGCCGTGACCACGATCGGCGGCACCGGCGACCGCCCGGAGGACCTCCTGCGCGCGATCGCCGAGTGGCAACGGGGCTGGGACAAGCTGCTGCGCGAGGCCGAGGACGAACGCCAGGCGTGGGCGGAGCTCCAGGCCCTGGCGGCCGCCGACACCCTGGACGACCTGGAAGCGACCCGTTCCGCGGCGCACACCCACCACGCCACCCTGCTGGAGGTGGCCGCCCGCTACGCCGCTTTGCCCCCGGTGGACCCGGCCCTGGCGACCTCGGCGGACACCCTGGCGGCCACCGTCGCCGAACTGGCCCGCACCCTGCCGAGCGTCCCGGACGCCGAGGAGGCGGTGCAGACCGCGACCGCCGCGCTGGCCGAGGTGTCGGCGGAGGTCGAGGCCATCGACCTGGCCTCCCGCTACCTGACCGCCGCCCGCGAGAAGGTGCACAGCACCATCGCCCCGGCCCTGGAGACGACCCTCCGCACGTGGCTGCCGTCGGTGACGGACGGCCGGTACGTCGACGCCGCCGTGGACCCGTCGACCCTGACCGTGCGGGTGTGCGCGGCCTCCGACTCGTGGCACCAGGCCTCGCACCTGTCCCTGGGGACCGCGGAGCAGGTCTACCTGTTGTTGCGGGTGGCCTTGGCCCAGCACCTCGCCACCGAGCCGTGCCCGTTGTTGTTGGACGACGTCACGGTGCAGGCCGACGATGCCCGCACACGCGCCGTGCTGGACCTGCTGCTGCAGCTGTCCGCGGACCGGCAGATCGTGCTGTTCGCGCAGGACGCGACGGTGGCGGAGTGGGCGCGGGAACGGCTGGGTGAGCGGGACGTGCTGCACCAGCTCACGCCGGTGGCGGCCTGACCGGGAGACGGGCCGCGAGGGCGGTGCCTCGGACTTCGGTCCGGGGCACCGCCCTCTTGCTTCGCGGACTTCGCCACGCGATTCAGCCGGATCCTCTACATGCCAGCCTCTCCTGACCCCAGCACATCCCCGCCCCGGCACATCCCCGCCCCAGCCTCGTCTCACCGAGCGCACCCCCACCCAGCACACCCCCACCCAGCACACCCCCACCCAGCACACCCCCACCCAGCACACCCCCACCCCTCTGCCCCCGCCGGGCCACCTACCCACGGGCCTCCGCCACGCCCTGGCCCGTCAGCCCACCTGCCTCCCCCACCCCTGCGGTCCCAGACCACCACCTCCCGCCGCCCTTCCACTCCCCTCACCTCAGCCACCCCTGACCTGCGGCCTCCCGGAAATGTCAGACCCCGTCGCTACCGTCGTCCCATGACCAACGCCGCCTTCCGCAAGCTCACCCCCACCGCCGACGAGCAGCTCGCCGACCTGGGCCTGCGCCGCGCGGTCCTGGACCGCGCGATCACCGCCGGCATCGACGCCCGCGCCGCCTCGCCCCCGTTCGGCCCGACCAACGCGCCGGGCCTGCTCGACTGGATCCACCGGGTGGGCACGCTGCGGCAGCTGCTGGCGGCGGAGGGGTGGCAGCGGCTCGACCACTGGAACGCGGGGCTGATCCGGCACCCGTCGCGGCCGGTGCTGCTCGGCACGCTGCAGGGCAACCGGGGCACGGGGTCGCCGGAGGCGCCGTTGCGCAGCGACTACGCGAAGGGGCCCGCCATCGCGGCGATGATGCGGGACAACGACCACGACCAGTTCGCGCTGTTCGAGAACGTGCGCAGCGAGGGGCTGAAGTTGTGGTTCCTGGTCACGTACCCGCTGCAGCTGGACGACAGGCTCGTGGTGTTGCGCGAGGTGTCGCAGCCGGAGCCGACGCCGCAGAACCAGATCATCGAGCGGTGGGCTCATCGGATCCCGTTGCCGCCGATGGAATTCCCGCAGCTCAAGGCGCCCAATGTGGACGGTCCGGAGGAGGTCGACTTCCCGGTCGCGCTCCGTCGCTAGGGGTGGGAGACGGAGGTGGCGATCTGGGCCAGCGCGCCGGCCCCGACGAGCAGCGCCAGCGCGATCCCGCCGAGCACGAGCGGGCCGCCGTTGTGCCGCAGCCGGTAGGTGACGCCGAGGGCGAGCAGCGCGCAGGCGATCGGTGCCGTCCACACCCAGTGCGGCCACCGGATCAGGCCGACGACCGACAACCCCAGGAGCAGCAGGCCGAGCAGCCACGCGCCGAAGGAGGCGTGGCGCACGATCCCGCTCCGCCGCAGGTCATGATCCCTCTGGCCCACACCCCGAAGCTACGCCACGGAACCGGTTCACGCTGATCCGAAACCGGCACGAGGACCCGCCTGGCAGTCCGGCGGGCCACCGACGACAATGGCCGGATCATGCTCACGCCCTCGCGACTCACGCTCGCCCGCACCCGGCGCGGACTCACCGCGGCCGAGCTCGCGCGGAAGTCGGGCGTGCAGGCGCGGGCGATCAGCGAGTACGAACGGGGGCAGCGCCGGCCCAAGCCCGCAGCGCTCGAGTCGCTGGCGGGGGCTCTCGGGTTCCCGGCCGAGTTCCTGACGGCGCCGGAACCACCCCGGCCCCAAGGCACACCGCACGACGCGCAGGCGATGGCGGCCGCGCAGCTCGCGATCGAGTTCAACGGCTGGCTCGACCGGTTGTTCGTGCTCCCCCAGCCGGACCTGCCGGCGCCCCGCACCTCGCCGCAGGGCACCCGCGACGCGTGGCGGCTCACCACCGGGCCGGCGCCGAACATGGTGCAGCTGCTCGAGTCGCACGGCGTGCGGGTGTTCTCGCTGCCGGTCGACTGCGTCGTCCAGGAGGCTTTCTCCTGCTGGCACAACGGAACGCCGTTCGTGTTCCTCAGCCCGTCGGCGACGCCGGAACAGGCTCGGTTCGACGCGGCCGTCCACCTGGCCGTGCTGCTCGGCCACGACGAGCCGCACGAGTTCGCCGCCGAGTTCCTGATGCCCCAACGACAACTGCCCGGCACCGACCACCGGCACTGGCACGTCGGCCGGGACCAGTTCACGAGGTGGGCGAACGTCCACAGCCTCGTGCCGGGCGGCATGACCCGGCGCGAGACGTCGAAGCTGCTCACCAAGGTGTTCAAGGTCCTCCGCGAGAACGGCACGACGCCGGCGCACGTGGCCAGAGAGCTGAACCTGGGCCTCGAGGAACTGAACGGGCTGGTGTTCGGCCTCGTGCTGACGGCGCTCCCCGGCGGTGGCGAATCCGGGCCGAGAGGACGTGCGCGCCTTACCCTGGTCCACTGATCCGACCTGGGGGCTCCACACATGATGTTCCTGCGGTATCTCGCCGCCGTTCCGTTGATCCTGCTCAGCTATGCCGCCGTGCCCTTCGGCTACCTCACGCTGTCGTCGTACCTGTTCCAGCGGTCTCTGCCCGGCAGGCGGGAGGAGTTCGACTTCGCCGCCGAGTTCGCGGAGAAGTTCACCGACCTCGACGGCTTCTGGCCCGTTCCGGTGGCGGTGCTGCTCTTCGTGGTGCTGTGGTGGATGACTTCGGCGTGGACGCGCCTCGCCTGGCTGCCGTCGGTCCCGGTCGCCTTGGTTGGCATCGCCAGCCCGAGAAGCGGTGAGCAGGCCGTGCTGGCCGTGGCGACTCCCCTGCTCGCGTGGGGCCTGGCCTGGCTCGCGGCGAGGATCGTGTCGTGGCCGGTCACCGGCGACGTGCGGCGCTCGCCGGTCGAGGTGCTCGTGCGGCTGCGCGGCGGGGGACGGCTGCGCGTCCAGTCACGCCGGCTGCTGCTCGACAAGTTGCCACCGCCGCGGCACGCCACGTCGCCGGTCGGGCGGGTCGCGATCCGGTTCGACCGGATCAGCCACGTCGAGGTGGGCGTCGTGTCCTCGCCGGCGCAGTGGTGGTTCGGCAACACGAGCGAGCTCACGATCACGCCGGGGCCGGTGCTGCGGGTCATCGGCGGCGGCCAGGAGTGGTTGCTGCCGGTCGACGACACCGCGACGACGTTGCGCCTGGTCCGGGAACGGGCGGCGGCACGGGCCAAGGCCGAGCCGCGGCCGCCGCTCGAGAGCAGTCGCTGGGCCAACGCGAAGGTGCTGTGGGACCTGGGCCGGTCGCAGCCGCTGCGGCCGAACCTGAAGAAGGTCCGGCACGGCACGCATCACCTGATGCTGGTGCTCACCGCCCTCACGGCGGCGATGGCCGGTTACGCGGTGTTCCGGATGTTCAGCGGCAGCTGGAGCTTCGTGTTCGGCGCTCTCATCTTCGGCGGCGTCGCCCTCGGGACTGCTCTCGCGTGGGCCTCCACCGGCGCCGGGCTGAGGCTCGCCGAGGAGAATCCTCACTCACCGTTGGCGGATGATCCCGATCCGCGACGAACTCCGGTCACTGGCTGGAGTCCCCAGCCCGTCGTGCTAGGCCAAACGAGCGATTTGTGAAACACATCGCCCGGCGTACCCGACACTGAGAGTGACGGGTTGCCGAGCCTCGGGGATGCCACATGACGATGCAGCAACGCACAGAACCCTCGCCTGCCGCCGTTTTGATCGCCGTCGCCGTGCTCGCGCTGGTTCTGACCGTTGCTTTCGGCCCTCTGGGCTTCGTCATCGGGCTCGCACTGTTCGCGCTGATGTTCGCCGGCACCAAGAACAAGACGGCCGAGCAGCTCGCCCCGGCCCGCACCCGGTCCCGTCTGCGTCGCCTGTCGACGGCCGGGAGGATCTCGATCCTCGGCGAGGCGCACCACCAGGACGCCATCGCCGAGGTGGTGAGACTGTCAGCGGATGGAGACGGGGACGGGGACGACTCGGCCGTCCTCGCGACCGCGGTGCTCGTGCCGGAGTCCGCCGGTCGGCACGACCGGCCGTCGGTACGGGTCGACCTGCTGCGTGCGGACCGCACCGCCGTCACCGCCGGGTACCTGCGCAGCGAGCAGGCCGGCGACTACCTGCCGCTCCTGCTCGACCTGGCCGAGCGCGGCGAGGTCGGTTCGTGCCCGGCCCGCATCATCGGCGGCGGACAGCGCCGCACCGTGCACCTGCACCTGGGCTCTCCGCGGCTGTTGCTGCTCGATCACGAGGCGCTCGGCACGGCGCCGACGATGCCCGCCGAGTACCAGGTCGCCGTGGTCGGCGAGGAAGCCCACCAGCACGTGCTGCACCGCGTGGTCGACGGCCGCACGCCCGTCCACGTCATCGCCGAGTTACGGGATTGCAGAATCGCCAGAGGTTCTCACACCGGTGAACACACCCTCGAGGTGCTGCTCGAAGGCGAGTGCATCGGCCAGCTCACCTACGCGATGGGCCTTCAGTACTGCGACGTGGCGCAGGAGTGGCGCGCCCGCACGGGGCGCGCGCTCTGCGAGGCCGTCATCACCAACGAGGGCACGCGCGGCCTTCAGGCGAACCTGCTGCTCCCGAGATAGTCGGCGAACGTCCGCGGCTCCCGGCCGAGCACCTTCCTCACGCCGTCGGAGACGTGCGCCTCCTCCCCCTTGCGGATCAGCTCCAGCAGCATCGTGACGAGCTCCGCGATCTCCTCCGAGAAGCCGAGCCCGCGCAGCTGGGCGGTGAACTCCGCCGACTCGATGTCCGAGTACCGCACGGGCTTGCCGGTCACCGCGCTGATCCGCGCGAGCATCTCGGGGAACGACAACGCCTCCGGCCCGCTGAGGTCGTAGGTCTGCCCGTGGTGGCCGGGCCGGGTCAGGGCGGCGACGGCGACCTCGGCGATGTCCACCACGTCGATGAACGGGTGGACGCCGTCGCCCGCGGGCAGAGCGAACTCCCCCTGCTCCACGGACGGGGCGAAGATGTCCTCGTCGAAGTTCTGCATGAACCACGTGGGCCGCAGGACCGTCCACTCCACGCCCGAGCCCTTGACCGCCGCCTCGAACGGGTCGTCGTCGGGCGCACCGCGCATCGACAGCAGCACGAGCCGCGAGACACCGGACTCCACCGCGAGGCGCACGAAGTCGTTCAGCAGCAGGGGGTTCTCCGGCGGCACGACGTAGACGGCGGTCGTGCCGGCGACGGCGGGCCCCCAGGTGGCCGGATCGGCCCAGTCGAATCTCGTGGCCGCGGACCGCGACGCCGGGCGTGCGGCAGGTCCGAGGAGGGCGGTGACGCGCCGGCCGGTCTTGCCGGTGGCGCCGAGGACGAGGACGGAGTCGGGGTTGATCGCGCTCAATGTTGACATGACTAGAACTAATCAACGTTGACGCGGACGATCCATGTCCGATCAACCGCCGTCCTTGCTCGTTCGTCCACGTGGTAGTCAGTGGGTCATGAGTCAGCGTGATCTCGTGGACCTGAGGGACGCCCTGCGCGCGTTCGCCGCTGCCCGCGACTGGGACAGCTACCACACGCCCAAGAACCTGGTGATGGCCTTGTCCGCGGAGGTCGGCGAGCTCACCGACCTCTTCCAGTGGCTGACGCCCGACGAGGCGAAGGATGCGATGAAGGACCCCGACCTCGCCTGGAACGTCCGCGACGAGCTCGCGGACGTGATGCACTACCTGACCAGGTTGGCGGACAAGCTCGACGTCGACCTCGTCGAGGCGGCGTTCGCGAAGATCGAGCGCAACGAGCGGAGGTTCCCGACCGGGAGCCTGATCCCCGTGCCAGTCGAGAAGGGTGAGCTGTGAGTCTCCAGAACGTGCACGCCTTGCACGTGCACCAGAAGGTCACGTTCATGGTCAACCGCTACGAGGTGTTCGTCGACGACAACGGCCGGCCGGGCCGGCTCGTCGGGTTCGCCGAGCAGAAGCGGCTCAAGATCAAGGAACGCGTCACGATCTACACCGACTCGTCGAAGAGCCAGGTGCTGTTCGAGTTCAACGCCCGCAAGGTCATCGACCTGGGCAGCGGGTACGACGTGACGGACGGCCAGGGCCGGCAGATCGGGTTGTTCCGCAAGAACTTCGCGAAGTCCCTGCTGCGGTCGACCTGGCACCTGGAGCAGGCGGGCTGGGGTCAGGCCACGGGGGCGGAGCGGAACAAGTTCCTCGCGGGCTTCCGCCGACTGTGGCAGTGGATCCCGGTGATCGGAGATGCGCCGTTCCCCATGCGGTATCACTTCGACTTCGTCACGGAGAACGGCGCGCCCGTGTTCAGCGTCGACAAGAAGACCTGGCTCCGGGACCACTACCTGGTCTCGATCCAGGATCCTGGCGTCGACCGCCGGCTCGTGATCGCTCAGGCCGTGGCGCTCGACGCGCTGCAGTCCCGCTAGGACTAGAGGTAAGTCAGCAGGAGGAGGATCAGGCACACCAGCAGCACGACGCCGAGCACTGCGGGCAGGATCGACTGCGAGGACGGCGCGGGCTCGCGGGCGTGCCTGCCCCGCCTCCTGCGCGCTCGCCACCGCAAAGGTGCCTCCCCTGCCCACTGCTCGTTCATGACGATCACGGTAGGGACGTACAACCCGAGCTTGACTCGCATCACCCGCTCGCCGGGGTCTCATCACCCGGTCAGCCGCTCAATGAACACAGCGGTACCTGCACGAAGACATGAAAAAGCCCTGCGGGGAGCGCTTGTGGCGCTCGACCCGCAGGGCAAATTATGTTCGGCGGCGACCTACTCTCCCACACCGTAACCAGTGCAGTACCATCGGCGCAGAAGGGCTTAACTACCGGGTTCGGAATGGGACCGGGTGTTT
>NZ_JBEXNC010000026.1:0-115610 GCF_040610935.1 Lentzea sp. NPDC003310
GTGTCAAGCGGGCGAAAAGCGTGCCCGCTTGACACCCCTCCAGGCATGCAGCAAGTGCTATGGCGCGACTCGTGATGGGACCCCACCGCCCTGGAGTCTTGGCAAGAGACGGCTCGCCTTCGGCTTCGCTTGGTGCGCCCGCCAACCCAGCTCGCCTTCGGCTTCGCTTGGTGCGGGCTTGCCCTTTTCTTGATCGCTTCGACTGTCAGACCCGCTCGGTACCTTGGGTCGCGGGGGATCTTCCGCTCAAGGGGACCCTTGCGTCAGCTTGCCCGGTCCGTCACATGTCTCCGCTGAGCCTCTGCGTCAGCGAGTTCCGCTTCTGCTGGTGGTTCGACACCGTCGGGATCAGGCCCGGCTGCACCACCTGCGTGATCTCCGCGTCATCTCCGGGCGGCGCGGGCGACGGCATCGGCTGCGTCGGCATGGGCTTCTGCTGCTGTTGGTGCTGTTGCTGCGGCGGGCGCGGGGGCTGTTGCTGGCCCATCTGGGCCGGCGCGAGGATCATGGTCGAGTCCGGGTCCAGGCGCGGGTCCACCGCGTTGACCAGCGATCGAGGGACTCGTTGCGTGTCCGAGGAGTCCATCGGGGACGTCATGTTGTCCGGCGTCACGATGTTCCGCCCACGTGCGCGGGCGCGGGCGAGCATGGCGTCGGCCCGGTCGCGGGGGTCCATGTCGGATTTAGCTCCTTGCCGGGACCAGATCCCGTATGACGATCTGCTTCGTGTCAGAGTATTCCGTCGAACGGCTCGCTGTAACGCGGAGGAGGAAAAAGGTGCACGGCGTCGAAGCTGTGGTGCTGGTCGGGGGCAAGGGCACCCGCCTTCGCCCGCTGACCCTGTCCGCTCCCAAGCCCATGTTGCCGACCGCGGGAGTGCCATTTTTGACGCACCTGCTGTCGCGGATCAAGGAGGCCGGCATCACGCACGTGGTGCTGGGGACCAGTTACAAGGCCGAGGTGTTCGAGGAGTACTTCGGGGACGGGTCGCGGCTCGGGCTGGAGCTCGAGTACGTGGTCGAAGAGGTGCCGCTGGACACGGCGGGGGCTATTCGCAACGTGGCGGACAAGCTGCGTGAGCGGGATGTGATGGTGTTCAACGGCGACATCCTGTCGGGCGTCGACCTGACGGGGATCGTGGACACGCATCGCAAGCACGAGGCGGATGTGACGTTGCACCTGGTCAAGGTCGCGGACCCGCGGGCTTTCGGGTGCGTGCCGACGGACGACGAGGGGCGCGTCCAGGCGTTCCTGGAGAAGACCGAGAACCCGCCGACGGACCAGATCAACGCTGGTTGTTACGTGTTCCGGCGTGAGGTGATCGACGCGATTCCCGCCGGGCGGCCGGTGTCCGTGGAGCGCGAGACGTTCCCCGGGTTGCTGGAGGCCGGCAAGAGGTTGCAGGGCCACGTGGACGCCACGTACTGGCTCGACCTCGGCAAGCCGGAGGCGTTCGTGCAGGGGTCGGCCGACCTGGTGCGCGGTGTTGCTCCTTCTGCCGCAGTTGCACAGCCTGGCGACTACTTGGTGCTGGACAACTCGTCGGTGCACGAAGGTGCGACGGTCCGTGGTGGCAGCACGGTCGGTGCGAACTGCACGGTCGCGGATGGTGCTGTGCTCGATGGCGCGATTCTGTTCGACGGCGCCGTTGTGGGTGAAGGTGCCGTGGTCGAGCGTTCGATCGTGGGTGCCGGTGCGCTCGTGCAGGCCGGTGCGGTGCTGAGGGATGCCGTTGTGGGCGACTCTGCCGTGATCGGCGCACGGTGCGAACTGATCGGTGGGGCGCGTGTGTGGCCGGGTGTGGTGCTGCCCGAGGCCGGCGTGCGCTTCTCGACGGATGCCTAGCAGAACCTGGACTCCACCGTTCCCACTCGACCTGGGCGCGGTGCTCGGCAGGCTGCGCCGCGGACCCGGCGACCCGTCCTTCAGCACGGAGGGCGGCGTCTGGTTCGCGGCGAACACGCCGTGCGGGCCGGGAACGCTGCACATCACCAGGACGAACGGTGAGGTGTGCGCCGAAGCGTGGGGTGAGGGCGGGCCGTGGCTGCTCGACGGCCTGCCCGCCCTGCTCGGCGCGGACGACACGGTGGACGAGTTCGTAGCCCACCACCCGGTGATCGCCGAGGCGCGCCGGCAACGTCCGGGACTGCGGCTCGGCATGACCCACCGCGTCTGGGACCTGCTGTTCGCCTCGATCCTCGAGCAGAAGGTCACCGGCACGGAGGCGTTCCGGACGTGGCGCGAACTCGGCCGCAGGTTCGGTGAGAGCGCTCCCGGACCGGTGCCGCTCAAGGTCCCCCCGACGCCGCAGCGGTTGCTGGCCCTGCACGACTGGGAGTGGCACCAGTGCGGGCTCGACGGCGCGCGCCGGCGAACGCTGATCAACGTCGCGCAGGTCGCGCACCGGCTCGAGAAGGCCGCCGAGACGCGCAGCCGCGCGCTGCTCGAGAAGGTGCCCGGCATCGGCGTCTGGACGTCCGCCGAGGTGGCGCAACGGGCCTGGGGCGACCCGGACGCGGTGAGCGTCGGCGACTACCACGTGGCCAAGAACGTCACGTGGGCGTTGACCGGCACCCCCGGCGACGACGACGCCATGATGGAGCTGCTGGCGCCCTACCAGCCGCAGCGCCACCGCGCGGTCATGTACCTGGAGGCGGCGGGCCTGCGTCGGCCGCGGCGGGCCCCGAGGTTCTCGCCGCGCGACTACCGCAGGTTCTAGCGGATCCGGGCGAGAGCGCTCTCGATCAACGAGTGCAGGTCGTCGACGTTGTCCGGCAACGAGTCGAGCGGCCACCACTGCAGGTCCACGGACTCCGCGGACCGCACCGGCTGCGCGCCGACGGGCGCCCGCACCAGGAACCGCACGTCGAAGTGCCGCGTCGGCTTGCCGAGTGAGCACGTGATCGGGTGCACGTCGAGGTGGACCGGAGTCGGCTCGATCCGCAGCCCGCGCATGCCGGACTCCTCGGTCGCCTCCCGCAGCGCCGCGTCGGCCAGGGTGGCGTCCTCGGGCTCGCAGTGGCCGCCCAGCTGCAGCCAGCGGCCCACGCGCGGGTGCAGCGTCAGCAGGGCGTGCTCCGCGGTGGCGTCCAGGACGAGCGCGGAGGCCGTGATGTGCCCCGGCTCGCAGGAACGCTGACAGGCGTCCTCGCGGGCCGCCAGGAAGCCCAGGTAGGCCTCCTTCAGCGCGTCCTGGCCCGCGAACCGGCTCAGCGTCGAGACGGCGTCGGCGTGCAGCGTCACAGCTCGATCAGTCCTTCCAGCGGGTCGCGCGGCGTCAGCGGCTCGACCGGGTGTCCGACCGCGACGGCGCCCAGCGGCTCCCAGTCGGCCGGCACGCCCAGCACGGCGCGCACGACGTCCGCGCAGAAGATCGTCGACGACACCCAGCACGAGCCGAGCCCCTCGGCGGCCAGTGCCACCAGCAGGCCCTGCACGGCGGCGCCACCGGCGACCGTGAACATCGTCTTCTCGGCGTCCGCGCGGCGGTCGTCGGGGTAGGAGTGCGCGCCGTCGCGCACCAGGAACGGCACGACGATCTCCGGCGCCTCCACCAGCAGGTCGCCGCGGCGCACGCGCCGGGCGATCTGCTCGTCGGTGAACCCGTCCGCGCGCAGGTCGGTCTCCCACTGCTCGCGCATCGCCGTCAGCAGTTCCGCCCGCTTCTCGCGCACCAGCACGAACCGCAACGGCTTCGTGTGGTGCGGCGCGGGCGCGGTGAGCGCCGCACCCACCGCGCGCTTCAGCACGGCCAGATCAACGGGCTCGTCGGCGTAGAACCGCACGGACCTGCGCATCAGCACGGCCTCGGCACGGCCCTGGGCCAGCGCCTCCTCCGTGCCGAGGCTGAACAGGTCCTCCTCGACCGGCCGGATCAGGTCGCGCGCGGTGGACCCGTCGTCCACGACCTCGAACCCGCGCAGCACCGCCGCCGGCACCGCGCCGAGCTTGCCCTTGACCAGGTCCGCGGCCGCCGCGATCTCGTCGGCGATCGCGACGAGCGTCACCGCGAGCTGGTTGCCGTGCGCGTCCACCGAGCCCGCGTAGTCGTGCAGCACGCGCAGTCCGGACGACCCGATCGCGGCGTCCGTCTGGCCGTTGCGCCACGCGCGGCCCATCGTGTCCGTGATCACCACGGCGATCTCGACGCCCAGCGACTCCTTCAGCGCGGCGCGCAGCGAGGCGGCCGAACCGTCCGGGTCCACGGGCAGCAGTGCGATCTCGTCGCCCGCCACGTTCGAGGCGTCCACACCGGACGCGGCCTGCACGATGCCGAGCTTGTTCTCGGTGATCAGCGTGCGCATCTTGCGGGCGAGCACGCGCACGGACTCCGCGGCCACGTGCTCGCGCCGAATCCGGTCCCGCTCCTCGGGATCGGCCGGCACGCGGACGAGTCGTCCCTCTACTTTGGACAGCACCTTGGACGTGACGACGAGCACGTCGCCGTCGCGCAGCCAGGGCGCGGCCGCCGCCACCGCGCCGGCCAGGTCGTCACCGGGGCGGAATTCCGGCAGGCCGGTGACCGGCAGCAGTTCGAGCGCCGCCGCGGCGTGGTCAGTCAACGTCGACCCCGGCCAGTTCCAGCGCGTCCTTCGCCATCTGCGCCGTGGCGTCCACATCGGACATGATCAGCGGCACGGCGCGCACCGCGACACCGGGCACGTCCGCGCGGTCGCCGGTGTGCACGAGCCACGCGTCGAGGATGCCGTCCTCGGAGCACTTGCGGGAGCCGTAGAGCCGCCCGACCGCCTCGGCCGAGGTCTCCACGCCGATGGCGTCCAGGCAGGCGTCGGCCATGCCCCGCAACGGTTTCCCACCGACGATCGGGGACAGGCCCACGACGCCGGCCTCGGTCTTGCGCAGCGCGTCGCGCACGCCGGGCACGTTCAGGATCGTGCCGACGCTCACCACGGGGTTGGACGGCGCCAGGACCACCGCGTCGGCCTCGCCGATCGCGTCCAGCACGCCGGGCCCGGCGGTGGCCGTCTCGGCTCCCACGAACGCGAACGACTTCGCGGGCACGGCCGCCCGGTGCTTGACCCACCACTCCTGGAAGTGGATGGCCTTCGTCTCACCGTCGAGCTCCACGACGACGTGCGTCTCGACGCGGTCGTCCGTCATCGGCAGCAGCTTCACGCCCGGCTGCCACCGGTCGCACAGCGCCTCCGTCACGGCCGACAGCGGGTAGCCCGCGCGCAGCATCCGCGTGCGGACGAGGTGCGTCGCGATGTCGCGGTCGCCCAGCCCGAACCACGTCGGCTCGGCGCCGTACGCGGCCAGCTCCTCCTTGACGGTCCACGACTCGCCCTCGCGGCCCCAGCCGCGTTCGGTGTCGATGCCACCGCCCAGCGTGTACATGCAGGTGTCCAGGTCGGGCGTGATGCGCAACCCGTGCATCCACACGTCATCGCCGGTGTTCACCACCGCGGTGACGTCCGCTCCCAGTGCCTTGAGTCCCTGCAGGAACCTCGCGCCGCCGACTCCGCCGACGAGTGCTACGACCTTCACGCCCGCCCATGCTTCCACAGCGCCCGAAGGCGCTTACAGGTACTTCCAGAAGGCGAACGTCTCGGACCCGAGGTACGCGTACCCCGGCTCGCCGCCGAGCAGGGAGAACAGCCACGCCGACACCTGGAAGAACAACCGGCTGACCTCGGAGAAGCCGATGAGGACGGCGAACAGGACCAGCGGTGCCCACGGCCGGGCCTTCGCGCCGAACCTCTGCGCCTCGTACGGGAGGAAAGGTTCCAGCGCGCCCCAGCCGTCGAGGCCGGGGATCGGCAGGATGTTGAGCACGAACGCGAACACCTGCAACAAAGCCAGGTACGAAATCGCCGCGGCCAGGGCGGTCGGCGGCGAGAAGACCAGGACGACGAGCGCCAGCAGCGCGCCGATCACGAGGTTCGAGAACGGTCCCGCGAGGGAGACCAGCGACTCGACCCGCTTGTTGCGCAGCGCGTGGTGGTTGATCCACACCGCGCCGCCGGGGAGGGGGATGCCACCCATGACCAGCAGCACCAGCGGCAGCACGATGCTGAGCACCGGGTCGGTGTAACGGCGGATGTCGAGGGTCAGATAACCCTTGTCGCGCACCGAGTAGTCGCCGCCCCGGTACGCGACGGCGGCGTGCCCGAACTCGTGCAGGCACAGCGTCACCGCCCACCCGGCGAGTACGAAGAGGATGGTGCCCGAGATGATGGCGACGTCACCTTCGAGCAGGGTGAGAACAGCTCCGGCGACGGTGGCCGCGAGCAAGCCGAGGAACAGTGGACTGGGGCGCACCGCTGATCGCTTCACCCCTCCAGTGTGGCGTGTCGCCCGGCGTGGTGGGCCGTTCGGGGACGGGTTGCGACCCCTGAATCACCGTCTGTGCAGTCAGTCAAGGTTTTTGGGGCCATCCGCGCGAATATCCCCCGACGTGTGGACTCCGCTTGACCGCCCGCTGTGACGCAGGTGTAATCACATCGGTGTCATTCGTCGTTGTGGGAACGGCGTCTGGCGTCCGCCAACCGGGGAGAGCGGAAGGCGAGGAGGCGGACGAAATGCAGGAATTCGAAGAGCTCGAAGAAGATCACGTCACGCAGCCGGTCGTACAGGGCGAGCTGTCGTACCTGTTCGACCCTGCCGACGAGCAGGACTGGCAGGAGCGCGCGCTCTGCGCCCAGACGGATCCCGAGGCGTTCTTCCCCGAAAAGGGTGGTTCGACGCGGGAGGCCAAGCGCATCTGCCTGGGCTGCGAGGTTCGTTCGGAGTGCCTGGAGTACGCGCTCCAGCACGACGAACGCTTCGGCATCTGGGGCGGTCTCAGTGAACGAGAGCGCCGCAAGCTGAAGAAGAGAGCTGTCTAGAAGCGTGATCTTCTTGCCTTAACTTGGGGACGTGACAAGTCCTCACCCGAGGCTCCGGACAGCGCCGGTGCTGTGCGTCCTGGTCTGCCACGACGGCGACCAGTGGCTCAGCACGGCGCTGTCTGCCTTGCGGCGCCAGCGAATTCGTCCCCGGCACGTGATCGCGGTCGACACCGGGTCGTCGGACGGGACGGCAAAAGTCCTGGCAGAGGCCGGAGATCTGCTGGACGGGGTGCTGACCGCACCGCGCGGCACCGGCTTCGGCACCGCCGTGCGCATCGCCGTCGAGCACGCCGTCGGCAGGTGGGGTGACCCCGGTAAATGGCTGTGGTTGCTGCACGACGACAGCGCGCCCGAACCCGACTGCCTGACCTCGCTGCTGACCGCCGCCGAGGTGTCGCCGTCGGCCGCGGTGCTCGGCCCGCTGTGCCTCGATTGGGTGGATTCCCGGCTTGTCGTCGAAGCGGGTCTCTCGACGGATTCTTCAGGACATCGACAGACTGGCCTGTCCTCCGCGGAACATTCCGCATCGTTTCAGCAGAGCACCGAGGTTCTCGCGGTCTCGTCCGCCGGTTCGTTGATCAAACGTGAGGTTTGGCACGCCCTCGGCGGTTACGACGAAGCGATGCCGCTGCTGCGCGATGATCTCGACTTCGGCTGGCGCGCTAATCGCTCGGGTCATTTGGTCCTGTGCGTACCCGTCGCACGCATGCGACATGCGCGCGCCGCAACTAAAGGCGCCCGCCGTTTGGACGCGGCGATGGCACGACCGGGTCCGTCATTTCGGGGCGTCGACCGCGCGCACGGCATGCGGACGTTCTTGGTCAATTGTTCAGGTTTCTCCTTTCTGGTGGGACTGCCGCGGCTGCTGTTCCTGTCGCTGCTGCGGGCTCTGGGCTTCCTGCTGCTCCGGCGTTTCGCGGACGCACACGCCGAGGTTGGCGCGGCTCGCTACCTCCTGACGCGGGGCCGTCTGCGGGAAGGTCGACGGGCTCGTCGCGGTTCCGCCGTCGTGCGCGGCCTCTTCACCAGCAGACTCACCCGGCTGCGCAACGCGGTCCGCGCCGGCGCCGCGTTCCTGATCCGCCGCCGGGTCGAGGCGGACGCCGCGCTGGGTCGTTTGCCCGCAACCGATTCCGGTGCGACGTGGCTCGAACCGTCCGAAGTGGACTCACGCCCGGTCGGCCCGTCCGCGCTGCCCGCCGGCGCGTCCCGCGGCCGCCCGCGCGTCGCCGGCCTGCGCCGCCCGCCGGTCGTGGTGTCCGTCGACGCCGCGCTGCCGGGCGCGTTGCGACCTTCGCCACGTCCGCGCCCGTCACCTGGTCCTCGCGGCGCGCCCGGCATGGTCTTCGTCGAGGTCGACCAGTCGCGCGTGCTGCGCTCCCTGCTGCTGGCGCCACCAGTGCTGCTGGTGCTGAGCCTCTCGGTCGTCGCGGTGATCGCGAACTGGTCGCGCCTCGGCCTCGATCTCGCGGGCGGGCGCCTGCTCCCGGTCGGCTCGCTGGGCGAGGTCTGGTCGACGTACCTGTCGTCGTGGCACCCCGTCTTCGGCGGCACCGCGGCCCCCGCACCCGCCGCGTTGGCCGTCCTGGGACTCTTCCCCGGCGGACCGTCGTTCGCCGTCGCTCTGCTCTTGCTCGGCGATATCCCCCTCGCCGCGTTGTCCGCGTACATCGCGTCACGAGGCTTGCGCGTACGTCGTTCCGTGCGCGCGGTGGTAGCCGCCTTCTACGGCCTGCTTCCCGTCGCCACTACGGCCGTGGCAGAAGGCCGCCTGGACGTCGTCGTAGTGCACATCGTCACGCCCGTGGTCTTCGCCGGCGTGTACGCGGTCCTGCGTGCGTCGTCCACGCACGCATGGCTGCCCATGGCGTCCGGCACGGCTATTGGCGTGGCAGTCCTAGGGGCCTTCTCGCCGCTGACGCACGTCGTGGTGATCGTCGGTGCGTTGGGCGGCTTCGTCGCAGTGACAGGTGGTGCACGCCGTATCGCGGCTCTGTTCGTGATCGTGCTCCTGCCGATGGGCCTCCTCTTGCCGTGGCCCGCCGTCTTGCTGCAACACCCGGAAATGGTCCTCAACGGCCTCGGCGCGGCCTTCTCGTCGCCACCACCGAACCTGGTCGTGTGCTCGGTCTTCGTGGCCGCCGCCTTCGCCGCCGCCGTGCTGCGCCCGAACGCGTCGATGCTCCCCGGCCTGACCGTGATCGTGCTGGCCATCGGCGCCTTGGCCGCAGTCGCCGCGGTGGGGGCGTGGCCGGGCACCCCGCTGGTGCTGCTGGCCTGGGGACTCGTCTGCGTCGTGCTCGCCGGCTGCCAGCGGGGCGTGCCACCCGGCATCGCGCGGCTGGCCCAGGTCCGGCGAGCCGTGTACGTCGTCGGCGTGGTGACGCTCGCCAGCCTCGCGGTGGCCGGGTTCCTGGACCTGCGGTCCGGGCCGCTGAAGTCCGGTGGCGGGGTGGCGCTGAGCTCGTCGCTGACGGCGGAGCTGGAGCGCAGCGGCCGGTCGGTGCTGATCCTCGGGTCGCCCGTTCGTCAGGTCGCCGGGCGGATGCCCGCGTTCGGTGACGACGATCTGGTGCCGACGGTGTCGTCGCCTGCTCGGTTGCGGAGGTGGAACTCGTCGTTGCTGGACGGGGCCGCGCCTGTGGTGAAGGTGGCGCTGGCCCAGGCGGCGTCGTCCGGGGTGTCGTTCCTCGTGTTGCCCGACGACGGTGCGGCCGCTCGGGTTCGGTCGGCTGCGGGAGAGTTGGTGTCGGACGCGCCTCGGGCCACCGATGGGCGGCCGGTGTTGCGGGTTCGGCTGACGGCGGACACCGGGGTGTTGCTGGCGCCGGATCTCGCTCGGCGGGCTCGGACCGGTGGGGAGCCGCCGGCTGAGTTGGCGGTGGTCGGGATGGCTCCTGTGGCTGCGTCGTTGCCCGAGGTGGCGGTGAAGGTGTCGCCTGGTGGGGAGGGGCGGGTGTTGGTGCTGGCCGCTGAGGACGAGCCGGGGTGGCGGGTTTTCGTGGACTCGGTGGAGGTGCCTGTGGTTCGGGCTTGGGGGCATTTGGTGGGGGTGCCGTTGCCGTCGGGTGGGGCTGAGGTTCGGGTGTCGATGTCCACGACGTTGCGGGACTTCATGTTGTTGGGGCAGGCGGCTGCTGCGTTGTTCACGTTGTTGACTGCTGTGCCCAGTCGCCGTCGGTGAGTGGGTGGTTCCGTGCCGTTGGCGGGTTGCTGTTGCGTGCTTCCCCTGGGGGCTCTGCCCCCAGACCCCCGGCAATCTGATCAGGGGGCCAGCGCTGCCCGTGGGCTGATGGCACGCCTGTTGCTTAGAGCGGCTGCACGTTGCTTAGAAGGTTGCGTTGGCGGTGGGGTCCCATCACGAGCCGAGCCAAGAGCGGGCCACACGTGAAGAGGGGTGTCAAGTCGACGAAAAGCATGTCGACTTGACACCCCTACTCAGGTGCAGCAAGTGCTATGGCGCGACTCGTGATGGGACCCCACCGCCCAAGCCGTTTGCTCAGGACGGCTCGCCTTCGGCTTCGCGGATGAGGCGGTGTGTCATGCCCTGCGCACCCGCGCTCCACCTGCCCCTTGCCCAGCGTCTGCCCGCCACCCGTGGCCCAGTCGCCTCGCCCGCGTCCATCGCCCCGCCCGCGCAGCCATTGCGCGCTCAGCACCCACCAGGCTCCCCAGGGGTGCGGTGTGAGAGGTGTCTCAGCCCTCGTCCACCACGTCCGGGTCCAGGCCCAGGTAGTTCGCCACCTGCTCCACCAGCACGTCGTGCACCAGGTCGGCCAGGTCCGCGCCGTCCTTCGCCCGGGCTTCCAGAGGGCGGCGGTAGAGAACGATCCGGGCACGGTTGTCCGAGCCCGCGGGCAGCAGGCGGGCCAGGGGGACGTTGCCGTCCTCCACCACGCCGTCCTCGCCCTCGACCTGCACGTCCGGCACGTCGTCCACGGCCACGTCGAGCTGGGTGAGTTCGGTGCGCCAGCGGGCCTCGATGGGCTCCAGCGCCTCGATGACCAGGGCGTCGAAGCGTTCTGCCCTCGAGCGGGCCGCCGGGAGGGTGGCTGGGTAGAGCGGGCCGCGCAGGCCTCGGCCGTGCCGGTCGCGGTTGCGTCGGCGCGGCGAATCCTGCCGCTGAGAACCCCGTGCCATCACCACAACCCAGCAGCCTAGTTGCTCCCCCCGACGACTAAACACAGCGTGCCTCACACACAGCCTGCGGTGGACGCGCTATCGTCCCCGATCGTGCGGAGCGTGAGACGGTGCTCGCGAACCGGGTGTGCTAACCCGGCTGTCGCCACGCTCACCTACGCCTATGCGGACTCCACCGCGGTCGTCGGGCCGCTTGCCACGTACTCCGAACCACACAGTTACGACCTGTGTGAGGAGCACGCGTTGCGGCTCACGGCGCCACGTGGTTGGGAGGTCGTGAGGCACCAGGGTGAGTTCGCGGCGCCCGAGCCGACTGTGGACGACCTGACTGCGTTGGCCGAGGCCGTGCGGGAGGCTGGACGGGCTGATGTGAGCCCGAAGCTGCCCGACGTGCCTGCGGGCTCTCAGAGGCGTGGCCACCTGCGGGTACTGCCCGATCCGCACGAGGACTGACTGACCACACGCATCACTAATCTTCTCGCCGGTAGGCTGCCCAGGCAGTGGCCGTCAAGAGCGAGTTTCGGGAGTGAGCTGCGTGCGTGACCTGTCCAGCATCGTCAAGGCGTACGACATCCGCGGGGTGGTCGGCGAACAGCTGGACGCCGGCCTGGTCCGCGACTTCGGCGCCGCCTTCGCCCGCCTGGTCGGTGGGCCGACCATCGTCATCGGCCACGACATGCGCGACTCCTCGCCGGAGCTGAGCAGGGCGTTCGCCGAGGGTGCGCAGGCGCAGGGCGTGAACGTCATCAGCATCGGCCTGGCCAGCACGGACATGCTCTACTTCGCGTCCGGCAAGCTCGACCTGCCCGGCGCCATGTTCACCGCGAGCCACAACCCGGCGCAGTACAACGGCATCAAGATGTGCCGCGCGGGTGCGTCGCCGGTCGGGCAGGACACCGGGCTCGCGCAGATCCGCCAGGACGCCGAGAACCAGGTCCCCGACGCCGAGGGCGTCGAACCGGGCACGTTCGAAGAGCGCAACATGCTCGCGGACTACGCGGCGTACCTGAACGAGCTGGTCAACCTCAAGGATATCCGCCCGCTCAAGATCGTCGTGGACGCGGGCAACGGCATGGGCGGCTACACCGTGCCGCAGGTCTTCGAGGGCCTGCCCATCGAGGTCATCCCGATGTACTTCGAGCTTGACGGCAGCTTCCCGAACCACGAGGCGAACCCGCTCGACCCGAAGAACATCGTCGACCTGCAGGCCCGTACCAAGGCCGAGGGTGCCGACGCCGGTGTCGCGTTCGACGGCGACGCGGACCGCTGCTTCGTCGTCGACGAGAACGGCGACCCGGTCAGCCCGTCCGCGATCACCGCGCTGGTCGCCGTGCGCGAGCTGGCCAAGGACCCCGGCGGCACGATCATCCACAACCTGATCACCTCGCACGCGGTGCCGGAGATCGTCAAGGAGCACGGCGGCAAGCCCGTGCGCACGCGCGTCGGCCACTCGTTCATCAAGGAGGAGATGGCCAGGACCGGCGCCATCTTCGGTGGCGAGCACTCCGCGCACTACTACTTCCGCGACTTCTGGCGTGCCGACACCGGCATGCTGGCCGCGCTGCACGTGCTGGCCGCGCTCGGTGAGCAGGACGGCCCGCTGTCGACGCTGACCGAGGTCTACAACCGCTACGCCGCGTCCGGTGAGATCAACTCCACCGTCGCCGACCAGGCCGGCCGGATCGCCGCCATCAAGGACGCCTACGGCTCCAAGGACGGCGTCACGATCGACGAGCTCGACGGTCTCACCGTGCAGCTGGCGGACGGGTCGTGGTTCAACCTGCGGGCCTCGAACACCGAGCCGCTGCTGCGCCTGAACGTCGAAGCCGCCACCCCCGAGGCCGTCGCCGCGCTGAGCGACGAGGTCCTCGCGATCGTGCGGGCCTGAGGAGAGAACACCGTGGCCGTCAAGCTCGAACAGCAGTTGCTGGACATCCTCGCCTGCCCGTGCCCCGAGCACGCGCCCCTGCAGCTCGGGACGCCGTCGGACCCCGAGGCGGACTTCCTCACGTGCACGTCGTGCGGTCGTTCGTTCCCGGTGCGCGACGGCATCCCCGTGCTGCTGCTGGACGAGGCGGTCGAGCCGCCGTCGGCTGGGTGACCCGAGTGCTCGACGACACGCTGCTCGACGACCCGGGCCGCCTCGCCGACGCCGACACGGGTGGCTGGCTGCGCGCCGCCGCACGGGCCGGAGCCCAGGTCCGCTCCACCGCCGAGGCCGCGGCCGAGGCGGGGGTGGAGCGGATCTTCTCCGAACGCCCGCGCGCGGTGGTGCTGATCACCCGGCCCGGCCACGCGGTCGCCGTCGCCGACGTCGTCATGTCGTTGCTCGGCCCGGGCTGCGCGGTGCCCGTCGTGGTGTCCGACGAGGTGCCGCCCTGGGTGGGCGCCCTCGACGTGGTGCTCGCGCACACCGAGGACCCCGGTGACCGGGTGCTCGCCGAGTCGATCGACCGGGCGGTCCGCCGGGGCGCCCGCACGCTGCTCACGGCGCCTGACTCCGGTCCGATCGCCGCGGCCGCCGCGGGCAGGGCGGTGCTCCTGCCGCCCCGCATCGACGTGCCGCCGGGCTTCAGCTTCCCGCGCGCGTTCGCCGCGTGGCTGTCGGTGCTGCACGCGCTCGGGCTGCTCAAGGCCGACCTCGACCTGATCGCGGACGAGCTCGACCGCGAGGCCGAGCGCGACCACCCGATGCACGAGTCGTTCGTGAACCCGGCGAAGTCGCTGGCGCTGCGCGTCGCCGACCGCACGCCGCTGCTGTGGGGCCTCGACGAGGTCGCCACGTCGGTGGGCGTGCACGGCGCGGGTGTGCTGGCGGCGTTCGCCGGTGTCGCCTGCGACGTCGCCGGGTACCCGCAGGCACTGACCCGCCCGGTGCTGCACCGCCGCGCGGTGCAGGGAACATCGGGTGCAGACCTCTTCGCGGACCCGGACGACGAGCCGGGCAGTGGACTTGTGCGCGTGCTGCTGCTGGCCGTGCGCCAGGGCCCCGCGGCCGATGCCCTGAGGCACGCCGCCGAGGACGCCCTGCCGGGAGCAGACGTGCTGGAACCGGCCGTCGAGGTGGCGGGAGGCGACGCGGTCAGCGCCGCTCTCCTCGCGCTCCGCTTCGAACTGGCCGCGTTGTACCTCGGGCTCGCCGCCGGAACTCTCGGCGGCAACCCGTACTGATTGGGGAGCTGACTCAGAAGTGGACCTGCTGCACAACGCGGTGAGGCCGTACGCGTGGGGCTCGCGCACGGCCATCGCCGAGCTGCTCGGGAAGGAGGTGCCCGCACCCCATCCCGAGGCCGAGCTGTGGATGGGCGCCCACCCCGGCGACCCGTCCCGCGTCCGCGGCGCGGACGGGGTGGAACGCACGCTCCTCGACCTGCTGACGGCGGACCCCCAGGGCCAGCTCGGCCCGCGCGTGGCGCAGCGGTGGGGCAGCAGACTGCCGTTCCTGCTCAAGGTGCTCGCCGCCGAGGAGGCACTCAGCCTGCAGGCGCACCCGTCGGCCGCGCAGGCCGCGGAGGGCTTCGCCGCCGAGGAGAAGCGGCTCGTGCCGTTCGACTCCCCGGTGCGCAACTACAAGGACCCGTCCGCCAAGCCGGAACTGGTCTGCGCGCTGACCGAGTTCCACGCGCTGGCGGGCTTCCGCGAGCCGTCGCGCACGGTCTCGCTGCTGCGCACGCTGGACGCGCCGGCGCTCGCGCCGTACACCGAGATGCTGGTCGCGCAGCCGGACTCGTCGGGTCTGCGGGCGTTGTTCACGATGCTGATCACACTGCCGCAGACGTCGCTGTCGGTGCTGCTCCCGCAGGTCCTCGACGCGTGCGTGCTGCACGTGAAGGAGCACGGCGAGTTCGACCTGGAGTGCCGCACGATCCTGGAACTCGGCGAGTCGTACCCCGGTGACGCGGGCGTGCTTGCGGCGCTGCTGCTGAACCGGATCGTGCTGCAGCGGGGCGAGGCGATCCACCTGCCCGCCGGCAACCTGCACGCGTACCTGCGGGGCACCGGCATCGAGATCCTGGCGAACTCGGACAACGTCCTGCGCTGCGGCCTCACGCCGAAGCACGTCGACGTGCCCGAGCTGCTGCGCGTGCTCGACTTCACGTGCGGCGACATGGAGGTGCTGCTGGGCGAGGAGGTCCAGCCGGGCGTCCGCGTCTACCGCACGCCCGCGCCGGAGTTCGAACTGTCCAGGGTGGACCTGACCGGCGAGACGAGGCTGCACCACGACGGCCCGCAGATCATGATTTGCACCGAGGGCGCGGTGGTACTCACGAACGCGCGCGGCGAGGGGCTGAAGCTGGCTCGCGGCGAGTCCGTCTGGCTCCCCGCATCGGATCCGGCGGTGCTCGTCCGACCGGATGGTGTCGAATCCGCTGAACTTTTCCGCGCCACGGCCGGAACAGACTAAGGTTCGGCCGGACAAACCGGACTGGTTGCAAGGAGACAGGCGTGTCAGCAGGGGGCGGAACCAAGGCGATCGTCGCGGCACTGGTCGCGAACGCCGGTATCGCGGTGGCCAAGTTCGTCGGATTCCTGATCACCGGCTCGTCGTCGATGCTCGCCGAGTCGGTGCACTCGGTCGCGGACACGTCGAACCAGGGCCTGCTGCTGCTCGGCCAGAAGACGGCCCAGCGCAAGGCGACCAGGCTGCACCCGTTCGGTTTCGGCCGAGACCGGTACTTCTGGTCGTTCGTGGTGGCGCTGCTGCTGTTCAGCCTCGGCTCGGTGTTCGCGCTCTACGAGGGCATCCACAAGCTGCAGCACCCGGAGGGCCTCACCAGCCCGCTGGTCGCGGTCGGCATCCTCGTCGTCGCGATCGGACTCGAGACCTACAGCTTCGTCACCGCGATCAACGAGTCGAAGAAGATCAAGGGCGACGCCTCCTGGTGGGGCTTCATCCGCAACTCCCGCACGCCGGAGCTCCCGGTCGTGCTGCTGGAGGACCTCGGCGCGCTCGTCGGTCTGGTGCTCGCGCTCCTCGGCGTCGGCCTCACGACGATCACCGGCAACCCCGTGTTCGACGCGCTCGGCACGGTCTGCATCGGTGTGCTGCTCGGCATCATCGCGGTCATCCTGATCATCGAGATGAAGTCGCTGCTGATCGGTGAGGGCGCGTCCGACAAGGACCTGGACGTGATCGTGGACGAGCTCGCCGCCGGCAAGGTGCAGCGGGTCATCCACATCAAGACCCAGTACATCGGCCCGGAGGAGCTGCTGGTCGCGGCGAAGATCGCGCTGGAGCCCCGGCTGCCGCTCGACGAGGTGGCGCAGGCGATCAACGACGCCGAGCAGCGGGTGCGCGCCAAGGTGCCGCACGCCCGGTTGATCTACTTGGAGCCGGACCTGGACCGCTCGACGGTCGCCAGCTCCTGATCCTTCGCACGCGGGGGCCTTTCGTTCACCTGATGTGAACGGAAGGCCCCCTTGTGCGTTCGGGTGAAGGTATGGGCATCTCAGCTGGTGGATACCTCTAGGGTGGGCCGAATCGGATCCATCAAGGAGGTATGCACCGTGCCTGGGAACGGGTTGTGGCGCACGAAGTCGATCGAGCAGTCGATCGCGGACACGGACGAGCCGGGCACCAAGCTCCGCAAGGACCTGACCGCCTGGGACCTCACGGTGTTCGGTGTCGCGGTCGTCATCGGCGCGGGCATCTTCACGCTCACCGCGAGCACCGCCGGCAACATCGCGGGACCGTCGGTCTCGCTGTCGTTCGTGCTGGCGGCGATCGCCTGCGCGCTGGCCGCGCTGTGCTACGCCGAGTTCGCCTCGACGGTGCCGGTCGCCGGTAGCGCGTACACCTTCTCCTACGCGACGTTCGGCGAGTTCGCCGCGTGGATCATCGGCTGGGACCTGGTGCTGGAGTTCGCGGTCGGGTCGGCCGCCGTCGCCAAGGGCTGGTCCGCCTACCTGCAGACCACGCTCGGGCTGTTCGGGCTCGACGTGAAGACCGAGGTGGGCGACAGCATCAAGTTCGACTGGGGTGCCGTGCTCCTCGTCGGGGTGCTGACGGTGCTGCTCGTGGTCGGCACGAAGCTGAGCTCGCGGGTCAGCGCGGTCATCACGGCCATCAAGGTCGCGGTGGTGCTGCTCGTGATCGTGCTCGGCATCAGCTACATCAAGGCCGAGAACTACTCGCCGTTCATCCCGCCGGCCGCCGAGAGCGGGCCCGCCGCGCACTCCGGTGTCGAGCAGTCGCTGTTCTCGCTCCTCACCGGCTACTCGGGCAGCACCTACGGCGTGCTCGGCATGCTGGCCGCCGCGTCGATCGTGTTCTTCGCGTTCATCGGTTTCGACGTCGTGGCCACCACGGCGGAGGAGACCAAGAACCCGCAGAAGGCCGTGCCGCGCGGCATCCTCGGCTCGCTCGCGATCGTCACGGTGCTGTACGTCGCCGTCACGCTGGTGATCACCGGCATGGTGCCGTACAAGGAGCTCGCGACCCAGCCGGACGGCACGCGCGCGACGCTCGCCAGCGCGTTCGCGCAGAACGGCGTCGACTGGGCGGCGACGGTGATCTCCGTCGGTGCGCTCGCCGGTCTGACGACCGTCGTCATGGTGCTGATGCTCGGCCAGAGCCGCGTGCTGTTCGCGATGTCGCGCGACGGCCTGCTGCCGCGCGGTCTCGCGAAGACCGGCAGCCACGGCACGCCGACGCGGATCACGATCATCATCGGCGTCCTCGTCGCGATCGCCGCGGGCTTCTTCCCGGCCGGCAAGCTGGAAGAGATGGTGAACGTCGGCACGCTGTTCGCGTTCATCCTCGTGTCCGCGGGCGTGATGGTGCTCCGCAAGACGCGGCCCGACCTGTCGCGCGGGTTCCGCGTGCCGCTCGTGCCGCTGGTGCCGATCCTCGCGATCCTCGCCTGCCTGTGGCTGATGCTGAACCTGACCGCGCTCACGTGGATCCGGTTCCTCATCTGGATGGCGCTCGGCGTGGTCGTCTACTTCGTCTACAGCCGCCGCAACTCGGTGCTCGGCAAGACCGGCGAGAGCAAGGTCGAGCCCGAACCGGTGGTCAAGCACGGCGAAGAGCCCGGGATCTAGCTCGGCACCAACTAACCTGCGCACCATGGAGAACGCGCGGTGGCTCTCGGCGGAGGAGGGCAACGCCTGGCACCACTTCGTCCAGGCGTACCACCTCCTCGAGAGGCAGATCGAACAGCAGTTGCAGCGCGACGCGGGCCTCTCGCACGCGCAGTACAACGTGCTGGTCGTGCTGTCCGAACAGCCGGGCAACCGCATGCGCATGACCGAACTGGCGCGCAGGGTCGTCGTGTCGAAGAGCTCGCTGACCTACCAGATCGGCAAGCTCGAGAAGGCGGGACTCGTGCGGCGCGAGCCGCACGAGTCCGACGAGCGCGGCATCGTCGCCGTGCTCACCGATGCGGGCAAGGATCTGCTGAGGTCGGCCGCACCGGGTCACGTGGGGACGGTGCGGGAGTACCTGATCGACCTGTTCACGCCGGACCAGCTCGCGCAGCTCGGGTCGTTCATGCAGACCGTGCACGAGAAGGCGGACGACTAGAGCGTCAGCAGGTCCTGCTCGTCGAGCCACTGCGCCACGTCGTCCGCGCCCTGCCGCGTCACGTCGAGCTCCAGCACGGGCAGGATCGACTTCGCCGCGAGTTCGCGGAGTTGGCGCTGCTCCTGCACGAACGGCTCCAGCGACACGTACTGCTTCGGGTTCGCGCTGATCTTCAGCCGTTCCTCGCGCGCCGCCTCGAAGGTGTCCTCGGGCCGCGTGCACAGCACGATCGCGAAGTTGAGCGGCTTCAGCCGTTCCTCCAGCCAGCCGAAGTCGAACTCCCGGCCCTGTCGCGCCTGGTACGCCAGTGTGGACAGGTGGAACCGGTCGACGATCCACGAGTAGTAGCGCTGCAGCTCGAACATCCGCACCCACGTCTCGTAGGTCTCCATGGCGTGCGCTGTCTCCTCGGGCGCGAAGTCGATCAGCCCGCGGCCCCACGGCTCGTTGCTGAACCCGCTCCACTCACCCGAGATCAACGGCGAGTGGTACCGGTACCTGCGGTGACCGACCAGGCGCGGGTGCTCGTTCAACGCGAACGCCAGGTCCGTCTTGCCGGTCAGCCGCGTTCCTTCGAGGATCACCTTGGGCGTGAGCTTCATGGTGGCAAGCTAACCCCGTGATCCTCTGCCTCGACGTCGGTTCCACCTGGACCAAGGCCGCGCTCCTCACCCCCGAGGGCGAGCTGGTCCGCACCGGCCAGCACCCGACCACGCCGCCGGAGGTGCTGCGGGGGGTCGACGCGCTGCGCGAGGAGGTCGGCGACGGCGAGGTCCTCGCGTGCTCGTCGGCCGGCGGCGGGCTGCGGCTCGCGGTCGTCGGTCAGGAACGGGTCGTGAGCGCCGAGGCCGGGTACCGCGTGGCGTTGTCCGCGGGTGCCAAGGTCGTGCACGTGAGCGCGGGACCGGTCGACGTGAAGGCGCTGCGGGAGTCAAAGCCGGACCTGGTGCTGCTCGTCGGCGGCACGGACGGTGGCGACGAGAAGGTGTTGCTGCACAACGCCGCGAAGCTCGCCCGCGTGGCCGTGCCGATCGTGCTGGCGGGCAACGTCGAGGCGCAGCCGGAGGCGTTGGCACTGCTGGCGAAGCGGACGGTGGTGGCCTGTCCGAACGTGCTGCCCGACGTCGGCAGGCTCGCTCCCGAACCGGCGCGCAAGGCGATCCGCGCGGCGTTCCTGCAGCACGTGATCGGCGGCAAGGGGCTCTCGCGCGGGCCGCGGTTCCGGCAGCTCGTGCGGGCCGTCACGCCGGACGCCGTGCTGGCGGGCGTATCCCGGCTGGCCCACCAGGACCGCGAGGGCGCCGTGCTGGTGGTGGACGTCGGTGGCGCGACCACGGACGTGTACTCGGCGGTGTCCACTGCGGACAGTGAAGGTCTGGAGAGGACGGTCGCGCTGCCGCCGGACCGCCGCACCGTGGAGGGCGACCTGGGCATGCGCTGGTCCGCGCCGGGGGTGGTCAAGGAGGCTCTGACCGAACGCCTGACGACCGAGGACCTCAGCGCGGAGGCGCAGTTCCGGGCGGAGCACGTCGACTGGATCGCGGACGACCCCGCGGTCGACGTGAAGCTCGCGTCGTTCGCGGCGATCCTGGCCGTGCGCCGGCACCTCCGGCAGGTCGACGGCCAGCTCGGCCCGCACGGAGCGGGCCTGCTGGTGCTGTCGGGCGGGGTCTTCCGGCACACGCCGGACATCTCGCCGGTCGTCGAGGCGTTGCGCGCGGACCCGGTGCTGCGGCCGGTGCTGCGGACCGCCGAGATCACCGTCGACCGCGACTACGTGCTGGCGCCGGTGGGACTGCTCGCCGAGTCGGGGCGGCTCGAGGCCGCCGACCGACTGGCGAAGACCCTAGGCTGACTCCTCGTCCTCCACGAACTCGAGGAGGTCGCCGGGCTGGCACTCCAGCACCCGGCACATCGCCTCCAAGGTGCTGAACCGCACGGCCTTCGCGCGTCCGTTCTTCAGCACCGCGACGTTGGCGGGCGTCAGCCCCACCTTCTCCGCGAACTCGCCGACGCTCATCTTGCGCTTGGCCAGTTCGACGTCGATGCGCACGACGATGGCCATCAGATCACCGCTTCCATGTCGGAGCGGAGCGTAGTAGCGCGCTGCAGCAACGCCCTCATCACCACCAGCACGAGTCCGATCACGCTGACGACGGTGATGAACAAGGAGAACAGCACGATCACACCGGGGTCGTCGGCGTTGACCCCGACCCAGATGAACACCGCGACTAGCACGACCCACCCGGCCGCGATGGCCCACACCATCACGTTGACCCACTTGATCGCGCCCTCGGTGAAGATCAGGTCCTTGCGCACCAGCGTGAGCAGCTTCCAGGTGGCGACGATGACCACCTGCACGCACACGACCCAGAAGATCGACACGATCGTCGACGGCCACCGCAGGTAGGCCTCGTCCGGGTTCTGCTGCGCCATGTACGCGTAGGAGCCGGGGATCGACATGGTCTCCAGGACGACGAGGATGCCGAAGAGCGCCACCAGGAAGACCCGGAGCGCCACCACCGCCCAACGTTCAGAAATCATGCATCGAGTATCGGTAGTGATCTATCGAAAGTCAATCGGTAGTGATCGTGTCGCAACAGGTCTCTACAGTGAGCGCGTGGGACTGCGCGAGCGCAAGAAGACCGAGACCCGGGCGGCGTTGTCGGCCGCCGCGCTGAGGCTCGCCCTGGAGAAGGGCGTGGACGAGGTGCGCGTCGACGAGATCGCCGAGGCGGCGAACGTCTCACCGCGCACCTACAACAACTACTTCGCGAGCCGCGAGCACGCGATCGTCGCCGGCGTCACGGCCTCCCGCGCGGTGAAGGTCGTGGAAGCGTTGCGGGACAGGCCTTCCAGTGAACCGCTGGCCGACTCGATCGTCGCCGCGTTCGCCGAGCAGTACCGCGAACCGCCGACGGAGGCGCTCGCCCTGATCACCTCGACCCCGGCGTTGCGCGCGGCCTACCTCGACTCGGTCGCCGAGGTGGAACCGCCGATCGCCGGCCTGATCGCCGCGCGCCTCGGCAAGTCCGAGGACGCGGCCGAGGTCCTGGCGGCCGCGGTGATCGCGGCCGCCCGCCTCGCCGTCCGGCGCTGGGTGGACCTGCGCCCGTCCGGCCTCGCCGTGGTCTCGGCGACCTCGATCGAGGACCACCTGCGCGAGGCGATCGGGCACCTCGCGCCGGCGCTCAGGTGAGCTCGTCCTTCAGCACGCACATCAGGAGCGCGTCGTGCCACTCGCCGTCGCGGAAGAACGACTGCCGGAACCGCCCGTCGACCTGGAAGCCGACCTTCTTGTAGGACTTGATCGCCCGCTCGTTCGCCTCGACGACACCGAGCTCGATCGAGTGCAGCCGCATCGTGTCGAACCCGTAGCGGCACACGGTGCGCAGCGCGTCCGTGCCGTAGCCGCCGCCCCAGTGGTCCTTCTCGCCGATGTAGATGTCGACCTCGGCCCGCGCGTTGATCGGGTCGGCGTCCCGCAGCACCACGACGCCGATGAGCTTGCCGCCCTCCAGCGTCTCGATGCAGAAGGTGACCTTCTCGTACGAGTTCTCCTGGCGGTCGCCGAAGCGCTTGCGGGCCGACGCCAGCGACGAGTGGTAATAGCTCTGCAGCCAGCGCATCACTTCCTCGTCGTTGTGCCAGCGGTGGAACGCGTCGGCGTCCTCCGGCTCGACGGGACGCAGGCGGACGAGATCACCGGTCAGCATGAGCAGGAGGGTAGGAGCCGGGTCAGAAGACGGCCAACGGGTTTACCGGCAGACCGGTGGTGCCGAGGATGCGGGGGACCGCGGCCACGAACAGGAACGTGTGGCGGCCCTGCTCCTCGCAGACCGCGACGAGCTCCTCGGCCTGGGCGCCGTCGACCAGCGGGAGGCCGAGCCGCAGGAGTCCCAGCCGGTGCAACGCGCCGGGGACGTCGTCCTTCACCGGCGGCGACGCGTCACCGATGTCCCCGGCGTAGACGGAGATCCCGCGGTCGTGCATCCACCGGACCGCGCCCGAGGTCATCCCCGGCAACGGCCGGCCGTCGTCGCGCACGCGGTCCCAGCCGGCCCGCACCACCAGGGCGTCCCCGGACTCCACCACGACGCCCACCCGCTCGGCCGCGGCGTCCAGGTCGTCCGCGGTGACCGCGTGCCCGTCGGCCAGCCTGCCGCCGGGAGCCAGGTCGAGCAGCACGCCCCTGGTCACGATCCCGCCGGCGAACACGTCCGCGGCGCCGTGGACCACGCCCGTGGGCCCGGAGCTCGCAGCCTGCGCGATCCCGGGGTAGACCTGCCCGTCGTCCACCATGTGCGACAACGCGTCCAGGTGCGTGACCTCGGGGTGGTGCGTCGTCACGATCATGATGTCGCCCATCGCGATCGGCGACGCGCCGGTGAACGACATGATGGTCTGCACGGCCGTGCTGGTGGCCTGCAGCGAGGCCATCGGCCCACCCGTCAGCGGGGCGGTCGGGGTCTTGCGGGCCAGCGAGACCGACACGCCCGTGCGCACCTGCGCGGCACCGCGGGCGCGGGCCTCGGCGGTGATCAGGTTGACGGTGCCGAGCTGGTCCGCGTCGCCCCAGCGCCCCCAGTTGCTCGGGAACTCGGCAGGGCTCTGGTCCATGGTGGCTTCCTCCTCGGGTGGGTGCTCCACCAAGATCGTCTCGGTCCCGCCGCACGACCGACAGCCCAGCGCGGTGCCCATCCGGTGCCCGATCCGGTGGGCAGTGCTTTGGTTACTGTCGGGTGCATGCCCTCACTCGGACACACCTTGCGTGAGCTGCGGCGGTGGTCGTTCACGGGTCGCGACGAGGAGGTCGCGGTGTTCCGGGAGGCGCTGGGCGGGCCTGGCGTGGTCTTCGTGCACGGTCCCGGCGGGGTGGGCAAGAGCGCGTTGCTCGACGTGTTCGCCGACCTGGCCACCGAGAAGGGCTTCGAACCGGTCCGGGTCGACGCCCGCCACCTGACCCTCGGGCGGGAGTCGCTGCCCGTCCTCGCGGACGGCGCTCCGGTGGTCCTCCTCGTCGACACGTACGAGCTGCTGGAGCCGGTCGACGACTGGGTCCGCGAGCAGTACCTGCCGTCGCTCCCGGAGTCGTGCCTGGTGGTGATCGCCGGTCGGCGCGAACCCGGACCGAGGTGGCGGGCGGACCCGGCTTGGCGGACGGTCATGCGGATCATCGCGCTCGGCAACCTGTCCGAGCCGGACGGACGCGCCTACCTGAGCTCCCAGGGCGTTCCGGCGGAGGCGTACGAGCGGTTGCTGAAGATCAGCAGCGGCCACCCCCTCACCCTGTCGATGGTGGTGGACGCCGTCCGCCGGGGTGTCGAGCCGCGCTCCCTGTCGGACCTCCCGGACCTGGGCGCGTTGCTGACGGAGCTGATCGGCGAGGTGCCGAGCACCCGGCACCGCACGGCGCTGGAGGTGTGCGCGCTGGTGCTCGTCACGACCGAGGACCTGCTGCGCTCGATGATCGGGGACGACGCCGGTGAGCTGTTCGCGTGGCTGCGGACGCAGGTGTTCGTCGACGAGTCCCCGTACGGGCTCCACCCGCACGACGTGGTCCGCGACGCCATCATGGCAGACCTGCGCTGGCGCGACCCCGCCCGGTACGCCGACCTGTACCGCCGCAAGCTCGCCGTGTTCCACGAGCAGGTCCGCTCGACGGCGGCGGAACGGGAGCAGCTCGACCTGATGGTCATGACCGTGGTGCTCAACGGCTCCCGTTCCCCGTTCACCGCGCTGGCGTCACTGCCGCCGACGATGGGGGCGTACGCGGACGGCCTCCGCGACGACGACCGCGAGCCGGTCGTCGCCATGACCGCGCGGTGGCAGGGCGACGAGCAGGCCGAGCTGGTGGCGCACTGGCTGCGGCGGCGGCCGGAGGCGTTCCGCGTCTTCCGCGGCGAGGCCGGCGACCTGCTCGGCTTCGGCGCCTGCCTGGACCTGACCGAGGCCGATCTCGGAGCCGATCGGACCACCGACGCGATGTGGGAGCACGCCGCGGAGCACGGGCCGCCGCGGGCCGGTGACCGGGTGCGCGCCTGGCGCTTCTTCCTCGACCGCGACCACGGGCAACGTCCGTCCCGGTCGCTGACCCTGTTCGTCGCCTGGCAGATGCTGGAGGTCATCCTGATCGGTGACGACACGGCGTGGAGCTTCGTCGGCGCGTTCGGCGACGGTGAGCTGTGGTCGCCGGCCATGGAGTTCCTGGGGTTCCAGCCGCTCGCCGAGGTGGGAGGGGCCCCGGTGTTCGGCCGCGACTGGCGCCGCACCGGGATCACGGAGTTCACGGACAAGCTGCACGCCCACCACACGGGTCGTCCGGTCCTCGGCGGTCCGGTGTTGTCCCGGACGGAGTTCGCCGAGGCCGTCCGCTCCGCCCTGCGCACCCTGCACGCCCCCGAACTGCGGTCGAACCCGCTGGTGCGGTCGCGGATGGTGCTGCGGACCGGAAACGCACCCGCCGAAGCCCTGCGGGACCTGCTCACCGAAGCCGCCGCCGCGCTGAAGCCCGAGCTGAGCGCGTTGATCGACCGGACGTTCCTGCACCCGGCCGGTGCCCAGGAGCGCGTCGCGGCCTCGCTGCACCTGTCGTTCAACACCTACCGGCGGCACCGCGACAAGGCGGTCGCGCAGCTGACTGAGTCGTTGTGGGAGCGCGAGACGGGACGCCGTTAGGGCTTGCGCGCGAACGGCAGCGAGGGCGACTCCGGCGCGTCCACCTGCAACAGCCCCGCTGCGATCGCCACCGCCCTGTCCCACTCGGGGTCCGAGGTGTAGTCCGCGTGCCCCGACACCCCCGACCGCCACCGCCGGCCGGGGAACGGTCCCCGCTGCGGGTCCGGCAGCCAGTGGTCGCCGCCCAGCACCAGCGCCCCGGTCGGTCCGCGCAGGGCAGGCGCCAGCGCACCCTCCGAGCCGTCCTCGCGGTAGCCGACGCCGAGCAGCATGCCGTCGAACACCTGCCGCCGCCACGTCATCACCGCGCCGCCCAGCGGGTCCGTGCCCCGGCACAGCGCACGCCAGCGCCCGTCGAGGCCACCGGCCAGCCGGGCCAGCGACGCGTGCGGCACGACGGCCGGGAACGCGCGCGGGTACGCCCACTGCAGCTGCGACCCGGCCGTCAGCAGGCCGATCCGTTCGCGGTCGTGCTCCGGCAGGTCCTCCAGCAGGCGGGCGGCCGCGACGGCGACCAGCAGCGACCCCTGCGAATGTCCACAGAGGACGACGCGGGTGCCGGGGTCGCGCAGGTGGTCCTGCACGCGGTTGACGAGTTCCGGCACCACCTTCAGCGCGTAGCAGGGAGGCACGATCGGGTGGGCTTCGCGCGGCCAGAACTGCGCGATGTCCGCGATGATCCCGAGCCGCCGGCCCGACTCCGGCTGCCGCGCCGCGAGGTACACCGCGCGCAGCAGCGACACGGCGAGCAGGCCGAGCACGAAGACACCGAACGCCGAGAAGGGGTACGTCCACGACGCGAGAGGCACGTTCTGCAGTCGCAGCAGAGAGGCGAGCACGGCACCAAGCACGAGCACGGACGCGATGATCAGGATCATGTGATGGCCGTGGTTGCGTTCCCAACGCGCCCACCACCACGCACGCGTCGCGGCACGAAGGTCGCGCATACGGCCGGAGTGCAGCAACGAGGCCTCACGCGCCCAGACCTTGCCCTTGCGGAACGCCCGCCACCGCACGGCACCGGTGAACGACGCCACCGCGAGCGTGCTCAGCAACGCCAACGCACCGGCCACACCCCACAACAGGGTGATGTAGTGGTACCCGACGGGTAGATCGAGTCCGTCGCCCAGCGCCTTGCGGACCGGCAACGCCACCCCGGCGCCGAAACCGCCGCCGAGCAGGCCACCGATCGCCAGCACGGGCGCCGCGAACCAGCCACCGGCCCACGGCCGCAGCTCGCGCGGCAGGGAGCGCCAGGTCTTGCGGGCCAGCAGGGCCGCGGGTACCAGCATCAGCCCGAACAGCACCAGCACGAACGCCATCAGCAGCGCCACGACCTGCACGGTCACGTCCGCGCCGGGCACGCGCAACGGCAGGTGCTCCTGCAGCCCCAGCGTCGTCAGCACCAAAAGCACCGAGAACACCAACAACACCCGCCGCGGCTTGCGGCCCAACGCCGCACGCAGCCACCGTCCGCCACGATGGGGCGCACCGCCCGTGGGGTCGTCCAGCAGCAGCACGCCGAGCACGGCCACACCGACCAGCACCAGCGACACGACCCACGCGACGGTGATCGCGACGCCCATCCCGCCCGTGGCCGTGAGCTGCTTCAACGGCCCGCCGAGCGCGATCAGCGCCGTCACCGCCAGCGCCGCCACGACGTGCAACGACCGCAGCGCCGGCGTGTCCGGGTCGGTCGCCACGTGCGCGCCGGGCAGCCCGGACGACGGTTGTTTGTCCTGCTCCTCCGCCTCGGCGATCTCCCGGCGCTCGATCCGCCACTCGACGTGCGAGATGCGCCGCATCACCGCGATCACGACGAGGATCGGCAGCAGCCCCAGGAAGGTCCGAAACCACGGAAAGGTGCGCACTTCGGCCGGAATGCTGGTCAAACACGCGGTTCCGGGACGCAGGCACTGCGCGGCGAGCAGGTCGAGGCTCACCACCGAGATCTGCGCGACCAGCAGCGCCGTCAGCAGCAGCGCGAACACCCGCAGCAGCGAGCGCAGGCCGATTCCGAGCAGGTGAGCGGGCAGGTTCCGCTCGGGAACGGGCGGGAGCATCCAGTGCGCGACGTTCGCGATGCTGAACGGGAAGAGCAGCGCCCACGTGGCCTTCGCCACACCTCCCGACGTCATTCCACCCCACAGATACCCCTCGACCACGCGGGGGATGGGACGGCCCTCGGTCTGCAAGACTGGTCCGGGCGCGGGCCTGCGGAGTCTGTCCGCCGGGCGCACGATGCGCCCGAGCCCGTCTCCCGCAACGTCCACGGCCGCAACGGCGTCGACGAGCGTCTGCGGCGTCGTTCCCTGGACGCCGTGCACGCGCAGTTCGACGACACGTGTGTCCGGGCCGGCAATCAACACCCGAGACCTCCCTCACTGACGTGGGGGCCATAGTGGTGCATCAGAGGGCGGTATGGTCGGACGACACCCTCTCTGAAGTGCCTTGGAGGACTTCGCAATGACCGCGGACCGGTTGCAGACCCGCAACGGCATCGACTTCGCAGTGGCCGACCTGTCGCTCCACGAGTTCGGTCGCAAGGAGATCCGTCTGGCCGAGCACGAGATGCCCGGCTTGATGGCGTTCCGCCGCGAGTACTCCGGGGTGTACCCGCTCAAGGGCGCCCGCATCTCGGGCTCGCTGCACATGACGATCCAGACGGCCGTTCTCATCGAGACCCTGGTCGACCTGGGCGCCGAGGTGCGCTGGGCCTCGTGCAACATCTTCTCGACGCAGGACCACGCGGCCGCGGCCGTCGTCGTCGGCCCCCACGGCACCGAGGAGGAGCCCAAGGGCGTCGCCTGCTTCGCGTGGAAGGGCGAGACCCTCCCGGAGTACTGGTGGACGGCCGAGCAGATGCTCACCTGGCCGGACGGCAAGGGCCCGAACATGATCTTGGACGACGGTGGCGACGCCACCCTGCTCGTCCACAAGGGCGTCCAGTACGAGGCGGCCGGTGTCGTTCCCTCGGCGGACGAGAACGACTCGGAAGAGTGGACCATCGTCCTCGACACGCTCCGCGCGTCGCTCGAGAAGGACGCCAAGAAGTGGACGAACATCGCCGAGGGCATCCGCGGCGTCACCGAGGAGACCACGACGGGCGTCATGCGCCTGTACCAGCTGGCCGCCGCCGGTGACCTGCTGTTCCCCGCGATCAACGTCAACGACGCGGTCACCAAGTCGAAGTTCGACAACCGCTACGGCATCCGCCACTCGCTGGTCGACGGCCTCAACCGCGGCACCGACGTCCTGATCGGCGGCAAGGTCGCGGTCGTCTGCGGCTACGGCGACGTCGGCAAGGGCTCGGCGGAGTCGCTGCGCGCCCAGGGCGCCCGCGTCATCGTCACCGAGATCGACCCGATCTGCGCCCTGCAGGCCGCGATGGACGGCTACCAGGTCGCTCGTCTGGAGTCCGTCCTCCCGATCGCGGACATCGTGATCACCACGACGGGCAACAAGGACGTCGTCACCGTCGACCACATGGCCCAGATGAAGCACCAGGCGATCCTGGGCAACGTCGGCCACTTCGACAACGAGCTCGACATGGCGGGCCTGCAGCGCTACCCGGGCATCCGCAAGAACACCATCAAGCCGCAGGTCGACGAGTGGGTCTTCCCGTCGGGCCGCACGATCATCGTGCTGTCCGAGGGCCGCCTGATGAACCTGGGCAACGCCACGGGCCACCCGTCGTTCGTGATGTCGAACTCCTTCTCCAACCAGGTGATCGCGCAGATCGAGCTGTTCACCAAGTTCAAGGAGTACGACAACGAGGTCTACCGCCTGCCCAAGGTGCTGGACGAGAAGGTCGCGCGCATCCACCTGGAGGCGCTGGGCGGCGAGCTGACCAAGCTCACCAAGGACCAGGCCGAGTACATCGACGTCGACGTCGAGGGCCCGTTCAAGCCCGAGCACTACCGCTACTGAGTCAGTGACGCGACGAGCCCTCACCCGGCACCGGGGGAGGGCTCGTCGCCTGTCTGGGGGAACCGGCGTTGTTCAACCGCTTCGTCTCCGCGTACCCGCTCGACCCCGGCACGCCCTCGCCGCCCGAGAACATCGCGCCGCTGCGCCAGGTACCCGGCCTCGCCGAGCTGGTCACGATGGCCGCGGGCTGCTCGTTCGGCGACGGCCTCCTCCGCGTGTTCACCGACGACGAGGCCCGCCGCGCCCAGGCCCTGGCGAACCTGATGTGGCCGGACTGGGCACCGCGCACCCGCCCGTTCGCCGGCGACTGGACCGGCCGCCAGTACGCGCTCGACCTGCACCGCGGCGCGCTGCTCCTCCTGCTCGACCCCGGTGCCGCCCAGATCTACGAGCTCGACGGCACCATCCCCGAACTGCTCGACGAGTTCATGACCGACGACCCGGACACCTTCCTCGCCCACCACCTGTTCACCGCGTGGCGCGACCGGCACCCGGAACCGCTGCCGACCGGCACGTGCGTCGGGTTCAGGCAACCGCTGTTCCTGGGCGGAGCCGAGGACGTGGAGAATCTGGAAGTGATCGACGAGCAGGTCTACTGGGACCTCCACGGCCAGTTGTGGGCGAAGGTGCGGGACCTCCCCGACGGCACGTCGATCAGCGGCGTCGACATCAGCTAGGGAGCGGCAGCGGTGGGATTCTTCGGCACCTACGCCTACGAGAACGGCGACTGGAAGACCCTGTCGGAGGGCGAGCTACCGCCCCTCGCGGAACCGTCGCTGTGGATCGACATCCACGACAGCGACATCACTTCGGTCGTCTACGCGCCGGCCGGCACGGGTTCGGGCGTCGCCTACCTGGGCCTGACGCCGCGCACCTACTTCGAGAACCCGAACGCGTCCGACCCCACCGACACCCTGCGCGAGGCCGCCGGCCTGGCCGCGTGGTGGGGCCTCGTGCACGGCGGCGGGGACGTGCCGGGCAAGCAGGCCGAGCTGCTGCAGTACCTGGCCGAGGACGAGGACCCCGAGGACTTCGAGCTCGACGAGGCCGAGGACATCGATGAGGAAGCGGTGTTCGTCGAGGTCAAGACTCGGAGGTTCCTGACGGCGCTGGACCTGCCTCTGCCGGGTGAACTCAGCGCGTGAACGCCTGCCAGGCCTCGACGCTGAACTCCAGCTCGGGGCCTGCGGTGTTCTTGGAATCGCGGACGCGCACAGCCTGGGAGAACGCCACCTCGACACACGCACTGTCTTCCGAGCCACCACCGCTGTAGCTGCTCTTACGCCAGGTGCAGTTTCCGGCCACTGAGGTCCTCCCGCGATCGGCTGGCGAGGTCCGCCACCAACGACCGCGATTGTTCCTCATCGAGCGCGAGCGCATCCAACAGCTTGAAGATCGATATGCAGTGCTTCACCCCGGCCAGGTCCTGCACGAACACCTGAGCCAGATCTGAACCCTGATAGGCAGAGCTGCTGCGCTTCTCGTACTCCCACAGCATGTACTCGGCAGGCAGAGCGCCCGCCGCTCCAGCGGACTCCGGCACCACGCGGATGACGTGTGTGTGGAAAAGCAGCCTCATCAGCTGGTCCTCCATGATTTCGTCACTACCCACCTTGAGCCGTAGCGCGTACTCATGGATGTAGAAGACGCACTGGGGGCGGTTGGGTCGCAGGAGGATCGACTGCCGCTCCATGCGGAAGCGGACTGCCCTCTCGATCACCTCAGGTGCGAGAAGCCCGCGTGCCTGGAAGAGCGCCACCGCGTACTCCCTCGTTTGCACGAGGCCCGGCATGGACGTCATGGTGAAGCTGGTGATCTTGTCAGCCGTCGACTCGGCCATTGACATCGTGCGCAGGTTGTCGGGCACCTGCACGAAGTAGGGGTTGAAAGCGGAGCGGTACCGCTCCAGGAAGTCGGTGATGAACGCCTGGCTGCGGCCGCACCGCCCCAGGTACTGGATGATGTCGATCTCGCTCGCCCGCACCTTGCCGTGCTCGATGTTCGAGACCTTCCCCGGATCCCACCCGAGCATCCGCGCGATCCTCCGCCCGCGGAAGGTCGTCCACTGCTCGCGGATCTGACGCAGCTCGTCGCCGAGGTCACGGCTGTAAGGGGTGGACGGATCACCGTTCATGCAGTCCGACGTTAGGCGTTGGAGACCGAACAACATCGTGCCCAAACGGGTGGAATTGCGTTGACGTGCGGGTTTTACTGGCGGGGTGCGGACGACCATCATCAAGAGAACCCTGCGCGTGCCCACTTCGGACGGTGCGCCGGGTGACGGTGCCGCCGTCGCGCGCCAGCTGGACGCCGCGCTGCTCCGGTCGGGCTTCAAGGCCTCCCGTGACCTGCTCGAACACGTCTCGGGCCTGCACGACGCCGAGGAGTTCGCCGCCGGCACCGTGCGCGCGGTCAAGGAGCTGATCGGCGCGCGCGGGCAGCACAACCCGTACTTCAAGGAGTTCCCGCACAACGTGCCGGACACGCTCGCCTTCTGGTGGGAGTGCGTGCGCGACGCGGTGGCGCAGGGCGTCGAGCCGACCGGCAACCTGCTCGACCTGCCCAAGTACGGGCGCGTCCAGCACACCTACGAGGAGATGCTCGCGGCGCACGACGAGCTGGTCCCGTCGCTGAAGGACCGCATCACGGTCGTGCGCCTCGGTGGCACGCTCGAAGAAGAAGTGCAGCGGCTGTTCGAAGAGCTCGCGAGCAGTCCGATTCCGTTGGCGGAGAACGACAGGGCGTTGCTCGGCGAGCTGGCGGTGCTCGCCGCGGACGTCGAGCTCGACGTGCCGGTCAGGGAGAACCGCGCCATCCTCAACGCCGCGCGGCTCGTCGCACAGCGGCCGTTGCAGGACATCGACACCGTCACCGACGTGCTGCGACTTGCCGCCGAGGCGTCCGGGGGTGACGTCACGCTCCAGGAGCCGACGCTGTTCCGGTCGTTCCGCCGGCCCGAGCGCAGGGCGCTGCTGCAGGCGCTGAACGAGGTCGCGGAGAGCAAGCTCGGTGACGTCAACCAGCACCGCGAGGCGTGGAAGCGTCTCGGCGAGCGGTTGCACCCGCACGAGTACCCGTTCGAACGGGCGCAGGACGTGTTCGCGGTGGCGCGCAAGGAGAAGGTCGCGCGGTCGTTCGCCGGGCAGGTCGAGCTGGCGTTCGCGGACGGTGACGCCGACCGGGCCGCGCGCGTCCTCGCGAACGCGCCGGGGTTGTTGCTGCGCGCGCTCGACCGGCTGCTCCGCGCCGGCGCGAGCGACCTCGACGCGCTCGTCGCGAAGGCCGTGCCCGAGGTGTCGAGCCGCGTGCTCATCTCGGTGCTGGAACACCTGTCGAACCGGTCCGCGCCCGACGCCGCCCGCGTCTTCGCGACGCGGGCCCGCCGGGTGTGGATCGCCGACGACGACCGCGCGCCGCTCGACCCCGCCCGCCTCGCGCCGATCGTCGAGGTGATCGAGGACGAGCTGGTCCGCAGGCTGCCCGAGTGTTCGGAGCTGCGCGTCGACGACGAGGTGCTCGACGTCGTCGTGCCGGTGTCCGGGACCGAGGAGGGCTTCGGCGTGCTCCCGCGCGGCTCGAAGCTCACGTTCGAGGGTGACGTGCTGCGGTTCTTCGTGCACTGGCGGCAGCACGCCAAGCGGACCGACTACGACCTGTCCGCCGTGCTGCTCGACGAGAAGTTCGCTTACCAGGGCCAGGTGTCGTGGACGCAGCTCAAGGGCGGCGGCGCCTTCCACTCGGGTGACGTCACGGACGCTTCGGACGGCGCCACCGAGTTCGTCGACGTGCACCGCCTGAAGACGAACGCGAAGTACGTGGTGCCGCAGGTGAACGTCTACTCCGGCGAGGGGTTCGACGACGTCGCCGAGTCGCTGTTCGGCTTCATGACCCGCGACCTCGACCAGATGGGCAAGCCGTTCGAGCCGACCACCGTCCGGGCGCGTTCCTCCATGCGCGGCAAGGGGAAGGTCGCGCTGCCGGTGATGTTCGAACGGGAGGGCGACACCTGGTTCGGCACCTGGCTGCACCTCTACCTGCGCGGCTCGGCGTGGGGCAACCGCGTCGAGGAGAACCGCGACATCGTGAAGCTCATCGCCGCGGCGGCGTTGCGGCGCAGGTACTTCACCGTGGCGCGGGTGCGCGACCTGTTCGCGCGCAAGGGATCCACAAAGGACGCGCCGCAGATCCGCATCGGGCTGGCACAGGACGAGACCGGAAGTGTCACCACCGTGGCGGAACTCGGGAAACTGCTGTCGGACTAGAGGTGTTCGCTGCTACCGTGGCGAACGCGAGGCCATGAGAGGGCTTCCTTCTAATTCCGGAACCGGAATGCTCTTCGGAGCGCCGGTCATTAGCCCTCTCGCCTTCCTCGCCCCTAGCTCCACTCGACGGCGATGCCCGCGATACCAGGTCCGACGTCGCCGAAGTAGGCGCTGACGACGCCGCCGAGCCCGCACACGAGCTCGTCGACGTCGACCGGCGTCGCGTCGGCCGAGGCCAGGAACTGCTTCATGCAGCGCGCGGGCATCGCCCTCCGGTGGAACGACAGCTGCACCAGGTACGAGCCGCAGGTGTCGCGGAACGTCCGGTGGTGGCCGGGCGTCGCGTTGCCCGTGTCGTCGACGATCGTGAAGCTGAAGACGTGCTCCTCGCCCGCCGAGAGCCTCCGGTCGAACAGCATCTCCACCGCGAGGTTGCGGGAAGCGCTTTCCCGGCGCAGTCGCCCCTGCCGGCAGCCCTCGCCGGCTCTCACCAGCGCGTTCTCGATCAACGAGCCCTCGTCGCCGTGGTGCATCGCCAGGTACCGGTCCGGTCCCTGCCGGATCGCCCGCACGACCAGCCGCGTGGTGATGGAGCGCTGCTCGCGGTGCATGCCCATCTGGACGGTGTCGTGCACGGCGAGCACCTCGAGGTCGGCGTTGCCCCGCGCGGCCTCCGGCACCGAGTCGAACGTCGCGAGCAGCGGCGCGGGCTCGGGCCAGGTCGCGACCGGACGTGGCGCGTAGGTGTTCGCGGTGCGCGGGCCGATGAGGTCCAACAAGGACGACGGCGGTAGGCGCAGCACGGTCTCCAGCGCGCGCACCGTGCTGATGGCGCGCGGTACCTCGGGATGGCGCAGACCCCGTTGCCAGTACGAGAGCGTCGACTGGCCAACTTGGACACCCAGTTGCTCGAGGTGTGCGCGCAGCCTTGCCAGCGAGAGGCCACGGTGGGCGATCGCCTCGCGCAGTGCGCGGTGGAACGGCCCGTAGCGCAGCGTCTCGGCGAGAGGGGTCGGCAGACCCCCGGTCGGGAGCCCGATCGGTTCGTCGACCGATCCGGCGTGCCCGGAATCCGCGGCCACCGCGGCACCTACCCTTCACACGCGCCGTGTGACTGTTCACCGTAGTCACTCGTTCTGGTGATCGAAAGATCGGATTTCGCCCGTGTGGGGGACCTGCTGCGGCCGTGTGAGTGGCCGGAACCGGTCCCGTTAGGGTTCTGGCGTGGGAAAGCTCGTAGTCATCGAAGGTCTCGACGGGGCCGGCAAGCGCACGCTCGCCAACGGACTGACCGAGGCGTTGGCCTCCCAGGGCAGGACCGTGGCGAGCCACGCGTTCCCGCGCTACGGCGTCAGCGTGCACGCCGACCTGGTCCGCGACGGGCTCTACGGCCGTCTCGGCGACCTGAGCGACTCGGTCTACGGCATGGCCGTCCTCTACGCGCTCGACCGGCGCGGCGCGGCCGACGAGATCCGCAAGGACCTCGAGGAGCACGACGTGGTGCTGCTCGACCGGTACGTCGCGTCGAGCGCCGCGTACAGCGCCGCGCGGTTGCACCAGGACGAGCACGGCGAGTTCGTGCGGTGGGTGCACGAACTGGAGATCGAACGCTTCGGACTTCCCGTGCCCGATCTGCACCTGTTGTTGCGCGTGCCCGTGGAGGTCGCGGCCGAGCGGGCGGCGAAGAGGGAACAGGCCGACGAATCGCGCGCCCGTGACATTTATGAATCCGATGGCTCGCTGCAGGCGCGTTGTGGAGTCGTTTACGACGGATTGGCGAACATCGGCTGGCTTGCTCCGTGGCAAGTGGTGGACGGGCGGTCAAACGTGAACTTTTATTCGCTTCTGGAACCGCTGTTCACTCCTTGAGTGGTCGCTCACGTGCGTACCGATTGACACGATCGAGTGTCCGGTAGGTAACTGTGGGTGTATAGGAGATCGCAATTTGAAGCGTGTACTGCAGCGCCCCCCGGTCGGTGTCGCCCGTACGGCGGTGCTGATCGCTGCCGCCCGCGCCAACGAGCAACGTCACGACGACCGCCTCTTCGACGACCCCCTGGCCGCGAAACTCGTGGAGGCCGCCGGCTCCGCGAACGACCTGAACGGCGTGCGCACGCTCGCGGGCGACCACTTCGTCCTGCGCACCCGCTATTTCGACGACGAACTCCTGGACACGCCGCGACCGCAGGTCGTGATCATGGCGGCGGGCCTCGACACAAGAGCGTTCCGGTTGCAGTGGCCGCCGGGCACGACGGTCTTCGAACTCGACTTACCCGAGATGGTCGAGTTCAAGGAGGACGCGCTGCGCGATCAGCACGCGCAGCCCACCTGTGAGCGCGTGGCCGTTCCGTGCGATTTGCGGGACGACTGGGCGACCGCGTTGATCCGCGCCGGTCTCGACCCCAAGAAACCCACGGCGTGGTTGTTGGAGGGCCTCTTCATGTTCCTGCCGCCGGACGCGGGGGAGAGGCTCCTCTACTGGGTGAGCGCGCTGTCGGCCCGAGGCAGCACGCTCGCGCTCGAACACGTCAACCGCGCGTTCCGCGACCTCCCGCAGATGAAGCCCGTGCACCAGCGGTTCGACGCGCTGGACGCCCGCTGGCAGTCCGACGTGGAGGACCCGGTCGAGTGGCTCGACGGCTACGGCTGGGCCGCCGCCGTGACGCACCAGGTCGACCTGGCCGCGCGGCACGACCGGGCGGTCCCGGCGATCACCGACCCGCGCAGGGTGGGCGACGCGCGCATCTGGCTGGTCTCCGCCGTTCGCACGGGGTGACGACGCCGGGGTAACGAAAGGTGATCCTCGCGCGGTTACTCCCGCGACGAACAGGTCAAACGGGGCGAGGTGGGGTACGTGGAACGACAGTTCCGGCCGGTTACCGAACGAGCGCACACCGCCACCAGCGGCAACGGAACGTGGGCGGTGCGCGAACGCGCGACCGGCAGTGCGACGATGTTGGGTATGAAGGCACGCGTGCTCGTCGTCGATGACGACCCCGCCCTGGCGGAGATGCTGACGATCGTGTTGCGCGGGGAGGGCTTCGACACCGCGGTGGTCGCCGACGGTGCCCGTGCCCTGCCCGCGCTGCGCGAGCTCAAGCCCGACCTCGTGCTGCTCGACCTGATGCTGCCCGGCATGAACGGCATCGACGTCTGCAAGGCGATCAGGTCCGAGTCGGGCGTGCCGATCGTGATGCTCACCGCGAAGAGCGACACGGTCGACGTGGTGCTGGGCCTCGAGTCCGGCGCGGACGACTACGTCGTCAAGCCGTTCAAGCCGAAGGAACTGGTCGCCCGCATCCGGGCGCGCCTGCGGCGCACCGAGGCCGAGCCGTCCGAGGTGCTGCAGATCGGCGACCTCACCATCGACGTCCCCGGCCACGAGGTGCTGCGCGAGGGCCGGCCGATCCAGCTCACGCCGCTCGAGTTCGACCTCCTCGTCGCGCTGGCCCGCAAGCCGCGCCAGGTGTTCACCCGCGAGGTGCTGCTCGAGCAGGTGTGGGGCTACCGCCACGCCGCGGACACGCGCCTGGTGAACGTCCACGTGCAGCGGCTGCGTTCGAAGGTCGAACGGGACCCGGAACACCCCGAGGTGGTGTTGACTGTCCGCGGTGTCGGGTACAAGGCCGGCCCTCCGTGACAGGTGGCGTATGAAGTTCGTTCGGCCGGCCATCGCGAAGGCGCAGTTCCTCGTCGAGGAGGCGCGCAGGCGATGGGCCGCGTTTGGTGACCTCTGGCGTCGTTCGCTGCAGCTGCGCGTCGTCGTGTCCACGCTCGCGCTCTCGTCGGCCGTGGTGTTCGTGCTGGGCATGGTGCTGCAGATGCAGATCACCAACCAGCTGCTGAGCACCAAGGACGAGGCCGCGGTGCGGCAGGCGCTGACGTCGCGCAACCTGATCCAGTCGGACCTGGTCGGGCTCAACCCCGGTCCGGACAGCGTGCAGACGCGGTTCACCAGCGCGATCAACAAGCTCGCCGTCGGGGGCACCGGCACGGACGCCACCACGGCGGGCGCCGGCGCGTTCGAACCCGTGCTCGCGGACGGCCAGAGCTCGGCGGGCGTCGGGCGCGTGCCGTCCGTCGGCAAGCTGGAGGACGTGCCGCGCGGCCTGCGCGAGATGGTCGAGGACGGCGGCGAGGGCACCCAGATCCACACGGTGCAGCGCGACGGCCAGCCGACCACGTTGTTCGTCGTGGGGCTGCCGATCAGCACGTCCGCCCGGTCGATGCAGCTCTACCTGATCTTCCCGCTGACCGCGGAGCAGCGCACGGCCGAGGTCGTGCAGTCGACGCTCGCGGTCGGCGGCATCGTGCTGCTGGTCCTGCTGGCGCTGATCGCGAACCTGGTGACCCGGCAGGTCGTCCGGCCGGTGCGGCAGGCAGCCGAGGTCGCGGAGCGGTTCGCGGACGGCACCCTGCACGAACGCATGCACGTCGTCGGCGAGGACGACGTGGCGCGCCTCGCCGAGTCGTTCAACGAGATGGCCGAGTCGATCCAGGCGCAGTTCAAGCAGCTGGAGGAGTTCGGCCAGCTGCAGCGCCGGTTCACCTCGGACGTCTCGCACGAGCTGCGCACGCCGTTGACGACGGTGCGCATGGCCGCGGACGTCCTGCACGCCTCGCGCGAGCAGTTCCCCGCCGGTCTCGCCCGCTCGACCGAGCTGCTGGTCGACGAGCTCGACCGGTTCGAGTCGCTGCTGGGCGACCTGCTGGAGATCTCGCGCCTCGACGCCGGCGTCGAGGAGCTGACCGCGGACCAGGTCGACATCCGCGTGCTGGCGCGCCGCGCGCACGACTCGGTGCGCGCGATCTCGACGTCCGCCAACTCGCCCGTGGTGCTGGACCTGCCCGACTCCGAGCTCGTCGCCGAGCTCGACTCCCGCCGCGTGGAACGGATCCTGCGCAACCTGCTCGCCAACGCCATCGACCACGGCGAGGGCCAGCCGGTCGAGCTCACCATGCGCGGCAACGCCGACGCGGTCGCGATCACCGTGCGGGACCACGGCGTCGGCCTGCGCCAGGGCGAGGCGGACCTGGTGTTCAGCCGCTTCTGGCGCGCCGACCCGTCGCGCAACCGCCGCACCGGCGGCACCGGCCTCGGCCTGTCGATCTCGCTGGAGGACGCGCGCCTGCACGGCGGCTGGCTGGAGGCGTGGGGCGAACCGGGCCACGGCGCCGTGTTCCGCCTGACGCTGCCGCGCCGCCACGGCGAGGAGCTGCGCGAGAGCCCGTTGCCGCTGGCGCCCGCGCTCCAGCTCGAACCCGTTGCCGTGGTGGAGGAACCGATCGTCGAGGACGAGCCCGGCGAGATCGAGCTGCGCCCGGAGGAGATCACCTGGCAGCCCGCGGAGCCCGTGGACGGGACCCCTGCGGACTCCTCGGACTCTTTGGACACGCCGGGGTCGCGGTCGAAGTCGGACGAGGTTTCGGAGGAAGTGCGGTGAAGCGGCTGGCGTTGCTGGTGCTCGTGCTCGTCACCCTGGCCGGGTGCGCCGCGATCCCGACGAACACGCAGCCGAAACCGATCGGGCCGAAGGACAACAAGGCGTCCAACACGATCGACGCGCCCGAGCCGCGCCAGAACATCGACCCGTACACGCTCGTCCGCGACTTCATCGACGCGACCTCGAACCCGGACAACAACTACGCGGCCGCCCGCGCGTTCATGACGGACGAGGCGAGCCGCAAGTGGGACACCAAGAACCCCACGATCATCGAGACCGGTTTCTCGACCGTGCCGACCTCGCAGATGCCGCAGGAGAAGGTGCAGACCGTTCTGCTGCAGGGCAAGTACGTCGGCCGCCTCGGCAGCGACAACGCGTTCGTCCCGCAGCTCGGCGACTTCCAGAAGCCGGTGAAGGTCGAGCGCAACAGCGAGAACCAGTGGCGGATCTCGGAACCGCCCGCGGGCATCTACATGCCGCAGAACCTGTTCAACTCCACGTACCGCCGCGTGACGCTCTACTTCTACAACCCCGAGTTCACCGTGCTGGTCCCGGACCCGCGCTACGTCGTGATCCCGCCCGCCACGTCCATCCCGACCCGCGTCACCGAACTGCTGATCGCGGGCCCGGGCGACGCCGTGCGCGACACGCTCGTGAGCGCCCTGGGCCCGGACACCGACAAGATCTCGGACACCCTGGAGTCCGACGACGGCGCGTTGCAGGTGAACCTCACCAACGTGGGCAAGGACCTCACCCCCGAGAAGCGCAAGCAGATCGTCGCCCAGATCGTGAAGTCGCTCTCGGGCGTCACCTCGTCCCGCGTGCGCGTCCTGGTCGACGGCCAGCAGATCCTCCCGGACCAGCGCGACTTCCGCCCGTCCGACGTCTCCGCGACCGCAGGCGAGCCCCTGCTGGCCCTGAACGCGAACCTGCAGGGCATGGTCGTCGCCGACGGCGCCATCCGCTCCCTGACCGACGGCACCCTGATCAAGGGCCCGGCGGGCTCGGGCGCGTACAACGTCGTCTCGGCCGCGCAGTCCCTGGACGGCTCCCGCCTGGCCGTGGTCACGAGAGCAGGCGGCGCAATGCGCCTGCGCGCAGGCGAGCTCGAACAGGAGCTGTCCGAAGTGGACCTGCCCGCCACCACCCTGACGAGACCGACGTGGCAGCTCTCCAGCGGCCCGAAAGAACCGGGCACGGAGTTCTGGACGGCCGTGAACGGCACCTCGGTCGCCCGCGTGACCCGTTCCGACAACGGCAGCTGGACCGCCAAGGCCGTGAACATCACCGACATCATGCCGTTCGGCTCGATCAGCGAACTGCGCCTCTCCCGGGACGGCACGAGGGCCGCCCTGGTGATCGCCGGCAAGCTGTACATCGCCTCGGTGGTGCGCAACAACGAGGACGTGTCCCTCCGAGCACCCCGCCAACTCCAGCCGTCGATCCTGGGCGCCGCCGTGCAGTCCATCGACTGGCTCTCGCAGGACGTGCTGGTCGTCTCCTCCTCCCTGCCTTCGTGGCCGGTCACCAAGGTCTACACGGACGGCTACAAGATGGACCGCTACAGCCAGTCCAACCTGACCGTCCCGGTCGGGTCGGTGGCGGCCGCGGCGGCACGCCAGGTGCAAGTGGTCGACCCTTCGGGGCTGTGGTCGGCTTCGGACATCACGGACGTGTGGAGGTCGAGCGCGATCCGCGTGCCGGCCGGGGCGCTGGTGTTCTACCCGGGCTGACCGGCGGCGCCCGCGTGGGCTTGGAACGGCTCGTCCGCGTGCAGCCGCGCTGTGTGGGCACGGTGCCTTGCGGCTGCCGCGCGTTCGCCTGACCACGCGCTCGCGTCCGGCCTGCCGCCGCGAGTCCGCAGCCGCTCGGGTAGCCGGGGCGTGGACGCAGCGACCTGGTTCCACTGCCCTTCCGCCGCGGTGCCCTTTCGGTGCAGCCCGGCCCAGCCCAGCTCTGCCCGGCCCGGCCCAGCCCAGCTCTGCCCGGCCCGGCCCGGCTCGGCTCGGCCCGGCTCGGCGCGGCTCGGCGCGGCTCAGCGCGGCTCGGCGCGGCTCGGCTCGGCGCGGCTCGGCTCGACCCAGCTCGGCTCGACCCAGCTCGGCTCGACCCAGCTCGGCCCGACCCAGCTCGGCTCGACCCAGCTCGGCCCGACCCAGCTCGGCCCGACCCAGCTCGGCTCGACCCAGCTCGGCTCGACCCAGCTCGGCTCGACCCAGCTCGGCCCGACCCAGCTCGGCCCGACCCAGCTCGGCTCTGCCCAGCTCAGCCCGGCTCGGCCCGGCCCGACCCAGCTCGGCTCTGCCCAGCTCAGCCCGGCTCGGCCCGCCTCGGCCCGGCCTGACCCTGCCCTGCCCTGCCCTGCCCTGCCCTGCCCTGCCCGGCCCTGCCCGGCCCGGCTCGGCCCAGCCCTGCCCTGCCCGGCTCGGCCCGACTCGGTCCAGCCCAGCCCGGCGCAGCCGGCTCAGCCCTCCTCCGCCCCTCCTCCCGCTTCAACCCTCCTCCCGCCTCAACCCCCTACTCCCCAGGCCGCCCCGGCCGAGCCGACGTCAACACCACCACCGCCTGCGTCCGCACCCCAACCCCGCGCAACGCCCGCACACAAGCGGCAGCCGTGGCCCCGGTCGTCACCACGTCGTCCAACACCACGGTCGTCCCCGGCGGCGGCACCCCGCACACCAGCACCCGCCCCTCCAGGTTCCGCCGCCGAGCCCCGGCCCCCAGCCCCACCGAATCGGCCACCCCGGCCCCGAGCCGCAACACCGGTGCGACGGCTGCGATCTCCACCTCCCGCGCGATTCGCACCATGTGGTCGCCGCCCCGGCCCCGCGCGGCACTGCGGCGCGACGGCGCCGGCACGAGCGTCCAAGGTGGAGGCCCGACCGAGACGAGGCACGCCGCCACGAGTGCGCCGAACCACGCCGCCAGAGCGCGGGCGCCCCGTTCCTTGAAGGCGAGCACCAGTTCCCTTGCGGCGCCCTGATAGGTGGCCAGCGTCCACACAGGCGGCCCCACACCGGGCACCTGGAGTCGGATGGGCGGACCGAAGGTGTCGAGGCACGTGGCGCAGCAGGCGGTGCCGGAGCGGCCGCAGCCCGAACAGGTCGCTGGGACGAGCAGGTCGAGAGTTGTCATGGAGCCAGGATGGCGGCGAGGTCTGACAGAAAATCCGGGCAGGCGGCCGGCGGGGTCTTTCGGCACCGCCCACACGAGTGAAGTTCCGGTGTCGTTGTCGATCTCCAAGCCCGGCGGAGGGGCCAGGAAAGCCCTGCTCGGCACCAGTTCTGTGACGATCACCGGGGATCTTGTAACTCGTTTCGACCCGTTTGTCCCAACGTCTGTTGAGCCGGCGTTTCAGAACTGGGACGTCCGCACCGAGCGCCGTTGATCAAGCGCCACCCGAGCCGCGCGGCGACCCCCTTGGGTGGCCCGCCTGCCACCGCCCCACACACCCGTCTGGTTAACGATTATTCACGTATCGAGCTGACCAGCGGTTATTTGCAGAAAATAGCTGTACGTCCGTCCCAACAGTGATCGACTGCCTTGTCCGCCATTGGGCGAAATCCGCCGTTCAGGCGGGCGTGACCGGGGTGTGATCGGGCATCCGGGCAGTACGGATGGGCAGCAAGAAGTGCTCCAGGCGTGCGCGAAGTGGTTCGGAATCGATCTCTTCCAGGTTTCGGGAACATGACGCGGTGGTCGCCCGTTGGCTGGGTATGAGGCCTCCACGGGACCCGTTCGACGCAGCGGAGCTGCGGTCGAGTGTCGGCCGTGGTGTGCGCCGTTCGGGTGAGCGAAGTGCCGGTGGGTTTGGTTCGGGCCACGCTCGGGAAACGACTTGCAACGGACTGTCGTCGCGCTGCGTAGTCACCAAAAAATCTCGTCGTTCCCCCGGCAAGGGGGCTTACGCGACGGTGAATCCCAAGCTAACGTGCACCGCTATCAGCGTTCCCGGCCCGCGGGGAGGAGGCGAACAGCCCATGACCCTGGCGCCGTGAGAGCTGAGGGAGACGACCCTCTGCGACAGATGCGCGATCCAAGATCGCCACGGCGCTTTTTAAAGCAGTCCAGCCATAGCTCGCAGCAAAGCGAGGGAGGTCGTGTATGGACATCGTCGTTAAGGGCCGCAACGTCGAGGTGCCCGATCACTACAGGGTGCACGTCGCCGAAAAGCTGGCCCGGCTTGAGCGCTACGACCGCAAGGTCATCCGCTTCGACGTGGAGCTTTTCCACGAGCCGAACCGCCGACAGTCGAAGAACTGCCAGCGGGTCGAAATCACCGGCAAGGGACGTGGACCCGTGGTCCGTTCCGAAGCCTGCGCGGGTGACTTCTACGCCGCGCTCGATTCAGCGGTCGCGAAGCTCGAGAACCGTCTGCGTCGGTCACACGACCGCAGGCGCGTCCACCACGGGGCCCGCGCCCCGATCTCGGTGGCCGAAGCGACAAGCGGGCTGATGGACCAGTCCGCCGGCGAGAGCATGACGTCGCGCCGCGCCAAGACCGCGGTGCTCGACGCACCCGAGGCCGACTACGAGGGCATGGCGGAAGTGCCCGCGCAGCGTTGGGACGACGGCCTCGAAGACAAGTTGCCCGGACGCGTCGTACGCGAAAAGGAGCACGCCGCCAAACCGATGACCGTCGACCAGGCCCTCTACGAGATGGAACTGGTCGGACACGACTTCTACCTGTTCGCCGACACCGAGTGCGGACGCCCGAGTGTCGTCTACCGCCGGAAGGGATTCGACTACGGCGTGATCAGGCTGGCCTGACCCCGGCTCGACCACATTCCTCCGACCGCCGCCGCCCCGCACCCCTCGCGTGCGGGGCGGCGGCGCGCGTCTACCCCCGGTCGGACCCTTCTGGGGCCGTGCTGTTCACCGTGAAGGTGAAATCGGCCCGACCAGGAACCTTTACGCGGTCCTCATGCGTTCTCCAGACCAGTAGCCGAGGTGGGGGCACCGGCGCCAGGAGGTCTGGGAAGAACGCGCAAACCGCGTTTGACCTGCGTGAACAAGGTCAGTTAGCCCAATCCGCCTGTGTCCGTGCACACATCTTGGCGACTTGCCTACGATGGGCAGGGGAAAGGCGTCCGACGTGGGCGCGCCGCGATACAGGTGATGAGGTCTATCCAGATGGTGCTGTCCCGACTGCTCCGCTCCGGCGAGGGCAAGATGCTCAAGCGCCTCCGCAACATCGCACAGCACATCAACCACCTGGAAGACGAGGTGGTGGACCTCTCCGACGCCGAGTTGCGCGGCAAGACCGAGGAGTTCAAGAAGCGCTACGCCGACGGCGAGTCGCTCGACGAACTGCTGCCGGAGGCGTTCGCCGTGGCCCGCGAGGCCGCGAAGCGCACCCTCGGCCAGCGTCCTTACGACGTGCAGATGATGGGTGGAGCGGCGCTCCACCTGGGTCAGATCTCCGAGATGCGCACCGGTGAGGGCAAGACCCTCACGAGTGTCATGCCCGTCTACCTGAACGCGATCGCCGGCAAGGGCGTCCACGTCATCACCACGAACGACTACCTGGCCAAGCGCGACGCGGACTGGATGGGCCGCGTGCACCGCTTCCTCGGCCTCACGGTCGGCGCGATCCTCTCCGAGATGACGCCCGAGCAGCGGCGCGTCTCGTACAACTCGGACGTCACCTACGGCACGAACAACGAGTTCGGCTTCGACTACCTGCGCGACAACATGGCGTGGAGCCTGGACGAGTGCGTGCAGCGCGGCCACTACTTCGCGATCGTCGACGAGGTCGACTCGATCCTCATCGACGAGGCCCGCACGCCGCTGATCATCTCCGGCCCGGCCGAGCAGTCGGCCCGCTGGTACACGGAGTTCGCGCGGCTCGCCCCGCGCATGCGCGGCATCGACGTCACCCAGCTCTCCCAGAAGGACCGCATCGAGGTCATCGAGGAGAAGTCGAAGTCGTTCCACTACCAGTACGACGAGAAGAAGCGCACGGTCGCCGTCACCGAGCTCGGTGTGGAGTTCATCGAGGACCAGCTCGGCATCGACAACCTGTACGAGGCGGCCAACACGCCGTTGGTGGGCTACCTGAACAACGCCCTCAAGGCGAAGGAGCTCTACAACCGCGACAAGGACTACATCCTCCGCAACGGCGAAGTGATGATCGTCGACGAGTTCACGGGTCGTGTGCTCGCCGGCCGCCGCTACAACGAGGGCATGCACCAGGCGATCGAGGCCAAGGAAGGCGTCGAGATCAAGGCGGAGAACCAGACTCTCGCCACGATCACGCTGCAGAACTACTTCCGCCTCTACGAAAAGCTCGGCGGCATGACCGGTACCGCCGAGACCGAGGCGGCCGAGTTCCACCAGACCTACAAGCTGGGCGTCGTCCCGATCCCGACGAACCGCCCGCCGCAGCGCAAGGACCAGCCCGACCTCGTCTACAAGAGCGAGGAGGCGAAGTTCGAGGCCGTCGCCGACGACATCGCCGAGAAGCACGAGAACGGCCAGCCGGTCCTGATCGGCACGACGAGCGTCGAGCGCTCCGAGTACCTGTCGAAGCTGTTGGTGCGCAGGGGAATCCCGCACGAGGTGCTGAACGCGAAGCACCACGACCGCGAGGCGCTGATCATCGCGAAGGCGGGCCGCAAGGGCGCCGTCACCGTCGCGACGAACATGGCCGGTCGCGGTACCGACATCGTGCTGGGCGGCAACCCGGACATCATCGCCGACCACGAGCTGCGCGACCGCGGCCTCGACCCGGTGGAGACGCCGGAGGAGTACGAGGCCGAGTGGGCCAAGGTCGTCGAGGAGCTGACGACCCTGGGCAAGGCCGAGGCCGACGAGGTCCGCGAGGCCGGCGGCCTCTACGTGCTCGGCACCGAGCGCCACGAGTCGCGCCGCATCGACAACCAGCTCCGCGGCCGCACCGGTCGCCAGGGCGACCCCGGCGAGTCGCGCTTCTACCTGTCCCTGCAGGACGAGCTGATGCGCCGCTTCAACGCGTCCATGGTCGAGATGGTCATGACGCGCCTGAACGTGCCGGACGACGTGCCGATCGAGCACAAGATGGTCACCCGCGCCATCCGCAGCGCGCAGACCCAGGTCGAGCAGCAGAACTTCGAGATCCGCAAGAACGTCCTCAAGTACGACGAGGTCATGAACCGCCAGCGCACGGTGATCTACGCCGAGCGCCACCGCGTTCTCGCAGGCGAAGACCTGAAGGAACAGGTCGAGCACATGATCGAGAGCGTCGTCGAGGAGTACGTCAACGGCGCCACCGCCGACGGCTACGCCGAGGACTGGGACTTCGACAAGCTGTGGACCGCCCTCAAGACCCTCTACCCGGTCTCGCTGGACGCGAAGGAGATCCTCGAGTCCGATGAGGACGTGACGCGCGAGTACCTGCGCGACCTCCTCGTCGAGGACGCGATGAACGCGTACCGCGCCCGCGAGGCCGACATCGAGGGCCGTGTCGGCGAAGGCGCCATGCGCGAACTGGAGCGCCGCGTCCTGCTGTCCGTCCTGGACCGCAAGTGGCGCGAGCACCTCTACGAGATGGACTACTTGAAGGAGGGCATCGGCCTGCGCGCGATGGCGCAGCGCGACCCCCTCATCGAGTACCAGCGCGAGGGCTTCGAGATGTTCAACGCGATGCTCGACGCGTTGCGCGAGGAGACCGTCGGCTTCCTGTTCAACCTCCAGGTCGAGGCAGCCGAGCCGGAGCAGCCCGCAGAGCCCGAGGTCCCGGTGACCGTGGGCTCGGCCCCGCAGGCCCTCCCGCAGGTCTCGGGCAACGGCGGAGGCAGCGGCGCCCGCGCCCGAGCCCGCGCCGCGGCAGCCGCCCAGCAGCAGGCACAGCAGCAGGCCCAGGCCCCCGCAGGCCCGGCCATGGCCCAGCTGGCCAGCGGCAACGCCATCCCGCCCGCCCTGCGCGGCAAGGGCCTCGGCGGCCCGGGCCAGCAGAACCTGAGCTACAGCGGCCCGGCCGAGGACGGCGGCGTGGACGAGCACGGCGAGTCCGGCGGCGCGGCCCAGCAGGGCGGCGGCACCCGCAAGGAGCGCCGCGAGGCGGCCCGCCAGGCGGCGAAGAACAACCGCAAGAACCGCTAACCGCTACACCGCACCACCACCGCGTGGGCCGCGTTCCCGAGGGGACGCGGCCCACGCGGCGTTTGGGGACCGGTGGGGGACAGGCAAGGACCGCTGTGGGACGGGTGGCTGGGCGGAAGGCGGCAAGGCGGAGGGGCCGGCGGAAGAGGATGCACGGGGCGAGGGCCGGATGGACCGCGTGGAACGACCCGCCTGGGGCCACCCAGGGCAACGGCGAAGCCGAGCCCCCTCGGGCCGCAAGCAATGGCGAAGCCGAGGCGTGTGAGCTGCGAGCCTCTGGTCAGCGGTGATGACGCAACCACGACGGCGATTGGGGCTTGACTTTGGGTGCGAGGCCTTAAACTTGACCACTCGGCCGGGCTTCACAATCCCGGCTTTAAAAGGCCGAGGAAGGCCTCGCAAGGGCCCCGAAGTCAAGCCCCAATCGCGATCGTCGCGAAGCGGCGATGTCCGGCACCGGCTCGGTACAGACGCAAGGTGACCACAACGCAAGGCGACAGGCCGCAAAGGCCACAAAGGCCCTCACAGCACCGTGAACGCGGTGAACCACCACCGCCCACCCCGGTACTCCACCCGAGCAGCCACAGCCAAAACCCGCTCCCCCCGCCGAACAGTCACCGACAGCTCCCCCACGAACCGAGCCGGATGACAAACCCGAGGCGGCCGAACCATCCGGGTACTGGCAGGCCGCACGCCAGCCCCCAACCGAGCAGCCAGCCCAGGCACAGCCACCTCCCGCAACAACCGAGCAGACCGCCGCCCGTCCAACACCTCGAACACCACCGAGAACAACCGAGCGGCATCCAAAGCAGGCGAAGGCGGCAAGACCTCCGGCACCCAAACAGGCCGAGGCCGAGGCAGCGGGACGAAAACCGGCCCACCGACAGGTGGCTCATACGCGGGCAGACGTCGAACAACTGGGGGCATGCCAGAACAGGCGGGCCACGACGCGGATCAGGACGCGGAACACCCGAAAGTGGGACTACGGTCCCCACCATGCTCAAGGCTCTCGTGCTCGACTACGGCGGCGTCCTCACCGACCCCGGCGAGGACAACCCCACCGAACCCCCGCTCCTCACCGCCCTGCGCACCGTCAAACGACACGGCCTCAAGACGGCTCTGCTGTCCAACGCCGACGGCTGGTGGCAGCCACCCCGCGAGCTCAAGAGCGTCCTGGACGTCGCCGTCATCTCCGGTGAGGTCGGGCTGGCCAAACCGGACACCGAGATCTACCTCCTCACGGCCAGGAAGCTCGGCCTCGAGCCGCGCGAGTGCGTGTTCGTCGACGACCTCGCGGTCAACGTCCGCGGGGCCGCGGAGGCCGGCATGGTCGGTGTCCACCATCGGTCGACACGGTCCACCCTCGAGGAGTTGGAAGTCCTGCTAGCGATCGCGCTCCGCGTCTGAGGGTTCACCCCGGAGCGTCATTGCCCGTTATTGGGGCAAGCACTAGCGTCCTTTTGGTCAGTTGCCTATTGCCAAGGGGAGAAAATGCGAAGAATTGTCGCTTGTGTTGCAGTCGCCATTGCAGCCACGGCAATTGCATCACCCGCGCAGGCGCAGGAACGCGGTTGTTACGAGGATTACCTGCGGGACGGGCGCACCGTCGAGGTCTACTGCGACGAGGGGCGGCCGGGACGCTTCCGGGCCGTCGCGCACTGCACCAACGGCCTGGGCGTCTGGGACCAGTACGGGACCGTCGGCCGGGTCAGGGGTGAGCCGTCGGTGGCCTCGTGCACGTCGCTGCTCGGGTACCCGCGGGTGAACGGGTACCACGTCGACTGGCTCTAGCTCATTGAGCGCGGCGCACGAGTTCGAAGCAGAGCACGGCCGCCGCTGACGCGACGTTCAGGGATTCCACGCCCGCCGCCATCGGAATCGAGAGCCACGACGTGACGTGTGGACGCACGTCGTCGGTGATTCCGGCGGTTTCGCTGCCGAGCACGAAAGCAGCGCGCGTCGGAAAAGATGCGGAATAAATCGTGTCGGATGCGTGGGAATCGAGCGCGTGGATCGAGAATCCGGACGCGCGCAACAGAGCGGAGGCCTCCGCCGAGGTGCCGCAGCGCAGCACGGGCGCGCGGAAAGCCACTCCGGCGGAGGCCTTCACCACGAGCGGGTCGATCGACGCGACGCCTCGGCGGGGGACGACGATGCCGTCGATGCCCGCGGCGGTCGCGGTGCGCAGGATCATGCCCACGTTCGCGGGCGTGGTGATGCCGTCCAGCACCAGGACGGTCCGCAGTGACTCCTCTTCCAGGGCCAGTGCCAGCGGCTTCATGCGCGGCGCGACCACGTCGGCCAGCACGCCCTGGTCCTGCTTGCCGTTGCCGGCCAGCACCTTCACGCGTTGCGCCGTGGCGCGCTGCACGGCCACACCGCGCGTGCGGGCGGCGTCGAGGATCTCGCGCGCGGCCGGGCCACGGGCCGTGTCGGCGAGCACCACCTTGTCCACCGTGAGTGCCGGGTCGTCCAGCGCTTCCAGCACTGGCTTGCGGCCGTAGACGGTGACGAAGCGGTCCTTGGGCGAGATCTCCACCGGAAGAGAGTGCCAGAGGGAACCACGGAGAGCTCAAACGGGTGAAGAGCTCCACTAGAGCCGTTCGGCCCTTGTGTTTCGGATCATATCGATGATGATCGTCACATGACGGCAGGTATGCGCAGCGTCGCGCAACGTCAACATCTCGCGAGCGGTCAGGACTCGGATGTGTTCATCCGTTCCGACGGCTTGCTGGTCAAGCGCACCCGCACAGGCCGTGACCTGCGGCGCGAGGCCGAGATGATGATCTACCTGAGCGGTCACGGCATCCCCGTTCCGCGCGTGCACGACGCCACCGCGGACGAGCTCGTCATGCAGTACGTGCCCGGCCCGCGGATGTCCCAGGAGATCGGCCGCAGGCCGTGGCTCGCGGGCAGCCTCGGCGAGGAGCTCGCGGACCTGCACCACCGCCTCGACGCCATCGCCGCGCCCGACTTCCTCGACGGCGACGGCGACCTGCTGCACCTCGACCTGCACCCCGGCAACGTCGTGCTCGGCCCGGAAGGCCCCGTGGTCCTCGACTGGGCGAGCGCCGGCAAGGGCGACCGCAGGCTCGACGTGGCGCTCAGCTGGGTCTCGCTCGCCGTCGCGCACCTAGCGCCGGTCCGGAAGATCACCCGCTGGCGGTTCCTGCGGTCGTTCATGGCCAACGTGGACCCGGAGGCGCGCAACGCGATCCCGGAGGCCGCGCGCATCCGGCTGGCCCGGCACGACCGCGATCCCCGCGAACGTGCCGCACTTCAGAAGTTGATGGACCGCGAACGCCACTAGGCTGGAGCGCATGCCGGACCGACTGTCAGCGCTGGACGCCTCGTTCCTGTACCTGGAGGACTCCACGACGCCGATGCACGTCGGTGGCGTCGCGGTGTTCCGCCGTCCCAAGGCGGGGTTCGACTACGACAAGCTCGTCGCCCTGATCGAGCAACGCCTCAGCCTCGTGCCGCGCTACCGGCAGAAGGTCGTGCACGTCCCGGGACGCATCGCACGGCCCGTGTGGATCGACGACCCGGACTTCGACGTCACCTACCACGTGCGCCGCAGCGCCCTGCCCAGGCCGGGCAACGAGACCCAGCTGAACGACCTGATCGCGCGCCTGATGTCGCGCCCGCTCGACCACTCCCGCCCGCTGTGGGAGATCTACCTGGTCGAGGGCCTCGAGAAGAACCAGACCGCGGTCATCACCAAGACCCACCAGGCCATGATCGACGGCATCGCGTCGCTGGAGATCGGCCAGGTCATGCTCGACGTCTCGCCGACGCCGCGCACCAACGTCGAGAACCTCTGGATGCCGCAGCCAGAGCCCAGCTCGCTGCAGCTCGTGGCCGACGCGGTCACCGACATCGTGCACAGCCCCGGCGAGCTCGTGGAGAACGTCCGCAGCGCCGCCCTCGACACGGTCAACACGGTCGAGAAGGTCTTCAACGCGTTCGGCGTGCTGGCGAGCGCGGTCCGCACCGTCGCGACGCCCGCGTCCGGCAGCCCGCTGAACGTCCGCATCGCCTCGCCGCAGCGCCGGTTCGCCGTCGCGCGCGCCCAGCTCGACGACTTCCGCGCCATCCGCAAGCAGCACGGCGGCACGGTCAACGACGTGGTGCTCGCCGCGCTGTCCGGCGCCCTGCGCAACTGGCTGCTCAGCCGCGGCGAGAACGTCACCGGCAGCACCACGATCCGTGCGATGGCCCCGCTGTCGGTCCGCGAGGCCGACCCGGACTCGGGCAACAACGTGAGCGCCTACCTGGTCGACCTGCCGGTCGGCGAACCGAACCCGGTCGTCCGCCTGCACCACGTGAGCCACGCGATGCGCGCGCACCAGGAGTCCGGCCAGTCCGTCGCCGCCGACGCGCTGGTCAAGGTGTCCGGGTTCGCCCCGCCCACGCTGCACGCCCTCGGCGCGCGGGCCGCGAGCTCGTTCAGCCGCCGGCTGTTCAACGTGATGATCACGAACGTTCCCGGCCCGCAGGTGCCGCTGTACGCGGCAGGCGCGAGAATGACCGAGATCTTCCCGGTCGTGCCGCTCGCCAAGAACCAGGCGCTGGCCATCGGGGTGACGTCGTACGACGGCGGTGTGTACTTCGGGTTGAACGGCGACCGCGACGCCATGTCCGATGTGGACGTTCTCGCGACCATGGTCGAGGAGTCGGTGGAGGAACTGATGGGGACGGCGAGCGCATGAGGGTCTACATCCCGGCCACGGTGCCGATGCTGCGCACGTTCGTCGAGAGCGGCGAACTGGCTCCGGTGACCGGCACGGCGTTCGCGCTGACGCCGGCGCTGCGCGAGTCCTACGCGGCGGGCGACACGGAGGAACTGGAGTACGCGGCCATGCTGGACGCGGCCCGCGCCTCCCTGCGGCTGCTGGCCGCCGACGAGAAGGCCGAGCCGCGGCGTGCGGTGCTCGCGGTGGACATGGACGACGTGACGCTGCGGCCCGACCTCGACTTCTCGGTCGTGAAGGTCGGCGGTTCGTTCACGCTGAAGGACGTCGCGTCCGTGCACCTCGACACGGCCGAGGCCGAACAGGACGTGCGCGCGGCCGTGGACGTCATCGACGCGGCCGACCTCGGCGACCCGGACGCGGAGTTCGCGCTGGGCAGCGCCGAGGACCACGAACTGGCCTGGTACGCGGCACAGGAACTGCCGTTCGTGCTGGAGCTGCTCTAGTCCCGGCGCTGGTCGAACACCCCGGGCAGCGCGGTGAACCCGGCTGCCCGGTAGGTGGCGACCGCGCCGGCGTTCGAGCTGGGCGTGCACACGAGCGCGCTCGACGAGCCGAGCTCCCGCAACGCGGCGGCGCCGGCGAGCGTGATCGCCGTGCCGAGGCCCTTGCCCCGGTGGTCGCGGTGCACGCCCATCGGTTCGATGAGGCCGGGCCTGCCGGGACCGGCCGACCACACCGTGATCGCCGCTGCCGGTTCGCCGTCGTCGAACGCGACCAGTGAGCGGGCGTCGGCGTACGGCGAGCCGGACGCCATGGCGTGCCAGCGCTCCTCGGTGAACGTCGACTTCTCGAACGACGCTCTGATCACGCCCGCGTGCAGCTCGGCGCGGTCCGGGCCGACCACCTCGATCTTCACGCCGGCCTCCGGCACGGGCTCGGTGAGGTCGCGGCGCAACGGTGTCCACGGCTCGTCGGTCTGCCAGCCGCGGTCGAACAGCAGCTCCTTGAACCGCGTGCCCAGCGGGGACTCGACGTAGACGGCGCCCGCGGGGAGGACTCGGCGTTCGGGAGTGCCGATGTCGTCGGCCAGCCGCTGCGCCAGTGACTCGTCGGCGCGCAGCTCCGGCGCGATCGTGAACCGCAGCAGGTCGGCACCGTCCAGCAGCCCGACGGCGACGATCCGCCCGTCGACGCGCCAGGTCCGGACCGCCTCGCCGGTCGCCTCGGCGCCGAAACGCCGGTGCCAGCCCAGGTCGCCGGGGTGGAGCTGGAACGGCTGGTCGTCGTGCTGCCACTCCCGCAGCGCGCGCACGGCCTCGTCGAACACGGTCACATCCCCTCCGCGGGCTCCCACAGCTCGATGCGGTTGCCCTCGGGGTCGACGCACCAGCCGAACAGGCCGAACTCCGAGTCCTCGGTGTCGGGCAGCACCTCGACGCCGCGCGCCTTCAGCTTGGCCATCAACGTCACCAGGTCGTCCACGCGCAGGTTCAGCATGGTGCGCTGGTGCGGTTCGCCGATGTACTCCGTGTCCTGCGCGAACAACGCCATGGTCGTCGTGCCGGGGTACTCGTTCGTCGCCGTGTCGAGCCAGTGGAAGGTGACGGTGCCCTTCTCGCTCATCGGCACGCCGAGGTTGTCGCGGTACCAGGCCGCCAACCGCACAGGATCCCTTGAACGCAGGAAAACCCCGCCGATGCCAGTCACCCGCGCCACCCGACGGACCCTACTACCGCGTGCCACGATGGGGGAATGGACGCAGTCACGTCTGCACCCGAACCGGTCAACGAGCCCGTGCGCACCTACGCACCCGGTAGCGCCGAACGGACGAGTCTCCAGGCTCGTATCGCGGAACTCGAAGGCACCACGCACGAGCTGACGATGACCATCAGCGGTGAGCAGCGCATGGGCGGTGGCGATCGCATCGACGTCGTTCAGCCGCACGACCACAGGCACGTCCTCGGCGTGACTGCGCAGGCCACGAACTCCGACGTCGCCGACGCCATGCGCGCCGCCCAGCACGCCGCACCGGGCTGGCAGGAACTGCCGTTCGACGAACGCGCCGCCGTGCTGCTGCGGGCCGCCGACCTGCTCGCCGGTCCGTGGCGCGACACCCTCAACGCCGCCACGATCCTCGGGCAGTCGAAGTCCGTGCAGCAGGCCGAGATCGACGCGGCGTGCGAGCTCATCGACTTCCTGCGCTTCAACGTCCACTTCGGCCGCCGCATCCTCGAGGAGCAGCCGCTCTCCTCGCCGGGCGTGTGGAACCGGATGGACCACCGGCCGCTCGACGGGTTCGTCGTGGCGATCACGCCGTTCAACTTCACCGCCATCGCGGGCAACCTGCCGCTCGCACCGGCCCTGATGGGCAACACGGTGCTGTGGAAGCCGTCGCCCACGCAGCAGCTGGCCGCGCACTTCACCATGCGGCTGCTCGAAGAGGCCGGCCTGCCGCCGGGCGTGATCAACCTCGTCACCGGCGACGGCCAGGCGCTCGGCCAGGTCGCGTTGCGGGACAGGTTCTTCGCCGGCCTGCACTTCACCGGTTCCACCCGCACCTTCAAGTCGTTGTGGCAGACCATGGCGGCGAACCTCGACCACTACCGCGCCTACCCACGCGTCGTCGGCGAGACCGGCGGCAAGGACTTCGTGCTGGCCCACGCCTCCGCCGACCCGGACGCGCTCGTCACCGGCCTCGTGCGCGGCGCTTTCGAGTACCAGGGCCAGAAGTGCTCGGCGGCCTCGCGGTCGTACGTCCCGCGGTCGTTGTGGGAGGGCGGGGTCCGCGACCACCTGCTCGACGTCACGAAGTCGTTGTCCTACGGCGATGTCACGGACCTGTCGGCGTTCGGCGGCGCCGTCATCGACCACCGCGCGTTCGCCAAGCACAAGGAGGCGCTGCTGATGGCCTCGGCGTCCACTTCGGTCGAGGTGCTCGCCGGCGGCTCGTGCGACGACTCGGTCGGCTACTTCGTCGACCCGACCGTGCTGCTCGGCACCGATCCGCGCCACGACATCTTCACGACCGAGTACTTCGGCCCGATCCTCGCCGTGCACGTCTACGAGGACGCGGAGTACGCCGAGGTCATGGAGGCCATCGACACCGCCACGCCGTACGCGCTGACCGGGGCGGTCTTCGCGCGCGACCGGGTGGCGGTCGAGCAGGCGCACCGCGCGCTGCGGTTCGCCGCGGGCAACTTCTACGTCAACGACAAGCCGACCGGCGCCGTCGTCGGGCAGCAGCCGTTCGGCGGGTCGCGCGGTTCCGGCACCAACGACAAGGCGGGCTCGATCTACAACCTGCAGCGGTGGACGAGCCCGCGCGCCATCAAGGAGACCCTGGTGCCACCCAAGGACCACCGGTACCCGCACATGGGTTAGTGCCGAGGCTTCCAGCCCGTCGCCTCGGTGAGCTTCGTGCTCACCACCCGCTGCGAACGGCCGAACACCTCGAACGCCGCCGTGAATCTGCCGAAGAACCGGGGCAGGCGCGTGATCCCCAGGTCGCGCTTGAGCACCGCCGTGCCGACGTTGTAGACCCCTGGAGGCGCGTCGAGGGCGGCGATCGCGGCCGCTGCGGCGTCGGCGGGGTGCACGACCGACATCCAGCCGTCGCCGACCAGCACGGGCGGCGACTGGGCCTCGCCGCCGATCAGCAGGCCGATGCGCAGGAACACACCGCCGGGATGCATGAGCACGTTCTCCTGCGCGGTGACCGAGCTGGCGATGTGCCCGACCGGCTTGATCGGCGCGCTCTCGTCGAGCTCCCGGTCGCCGCCGTCCGCGTAGACGAACGAGATGCCCTCCTGCACGACCCGCCCGACGCCGGCCCGGCGAGCGGCCTCGACCACGGCGGCGCTGCCCTCGGTGCGGATGCGGTCGTTGTCCGCCCAGGCGCTCGCCAGCACGGCCTTGGCGCTCAACGGGATGCGGGTGGCGAGGTTGACGACGGCGTCGTAGCCGGTCAGCGCCGCCGCCAGCTGGTCAGCGTCGAACATCGAGGTGGTGTGCCGGTCCAGCACCCCGACCTCGTGTCCCGCGGCCCGCAGCTGAGCGACCGCCTCCCGTCCGAGAACACCCGTCGCACCGATCACGAATACCTTCATGACCGGTGGACGAGACAGCGCGTCAGGGTGTGACAAGCCGCTTGAACGCCCGTTGCGCCTTGCCCAGCGCGATCGACGAGACCTGGGTGTCGTTGCCGTTGCGCAGGCTCGCGATGACCTTGAACGACTCGGCCGAGTTGACGGCGACCAGGTACGTGCACTCCATGACTCCGGGCGCGGTGGCGAACGACACGGCCGCCGTGTGGAGTTCGACGAGCGCCTCCTGGGAGTTGTCCGGCTTGGCGAAGGCGCCCGCGAACTGGACGATCACGAACAGGTCGGAGTCGGCGCCGGTCCCCTCCCGGAACACGCAGGAGCGCGGGAGGTCCGGGAACGGTGCGGGGACGTCGGCCAGCGGGGTGCCGAAGTCGCCCGCCGCGAGCAGCTGGCACGGGTCCGCCGGCAGCTTGCGCGGGGTGTCCATGCGCGGCGACGTCGTCGTGACCGTCGTCTCGGTGGTGGTCGTCGTCGTGGTCGTGCTCGGTGGCGCGGCCACGGGTGCCGCGGAGCAGCCCGCGATCAGCAACACCAACGGCAGCAGGCGCTTCACTTCGGCAACCTCTCGAAGGCCTTGGCGGCGAGTCCCTGGACGACCTGCCCGACGGTGTTGGGGTCGGTGCTGCGCTGGACCACCTGGAAGGCGACGAGCTGCCGCGCCCGCACCTCCAGCACCGTGTCGCAGGTGACGACACCCGCGGAGTCCGTGCACCTGGTGGTCAGCGGCCGGTTGTTGCTCTCGCCCTCACCACCGGCGATCGCACCGCCGTAGCCGCCGCTGGACAGCAGCTTCTGCGCCTCGTCCTCGTAGACCGCTTCCCGCAGCGTGAGCTTCGCGGTCAGCGAGTCGAACGTGAAGTCGCACGTCTGGCCGGACCTGGCCGGGGTGCCGCTGAGCGAGCCCGCGTCGCCGTCGGCGAGCAGCGAGCACGGGTCGACCGTCCCGAACGCCGGGGCGGACGGTCCGGTCGAGCAGGCGGCGAGGGCGAGGAGCAGCACCGGAAGCAGTCGGATCATGTGAACAACCTTTGCACCACGAGCTCGGACCGCGTGCGGGCGAGGGTCCCGGCGTCGCGCGTGGACGGGGTCATCTCGGCGGTCACCACCAGCACGCGGTCGGCGGCCAGTTCGGTCACGGCGATGCCGGTGCTGGTCTGCTCGCCGCCGGAGCCTTCGAACTGCAGGCCCCACCACGCCTTGTGCCCCTTGACGGTGAGCTCTGAGCCCTCGTTCACGCGGACCTTCGCCTGCTCCAGCGACTCGTTCTCGATGCTCATCCAGACCTGCTGGCGCTCGATCGACCACCGGCAGGACAGCGGCTCGTTGAGCGGTTCCGGCGCCTTGGTGAAGGGCTTCGCGAAGTCCGACTCGACGAGCAGCGTGCAGGCGTCGACCGAGGCGAGGTCACGCAGTGTCGGAGTGGCGGGTGCGGGTGGCGGGGCCGGCGTCGAGCACGCGGTCAGCACGGCCAGCAGCGCCACAGCCCCCAGGCTTCTGTTCACAAGGGACAGTGTGACTCAGCCGCGCAACGTCAATCCCCGAAATCGTCACGCCCGGCCCGGGACGCCAGCAGTCGCCGCAGCGAAGCGAGCCGGCCCGGCGCGTTCGGCACCAGCTCGTCGAGCATGCAGTCCGGGTCCTCGGGCGCGCCCAGGTGACCGCAGCCGGTCGGGCACTCCTCGGCGGCCTCGGCGAAGTCCGGGAAGGCCTTCACGATGTCGTCCGGCGTGATGTGCGCGAGGCCGAACGAGCGGATGCCCGGCGTGTCCACGACCCAGCCGCCCTCGGGCAGCCGCAGCGCCACGGCCTGGGTGGAGGTGTGCCGGCCCTTGCCGACGCCGGACACCACGCCGACCGCGCGGTTCGCGTCCGGCACCAGCTTGTTGACCAGGGTGGACTTGCCGACGCCGGAGTGGCCGATCAGGCACGACACCGTGTCCGCCAGCCGTTCGCGCAGGGCGGCGGGCTCCTCGTCGGACCGCGTGACGACCACCGGCACGTCGAGTTCGGTGTAGAGCGCGAGCAGCGAGTCCGGTGACGCCAGGTCCGACTTCGTCAGGCACAGCACCGGTTCCAGGCCGCCGGCGTACGCGGCGACCAGGCAGCGGTCGATGAAACCCGTGCGCGGCGGGGGATCGGCCAGCGCGACGACCATGATGAGCTGGGAGGCGTTCGCGACGACGACGCGTTCGAACGGGTCGTTGTCGTCCGCGGTCCGGCGCAGCACCGACGTCCGCTCCTCGACGCGCACGATGCGGGCCAGCGTGTCCGGCAGGCCCGAGGTGTCCCCGACGATGCCGACGTTGTCGCCGACCACGACGGGCGTGCGGCCCAGTTCGCGTGCCCGCATCGCCGTGACGACGACACCGGACTCCAGTGCGCACGTCCACCGGCCGCGGTCGACGCCGATGACCATCGCGGTCTCGGCGTCGGCGTGTTCCGGTCGCCTCTTGCTGCGCGGCCGCGTGCCCTTGCCGGGCCGCACCCGCACGTCGGACTCGTCGAGCTTGCGCCAGTCCCGCTTGCTCACTTCTACGCGCCCCCGGTGAGCATGGCGTCCCACATCCCGGGGAAGTCGGGGATCGTCTTGGTGGTGCTGCCGATGTCGTCCACCTCGATGCCCGGCACCACCAGGCCGATGATCGCGCCCGCGGTCGCCATCCGGTGGTCGGCGTAGGCCTGCCACACGCCGCCGTGCAACGGGGCGGGGTCGATGATCAGCCCGTCCTCGGTCTCGGTGGCCGAGCCGCCGATCGCGTTGATCTCGTTGACGAGCGCCGCGATCCGGTCGGTCTCGTGGCCGCGGATGTGCGCGACACCGCGGATGACCGTGCGGCCCTCGGCCAGCGCCGCGAGCGCCGCCACCGTGGGCGTGAGTTCGCTCTCGTCGTGCAGGTCGATGTCCACACCGGACAGCTTCGCCGGTCCGCGCACCGTCAGGCCGCGCTCCGACACCTCGACCGCGCAGCCCATCCGCTCCAGGATGCCGCGCACCGCGTCACCGGGCTGGGTCGTCCGGGCGGGCCAGTGCGGGATCGTCACCTCGCCGCCCGTCACCGCGGCCGCCGCGAGGAACACCGTCGCGTTCGACAGGTCCGGCTCCACGTGCCACGTGCGGGCCTTGATCACACCGGGCTCGACGCGCCACGTGTTCGTCGTGTCCGTGTCCACCTCGACGCCGACGGAGCGCAGCGTTTGCACCGTCATCTCGATGTGCGGCAACGAGGGCACGGGCTTGCCGTCGTGCCGGATCGTGACGCCCTTGTCGAACCGCGCGGCGGACAGCAGCAGCCCGGACACGAACTGTGAGGAGCCCGACGCGTCGATCGTCACCTCGCCGCCGGGCACCGAACCCGTGCCGCGCAACGTGAACGGCAGCGCGTCGCCGTCGACCTCCACGCCCAGCGACCGCAGCGCACCCAGCACGGTGCTCATCGGCCGCGTCCGCGCGTGCGGGTCGCCGTCGAACCGGATCTCGCCCTCGGCCAGCGCCGCGGCGGGCGGCAGGAAGCGCATGACCGTGCCCGCGAGCCCGCAGTCGACGTCGGCCGGTCCGCGCAGCAGGCCGGGCGTCACGTCCCAGCCGCCGTCCTCGCGGTCGGCGAACAGCACGCCCAGCGACGACAGCGCCTTCGCCATCAGCACGGTGTCCCGGCTGCGCAGCGGGGCGTGGACCGTGGACGGTCCGTCGGCCAGCGCCGCGAGCACCAGGACGCGGTTCGTGATCGACTTCGAGCCGGGCACCGGCACCGTCGAGTGGACTGGGCCGGACGCGCTGGGGGCTGACCAGTGCTGAGTCATGCACGAATGATCCCGCATCGCGGTTCGGCAGGCTCGCACAGGTGTTCCCGGCATGGGACGATTGGGACTTCGGAGGTGATCGGTTTTGTGTGGTAGGTACGCCTCCACCAAGGACCCGGCGCTGCTGGCGGCCGAGTTCGACGCGGTGGACGGGACCGGCGACGAGGCACCGGGGGCGGACTACAACATCGCGCCCACCAAGCACGTCATGGCCGTCGTCGAACGCAAGCCCGAGGACGAGGAGCTGGAACGCAGCGTCCGCGTCATGCGCTGGGGGCTGGTGCCGCACTGGGCCAAGGACCTGTCCGGCGCGGCCAAGATGATCAACGCGCGGGCCGAGACCGTCCTGACCAAGCCCGCCTTCAAGCAGTCGGTGGTCAAGCGGCGCTGCATCATCCCCGCCGCCGGCTGGTACGAGTGGCAGCCGGCCGAGGGGCGCAAGCAGCCGTACTTCATGACCCTCGGGGAGGACACCTCCCTGGCGATGGCAGGCATCTGGTCCGTGTGGTGGAAGGACGACGTTCCGACCGTCACGTGCGCTGTGCTCACCACGGAGTCCATGGGCGCGCTGACCGAGGTGCACAACCGCATGCCGTTGCTGCTGCCGCAGGACCGCTGGTCGGCGTGGCTCGACCCGACGTCGCTCGACCCGTCCGAGCTGCTGAAGCCGGACATGTCGATCGTCGAGGCACTTGAGCTGCGCCCCGTGTCGACCGATGTGAACAGCGTGAAGAACAACAACCCGTCGCTCCTGGACCGCGTCTCGTGACCACGCTGTTGGTGGACACGCCGCACGGCCCCGCGAGGGCCTCGCTGCACTGTGCCCACGAACCGCGTGCCGCGCTGCTGCTCGGCCACGGCGCCGGTGGTGGCGTCGAGGCACCGGACCTGGTCGCCGCGTGCCACGCCGCCAACTCGGTCGGCGTGCACGTGGCGTTGATCGAACAGCCCTACCGCGTCGCGGGCCGCCGTGCCCCGGCGCCCGCGGGGCAGCTCGACACCGCCTGGATGTCCGTGGTCGAGGACCTGGGCGAACGCTGGTTCGACGGCCTGCCCCTGGTGTTCGGGGGCCGGTCGTCGGGCGCTCGGGTGGCCTGCCGGACGTCGGTCGAGGGCCAGGCCGTGGCGGTGCTGTGCCTCGCGTTCCCGGTGCACCCGCCGGGCAAGCCGGAGAAGTCCCGGATGGCCGAACTGGACGGCGTCGAGGTCGCCACGCTGGTCGTGCAGGGCGAGAACGACCCGTTCGGGCAGCCGCCGCGCGCGCACCACCGCGAGGTCGTGCTGCTCAAGGGCGACCACTCGCTGAAGGCGTCCGTGGCGGACGTCGGCCGGTCGGTCGGGGAGTGGCTCGACCGCGTGCTGCGGCCCCTCGACTAAATCACCTGCTCACGGAGGTTCGCGGCATTACTGTGCCGCCCCATGACGCTTCTCGATGAGCAGGGCCGGCCCGAACCCCCGACCGACGGCGACGAGCTCGCCACCCTCAACGGTTTCCTGGACTTCCAGCGCGCGACCCTCGCGTGGAAGATCAGCGGCCTGACCGCGGAACAACTCGCCCAGACCACCGCGAAGTCCGAGATGACCCTCGGCGGCCTGGTCAAGCACCTCGCGTACGTCGAGCAGCAGTGGTTCCACGTCGTGCTGCACGACCGCGAGCCGCTGGAACCGTGGAAGAGCGTCGACTGGAAGGCCGACTACGACTGGGACTGGCACTCAGCCGCCGACCACACCCCGGAGGAGCTCACGGCCCTCTGGCAGGACGAGGTCGACCGCTCCCGCAGGGCCGTCGTGGAGGCGCTGGAGACCGGCGACCTGGGGCAGCCCGCGAAGCGCAAGCCGTGGCGCGGCGACGAGCGGACCGTGAACCTGCGCTGGATCCTCACGCATATGGTCGAGGAGTACAGCCGCCACAACGGCCACGCGGACCTGTTGCGCGAGGCGGTCGACGGCCAGACGGGCGAGTGACGCGCTGGCCGAAAGGCCAGGCGGTCGGCCATAAGTACGGCTGTCGTTCTTCGCGGCAACCGAATGCGAACGGGAGACGTCACCGCTGACGTAGGGGAAACACCGTTCGAGACGCATTCGGGGAGAACACGTGAACTCGTTCCGCTTCACCGCGCTGACCCTGGCCGGGGCCGCACTCCTGACCGCCGCGGGCACGCCCGCCCAGGCCGAGACGCCGTGGTGCACCGGCGCCGACCTGGTCGTCACCGCGCACGACATGCGGTCCCCGTCGCCCGCGAGCAAGGCGCACCGCATCCGGCTCGCCGCCGCGGACGGGGTGTCCTGCGTGATCGGCGGCAGCCTGAGCGACGTGCGCTTCCTCGACGCCGACGGCGAGGACCTGGGCATCGACCCGGAGGTCCAGCCCGGCGACTACGCCGAGGTGCTCGTCGGCGGGCACCGCGAGGCCGCCGTGTACGTGGCCTCGCAGATCCACGGACCACGCGTGACGCCCGCGTCCGTCCGCTTCACGCTGCCCGGCGAGAACGGCCCCGGCGACTCGGTCACGGCCGCCTGGCCGTCGAACCACAGCCCGGTCGTCCGGCTGGGCAGCCTGACCGCTCCGGTGAGCTAGGCGCTGATCGACGCCACCACGGCGGACGTCAGCCGCACCAGGTCGGCCGGCGCGATCTCCACCTCGAGACCGCGCCGCCCGGCACTGCAGAACAGGGTGTCGAACTCCAGCGCCGACGCGTCCACCACGACGGGCAGCCGCTTCTTCTGCCCCAGCGGCGAGATCCCGCCCGCGACGTAGCCGGTGGCGCGCTCGGCGTCCGCCACCACGGCCATCTTCGCCTTCTTGCCCTTCAACGCCGCCGCGAGACCCTTCAGGTCGAGCTGCGCGGTGACCGGCACGACGCCGACCGCGAGCTTGCCGTCCACCTCGGCCACCAGCGTCTTGAACACGCGCTGAGGCACCAGCCCGAGCGCCTCGGCCGCCTCCAGCCCGTAGGACTCGTGGCGGGGGTCGTGCTCGTACGAGTGCAAGGTGTGCGCCACCCGCTGCTTGTCCAGCAGCGCTGTGGCGGGGGTCCCACGTCCGGCCATGCGGAATTACTACCAGCACGTCCTTGTTGGACAGAACGTGGCAACGAACATGCTCGAGCGGTCACGCGTAGAGTCAGTCCCGACCCAGAACCTGTGGGAAGGGAGCGCGGTGCCCGCCACCGGCACGACAGAGACGACGGCGGAGCGCGCTGCGCGTTTCGAGCGCGACGCTATGCCCATGCTCGACCAGCTGTACTCGGCCGCCCTGCGCATGACGCGCAACCCGGCGGACGCGGAAGACCTGGTGCAGGAGACGTTCCTCAAGGCCTACTCGGCGTTCGCGTCCTTCTCGGAGGGCACGAACCTCAAGGCCTGGCTGTACCGGATCCTGACGAACACCTACATCAACGGCTACCGCAAGAAGCAGCGCCAGCCGATTCAGCAGCCGACCGACGAGATCACGGACTGGCAGCTGGCGCAGGCGGAGAGCCACACCTCGTCCGGGCTGCGCAGCGCCGAGGTCGAGGCACTCGACAACCTGCCCGACAGCGACGTCAAGGAAGCATTGCAGCGGTTGCCGGAGGAGTTCCGGATCGCGGTCTACCTCGCCGATGTCGAAGGCTTCGCGTACAAGGAGATCGCTGACATCATGGGCACCCCGATCGGCACGGTGATGTCCCGGTTGCACCGGGGCCGTCGCCAGCTCCGCGACATGCTGGCGGACGTCGCCCGCGACCGCGGGTTCCTCCGAGGCGGCAACGGAGACGCGTCATGAACTGCGGCGAACCCCACGACACCGACTGCTCAGAGGTGCTGAGCGAGGTCTGGCTCTTCCTGGACCAGGAGTGCGACCAGACGCGGCGCGAGGCACTGCAGACGCACCTCGACGAGTGCCATCCGTGCCTGGAGCAGTTCGGGCTGGAGGAGCACCTCAAGGCGCTGCTCGCCCGCAAGTGTGGTGGGGACTACGCCCCGGCGGACCTGAAGGCGCGCATCCGCGCCACGATCGTCACGATCCGCACGGAGGAGTAAGACCTCCGGCAAGACAAAAGGCCCTGGTCACCGTGGTGGTGTCCAGGGCCTTTCGCAGCACTCAGGCGTTGGGGCGCTTGCCTCGGTTGGCGCCGCCCTTTTTGCGGTCGCGGCGCTTGCGAGCACGCTTCGACATGGGTGTCTCCTAGGATCAGAACTGCTTCACCGTCCAGTTTCTCATGGAGGAGTTCTGAGCACGCTCACGGACCTTCTGGCCGAGCACACCAAGCTCTCCGGCGCCGCCGTCGACCACCTGCAACTGGTCGTCGCGGAGTGGCAGCTCCTCTCCGACCTGTCGTTCGCGGACTTCGTCATGTGGGTCCCCCTCGACGACGAGAAGTTCCTCTGCGTCGCCCAGGCCCGTCCCACCACGGCGCCCACGGCCCACCCGGAGGACGTCGTCGGCAGCGAGGTCTCCTCCGACGAGCACCCGCAGCTGCGCCGGGCGATGGACGAGTCGCGGATCTGCCGCGAGGAGGACCCGCGCTGGCACCTGGGCGTGCCCGTGCGGCGCGAGACCATCCCGGTGCGGCTCGGCACCCAGGTCATCGCCGTGCTGAGCCGCAGCACGAACCTGGCGGTGCCGCGCGTGCCGTCGCCGCTCGAGATCTCGTACCTCGGCAGCGCCGCCGACCTGTGCCAGATGATCGCGGACGGCACGTTCCCCGCGCCCGAACCCTCGCCGGACGTGCACACCAGTCCGCGCGTCGGCGACGGCCTGATCAGGCTCGACCCGTCCGGCGCGGTGGTCTTCGCCTCGCCGAACGCGCTGTCGGCCTACCACCGCATGGGGCACGCGTCCGACCTCGTCGGCGTGCACCTCGCCCCGCTCACCCGCAGCCTCATCGGCGACCCGTTCGACGCCACCGAGGTCGCCCAGCGCATCCGGCAGGCGCTCGACGGCCAGCCGTCGATGCGCATGGAGGCCGAGTCACGGCGTGGTGCGGCGGTGCTGTTCCGTTCGTTGCCCCTTCGGCCACGCGGGCAGGCCGCCGGCGCCATCGTGCTGTGCCGCGACGTCACCGAGGTGCGCCGCCGCGACCGCGCGCTGATGTCCAAGGACGCCACGATCCGCGAGATCCACCACCGCGTGAAGAACAACCTGCAGACCGTGGCGGCCCTGCTGAGGCTGCAAAGCCGCAGGTTGAGCAACCCGGAGGCGAAGGAGGCACTGGCGGAATCCGTCCGTCGTGTGACGTCCATCGCACTGGTTCACGAGACGTTGTCGATGAGCGTCGACGAGCGGGTGGACCTCGACGACGTGGTCGACAAGGTCATCCCGATGATGAGCGACGTGGCGGTCACCGAGACCCAGGTGAAGGTGCGCCGCGAGGGCGGGTTCGGCATCGTGCCGGCCGAGATCGCGACCCCGCTGGTGATGGTGCTGACCGAGCTCGTGCAGAACGCCTTCGAGCACGCGTACGCCCCTGGCCAGCGCGGGGAGGTCGTCGTGCACTCCGAGCGGACCGCGAAGTGGCTCGACGTGACGATCACCGACGACGGCAAGGGCCTGCCGCAGGGGTTCTCGCTGGAGCGCACGGACCGGCTGGGTCTGCAGATCGTTCGGACCCTCGTCGATTCCGAACTGAGAGGCTCTTTGAGCTTGCGACGGAGGCCCCGAGGCGGTACAGAGGCGGTCCTGCGCGTGCCGCTCAGAGGGCGGCGCTAAACTGACGCCGTGCACACGTGACGATCAGCCTCAGCGGTCTCACGTGGTCATGCGGGAGGGTGTGCAAACAAAAAATCAGGCCCGACACCTGGCACGGTGTCGGGCCTGATTTGTATCTACGCTATGCGGCGAACAGCCTGCTCAGGCGTTGCTGCGGGCGCGCGTGCGAGCGTTGCGGCGCTTGAGAGCGCGGCGCTCGTCTTCGCTCATCCCGCCCCAGACGCCGGCGTCCTGGCCGCTCTCGAGCGCCCACGCGAGGCAGTCGGAGACGACGGGGCAACGGCGGCAGACGGTCTTCGCCTCGGCGATCTGAAGCAGCGCGGGACCACTGTTCCCAACGGGGAAGAACAGCTCGGGGTCCTCGTCGCGGCAGATCGCGCGGTGGCGCCAGTCCATTGGAACTACTCCTCAGCCTAGGCGCGCACAAGGGCACGCCGGTTGTCAGCGGTCGTTTTTGGGGTGCTTGTGAATGCTTTCACGAACGGCAGAGATGTCAAGGGGTAAGCACTGACCCGGTGAGTGAACTCACCCAAAAGATCGACAGCGTTCACCTGGGGTTTCACGCTCTGCTGTCACTCGACTGCAGTACATCGCGGGTGCGTACCGAGACGGTCACGAACCGATCACGGACTGTCAAGGTGCTTACACGGCAACAGTCAACGCGTCGGGGACCGCGCGGAACTCCACCGCGGTGGTCGTTCCGAGGAAATCTCCGTCGACCTGGAGGTTGGCGGGTTCCTCGCACTTCACTCTGACATAACCCACGTCGTCACGCCGAACGAGATTTCCGCTCTTCGGGTTCCCGGTGGCGAGGACCTGCGCGATGTAACGACCGACGGTGGGTACCCGCAAAGTCCGCAACGCACTCAGGCCGAGGCCGCCGTCGAACGACGTGCTGGGGTTGAGCTGGATGGCCTTGTCGCCGAAGTACGTCCACGGGTCCGTGTTCGACACGAACACCATGCCGACGTCGTCGAACGCCGGCTCGTCCGGCACCTCGACGGTGAAGTGCTGCGGCTTGCGCACGAGTTGTGCGTACGCCTTGAGTGCGACGCTCAAATAGAGAGCGGGACTCGCGTTGTGGCCCTTCGCACGCTTCTTCTCGACGCCCGCGACGACATCGGCGTCGAGACCCATGCCCGCGTTGAAGGTGAACCACCGGCCGTCCTCGATGACGTCCGCGAAGACCTGGCCGAGCCCGATCCGGCGCTTGGTGCCGTGCTCGATCGACTGCAGCAGGACGTGCGTCGCCTCGACGGGGTCGCGGGGGATGCCGAGCGCGCCCGCGAAGACGTTGGCCGACCCGCCGGGCACGACGCCCAGCATCGGGCTGGCCGGGCGGGGGCCCGCGCGCAGGATGCCGTTGACCACCTCGTTGACCGTGCCGTCGCCGCCGTGGGCGATGACCAGGTCGAACCCGTCCGCCGCTGCCTGGTGGGCGGCGTCCGCCGCGTGGCCGCGGTAGGAGGTCTGGATGATCTCCAGCTTCACGTCGCTGGCGAGTGCGTGCGCGAGTACGTCACGGCCCGCCGGCGTCGTTGTAGTCGCCTGCGGGTTCACCACGAGAAGAGCGCGCACTACTTGAGAGTAAGACAATGCGTGACCGTCAGCGGCGCGCATGTCCTCCCTCAGGGTGGCCCCAGCCTCACGAAAGTGGCGCAAATCTCCCTTCCGTCAGTGTTCGCGTCCGCCCCGCAGACGAGTGCACCCCGGACGACCGCCGGCTCGCTGAAGGCCCCTTGATCTTCCCGCGCCGGACGTGCTTCCCGAGCCCTCCAACCGGGTGGCCTACGATCCGTGACCAGTACAGAACGTGAGGAAAGGTCTCCCGTGACCACTCAGACCCCGGCGCCGCCGCGCCCGGTGCGCATCGCGTCCGCGCTCACCTTCGTGCAGGGTCTGGGCGGTATCGCGCTGGCCGTCGCACTCGTCATCCGGGTGATCGGCGGCGCGACCCCCGCCGGCCCCATCCTGGGCGCGGCCGGTGTGCTCGTGCTCTGGTTCGGCGGGGTGCTCTTCGCGACGGTCATGCTGTTCCGCGGCCACCACGGCGCCCGCACGCCGGTGATCGTCACGCAGCTGCTGCTGCTCGGCTGCGCCTGGTACGCCTACGGCCCGTCGGAACAGCAGCTGCTCGGCTCGCTGGGCGGCATCTACTGCGTCGTCGTGCTCGTCTTCCTGTTCACGAACGAAGGTCGCCGGTGGGCGATGGGCGATGTGAACGAAGGTGACAAAGCCGACTAACGGAGGGTGGTCACGGTCACTCTGCCGGGTGAAGCTGTGGGTGGTTGCTTAACCACTCCCTGCACTCACGAGGTGACCAACCATGCGTGTCATGACCGCGATCGCGGGCGCCTTCCTGGCGGCGCTCTCCCTCGCCCCCGTTACCGCCACGGCAGCTCCGGAGAACCCGGACATGCAGCCGATGATCATCGGCGGCAGCTACGCCCAGAACTTCCCGTACGCCGCTCGCCTGTTCTTCAACGGCCGCGAGAACTGCTCGGCCACGAAGATCGCACCTCAGTGGATCCTGACCGCTGAGCACTGCGTCTCCGGCAGCGGCACGTACACGTTCCGCGCGGGCAGCCTGGACCAGACCTCGGGTGGCCAGCTCGTCACGGCCAACCAGATCATCAAGCACCCGTCGGCCGACCTCGCGCTCGCGCGGGTGTCCACGACGATGTCCTCGCCGTTCGCGCCGCTCGGCAACCCGGTCTCGGTCGGGCAGACCGTGCAGCTCTACGGCTGGGGCGCCACGTGCACCAACCAGCCGGAGATCAACTGCCAGTCGCGCTACCTGAAGGTGGCGAACACCCGCGTCACGTCCACCAACGGTCGTGACTACCGCGGTGGCCAGGCCATCTCGGTGACGCGGGTCGACGGCATCGCGGCCGGTGGCGACTCCGGTGGCCCGATGTTCGCGAACGGCCGCCAGGTCGGTGTCGCCTCGACGTCCGACCGCTCCACGCGGTCGAACTACACCAGCCTCAACAACACCAGCTACCGGTCCTGGATCCGCCAGTACACCGGTGTCTGAGACACCCTGATTCACCTGCGGTAACCCTGCGATGGCCCTCGGCTCCGGCCGGGGGCCATCACCCTGCGTGTTCACGAATGGTGGATGGACACGAACGGAGTAGCCGGTTACCGTGCCTCCAGCGTTCGCGCCGCTCGGCAGCAGGGTGAGGTGCGCAGTGCAGGACGGCCCGCAGCGGGTGACGACAAACGGCGATTCCGAGCGCCCAAATGTGGCTCGGCTGTTCGACTACTACCTCGGCGGGGCACACAACTTCGCGGTCGACCGCGTGCTGGCCGAGGAAAGCATCCGCAAGTACCCGGTCGCCGAGATAGCCCGCACGATCAGGTCGTTCTCCCGCCGCGTGGTGCGGCTGTGCGTCGAGGAGTACGGCATCCGCCAGTTCCTCGACCTCGGCAGCGGCATCCCGACTGCGGGCAACGTGCACGAGATCGCCCAGTCGCTCGACCCGTCGTGCAACGTCGTCTACGTCGACAACGACCCGGTGGCCGTGGCCCACGCCCGCACCATGCTGCGCGACAACCTCAGCGCCGCGATCGTCCAGTCCGACCTCTGCGACGTCGGCGCCGTGCTGCGCCACCCCGAGACGCGCCGCCTCATCGACTTCACCCGGCCGACCGCCGTGCTGATGATCGGCATCCTGCCGTACGTCACCGACGAGCCCGCCGGCGTCGTCGCCCGCTACCGCGCCGCGCTGGCCGAAGGCAGCGTCCTCGCGCTGACACACCTGACGAGGGACGTGGAGCCCGAACTGGTCGGGCAGATGGTCGACCTCGCGGTGGGCATGGACCAGACGATCGTGCCGCGGTCCAAGCAGGACGTGGAGGAGTTCCTCTGCGGCCTGAAGCTGCTGGAACCCGGACTGGTGCTCGCGGCCCACTGGCGGGCGGACGGCGAGCTCCCCGGCGCCTCCGCCGCGGCCGACGCGTCCACGTACGGCGCCGTCGGGATGATCTGACCCGGACACGGCGAAGGCCGGGCCCGACGCGCGGACCCGGCCCTCACGGCACTCAGGCGTAGTAGGCGCCCTGCGGGTTGGTGCCCGCCAGCGCGGCCGGGCCGCGGTACTGCGCGTTGCCGAACGCGAGGATGGCGTAGCCGATGAGGCTGAACAGCCACAGGCCGACGACGCCGAAGACGGCGTCCTTGCCGAACGACTTCGCGATGTCGATCGACACGATCACCGCGACCGCGATGTTCACGAACGGGATCAGCATGAGGATCAGCCACCAGCCCGGACGGCCGGCGATCTTCAGCCACACGTAGATGTTGTAGATCGGGATGATCGCCGCCCAGCCCGGCTGACCGGCCTTGGTGTTGACCTTCCACATGATGATGATGCCGATCACCGCGAAGATGAGGCTGATCACCAGGAAGACGCCGGAGACAGCCGCCGCCGCTGCGGGATCGATCTCGGGAGTTGTCGGGTCCACGGTCTTTCCTTCTTTCCACGCTTACTTGTGCCGGGGGATCGGCGAGCGGGGACGCTGCCAGCACCGTGGACCCGTCCTGTGTGGAATTCCCGTTTCGTGAGCCTTTCGAGACCTTCTGTCAACCTTCAGAGTGAAGAGCCGAGCTTGACCAGGGCTTCCTCGGCGACCCGCATGACCGTCCACTCGTCCATCGGGATGGCGCCCAACGACTTGTAGAACCCGATGCTGGGCTCGTTCCAGTTGAGCACCCACCACTGCAGGCGCGTGTAGCCCTTCGCGACGCACTCCTGGGCAAGCGCTTCCAGCAACTGCTTCCCGAAGCCCTTGCCACGCTGGTCCGGCGTGACGTAGAGGTCCTCCAGGTAGATGCCGTGCACGCCGTCCCACGTGGAGAAGTTGAGGAACCACAGGGCGATACCGACGACCTGACCGTCCACTTCGGCCACGTGACCGAACAGCGCGGGGCTCTCGCCGAACAGCGCGGTGTGCAACTGTTCCGACGTCAGGTGGCACTGCTCGGGCGCCTTCTCGTACAGCGCCAGCTCGTGCACGAGCCGCACGGCCGCGTCGACGTCGCGCGGCTCGATCCGCCGGATCATCACACCTCCCAGGCAGGCACGTTCAGCCTGCGCACCTGCGGGTCGCCCCGCTCGTCGCCCAGCTGGCAGATGCCGGCCGGGTCCAGTCCGAAGTGGACACCCTGGTCGGGCGCGAGGCCCAGCCACGCCGCGATCAGCACGCGGCTGAAGTGCCCGTGACCCACCAGCACGACGTCCCCGCCAGGCAGGATCCGGCGCACCTCGCCGAGCACCTTGCGGGCCCGGTCCTGCACCTCCGCGTGCGACTCGCCGTTCGGCATCGGGTGCGTCCACACCGTCCAGCCGGGCACGCGCTCGCGGATCTGCGGGGTGGTGATGCCCTCGTAGTCGCCGTAGTCCCACTCGGCTAGGTCCTCGGTCGTCGCGTTCACGTCCAGCCCGGCCAGCGCGGCCGTCCTGGTCGCGCGCTGCCGAGGGCTGGTCAGCACGAGGGCGGGCGCCTGGTCCGTGCCTCTGAGCCGGGCCAGCGTGGCGCCGGCGCGCCGGGCCTGCTGCTCGCCCTCGGGCGTCAGTTCGATGTCGGTGCGTCCCGTGTGCCTGCCGCTCTCGGACCACTCGGTCTGGCCGTGCCGCAGCAGGTAGAGGTGGGTGCTCACACCGTTGATCCTAAGGAGTGACGGGGAGCACGTTTGGAGTAGTCCGGCGTCGAGGTATCCCGGTCGCCATGACCGCCGAGCAGCCCGACCACGGCGCCCCTGACGAAGTCGACGCGCAGGAGATCCGCGAGAACTTCGGGGTTCGTGTCGCTCGGATCCGGGCGGAGCTGACCTCGACGTGGAACAAGCTGCGGCAGAACGAGCGCGACGCGGACGGCAAGGACGCGCTCTGAGATCGTTCGCCGGGTGTGGCCGAATATGCCGAAGAATGTCTCTTTCGGCCCTCCCACCTGGGAGTTCCGGTTCATTGGGCCGAATGGCGCACTACTGACGTCGGTTCGTCGTTTTATTTGGCGATTTCCCGGCGGAATCGAGTGCGATGTGCTGCGCAACGTCGCTAGAACGGAGTGGATCGTCCTTTTGAGGGGGACCCGCAGATGCGTCGTTCGCTCGCGCTTTTACTACCCGTTCTGCTGGCCGCGGCACTTCCGTCCACACCCGCGTCGGCCGCCCCGGACACACCTCCCGCACTCGGCTGGACCGTCTCCGGTGACGTGATCCGCTGGTCGACGGCCACGCCCGCGCCGGTGCTCGACGCCGGCGTGGAGTTCTGGGAGGGCGACCGGTTCCTGGGTCGCGCCGCGGAGTCCTCGGACCTGAGGTCGTTCACGCTGAAGGCGGCCCTGACCGACCCCGCCGCGTTGCAGGTGCGCTCGGCGGGCCGGCGCCTCGACGTGCCGCAGCCGCCGGTGTCCGGGCTGTCGGTGCCGGAGCTGCCCGCGCTCGCGCCCGAGGCGGACGTGGATCCGGGCACGCCGGGGCCGTACGCCACCACGACCGGCGAGTACGCGCTCGACCCGGTCAGGCTGCCCGAGTACCCGGTGCCGGTCGAGATGGAGGCCGTGGTCGTCGCGCCGCAGGGGGCGCCTGGCAAGCGACCGCTCGCGCTCTTCCTGCACGGCAGGCACTTCACCTGCTACAGCAAGTCCGATCCGAACAGGATCGCGCTGAGCTGGCCGTGCCCAACTGGCATGACGGCCGTGCCGAGCCACAAGGGGTACCTGAAGGCGCAGCGGTTGCTGGCGTCGCAGGGGTACCTGACCGTGTCGATCTCCGCCAACGCCGTCAACGCCCAGGACGCGCAGACCGTCGACGCGGGCGCGCAGGGCCGGTCGTCGCTGGTGCGCCACCACCTGGCGAAGTGGGCGGACTGGGCCGCCGGCCAGGGGTCACCGCCCGACGTGGTGAGGTCCGGGCCACCCGCCGACCTGTCGAAGGTGCTGCTGGTCGGGCACTCCCGCGGTGGTGAGGGCGTCAACCGCGCCGCCACCGACAGCCTCACCCCGCCGCCCGGCGACACGGGGTTCTCCGGTCCGGTGCGCTGGAGCATCGCGGGCACGGTGATGGTCGGCCCGACGATCTTCGGCCACAACCCGGCGCCGGACGTGCCCTCGGTGACGTTCCTGCCCGGCTGCGACGGCGACGTGTCCGACCTGCAGGGCCAGATCCTCGTGGACCAGACGCGTGGCCTGAGCAGGGGCGAGGCGCTGCACAGCGCGTTGTACATGATCGGCGCGAACCACAACTACTTCAACAGCGAGTGGACGCCCGGCCAGGCTGAGGCGCCGGCGTCCGACGACTTCTTCCCCGGCCAGCAGCCGGACCCGCTGTGCACGCCCGGCACGGCGACCCGGCTGACCGCCGACCAGCAGCAGGCCATGGGCGCCACGTACGTCGCGGCCTCCGCGAAGGTGTTCCTCGACCGCGACGAGTCGGTGCTGCCGCTGCTCGACGGCACGGGCGTGCGCGCGCCGTCCGCCGACCCGGCCCGCGTGCTCTCGCACGCCACCGGTGCCGACCGCAGGTCGTTCGTCGGGCCGGACGGCGCGACCGGGGCGTCCGGCAGCGCCCGGATCTGCCAGCAGACGTCCCGCGACGCGGCGACGGGCTGCACCGCCACTCTTCGTTCGCCCCACTTCGTGCCGTTCCGCGGGGCGGTGGCGCAGCCGGAACGCCTTGCGGTGGCGTTGAAGTGGACGGCCGCGGGGCAGGCCGGTGTGATCACGCCCGCCCGGCCCGTGCCGCTGACCGGTTCGCGGGAGCTGGCGCTGCGGCTGGCCGTCGCACCGAACGCGGAGGCGTCGAGGTTCGGCGTCGCGGTGACCGACCACAGTGGACAGAAGCACGCGCTCGGTGCCGTCTCGGTGACCGGAGTGCCCGGCACGAGCCGGACGAGTTCCCTGTGGGCGCAGGAGGTCCGGGTGCCGCTCCCGTCGGGTGTGGACACGTTCGCCTCGCTGGAGCTCGTGCCGGAGTCCGCGTCCGGCGAGGCGTGGCTGATCGACGCCCACGGCTGGGACAAGGACCTGGTGGACGTCGTCCCGGCGACGCTGCCCCGCGCCGACGCGGCGTTGACGACGGTGGACGAGGGTGACTCGGGTACACAGACCCACAACATCGTCGTGACGGTCGACGGCACCGGCACCCGCGTGGTCCGGCTGTTCTACAACGACCCCGCCACGAGGCAGCCGAAGACCGAGCTCGTGACGCTGGAGCAGGGCCGGAACCGCGCCGAGGTCCCGGTGACCTACACCGGCAACACGAGGTGGGGCAACGACACCCGCTACCCGATCATGGTGCAGGCGATCTCGAACGTGGTCGTCGGTGCCGCCACCGGCGCCCTGGTCGTGCGCAACGACGACCCGGCACCGCAGCTGACCGTCACGCCCGTGGCGGACAGCGTGGCGGAAGGCGGTGTCCTGAAGTGGAGGCTGACCCTCTCCGCCGCCGCGGACGGCGCGTTCACGCTCATCGGTGTCCCGGTGGCGCCCGCCTCCGGCACCGAACTGTCCACAACGGACGTGAACGCGGACTGGCTCCTCCGCTACTCCGGTGAGCAGGCGACGCCGTCGCGGCCGTTGTCGAGCACCAGGCTCGGGCTCTACACCGTGGTCGAGCCCGGCCAGACCTCGGTCGAGTTCGAGGTGCCGACCACGACCGACGCCGAGTCCGAGGGCGAGGAGCAGGTCCGGCTGCGGTTCGACGGCCTGTCGCCCACCGGCGTCGGCTTCGAGGTGACCGGCAAGGTCACGCAGGCGGTGTGACCGCGCGCGGGTGGTCGTCCAGGCGGCCACCCGCGCTCTGCGCCGTCCAGCTGCTCAGCAGGCGGAGCTTCTCCTCGGACGGCGACCCGGTGTCGGCGGTGTAGACGACGACGGTCTGCCCCTGCGCGTCCGGCAGCCGCAACGTCTGCCAGTTGAGCTTCAGCTCGCCCACGGCCTCGTGGAAGAACCGCTTGACGCCGTGCCGGTGCTCGGAGAGCCGGTAGTCCGCCCACATCCGCGCGAACTCGTCCGACCGCGTGCTCAGGTCCCCGACGAGCCGTGACAGGGCATCTCCGCTCGGGACGGCGCGCAACGTGGCGACGATGTCGGCCGCGATCTCGGCCCAGTCCCGGTACACGATCCGCGCGCGGGGGTTCAGGAACATCCACCTCGCGAGGTTGCGCTCCTCCGGCGGCATGGCCTCGAAGTCGTCGAGCAGCGCCTTGCCGGCGTGGTTGATGCCGAGGATCTCCAGGTGCGGCCCGTGGATGACGGCGGGCACGTTCATGGCCCTGACCATCGACTGCACCGCCGGCCGCGCCCGCACGACCTGCCGCCGCACGGGTTCGGCCTGCAGCAGGCTCGCGAAGTACCGGCTCTCCACGTCGTCGAGCCGCAGAGCCCGCGCGACCGCGTCCACCACCTGCTCGGACACGTTGCGCGCCCGCCCCTGCTCGAGCTTGACGTAGTAGTCGACGCTGACCCCGGCGAGGATCGCCACCTCGGCCCGCCGCAACCCCTTGACCCGCCGCGGCGTGGTGGCCGCAGGCAGTCCCACGTCCTCCGGCGACAGAGCCGCGCGGCGGGAGGTGAGGAAGTCGCGCAGTTCGCTGGTCATGGTCCCGAGTATGGCGTCGCGCGGCGCTGGGTGGCGGTGCGTGGGTGGTACTGCCAGAGCCACGACGAGGGGTACCAGCTATCCGGTTCTCTTCGGCGCTGCGCCGGGACGTAATTGAGTCACAGACAACGTCCCGCAAGGAGAACACCATGTCCGTCTGGTTCGTCACCGGAGCGTCCCGCGGCCTCGGCCTGGAGATCGTGAAGGCCGCGCTCGACCGCGGCGACGAGGTGGTGGCGACCGCCCGCGACCCCCGCGCGATCGAGCAGTCGCTGGGCACCTCCGCCGGCCTGCTGGCCCTGCCACTGGACGTCACGTCCCAGGACCAGGCCGACGAGGCCGTGCGGCAGGCGATCGCCCGCTTCGGCCGGATCGACGTCCTGGTCAACAACGCGGGCCGGGGCCTCGTCGGCGCCGTGGAGGAGACCAGCGACGCCGAGGCGCGAGCGGTCTTCGACATCAACGTCTTCGGCCTGCTGACCGTGCTACGCGCCGTGGTCCCGACCATGCGCGCCGCCCGCGCCGGCCGAATCCTGAACATCAGCTCCACCGGCGGCGTCGTCGCGTGGGCGGGCTGGGGCGTCTACAGCGCCACGAAGTTCGCGCTGGAGGGCATCACCGAGGCCCTGCGCCTCGAACTGGCACCGCTCGGCATCCAGGTCACCTCGGTCCAGCCCGGCCCGCTGCGCACCGACTTCCTGGCCTCGTCGTCCCTCGGCCAGGTGGAGCGCGTGATCGCCGACTACGCGCCGACCGGCGGTGCGTCCCGGGAGTGGGCCGGGGCGAACCACGGGCTGCAGGAGGGTGACCCGGTGAAGGCGGCCGGGGCGTTGACGACGCTGGTCGACCTCGACGAGATGCCGGCCCGGTTGCCGCTCGGCACGTCCACGCTGGCGGACATCCGGGCGAAGCTCGCGGCGGTCGGGGCGGAGCTGGAGGAGTGGCAGGAGCTGTCGCGGTCGACCGACGTCGTGCCCGCCTGAGCACCGGGCCCGGAACGCGGAACGGCGCCGCCCCCTGCCCAGGGGAGCGGCGCCGTCCGCGCAAGACCGGTGCGGGGCTCAGCCCTGCTTGGTCTCCCAGAAGATCTTGTCGATTTGTCCGGGAACATGACCTGAGCTGCGGCAACGGGTCATGGCGGTGACTTGGGCCGTCTCTGGGCCGTCAGCCGCGGAGTTGGCCAAGGAACCCGTCAAGCACGCCCTTGGTCCGCGGGAGGTTTTCGGGGATCAGGTGCGTGTACGTCGCAAGGGTGAATGCGGGGTCCGCGTGCCCGAGCAGTTCCGACACGGTTTTGATCGACTCGCCGCCGTCGAGCAGGACCGAGGCGAACAGGTGGCGCAGGTCGTGCATGCCGTTTTCGTACCGACCTGCGGGCACCCCAGCCCCGATGAGCGCGGGCTTCCAGTAGTTCCGGTCGAAGTCGTTTGCCCGGATCGGAAGGCCCCTCATCGAGGTCATGATCAGCTCGACCGTCACCAGCGGACCGTCTGGCGTCTCCCACGGCAGCGTGATCCGGACCGGCGGGAACAGCTCCATGTGTTCGTCAATCGAGCGTTCGACGTGATCCGCCATCGGGACGGTGCGCGTCTTTTTGTTCTTGGGCAACGCGAAGACGAGCGTGTTCCGCACGGTCTTGAGCTGTCGGACGATGTGCACTTCACGCTCTTTGCGGTCGATGTCCTTCACCGCGACTCCGAAGCACTCACCCTGGCGCATGCCGAGGCCGGTACCGAGGTCCACCCCAACTCGAAATCGTTCGGGCAGGCCCTTGCGCACCGCCGAGACTCGCGCGGCCGGCCACGGCACGACCTTCTTCTTGGTTGGCTTCGGTTTCTTGACCGACTTGCCCTCACACGGGTTCTTGGGGATCACCTCGTCATCCACCGCAGCGTTCAAGACTGCCGACAGGTTCATGAACAGCGTGTGCCGGTACTGGTCCGAGAGCTTGTCCTTGCGGAGTTTGCTGTCCCAGGACCTCAGCGCGGATGCGTTGATCTCATCGAGCGGCTTCTCACCCAGGTGCGGGAAGATGTGCTTGCCGAACCGCATCTCCAGTACCTCGCGCGAAGCTTCGTCCATGTCGTGGTCTGCGATGTAGTCCGACGCGAACGGCTTCAGGAGAGGCATCCCGGTGGACTTCTTGGAAGCTTGCGGAGCCTCGTAGATGCCGAGCGTGATCTTTGCTTCGGTTGTGTTGATCCACTCCTGAGCGGCCTTGTCCTGACCGTCCGCGAAGCTCTCGGAAATCTCGCCACCGTCAGGCCCGATCACCCGAGCCCGGTAGCGCTTCCCAACACCGCAACGCGAGGTTGGCTTCTGGATGGTCTTCTTGGGGTTGTTCGGGTCCTTGACGGTCGTGAACCACCGGTCCTGTATGTGGCCCATCACGCCACCTCAGCTGGTTGTGCGAGGTACCAGGCCCGGACCTCTTCCGGGTCCCACCGGATGTGCTTGCCGACGCGTCGCCCCTTGGGGCCGTACTTCTTGGTGCGCCAGCCGTAGACCGTGGCCACCGTGACCTGGAGGTACGCGGCGACTTGGCCGACATCCCACAGTTGCTCGTTCATGCCGCTACCTCCTTTTCGTACTTGCGCAGGCGTTGAGCTCGCACTCGTTCGGCGATGCCGGCCGCGAGCTCGCGTTCGGCGTCGTTGTCATAGCCGGACCCGGCGTACTGCCAGTCGTTGACGACGACCACGGAGGCGGGATCGAGTTCGAGGCGTTCGAACATCTCGCGCGTGCGGAACGTGCGGCGTTCTTCGCGGATGGCGCGGAACGTGGTCGAGTAGTGCTTGGACTTGGTGAGGAAGTGGCCGCGGAAGCCGAGCATGTGCGCCCACTTGCGGAGGTTCAGTTCCTCGAAGTCGGCCAGGCCGCCGAGGTCCCACGCGGTCTGCACCATCCGCCGGTGGTGCTCGGAGATGTGCAGGACGTCAATGTCCAGCTGGGAGCGGATCGGCCGGTCCGCCGTGTCTTTCGCACCCGTGCCCTTGGTGGCGTATTTGGCCACGTAGCCCGCCAACCGGGCCTCACTGATCTCCCCGGACTCGTCCTCCACCTGGGAGGCGTTCGCCGCCCGAATGCCCCTGGTGTCGACCTGTTCGCCCCAGAGGAGGCGCAGCGCCGAGCCGTCTGGCCGCGTGGTGTCGATCCCGACCGAGCGAGCAGCGGCCTTGATGCAGTCGCCGAGCAGTTCGGCCGTGGCCCAGGCCGGGGTGGGGTCGTGAGGTCCGTCCGGTCCGTCGACGCGGACGACGGCGTGGAAGTGGACGAGGCCTCGCCGCTGGTATTCGGCGACCTTGGCGTAGGAGAGCCGGGCGTGGTGCTTGAACTCGGAGACCTTGAGGCCGGCCGCGCCAGCGAGCTTGCGGCGCAGGGCAATGGTGAACCGGTGCCACAGCTTGCCCGCGTGTGCCTGCCAGAGCACCGCGCCCGTGTAGTCGTAGGTCCCGGCGTCGACCGCACCGCCGATGCGGGGATCGTCGCCGTGGTGCCATTCGCCGCAACCCGTGCAGGGCCGGACCTTGCCGGTCGTGGCGATCGGTCGGTTGTGGACCGGGCCGAAAGACGGCGCGGTGAGCGTTGCGAACACCCGAGGCTTTTCGGAGACGTCCGCGGGAACGCCCTTGCTGCCGCCAGCCAGGCCCGCGTGCATCAGGTGGTAGGCGTCGGCCGCGTACCGGTCGGAGCAGGCTGGGCAGACCGACTCCCGGCGGTTTCCGCACGGGACCATGACGTCCCCGCCTATGTGCTCGATCACGCCGCCGTTGAGGTCCTGGAGTTGGAAGGCACCCGAGAGCCGGATGGGAGCGGCACATCCGCCGATCGCGGTCACCCGGTCTCGCCATGCCTGGAAGTCGAGCGACTTGACGCGAGCGGTGATGCGGTCCTCCAGGGTGAGCACAGATGCCCTCCTTTCGTTGTCAGCAAGGAAAAAGCGGGGCATGACCGGTGTTCTGGTCATGCCCCGTGAAGGTGTTTGGGTCAGGCCGCGAGTTGTGCGGCGATGCGTTCCGCGTAGTCCTCAGGCACGTTGAGCGCGTCTTGGACGTCTTGGGCAGTCAGCGCGCGGCCTTGGTTGCGGACCTCGTTCGCTTTGGCGTCCAACACGCCCTGGAGGTGCCCAGGCAGCCGCAGCGTGGACCGAGGGGGTGCCGGTGTAGCAGCTGGGTTGGCGGGAGTGGGAGCGACGACCTGAGCGGCCAGATCACGCGCGGAGTTGCACCGCTGCTGAATGACCGGCATGACTTCGGCGAGCAGGAACACCACGAGCGGGATCACGAGGTGCAGGAACACCATCCCGGCGTTGATCTGCCCGTCCGGAGGCCGCAGCGACGACCACACGTTGGTGACGAGCGTGGCCCCGAGCAGCACCCGCTTGAGCCACTTGACCGGCCGGTCATCGACCGCCAAGCCGTGGGAGAGCATCTGTGCTTCCCACCGCAGGAGGGTGATCAGGATTCCGGCGAAGGCCGGTTCCACGAGCCACGCGCCCCACCACATCGGGTCAGACGGCCCGAGGTGTCCGGCGAGGAAGGCTTGCACGCCGGTCGCCGTGAAGGCGAGGCCGCACGTCATGAAACACCACATGGAGCGCGTCACCGAGACTCGGAACCGGTCCGCCCGCACGGCCGCCAGCAACGGGTTAGCGGTGAGCTGGTGGATGTCCTGCGCTTCATCGAGCTGTGCCCGCAGGCGCCGAACGGTTCGAGTCTCGCGAGGTTCGGGGGACTCGGTTTCGTTGGTGTGCTTGGACTTCTCGGACACCGGGCCACCTACTTTCCGTATGCGGCCTTGCGGAGGAGAGTCCCGAGCCACAGCAATTCGGCAACGAGCACCAGGAGCCCGACGAACCCGAACAGCAGGTACATGCAGACCAGCGAGGCCGCAGCGGCGAACACGATGTGAGCGACGCGGGCGAAGCTGCGGAGATTGACCGGGACAGCGAGTACGAGCTTCATCAGGCCACGTCCTTTGCGTTCCTGGTGGGGTAGTGGATGCGGCGACGTTCAGCGCCGGACAGGCCGCCCACGACGCCAAAGGCGTTGTCTCGGTACCGAGCGGGTCCGTTCGCTTCCCAGCTGAGTTGGTTCTCTCGGCACTCGGCGAGGACCGGGCAGGTGGCGCACACGGCCTTGGCTGCGGCGGTTCGGCCGGCGGTGTGAAACAGGGTCGGATCGGCGTCGGTACAGGCGGCCTGGTCACGCCAGGCGGGCGGTTCGCCGCCGAACAGGAGCTTCATCAGCACGCGGTAGCCGTGCGGTTCGGTGTTCACGCAGCCACCGCCAGCGGCGAGGACGGGCTACGACGCGCGGCCTGGACGACCTGGGCGACCTCATCGAAGGTGACCTGTTCGGGCGTGCAGGCGGAGAGTCGGAAGGTGTTAGCGAGCACTGCCGCCGAGCCCGACTTGAGCTTGCCGCCCAGCTCGACCACCGAGGCCGACGCTGCCAGCCCCAGCGTGATCCCGGACTTGGTCCGTCCGGTCGCGGCAACCGACAGGGTTCCCGCGGCTTGCAGGGACCACGTCAGCTCGACCCCGTGCAGCGAGGCCGCCCAGACCAGCAGGCACGCGAGCCGGTCAGGTGCGGTGCCGGAGGTGAATTCGGCGTGCACCGAGCCGGACGGCGTGGAGATGACCAGGCGGTCCGGCCGAGGCAGGCCGAGCGTGCGGATGTGGCCGCGGACAGAGCGGAGCAGGCCGTCCAGACGTCGAGGAGCGCTGTTTTCGGGCATGACAAGACCTCCACGTTTAGTGGCGAAAAGTGTTGGGGTGAAAGAAGGTCAGGCGATCGAGCGGATTGAGCCGGTCTGTCCATTGCGGACGAACTCCACGAGTTCGCGGATGTTGTCGTCCGTCGTGTACGCCGCGCGGACCCGACGAGGGACGCGAGAACGTTCGTCGGTCCGGTAGCCGATGCCGGCCGTTTCAGGCACGGCGGGGATTTGATCGGCGATCGCGCCCCGCTCTCGTGCACCCTCACCCAGCACCATGTCCGGGTGTGTCGGCGCGGTGGCCCGCAGGCACACGCGGTTGGGGAACAGGTCCCGGATCTTCAGCGTGTCCTTGTCTGGCTCCTGGATGTAGGCGTCCGCCACATGGTTGGTCGCCCGTCCCATCGAGGTGCCGCGAGCCAGCAGGGCCGTGATCTCTCGGGCGTACTCCGGCCGGTAGGCGACGAGCGAACCGATCTCGTCCACGATCAGCAGGTTGAGCGGGTACTCGCGCGACGGCTGGACCGACCGCAGCCCCGCCCGCTGCATCCGCTTCTGGGTACGCTCCATGTCATCCACCCAGGCCTCGATCAGCTCCAGGCAATCACCCGTGTCGTCGGCGTAGCGGTTCTCCGTGATCGGTTTGATGGCCGCGAACTCCAGGTACTTCGGGTCGCAGACCCACAGGCGGACGATGCCGTCCCGGATCAGCGGTGCCATCGAGCGAAGCTTGGCGAACGCGAGCGAGTTCTTGCCCGACCCGGTTCCGCCTGCCGTCAGGGTGTGCGTGCCCTGGACGGGTTCGGTCCAGTCGCCGCCGTACTCGTCCTCACCCAGCAGCACCGCCCGCAGATCGACGTCCTCGGAGTGATCGGGCATGTCCGGCGCCGGAATGATCTCTGTGAACGGTTCGTCACGCTGGACCACGAGCGCCACGTAACCCGGCTTCACCAGCTCGATTGCGACTCGTTCAGCCTCTATCGCGTGCGCCAGCTCTTCGGCCTGGCGGGCGAAGTGCATCGGTGACTGGCCCTTGGCCAGCTTCACCAACACGGTGTCGATCGACGGCGAGTACGACCGGACACGCACCACGCGCGGGTAGTTCGTGACCTTCTTCCGGCGGTGCTCGGTTGTCAGCTTGTGCACGTCCATCAGGTCTCGCCAGCGTCCACCGGAGTAGGCGCCGAACCACCGACGCTGCCATGCCCTCAGGACCGGCGCCGCCAAGGTGTCGAAGGAGTCCGGGTGACCCCGGTACCAAAGCCCGGTCGCACCAGCCGCGCCGCCGAGGACGTAGCCGGTGGTCGTTGGTCCGAGCGTGCAGGCGCCGGCCGCGATTGCGGATGGGGCGAGCATCCATTCTGGGTTCCGGGCCAGCCACCGCGCCGCGCGGAACTCGGCGGCTACAACACGCTTGCTTGCGTTCCACTTCCAACCCACTGTTGAACTCCTAGGTAGATGCACGACGGCCGACCCTCGAACGTGTCGAAGATCGGCCGCCGCGTTGATCAGTGCGGATCTAGTCCTTGGGCAGCTGCCCGCGGGCGTAGGACGCTTCCGTAGTCAGCACGCTGACCGATCGGACGAACCGGCGCCGCAGGTCCGTGAAGCCCTCACGGCGAACCGGGATGCCGTCCATTGCCGTGCGGAGCTGCTTCATCGCCTGGTCCAGGTTGGACACGGCGTTGTCGAGCTGGTGAGACATCGATCAGGCTCCCCACTCCTTGGCCTTCAAATTGATCTCGTGCCGCTTGGCTTGCTCCCGGAGCGCACTGAGGTCGTTCCGCGCGGTCCGCAGGTAGCCCTTGAGTTCGTCTGGCGTGGCGACCCGCCAACTGCCGGCCTTTCCGGGCTTCACGCTCATCTTGTTGATGAGCTTTTCCAACGGCACGAGCAGTTCCTCAACGAAGTCCATCGCGCCGACGAACGCGCCGTACCGCTGCTGCGCCCGCTCGTTCAACATCTCTTGGATCAACTGACCAACCTCTCAGTCCTGGTGTCTCCCACGTAGATGAAGCGGTACAGCGCCTGCTGCAACTCCAGGTGGTCCCGCCAGCTCTGCCCGACGCCCGGAAAGCCGTGCTTCGCAAGGACTTCGCCAACCTCGTGGACGAAGCCGAACGTGAAGCGCGGATCGTCGCCGTCCGGATCGGCGAGTTCGATCGGGTACGAGCGCTCATCCATGCCGAAACTCCTTTCGGGAGGCACGGCAAACCCAGGAACGAAGGCGCGTACCTGGGTTCACCGAATCTCTCGGAGCACGCGAAATGCTCCGGATTTAGGCATGGTTCGACTCACTGTGTAATTCTCAAAGAACAAATTGAGTGCCCTGGCCCGACTCGAAGCGGGCGACCGGCCTACCGGGCAGGGCTTGCGGGACTAAGCCGCGGGAACCGACACGATCCGTGCCGCAGGGGTCAGGCCGTCGGCCTTGAACCACAGGCCGGAGGCGGTGATCTTCCCGTCGTCCCCGCGCATCTCGTAGGTGTTGATCACGGGGTTGATCAGCTCGATGTAGTCGCCCTCCTCGAACCCCTCGCCGGGGTCGCGGGGGAGGTTGACGCGGATCTCCTCGCCCTTCGCCTTGCGACGGCCCTCCATCGGTCGGGGCTTGGCGAACAGCACCACCACGAACTGCTCTTCGTTCGTATGGCGGTCGATCACGGGCACCAGCTGTCCGCCGTCGAGTTCGCGCATCTTCACGCAGGGCGCTTCGGTGATCATGAGCTTGTAGTGGGTCAGGATCACCGGGATGTCGTTCAGAGCCACGTTGGTACCTCTCGCAGTAGGACTTGCTCTATCAGTACTACCAACATAGCTAGTAGAGCTAGAAGAGTCACTGGTCCGATCGGGTGATATTCAGCTTTGCTAGCTTTGTCGCTACAGTGTGTGCATGGCTCTTGATCCCGCGGACCCGCGGCCGGCGTATCAGCAGATCGCTGATGACCTGCGTCGATTCGTCGCGACTGACGCTGTTCAGGTGGGGGACAAGCTGCCGTCTCTGGCGGAGTTGCAGACGAAGTACGGTCGTGCCGTCATGACCCTTCAGAAGGCCTTGGACGTCCTGCGGGCCGAGGGACTGGTGATCTCGCGTCAGGGCGAAGGCACCATCGTGGTGAAAAAGCCCGAAGCCCACGCGGAGGAGCCCGAAGTTGGCTCCCCGCATGAGCTTCGAGAGATCCTGGGGAAGATCAGCGGTGCGCTGGACGACCTCAGCCGGCGTGTTTCTGCGGTCGAGGCCGAGGTTTTTGGCTCCACTTCAGACGATCCTCAATCCGAGTCAGACGCTCGTTGAGGTCTTCGACCTGGGCCACCAGCTTCGTGGACAAGGCGTGCAACTCCCGCAGGTCCTCAGCTGTCCATCCGGTTCCAGACACCGTGCTTCCCCCGTCTCCTACAGGCCGTTCTTCCTGCGTGTCGGCTGCTCTGCCCTCCATGCGACAAACCGTTGCCAGGCAACGATTCCCGCGTACGTCACTGCGAATGACGCGAGTGCTTCGGCAGCACGGCTGATCACCTCTGCTCGCCCGCCTCGATCACAAGCGGGTTGTCGTCGTCGGGCCAGACGTCATCACGGAGCGCATGACGGCTTTCCGTCCGCTCCGCGACCTCAGCAGGGGTGGTGCCAACCTGGGCCGCCAAGCTCTCGAAGTCGAGTGGTGCCAGCCGCGTGAGGCCGTCGAGACGATCCGCGTAGAGCCGCGCCGCGTCCCCGAGCTGCCGCGCGAACGCGATCGTGAGCGAGGGTCCGTCCTGGCGTCCCGGCGACTGCACCGTGATCTGTGAGCCCCCACAGCTGATGATCAGCGCTGGGTGCCCCTGGACGTGCTCGACGAACTCCACTCGTGCGTCCTCTTCGGGCTGCACCAGCACGTAGAACCCCATCGGGTTTCACCTCCATGTTCTGGTCCTGGTGAAACCACATTCGCCCGCGCGGAGCATCGATCCAATATCAACTACCGATAGCCGTATCGCTGACATCGATAAGTCCAGGTTAGGGGCGTATCCGACCCGCTACACTCGGTTGGTATCCGGGGGTTGGCTGGCAGGGGAGGAGTGGCGTTTGAGTTCCGCGAAGCGCCGTTGCCGCACCTGCGACACCCTCTTGGCGGCCGATCGCATGGGGTCTCTGTGTGGCCGGTGCGAGGCAGCTCAGGCAGCGCACGCGCCGGTGCAGCGCCCGGAGTTCTGGGGGCAACCGGAGATCCAAGAGGCCCTGCGGTCCCGCAGCATCGGCCAGCTCTTCCGCGCCTACCGCCAGGCGCACAGTCCGGTCCTGCCTCAGTCGACCTTGGCCGCGTGGCTCGACGTCACGCAGGGCCAGGTGAGCGTCATCGAACGCCGCCGACGCCCCGAGTCGGACCTCGAACGCCTTGAGCGCTGGTGTAACGCCTTGAAGGTTCCGCAGAACCTGCGTTGGTTCCGTGCAGGTGCAACTTCTCGCGATGCGGAAACCCAAGCACCGCAAGAGAAATCACTTTCCGACCTTGGTCTTGCATATGCCGCCTCCCTTCCGGCTACGGTGGAAGTCGTAGCCGAGCTTGGGAGGCACGACATGGAACGCCGAACCTTCCTGTCCAGCGCACTGTTCTCCGTCGCCGCATCGGTCGCACCGAGCCGAGATTGGTTGCTCGCCACACTCGACGAGGCCACCACGGCAACCGGCAAGATCAGTACGCAGCAGGTTGAGGCGATCCGCCGTACGTTCGGTGTGTTCCAGGAGCTCGACGTTATGCGCGGCGGGGGCCATGCCCGCGAACAGCTTGCGGCCTATCTGACCTCGCACGTTGTCCCGCTGCTGAAGTCCAACGACCCGACGACGCCCAACGGCCAGTCCCTCTACGAGGCAGCCGCGGAGCAGCTGTACCTGCTCGGGTGGATGGCGTTCGACAACGGCGAGCACTCTCTCGCGCAGCGGTACCTGATCCAGTCGCTCCGCTTGGCGCAAGCCGCGGGAAGCCCGGAGCTTGGCGCCCACGTTCTGGCCGGCCTTTCGGATCAGGCGACGCTCACCGGCAACCCGGAGCACGCCGTCCAGCTCGCCAAGGCCGGACGCGCCGGGCTGCTGGCCAAGGGGCACTCGGACGCGTGCCTGGCCGACCTGTACGCGTTGCAGGGTCGGGCCGAAGCAGCGATGGGTGACGGGAAGGCCGCAGCGCGGAGTGTCCACCTGTCGGAGACCGTGTTCGAGAACGTGAAGCCCGAGGACGAGCCGGAGTGGGCGAGGTTCATCGACCCCGCGTACCTGAACGGCGAGTACGCCCACACCTTCCGCGACCTCGAACGGCCTGAGGAGGCTTCGCACTTCGCGGGCCTCTCCATCGCAGAGTCAGAGCGGCAGAACAGGGCACGACGAGGTTCGATGGCTCAAGCTGCTCTTGCGCGCTCTGCGCTCGCTGCGCGGGACCTGGAAGCTGCCGCATCAGCAGGTATGGCGGCGGCGAAACTAGCTGCCACGGTGAAGTCATCGCGTTCGATCGAAGCAGTGGCTGACCTGCGAACTCGACTCCGAGTACACGCAGATTCGCCTTCTGTGCGTGACTTCATGGACGTGTCTGGAGCCCTGCTGCCTGCAATGAGCCCGCATTCGTAGAGGTGTAGATGTCGAGCGGTCCTTGGTGGTTCTCTGGAGTCGCCGCCCTGATTGGTGTGCTTGCAGGTATTCTTATTAAGTGGGGAATCGACGAACTTGCAGCCAAACGGCTTCGCAATCGAGAAGATCGTTTGCGTTTCATCGTAGATAAACGCAAGGCGTATGCGGACTTTTTGAACGCTTGCAGCGAGGCGGCGGATGCGCGCGAAGAGCATCGTGACCTGGACGTCGAGGGAAAAGAGCTAGACGCGCGCACGAAACCGTCGAATGAAGATATTGACGTGTTCAATGCTAAAGTGGAGCGGGTGTCGGCGCGATGGCGAGCCTCGTTTGTTCAAATAAACGAAGCTATGTCAGTGGTTGAATTGCTAGCGCCCACAAAAGTTGTTGAAGCTGCCGGGAGATTTGTTGCTCTCTGTTATCGTCCGCATTTGCTGCCCAGGCGGATCGAGGCGGAGCGCCTATTCATTGCGGCTGCGCGCGAGGACCTAGGTGCACCGCGTCTGGGTGCACATCAAAGTTGGCAGTACGAGCCGTTTGACGACTCTCCAGAGGATCTCGCCGCACTGAAGCCAAGCTCGCCGTCGGTGGGCCTTATAGAGCCGATCGACAGAATTGCCGAAGACCAAAATTGATAGTGATGATCCGAGATGCTGTGTGGCCTGCCGTCAGTGAGTGGTGAGTGGGTCTGACGGCAGGCCACAAGAGTGGCGGAGGCGCTCAGTCTTTGGTGGAATCTGCACGTTCACGGCGACGGCGAGCGCGGATCTGCTGATCTTCCCGACGTTCTCGTAGGAGTATCTCAGCGGTTTCGGTTGATCCAACACTTGCTCGACCAGCAATCATCTCGACAAGTCCATAAGTCGAGAGGTGAGGGCGGCTCAGCTCGTTAATGGCGTCGGCTACCCACGCAGCTTGGACTGCTGGCGCCCAGCGACTGAGCAGGTCCATGAGATCAACCAGGCTCTCTGTCACGAGGTACGGCGAGAGTGCGTGGGTACCACCGATCAAGATCAGGTACTGGGTCGGCCCATCATCGCGATGCCGCATCCACGTCTCGATGAAGAGCAGTCCACCTTCGGGATTGCCGACTTCAAGAAAGTCCTGCCAACCCTGAGACTCCAACCAGCTGTTGATGTCACGGCCGCCGGCCTCGTCCATGCCTTCAAGAACGTCGATCGGCTCCCACTGTCCGCCGCTAGTCAGTTTCATGTCTCGCTTCGCCCATGCGTCCACGGCAGCCACTGTAGCCATGTCGGCTTGTCATGGGTGGTGCTTGGCTGCATCGTGGCGGCAATCGTCAGAAGTAGCCGAAGGCCCGCGTTGAGCGTCGGACGTTCCTGCAGACGAAGTCTGACTCTGTCGGGTTGACGCCGGTGTTCAGAGTTTCTTTTCTTCATCAAGGCGGCCCCCTGCGGGGGCCGCTGGTCGTTCGTGCCTGCATCCGTCGCGGAGCCCAGCCCCGGAAGTGTTGTTCGGCGCCTCCAAGCGGGCCTGGCGGCCCGCGTCGGCGCCGTCGAGGCAACCGGGGCTGTCCGCGACGGACGAGGCCACGACCAGCAGCCCCCACAGGGCACCGCGGAAGAGGGGAACGGCGTCATCCCGACACGCCATGATCGGCCACGGGCAACGGCACCGCGTCACGACGGGACAACATGTCTTGACCCGCCACCGTTGCCCGCAGGATCAGCTTCATGTCGGGATGACGCCCGAGGTCTGATGATCGACCAGCTCTGACGCAGCCGGCGTTTCCATCCATCCCGGCACGCCCGGCATCCGCTTCGCTGCGCCGGGCGGCCGTGCGGCGCAAGCCGTCAGCAGCAGTGTTCGCCGCGCCAGGCCTCGCGACCCTCCTTGATCGCTACGCCAGCGATCACCAGAGCTGCCAACGGGTCTGCCCAGGACCAGCCGAAGAGGCTGTTGAGGACCAGGCCGACCAGCAGCACTCCGGACAAGTACGTGCACAGCAGGGTTTGCTTGGAGTCTGCGACCACGCTGCCGGAGCCGAGTTCACGACCAGTGCGCCGTTGTGCCGCCGACAACGCAGGCATGATGAGCAGGCTCAGCGCCGCCAGAACGATGCCGACCGTGGAGTGTTCGGCCTCTCCAGTGCCGAACAGTGCGCGCACCGCATCGAACGTCACGTACGCAGCGAGCGCGAAGAACGACACGGCGATGATCCGCAGCGTGACCCGCTCCCGAGCTTCCGGGTCCTTGCTGGAGAACTGCCAGGCCACAGCCGTAGCGGAGGCCACCTCGATGGTGGAATCCAGGCCGAAGCCGATCAACGCGGCCGATGAGGCTGCCGTACCTGCTGTGATCGCAACGATGGCTTCTATGACGTTGTAGGTGATGGTCGCGCCGACCAGGAGCCGCACTCGTCGGGAAAGCACCGCTCGCCGGTCGTCTGACAGGGAAGGCTTGGCCGGAGCGTCCGCCGAGCAGCCGTCGCAACACGTGTCGGTGGCGGCCGGCGGTTGTCTGTCGACCTCGTGACTCATCGAGTTGTCTCCTTGATCTCGACGGGTTCGTCGAGGCAGTCCGGACCGGTCTCGACAGCGAGCACAACGGCGGCCAGTTCACGCAGGGCACGGGCAAGGTGCGCATCGGCCAACTCGTAGCGGACCTGGCGGCCCTCCATCGACGCCACGACGAGACCGCAGCCGCGGAGGCAGCTCAGGTGGTTGGACACGTTGGACCGGGTGAGGCCAAGCGTTTCCGCGAGTTGGCCGGGATATCCGGGGCCGTCGAGGAGCGCCACCAGTAACCGGCACCGCGTGGGGTCAGCGAGCGCACGCCCGACACGGGCCAGGGCATCTTCACGGGTCTCACCTGTCAGCACGTGCTGAACAGTACAGCCAACGCTGACGCATTAGAAGTGTCGGCCGGGAACGAGCGCGCGCAACTCGGCTCGATCACGGGTCTGGGCGCTCGGCTGCCGCGCCCATGGACTGCTCGCCGCCTTGGCGGCGTCGACCAGCCCACAGGCTTGCCGACGAATCGACGTGCAGGATGTTCGAGCGACGCCTGTTGAGCGTGGCTCAGCCGCGGGGCGCATACATGATCACTGCCACTCCGGCGAGGCAGATCAGGGCGCCGAGGATGTCGAATCGGTCAGGCCGGTAGCCATCGGCGACCATGCCCCAGGCCAACGACCCGGCTACGAAGACGCCACCATAGGCAGCCAGGATTCGGCCGAAGTTCGCATCTGGCTGGAGAGTGGCAACGAAGCCGTACGCGCCCAGTGCGAGTGCGCCCGCGCCGATCCAGATCCAGCCGCGGTGTTCCCGCACTCCCTGCCACACCAGCCAAGCGCCGCCGATTTCCAGCACGGCGGCCAGGACGAACAGCACGATCGAACGCAGAACGGTCACCGGCTGAAGCTACCCAAGCCGATCACAAATGCCCTGATCAGGCTTGCATCCTGTACCTAGGTACAGGCTTATCGTCGGTACATGGCCACCACAGAGACCGGCACCGGCGAGGTCTGGGCACCGCAGGCGTGCACGCTGCCCACCGTCGAGCAGCCGCTGCGCATCGCCGAGTTCGACGCCCTTTTCGCGAGCGCTCTGACCGATCTTCGCAGGACGGACGGAACGCACTTGCGGTTGGAGCTCAAGGCCGGCGGGGACGTGGAGACGACCGCGCGGGACCTGACCGCCAGGGAGAGTCAGTGCTGTTCGTTCTTCGTCTTCACCTTCACTCCCACCGAGGATGCGCTTCACCTCGACGTTGAGGTTCCACCGGTCCACACCGACGTGCTCGACGGACTCGAAGCCCGCGCCCGTGACCAGATGCAGAGCGCGGAGGCGGGCACATGACAGACCTGTTGCGCACGGGCCAGGTCGCCGAGGCGGCCGGGGTGAACATCCAGACCCTGCGTTACTACGAGCGTCGCGGCCTGCTGGACGAACCCGAGCGCTCATTGGGTGGCCACCGGATGTACCCAGCCGACGCCGTCACGACCCTGCGAGTGATCAAGGCCGCTCAACGACTCGGCTTCACGCTGGACGAGGTCGCCGACCTGCTCGACGCCGGACGTCACCGCCACGGAACTCCGACCGACAGCGGGTTGCAGGCCCGCGCCCGAACCAAGCTGGACGAGGTCGAGGCGCGCATCTCTGACCTCAACACCATCCGCACGGCCCTGCTGACTGCACTCGACGCCGGGTGTGACGACCTCGCGGTGTGCGCTACCAGCTCGTGTTGCCCGTTGCCGTTCGCCGAACTGGCCGACCCTCATGGAGACCGCTGATGACATCCGCACCCCACTCGACCGAACCCGTCGAGGCCGGTCCGCCCCGCAGTAGCAAGGCCATCGGGGGATTTGCCATCGCGGCATGTGCTGCCTGCTGTGCCTTCCCGCTGTTCGTCGCGGCGGGACTGCTCACCGGGGCAGGAGCGGCACTGCTGACCAACGTCTTCGTCGCACTGGCTGTCGCGGGGGCTGTCATCGCGGTAGGCCTGTGGTTCCGCCACTACCGCCGAGTCACCCGAGCCGCAGCGGCGAAGGGCGTCGGCGGGTGTGCGGGCGGTAACTGCTCCTGCTGAGCACGGCGGAAAGGTGGGTCCATTGTGGACTGACTTGGGCCGTCTGGGGGCCGTGAAGCAACCCCAAAAGACGACAAACGACGCTGACCGACGAAAGGGGTTTTCGCTGGTCAGCGTCGTTTACAAGGCTCTGACCTCAGCCTTGCTTGGTCTCCCAAAAAATCTTGTCGATCTGGGCGATCAGGTCGAGCAGGGCCTGGCCGGAGGCCGGGTCCATCGAACCCTTGGTGCCCGACGCACCCGCGGCCTTGGTGGCGCGGTTGAACAGGTCGTGCAGCTCGGGGTACTTCTCGAAGTGCGGCGGCTTGAAGTAGTCCGTCCACAGCACCCACAGGTGGTGCTTGACGAGCTCGCTGCGCTGCTCCTTGATCAGGACGGCGCGCTCCCGGAACTCCGGGTCCTCGTTCGCCTGGTACTTCTCCTGGACCGCCTTGACCGACTCGGCCTCGATCCGGGCCTGGGCCGGGTCGTACACGCCGCAGGGGAGATCGCAGTGCGCGGTCGCCTCAACGCGTGGGCGGAGAATGCGCGACACGAGTCGCATCGTTCCTCCCAGAATGAAAAACAGTGGATGCTCCGACAGGTAGGACCCTACTCCGGCTGATCGAAGGGTGATCGTTGAGACCGCGTCTCTCCACCGTGCTCGTGCGCGGGCCGTCTATGGTGCCGGCCCTCAGGAACGACGACATCGTGCTGGTCAGGTGGGGTGTGACGCCCCGGCCGGGGCAGATCGCGCTGGTGCGGTGGGCGAGTCGGCCGGGTCAGCTGTCGGTCAAACGTGTCTCTCATCAAGTGGACGGGGGGTGGCACGTGGTGGGCGACAACCCGTTCGCGAGCACGGACTCCGAACACCTCGGACCTGCGGAGGTGCTCGGAGTCGTCAAAGCTCGACTATGGCCGAGGCCTGCTTTCAGGCTTTGAGGGACGCGTACAGCGCGAGGCAGTCGTCGTAGCGCGGCAGGACGCCGGCCTCGTACGCCTCGGCGAGGGTCGGGGCGGCGGTGTCCTTCTCCGACAACAGGAACTCGAGCTCGCGCGGCCACGGGAGGTCGAGTGCCGGGTCGAGCGGGGTGAGGCCGTGCTCGCCGGACGGGTTGTAGACCGTGGAGCAGAGGTAGTTCATCGTCGTGTCGTCCTCGAGGGCGATCATCGCGTGGCCGAGGCCCTCGGCGAGGTAGACCGCGTTGCACTTCGACGAGTTGACGAGCACGGCGTCCCACTGGCCGAAGGTGGGGGAGCCGACGCGGATGTCCACGATCACGTCGATGAACGAGCCGCGCGGGCAGAAGACGTACTTCGCCTGCGACGGCGGCACGTCGGCGTAGTGGATGCCGCGGATCGTGCCCGCGCGGGACACGCTGTGGTTCGTCTGGGCGACCCTCAGCGGGTGCCCGACCGCCTCCACGAAGGCGGCCTCCTGGTACGGCGAGACGAACACGCCGCGGTCGTCGGGAAATGAACGAGGGGTGAACTCGAACGCGCCGTCAATTTTCAGCGAACTCGCCTGCATGCCGTCACTCTAAGGCGTCAATCTTTCTTGACCGATCGGGTGCTTCCTGCCAGCGGAAACTGACCGGTCGGTTCAGAAAACCGGACGGACGTCTTGCTATATGCCCTCTGACCTGCGGAAAAAGTGTGATCCCCGCCGCAGACAGCATCGGGCGACCCTGCCACACTTCCGTCACCCGCAGCACTCGGGCAGCTTTCTGACGCAACTCGTCGGAGGGCGTCGACCGAGTTTCCAGGCCCCGTGTACCCGGCGTGACAACGCTGGGCCGGTGCGCCGTTTGGTGATGAGCCCTACTTGAAGGGCCACTACGCCGCCCGCACCGCAGGAGGGACGCCGTGACAGCAGTGAACGAAGCCCGCATCGAGAACTCCGATCCGACGCAGTTGACGGACGACGAGATCTTCAACGCGCACCTGGGCGGGAAGCTCGAGGTCGGCGCGACCGCCTCGCTCGCTGACCCGAAGGCGCTGTCCATCGCGTACACCCCTGGTGTCGCACGAGTGAGCAAGGCCATCGCGGAGGACGCCTCCCTGGCCGCGAAGTACACGTGGGCGCACCGCCTCGTCGCCGTCGTCAGCGACGGCACGGCGGTGCTCGGCCTGGGCGACATCGGCCCGAGCGCGTCGCTGCCCGTCATGGAGGGCAAGTCCGCGCTGTTCAAGACGTTCGGCGGCCTCGACTCCATCCCGCTCGTGCTGAACACGACGGACGTGGACGAGATCGTCGAGACCCTCGTCCGGCTCCGCCCGTCGTTCGGCGCGGTCAACCTGGAGGACGTCTCCGCGCCGCGCTGCTTCGAACTGGAGCAGAAGCTGATCGAGGCGCTCGACTGCCCGGTCATGCACGACGACCAGCACGGCACCGCCGTCGTGTCGCTGGCGGCGCTCAACGGCGCGAACACCGTCCTCGGCAAGAGCATCGCGGACCAGCGGGTGGTCATCTCCGGTGCGGGCGCCGCGGGCATCGCGATCGCCAAGATCCTGCTCGCGGCCGGCGCCGGTGACATCACGCTGCTCGACTCGCGCGGCATCGTCCGCACGGGCCGGGCCGGTCTCAACCCGATCAAGGAGGAGATCGCGGCGGTCACCAACTCCGCGAACCTCGACGGTGGCATCGACGTCGCCCTGCGCGGCGCGGACGTCTTCATCGGCGTGTCGTCGTCGAAGGTGTCCGAGGACCTCATCGCGAGCATGGCGCGCGACTCGATCGTGTTCGCGCTGTCGAACCCCGACCCCGAGGTGCACCCGGAGGTCGCCGGCCGGCACGCCGCGATCGTGGCGACCGGGCGCAGCGACTTCCCGAACCAGATCAACAACGTGCTCGCGTTCCCCGGCATTTTCCGCGGGGCTCTCGACGCGGGTGCGCGCCGGATCACGGAAGGCATGAAACTCGCCGCCGCGGACGCCATTCTCGCGGTCGCGAAGGATGATTTGGGCCCAGACCGAATTGTTCCCTCGGCATTGGACCCGCGCGTCGGACCCGAGGTCGCGGCGGCTGTGGCCGTGGCCGCGAAGGCCGACGGAGTCGCCTGATCACGCCCTTCTATTCGCCACTCATTTGCATCTTCACGGGCACCGGAACCACGAACGTGGTTTTTCGTTAACCCGTGCAGGGGTGGGCGATGACGCTCTGAAGCGCTACCGTCCCTCTCCTCGGGTGTTCACCCGAGGAGAGGGTTCGTGTTTGCCGCCGTTCGGGTGCCGTTGTCGTGCCCACCCGAATTGCCGCGGGCGGTGGATGCGGGAGAGGGTGGGCCGGTGCCCAAGTGGGTGGGACGCGCGACGGTGGTGAACGGCCGTGCACGGACGGCTGTCCCGGGGACCGGGAAACCTCCGATGACGCTCGACGGCTTGACCCTGCCCGACGCACCGTCGTTGCTCGTCGACGCCAAGGGCGTCGTGATGCAGGCGAACCCCGCCGCCGTGGAGCTCGCGAACGCCCAGGGAGCCGACGACCTCGTCGGGCACGCCCTCGGTGAGCTGCTCCTGGGCAACTCCTCCGACCTGCGGCTGCTGCGCGCCGACGGCACCGAACTGCCCGTGCGCGTCGCCCGCCACGCCGTTCCCGGCACCGGTCTGCAGGCCGTCCTGCTGATCGACGTCTCCGACCTCGCGGCCGCCGCGGACGCGTTGCGCGACGAACAGCGCCGCCTACGCAAGGTGCAGCGGGTCGCGAACCTGGGCTCCTGGGAGTTCGACCCCGGCACGGGCCTGACGGTCTGGTCCGACACCCACTACGAACTGCTGGGCGTCGACCGCACCAAGGTCGTGCCGGGCGCGCAGGCCGTCCTCGACGTCGTGCACCCCGACGACTACCACATGGTCGAGACGTACTGGCACGGTCGTGAGATCACCGGCGACCCGATCGACATCGAGTACCGGATCGTCCGCCCCGACGGCCAGCTGCGGTGGATCCGCGGTGTGGCCGAGGCGAAGCTGGACGACGCGGGCGCCCTGGACAAGATCACCGGCTACATCCGCGACATCACCGAGGCCAAGCGCGCGGCCACCGAGCTCGCCCAGGAACGGGCGCGGCTGCTGGAGGCGCAGCGCATCGCCCGCATCGGCAGCTGGGCGTACGAGACGGGCACGCGCGCCGTGCACCGCAGCGAAGTGCTGATGGAGATGTTCGCCGAGCTGGGCATGACCCCGGACGACGACCTGCTCAGCGGCGTGCACCCGGACGACAAGGAGGCCGTCAAGGCCCTGCGCGACCGGCTGCTGCACGCGAGCGACGACGTCCCGGTCGAGGTCGAGGTCCGCAGCGAGATCGGCGAACGCGTCTACATGTGCCGGGCCCGCGCGGAGATCTCGCCGTCCGGCCGCATCGAGCGCTACCACGGCACCATCCAGGACGTCACCGAGGCGCGGGCGCTCGAACGCCAGATGCGCGAGGACCGGCGAAGACTGGCCGACGCCCAGCAGGCCGCCCGCCTCGGCATGTGGGAGTGGAACCCGGCCAGCGGCGAGGTCGTGTGGTCGGACATGCTCCGCGACCTCTACGGCATCCCCGCCGACGTGGCGGGCAACTACCAGTACTACCTCGACCTCGTGCACCCCGAGGACCGCGCGTGGGTCGACGACCTGTGGCGCCAGCTCTCCGTCGACGAGATCGCCGTGCAGTGCGAGCACCGCGTCATGCGCCCGACCGACGGCGCGACGCGCATCTTCCGGTGCCACGGCATGATCGTGCACGACCCGCGCGGCAAACGGCTCGCCGTCGGCACCGCCCAGGACGTGACCGAGCAGCGCGCCGCCGAGGCGCGCATGAAGCGTTCCTCGCAGCGCTTCACCGACCTCGTGTCCGTCACGCCCGTGGGCATCGGCCTGTTCGACGAGGGCGAGCGCCTGGTCGACGCCAACGACGCGTTGTGCGACCTGCTCGGCATGGAGCTGGAGCAGCTGCGCGGCATGACCGCGGAGCAGCTCACCCACCCCGAGGACACGTCGCCGGGCCTGCAGTGGGCCGCCGAGCGCACGCAGAAGATCCCGCAGCGCATCCTGGTCCGCCCGGACGGCGAGAAGGTGTACTGCGAGCTGCACATCGCGCTGTCCGTGCAGGACGACGGCCGCCGCTTCTGGTTGATCGTGTTCCTCGACATCACCGAACGCCGCCGCGCCGCCGAGGCGTTGCGCCACCAGGCGACGCACGACGAGCTGACCGGCCTGCCGAACCGCGCGCTGGTGAAGGAGATCCTCGGCAAGGCGCTCGACGGCCCCGGCCGCTCCAAGGTCGCCGTGCTGTTCTGCGACATCGACAACTTCAAGCGCGTCAACGACTCCCTCGGCCACGACGCCGGCGACGAACTGCTCGTCGCCTTGGCGCGACGACTGGAGGGCGGCCTGCCCGACGGCTGTACCGCCGCCCGCCTGTCCGGCGACGAGTACGTGATCATCTCCGAGGACATCGACTCGGTCGGCGGCGTCGACGCCCTCGCCACGCGCGTCGCGTCGTTGCTGCGGACCGCCGTTCCCGTGCACGGTCAGCTTGTCCGGGTCTCGGCGTCGATCGGCGCCGCCGTCCCGAACGGCTCGCGCGCCAACGGTGCCGACCTGCTCCGGTTCGCCGACGCCGCGATGTTCGAGGCGAAGCGCGCCGGTGCCGGCCGGGTCTCGCTCGCGTCCGCCGCGCTGATCGCCTCCGCCGACCGCCAGGTGCACCTCGAAGGCCAGCTGCGCGACGCGCTGCAGCACGACGGCCTCGCGTTGCACTACCAGCCCGTCGTGGGGGTGGACGGCGCCGTGCTGACCGCCGAGGCCCTGGTGCGCTGGCCGCACCCCGACCGCGGGCTGCTGCCGCCGGACGTGTTCCTCCCGGTCGCCGAGCAGGGCGACCTGATGCGCGAGCTCGACCGCTGGGTGCTGCGGACCGCGTTGCGCGAGGCCGCGACCTGGCCCGCGCCCGACGGCCGCCCGGTGTCCGTGGCGGTCAACCTCGCGGGCCTGGTGCCGGGCGATCCGGAGTTCGTGGACATCGTGTCGACCGCGATCATGGAGTCCGGCGTCCCGTGGGAACGGGTGGTGCTGGAGCTGGTCGAGACGGCGTTCGTCGACCTGCCCTCGCGCGTGCGCCAGTCGATGGACGAGCTGGTGAAGCGCGGCGTCCAGTTCGCCGTGGACGACTTCGGCACCGGCTACTCGTCGCTGGCCCGGTTGAAGGACCTGCCGGCCCAGATCATCAAGGTGGACCGGCGCTTCGTCTCGGGCGTGGGCAACGACTCCTCGGACTTCGCCGTCGCCCGCGCCGTCGTCGACATGGCCCGCGCGATGGGGCGCAAGTGCGTCGCCGAGGGCGTGGAGACCGCGACGCAGTTCCACGTGCTGCGCGGGGTCGGGGTGGACGCGTACCAGGGGTGGTTGTTCTCGCGTCCGGTGCCGCCCAAGGAGTTCCGCGCGGTGCTAGCCCTCGGTCCGCTCCACATACCCCGCGCTGGCTGAGATCTCCGGCAGCAGCGCCGCGATCCGGTGCTTGGGCAGGTCGATCAGCCGCAGTTCCAGGTCGGCCTGCTCCACGGCGGCGTTGTCGATGATCTCGGCGGCCTGCTTCTTGGTCAGCACGCCCTGCGACGCCGTGATCAACGCCTCGCGCCACACGTTGCGCAGCTTGCCGTGCGCCTTCATCAACACCTCGCGCACCGCCCGCTCGCCCAGTGACAGCGTGCCCGTCAGAACCTGATCGGCGACGACGATCGTCGTCCTGGCATCCGGGTTGTTGCGCAGGAACTTCAACTTGAACCGCGTCGCGACCAGTTCCTGGAGCTCCTTCTGCCCCGACTCCGACGAGACCGCCGGGTGGTTGTTCGGCACCAGGCACGCCAGCCGCGCGGGCGAGGACGCGAGCAACGTCCGCAGCAGCCACGGGCCGGGGTCCGCGGACAGGTCGACGGCCAGCGAGGCCGCGCCCTTGCCGACCGGTTCGGCCCAGCCGGCGGAACGGGGCTTCGGCGGCGGCGAGGACTCCGGGCGCGGCGCGAGGTCCGACAGCGCGGCCAACGCCTCCTGCGAGGGGCCGGAGGACTCCACGGACTGCGCGCCGTGCGTGTAGATCCGCGTGCCGCCCGACACCGCGCGGCGGCCCGTGGGGCGGCAGACGTAGAGGTCCGCGGCCGAGCCGATGGCCTGCGCGCCGTCGAAGCGGTGGAACGCGGGCAGGATCGCCTCGAAGACCAGCCCCAGCTTCTGCAGTTCCTGCTGCACCTTCAGGCCCAGGGCCGGGGTGCGGTCCGAGAAGCCGTACGCGAGCAGCAGCCTGCCCGAGGCGATGTCCTCCAGCGCCTCGATGCCGCGGCCCGCGAACAGGCCCATGCCCTCCGGCGTGTAGGGCGGGTCGCTGAAGACGAGGTCCGCGGACTCGAGGACCGCCTGCGGCAGCCCGAAACGCATGTCGCAGTGCAACGTCCGGATGTCCAGCCCTCGCGCCGAAGCCCGCGAGTCGATGAACTCCAGCAGCCGCTCGTCGAGGTCCACGACCGTGATCGACACGTGCGGGTTGACCGCCGCGACCGCCAGCGACGTCAGGTCGTGGTCGCCCAGGCACAGCAGGCGCCTGCCCGTCAGGTCGTACGTCGCGTTCAGCCACACCGCGCGGTTGAGAGCGGTCTCAGCCGTCGCCTGCACGTGGTCCAACGAGGACAACGGCGGTGGCACGTCGGCGATGTCCACGAGGATCTGCCGCAGCAGCTCGGTGTGGTCGCGCACACCGGAGACGCCGAACGCCTCGCGGTAGGACGACACCAGGCCGGGGGCGATGCGGTAACGATCGCCTGAAGATTCCGCGTCGTCACCGAGGGCCTTGAGCAGGTCCTGCACCGTGCGGCGCGGCACGGCGGGCAGGCGCACGAGCTCGGCCAGCGGGTGCCAGTCCTCGCTGAGCAGGGACAACACCTCGCGGAGCTTGCGGGCGTGCACGCCGCGCTCCGCCACCAACTGCCGGACCTGGTCGATCGTCACAAGCGGTAGACCATACGGCGTCTGACGTGCCCGCTTCGCCGAAGGTGCGCACGGGTCGCGACACGGCTCAAACGCGCAGCTCGTCACATCGTGGAACGTTGTGCCGGGGTACGCCGAACGAGTTAAGGTCTTTGGGATCTACATCCAGGGCGGTCCGAATCGGGGAGACCGTCACGACCGGAGGGATCCGAAGGGTGATCGAGTTCCGGGCCGTAACCAAGCGGTTCGAGGACGGGACCATCGCTGTCGACGAGCTCGACCTCACCGTCGAGGCGGGCACCATCACGGTGTTCGTCGGTCCTTCCGGGTGTGGCAAGACGACGTCGCTGCGCATGGTCAACCGCATGATCGACCCGACGTCCGGGACGATCCTGGTGGACGGCAAGGACGTCCTGAGCGTCGACCCGCCCACGCTGCGGCGCGGCATCGGCTACGTGATCCAGCAGGCGGGCCTCTTCCCGCACCGCACCGTGCTGGACAACGTCGCGACCGTGCCCCTTCTGTCCGGTTGGGACAAGCGCAAGGCCCGCGCGCGCGCGGCCGAGCTGCTGGAGATCGTCGGGCTCGACCCGAACTTCGGCAAGCGCTACCCGGCCCAGCTCTCTGGCGGCCAGCAGCAGCGCGTGGGCGTGGCCCGCGCCCTCGCCGCCGACCCGCCCGTCCTGCTCATGGACGAACCGTTCAGCGCCGTCGACCCGGTCGTGCGCGAGGACCTGCAGAACGAACTCCTCCGCCTGCAAGCGGAACTCGACAAGACGATCGTGTTCGTCACGCACGACATCGACGAGGCGCTCAAGCTCGGCGAGCGCGTCGCGGTGTTCCAGAAGGGCGGGCACCTCGCCCAGTACGCGAAGCCGCAGGAGCTGCTCAGCGCGCCCGCCAACGACTTCGTGGCCTCGTTCGTCGGACGCGACCGCGGCTACCGCACCCTCACCTTCCTGCACGCCGAGGTGCCCGTGCACCCGGTCACCACGGCCAGGATCGGCGACCGGATCACCGTCACCGACTGGACCCTCGCCGTCGACGAGCAGAACCGCCCCAAGGGCTGGCTGTCCGGTGTGGACGGTGAGGTCGAGGTCCGCGAGAGCGACTTGGTCTCCGGCGGCTCGCTCTACGACGGCTCGTCGCTGCGCGGCGCGCTCGACGCCGCTCTCAGCTCACCGTCCGCGCTCGGCGTCGTGGTCGACGACGCCGGTGCCGTCACCGGAGTGGTCAAGGCCGACGACGTCATCAAGGCCCTCGCGAAGGCCCGCGCGGCGGGTGAGGTCCCCAAGTGACCTGGATTTTCGAGAACTGGGAAAGGTTCTGGGAAGTCACCGAGGTGCACCTCCGACTCTCGATCGTGCCGGTGCTGGTCGGGTTCGTGCTCGCCATCCCGCTCGGGTGGTGGGCGAGCCGGTCGCAGACGGCGCGTGCGGTCCTCTTCCCGTTCGCCAACATCCTCTTCACGATCCCGTCCATCGCGCTGATCGTGATCACGCCGGTGCTGATCGGCGTGAAGATCCTCGACGAGATCAACGTCATCGTGCCGCTGGTGATCTACACGGTCGCGCTGATGGTCCGCTCGATCGCGGACGCGCTGTCGGCCGTGCCGGGCAACGTGGTCGCGGCGGCCAACGCGATGGGCTACCGGCCGTTGCGGCGGTTCCTCACCGTCGACTTCCCGCTGGCGCTGCCGGTCACGATCGCCGGACTGCGGGTCGCGACCGTGTCGAACATCAGCATGGTGAGCGTCGGCGCGCTCGTCGGCCTCGGCGGCTACGGCCAGCTCTTCACCGAGGGCTACCAGACCGACAACTCCCCGAAGGTCATCGCGGGTCTCATCGGGACGGTCGTGCTCGCGGTCCTCGCGGACGGCCTGCTGCTGCTGATCGGACGACTGCTCACGCCGTGGGCGCGGGCGGGGAGGTGAGCTGACGTGGGTGGCTGGCTCTTCGATCCCGCGCACTGGTCGGGAAGCACCGGGATCCCGGTGCGGTTGCTCGAACACCTCGGCTACACGCTGCTGACGCTGCTGATCGCGGCGGTGATCGCGATCCCGCTCGGCGCGTTCGTCGGGCACACCGGCAAGGGCGGGTTCGTCATCGTCGGGCTCTCCAACGCGCTGCGGGCACTGCCGACCACGGCCGTGCTGATCCTCGTGGTGCTGTGGGCGGGCCTGGGCGACTTCCCGGTGTACGTCGCGCTGGTGCTGCTGGCGATCCCACCGATCATGGCGGGCACGTACGCGGGAGTCCGCGCCGTCGACCCGGTCGCGGTCGACGCCGCGCGGGGCGTCGGCATGCGCGAGTCGGGCGTGCTGCTCCAGGTGGAGATCCCCAACGCGCTTCCATTGATCTACGGCGGTTTCCGCGGCGCCGCACTGCAAGTGGTCGCGACCGCCACCATCGCCGCCTACACCGGCGCCGGTGGTCTGGGCAGGTTCGTCTTCGACGGACTCGCCCTGCAGGAGTTCGGACAGATGCTCGCCGGCGCGGTGCTCGTGGCACTGCTCGCCGTTCTCGTCGACCTGGGGTTCGCCGGCCTGCAACGGCTGACGGTCTCGCCAGGGCTGCGTCCAGTGGGAACCGGAGGGAAGAGATGAAGCGCATCGCGACAGCCGTCGCTGCGGTCATGCTTTTGTCGGCGTGCGGTGGAGATCCGCTGACCGGGAGCGGCAACAACGAACCGGCCCCGACGGACACGATCGTCGTGGGCTCCGGCAACTTCCCGGAGTCCCGCCTGCTCGCGGAGATCTACGCGGAGGCGTTGACCGCCAAGGGCGTCAAGATCTCCAAGAAGCTCAACATCGGCAACCGCGAGCTGTACTACAAGGGCGTGCAGGACGGCTCGATCGACCTGATCCCCGAGTACACCGGCGTGCTCCTCAAGTACATCAACAAGGACGCGACGCAGGTCGGGTCCGACGAGGTGTACGAGGCGTTGAAGAAGGCGCTGCCGCAGAACCTCATCGTCCTCGACAAGTCGGAGGCCGAGGACAAGGACGCGGTGGTCGTCACCAAGCAGATCGCGGCCCAGTACAGCCTGAAGTCGATCGACGACCTCGTGCCGTACTGCAAGGACCTCGTCTTCGGCGGCCCGACGGAGTTCCAGAACCGCGCGGACGGCCTGCCCGGCCTGAAGGCCAAGTACAACTGCGAGTTCAAGGAGTTCAAGTCCCTCGACGTCGGCGGTCCGCTGACCGTCGCCGGCCTGAAGGACAACACGGTGCAGGCGGCCGACCTGTTCACGACGGACGCGGCCATCAAGGCCAACGAGTTCGTGGTGCTGGAAGACCCGAAGAACGTGTTCGCCGCGCAGAACGTGTTGCCGCTCATCAACGAGAAGAAGGCGTCGCAGCAGGTCCGCGACACCCTCAACGCCATCTCGAAGAAGCTCGACACGAAGGTCCTGCTGGAGCTGAACGAGAAGCTCTCGGCCCCGGACAAGCCGGAGCCGGAGAAGGTCGCCAAGGAGTGGCTGGCCTCCGCCGGCATCTGACCCTCCACGAGAACCGCCGATCGGCGAGCGTCACGCTCGCAGGTCGGCGGTTCTCGCTTGCACGCCCATGTACGTGAAGGTGTCCACGTAGCCGAGCGAGTGGTTCACGCGGATCATGTGCTCGTTCTCGGTGCTGGTGCGCGTGTAGATCTGCTCGACGCCGGTCAGCTGGTGCAGCATGTGCGCCTTGATCAGCCTGCCGAACCCCTTGCCGCGGTGGGCGGGCAGCACGACGGTGTGCAGCTGCTCGGCGACGGTGGGCACGGCCGGGTCGATCTCGACGACGGTGACCCCGGCGGCTTTGCCCTGGTGCAGCAGGAGAACGGTCCACCGGACCACCGAGGTCGCGGCCTCCTCCCTCCGGACGCTCTCGACGGTGTTCCGCGTCAGGTCGAGCACGGAGTCGGTCTCCGGTGCGTCGACCATGCCGTTGAGGGCCTCGACGAACTCCTCGACGACGGCCTCCGGTGCCGCGCCCTGCCACGTCATGAGCTCGTAGCCGTCCGGCACGCCGCCGACCTCGGGTGGTTCCGCCACGTCGAGCCGTTGCCTCTGCATGGACACGACGACGCGGAACCCCCTGGCCGCGGCGAACTTCTCGCCCGGCGTGCCCGCCTCTACGCCCCAGCCCTCGATGAACGAACGGTCGCGCACCAGCGGCACCACGGCCCGCAGCAACGCCGTGCCGAGTCCTCGGCGGCGGAAGTCGGGCAGCACCACGATGGTGGCAAAGGCGAGGTGCGCGTTCGCCTCGGCTTCGGAGATCCGCGTCTCGCCGTACCCGACGATCGTGCCGCCTTCCCGTGCGACGACGAAGTCCGGCCGTGCGAAGCCGATGTCGTCGGGGAGCTGCCACCTGGTCGCCCAGGTCTCGTAGAGCGGTGGCTTCTTGCCGGGCGAGTCCTCGACCACCCAGGCCGCGAGGACGTCGAAGAGCGCGTGCCGGTCTTCCTCCGACGCGGTGGCGAAGTCCAGTTCCTCGATCACGCTCGCAGCTCCTCGATCCGGGCGTTGACGGAGATCATGTCGCCGATCGTCTCGAAGCCGAGCGACCGGTTCACGCGCTGCATGTGCGCGTTCTCGGTGCTGGTGCCGGTGTCGATCCGCGTCAGCCGCGGCTTGTCCCGGCGCACCCACTCGATCATGTGCGCCTTCATGGCGCGGCCGAGGTCGTGACCGCGGTGGGCCGGCAGCACCGAGGTCTCCTGCTGGAACGCGCGGCCCGGCCGTTCGTCGTGCAGTTCGAGTTCGGTCATGCCCGCGACCGAACCGTCCGCGGCGAGCGCGACGACGACCCGTTGCTCGGCGCCGCGCGACAGGTAGTCCTGCTCGGCCTCCCGCACCTTGACCGGGGTCCACGTCGGGGACGGCGTGTTCTGCTCGCCGGTGGGCGCGTCGTGGATCGCGTTGCGGGCCAGGGCGTACGACGCGAGCAGGTCGTCCGGCGTGACGCCGGTCCACTGCGCCAACCGGTAGCCGGACGGGACCGGGACGTCCCACAAAGCGTTGTCGGCCTCCGCGAAGGCCAGGCCCTGCAGGACCATCGTGTTGATGGTGCGGAAGCCGCGGTTCTCTGCCCACCTCGCGCCGTCGCCGTCCGCGGTGACCTGCCAGCACTCGATCGACGTGAGACCGCGCGCCTCGAACTCGGCGCACACCGCTCGCAGCAGTGCCGTGCCGACACCGCGCCGCCGAGATCGCGGGTGCACCACGATCTCGGCCATCGCCGTGTCCGGCCAGGCCGGGAAGTTCAGGCCGGCGAACGCCACGAGCTCGCCGTCGAGGCGGGTCGCGAGGTAGCGCGCCGGACCGAGCCCCTGGAACGGTGTGCGCAGCCGGAACCGCACCTCGTCGAGCGTCGGCGCGGTCCACTTCGGACGGTCATCCGCGTACCGGGCGAGCATGACCTCGTGGTACGCCTGAATGTCGGTCGGATCGAACTCTTCTGTTGTAACCCCCATGCACGCTATGCAACCAGACTGTTGCGTTCCGCCCAACCGGCTATCGCGGCGGCGATCTCCTTCGGCTTGTCCTCGGGCGCGTGGTGCCCGGCGTCGCCCAGGCCCACGACCTCCAGCGAAGCGACGTTCTCGGAGCACCAGGCCGCCAGTTCGGGCGTGATGGCCAGCGTCGGCGAGTTCTCGAAGGTCAGCAACAACTTCGGCACTTCGGACGCGGTGGCGAGCCACGAGCCGTAGGCCTCCATCCGCGGGATGAGCGCCGGCGGGTCGCCGTCGACCGGCAGCTGTCGCACCCAGGCCAGCACCGGCCGGCGGCTCTCCCGGTCGGGGAACGGCGCCAGGTACACGGCCAGGTCCTCGTCCGAAACGGGCGTCCGCACGCCGCCGGTGAAAGCCTGCCGGACGACGGTGTCCTGGTCCAGCACCAGTTGCTCACCCTCCGGTGAGCGCAGCCGGCGCGTCCGTTCCCGGGCGGCGGGCTGGAGTTCGTTGCCGCGCAACGGCTTCAGCATCGTCTCGAAGAACGCGATGCCGGCGACGCGGGACGGGTGCCGGGCCGCCCAGTCGAACGCCAGCGCGCCGCCCCAGTCGTGGCCGACCAGGACCACCCGGTCCAGGCCGAGCGCGTCGAACCACGCGTCGAGGTAGCGGGAGTGGTCGTCGAACGAGTAGTCGATCGTGGGCTTGCCCGAGCGGCCCATGCCGATCAGATCGGGGGCGAGGCCGCCCAGCTCCGGTAAGACGTTGCGCCAGATGTGCGACGACGCGGGATTGCCGTGCAGGAACACGAACGGCGCGGAGCCGTGCGTCTCGTAGTGCATCGTCGAGTCGAGGACGGGGACGACGGGCATCGGGGTGCTCCTAGTCGAGGGGAACGGCGAGCAGGTCGCGCAGTTCGGCGGAGAAGGCGGACGTCCGCTCGCCCAGCGGCGTCAGCAGGCGGTCCATCAGTGCGCGGACCGTCGCGATGGCGGGCTCGACCACTTCGAGGCCGTGCGGGGACAGCGCCAGCCGCATGGTGCGGGTGTCGACGGTGTCGCGGGTGCGCGAGATGAACCCGGCGGCCTCCAGCGAGCGCGCCAGCTTCGAGACGTAGAGCGGTTCGAGACCGGTGTGGTCGGCCAGTTCGCGCTGTGAGGGCCGGTCGAGGGCGGCCAACGACGACAGCACGACGTACTGCGCGTGCGTCAGCCCGAGGGGGTCCAACGCGCGGTCAACGGCCACTCGCCACTTCATCGCCAGGCGCCACACGAGGTGTCCAGGCGTCGGTTCCGCACTGCTCATGGCAGATACGGTACATGGCTACTATGTACATGGCGACTAAGTTGCCGCGACGTGCCCGCCGATCCGGACGGTGAGCTCCTCGGCCGCTTTGCGCACCTCTTTGGCCAGGTCGGGCCACGTCTGGCCGCAGGGCGTGTCGCACAGGTGCCGGAACGTCAGCGTGATGGCCGCGATCGGCCGCTCACCGTGGTCGAAGACCGGCGCCGCCACCGAGGCGAACCCGGCCGTCACGAACCCGTCCTCGACCGCCCACCCCTGACGGCGCTCGGTCGTGAGCAGGCGCCGCAGCGCCGGCAGGTTGTGCGGGCCGCGGCCGGTGCGGTCGACGAACGCGTCCACGGACGGCAGCAGCGCCCTGACCTGTGCCGGAGGCAGATGGGCGAGCATCGCGCGGCCCGAAGCCGTGAGGTGGGCGGGCAGCCGGACGCCGACGTCGGACACGATCGACTGCGGCTGCCGGGGCTGCTCGCGTACCAGGTAGAGGGCCTCCGGACCGTGCAGGACACCCAGATGCGCGACCTTCTCCATCCGATCGGCGAGCTTGCGCAACAGCGGGCGAGCAAGCCGCTCCAGCGGGTCGTGGCGCAGGTAGGCCGAGCCGAGCTCGAACGCGGCGACGCCCAGGCCGTACCGCTTCTCCTCGGGGAAGTGCGTCGCGAAGCCGGCCTCGGTCAGCTCCGAGAGCAGGTGGTAGGTCGTTGACCTGGGGAGATTCAGCTCGCGCGCGACCGACGCCGCGGAGACGGGTCCGGGTCTGCCCGCCAGCAGCCGGAGCACCGCCAGCCCGCGCCGGAGCGCGGGAACGTCACTGCTGCTGCCCACAACCGTGATTTTCCCACGTGATGCAGCCCACGCCGTTACTACATCAGGGCACACTCAACAGAACAGGCTCCGCGTGCGTCTGAGGGGTGTGACGGTTTTGAAGGGGGTCGGGATTGACACCGAGTTTCGATGACTTCGTGGCAGAACAGGTGACCCCGTTGCTGCGCTACGCCACCGTGCTCACGTGTGACCCGCACCTGGCCCAGGACGTGGTCCAGGAAGTCCTGCTGCGCGCGCAGCAGAAGTGGGAACGCATCGGTTCAGTCGACCTCCCTCACGCCTACGTCAAGCGCATGGTGACCAACGAGTACCTCTCGTGGCGCAGGCGCAGGGCCGCGAAGGACGTCGCTCTCTGCATGACGACCCTCGAGTCTGTCACCCCGCCCGTCGGCGACACGACCCACCACTACGACGAGCGGGAAGCCATGTTGCAGCGGATCGCGAAGCTGCCCCGCAAACAGCGGGCCGCGGTCGTGCTCCGCTACTACGAGAACTACGAGGACTCGGAGATCGCACAGATGCTCGGTTGTGCCGAGGGAACCGTGCGCAGCCACATCTCACGTGCGCTGGCCACACTCCGCATGGACCACACGCCGGAGCCCGCTGGTGTCGGGTTGCGGCTCGGGGAGGGCCTGTCGTGAACGACACCGAACAGCTCATCAAGGAGGCACTCGGCCAGCTGGCCGAACGCACTCCACATCCGGGCCCGACGCTGAACGCCCTGCGGCGCAAGCGCAAGAGGCAGCGGAACAACATCTTCCTGATCGCCACGGCCGGCGTCGCCGCCGTCGCGGTCCTGGTCTTCGGCGGACTGGTGGCGAGCGACAGGTACGCGCCGCCGCTGCCCAACGACGCCGCCGCCGCGCTCACGCCGAGCGCCCCCGGTGCGCTGAAGTACCAGCCGCACTGGCTGCCGGACGGGTTCGTCGAGACCTTCCGCTCCGCGAACGACGGGTCGACCGAGCGCGGCTGGGTGCCGGCGAACGCCCCCGCCGACGGGTACGGAGGCGGGCCGAGCGTCACCCTGTCGAGCGGCCAGGGTTCCTCCTCGCAGATCGGCGAGTGGCGGGACGTGACGGTGCGCGGGCTCAAAGCCCGTGTGCAGGCGTCCGGCGAGCAGGCGGTCGTGGAGTGGAAGGCGCAGGACGTGCTCGTCGTCCGGGTCGACCGCGTGGCCGACCCGGAGGGAACGGCGCTGCGCGTCGCCGATTCGGTGCGCGCGGACTCGAACGCCGTCTTCGAGGCACCGTTCAAGGTGAAGGGCAAGCCGGCGGTCGTGTTCAGCGGGACGAGCCCCGGCGAGTGGAACGCCCGGTACTCGCCCGGCCGCGGCCCGTTCGAGGTGACGGTCGGCAAGAGCAAGCCCGAGACCGGTGACGCACCGAGCGTGCCCGTCGAGGTGCGCGGCAAGCAGGGCGTCATCGTGGGGGGCGGCACGCTCGTCGTGCAGGAGGGTGATCTCTGGATCACCGTGAGCAGCTCGCCCGCCGACAAACCGGACGCGGAGATCGTCGCGATGGCGAACGACGTCGAGATCGCCTCGAACGTCGACACCGGCTGGATCCGCAAGAAGTAGCCCGTCTGGCATCCCAGACACCATCACCCGCTCCGGGGTCGCTGACTCGGCCCCGGAGCGGTCTGATGTCTGCATGCGACAACCGGTGGAGCTGGGTCCGAAGCCTCTGACCCTCGAGGACGTTCATGCCGTCGCCCGCGACGGCGCCCCGGTGGAGATCACCGCGGCGGCCCGCGAGGCGGTCACCACCGCCCGCGGCCACATCGAACAGCTCGCCACGGCCGAACGCCCCACCTACGGCGTCTCGACCGGGTTCGGCGCGCTCGCCGTCCGGCACATCCCGCCGGACCGCCGCGCCCAGCTGCAGCGGTCGCTGATCCGCTCGCACGCCGCCGGGTCCGGTCCCGAGGTCGAGCGCGAGGTCGTGCGGGCGCTGATGCTGCTGCGCCTGCGCACGCTCGCCACCGGCCACACCGGCGTCCGGTTGTCCACTGTGGACGCGATGGCCGGGATGCTGAACGCCGGCATCACGCCGGTCGTGCACGAGTTCGGGTCGCTCGGGTGCTCCGGTGACCTCGCGCCGCTGTCCGCCAACGCACTCGCGCTGATGGGCGAGGGCATGGTCCGCAACTCGCGCGACGAACTGGTGCCCGCCGCCGAGGCACTGGCCGAAGCGGGCATCGAGCCGGTGCAGCTGGCCGAGAAGGAAGGCCTCGCGCTGATCAACGGCACCGACGGCATGCTCGGCATGCTGTCGCTGGCGATCGCCGACCTGACCCGCCTCCTCGACATCGCCGACCTCACCGCCGCGATGAGCGTCGAGGCGCTGCTCGGCACCGACCGCGTCTTCGAGCCGGAGCTGCACGCCCTGCGTCCGCACCCCGGCCAGAACCTGTCCGCCGCCCGGATGCTCGCGTTCCTCAAGAACTCCGAGATCGTCGCCTCGCACCGCGGCCCCGACTGCACTCGCGTGCAGGACGCGTACTCGCTGCGCTGCTCGCCGCAGGTGCACGGCGCGGCCCGCGACACCGTGGCCTACGCGGCGACGGTGGCCGACCGCGAGCTGGCGTCCGTGATCGACAACCCCGTCGTGCTCGCGGACGGACGGGTCGAGTCCAACGGCAACTTCCACGGCGCGCCTGTGGCCTACGCGCTCGACTTCCTGGCCATCCCGCTCGCGGACGTGGCCTCGATCGCCGAGCGCCGCACCGACCGCATGCTCGACGTCTCGCGTTCGCACGGCCTGCCGCCGTTCCTCGCCGACGACCCCGGCGTCGACTCCGGCCACATGATCGCCCAGTACACGCAGGCCGCGATCGTGTCCGAGCTCAAGCGACTGGCCGTGCCGGCGTCCGTGGACTCGATCCCGTCCTCCGCGATGCAGGAGGACCACGTGTCGATGGGCTGGTCTGCTGCTCGCAAGCTGCGCAAGGCCGTGGACGGTCTCACGACCGTGCTGGCCATCGAACTGCTCACCGCCGCACGGGCACTCGACCTGCGCGCGCCCCTCAAGCCCGCCCCCGCGACGGCCGCCGCCGTGGCGAAGCTCCGCGAGACCGTCCTCGGCCCCGGCCCGGACCGGCACCTCGCGCCCGAGATCGCCGCCGCCGAGGCCCTCATCCGAAGTGGAGCCCTGTGATGACCACCGTTCGTGCTGACCGCGGCACCGAACTGTCCGCGAAGAACTGGTCCACCGAGGCCGCGCTGCGGATGTTCCACAACAACCTCGATCCGGACGTCGCCGAGCGCCCCGAGGACCTCGTCGTCTACGGCGGCACGGGCAAGGCCGCGCGCGACTGGCCGTCGTTCGACGCCATCAGCCGTGAGCTGAAGAACCTCGAGGCCGACGAGACGCTGCTGGTGCAGTCCGGCCGCCCGGTCGGTGTCATGCGCACGCACGAGTGGGCGCCGCGCGTGCTCATCGCGAACTCGAACCTCGTGCCGGACTGGGCGAACTGGCCCGAGTTCCGCCGCCTGGAGGCCGAGGGCCTCACGATGTACGGGCAGATGACCGCCGGCTCGTGGATCTACATCGGCACCCAGGGCATCCTCCAGGGCACGTTCGAGACGTTCGCCGCGGTCGCCACCAAGCGCTTCAACGGGACGCTGCGTGGAACCCTGACCGTCACCGCCGGACTGGGTGGCATGGGCGGTGCGCAGCCTCTCGCCGTGACGATGAACGAGGGCGTCGCACTGTGCATCGAGGTCGACCCGCACCGCGCCCAGCGCCGGCTGGAGACCCGCTACCTCGACGAGATCGCCGAGGACCTGGACAGCGCCATCGAGCGCGTGCTGGCCGCCAAGGCCGCCGGTGAGGCCGTGTCCGTCGGTGTCGTGGGCAACGCGGCGGAGATCCTGCCCGAGCTGCTGCGTCGCGAGGTCGCCGTGGACATCGTCACGGACCAGACGTCGGCGCACGACCCGTTGGCGTACCTGCCCGTCGGTGTCTCGCTGGAGGAGTGGCAGGACTACGCGGCCGCGAAGCCGGACGAGTTCACCGACCGCGCCCGCAAGTCGATGGCGGACCACGTCGAGGCCATGGTCGGGTTCCAGGACCGCGGCGCCGAGGTGTTCGACTACGGCAACTCGATCCGCGGTGAGGCGCAGCTCGGCGGCTACGACCGCGCGTTCGCGTTCCCCGGCTTCGTGCCCGCCTACATCCGCCCGCTGTTCTGCGAGGGCAAGGGCCCGTTCCGCTGGGCCGCGCTCTCCGGCGACCCGGCCGACATCGCGAAGACCGACGCCGCGATCCTCGAGCTGTTCCCGGAGAACGAGCAGCTGCACCGGTGGATCAAGATGGCCGGCGAGCGCGTCGAGTTCCAGGGCCTGCCCGCCCGCATCTGCTGGCTCGGCTACGGCGAACGGCACCTCGCCGGCCTCAAGTTCAACGAGATGGTCGCCAACGGCGAGCTGTCCGCGCCGATCGTCATCGGCCGCGACCACCTCGATTGCGGCTCGGTGGCCTCCCCGTACCGCGAGACCGAGGCGATGGCCGACGGTTCCGACGCGATCGCGGACTGGCCGTTGCTGAACGCGCTGGTCAACACGGCGAGTGGTGCGACCTGGGTGTCGATCCACCACGGTGGTGGTGTCGGCATCGGCCGCTCGATCCACGCCGGTCAGGTGACGGTCGCGGACGGTACCGAGCTGGCCGCGCAGAAGATCGAGCGCGTGCTGACCAACGACCCCGGCATGGGCGTCATCCGGCACGTGGACGCCGGGTACGACGAGGCGAAGACCGTGGCTGCGGACAAGGGCGTCCGCATTCCTATGGAGGGCTGATGCTCGACCAGATCGCGGACGTCGGCAGGGACCCGAAGCGCGGGGGTTACTCGCGCCACGGGTACAACAAGCCCGAACTGGAGCTGCGGCACTGGTTCGTGGAACAGGCGGTCCGGCGCGGTCTCAACGTGGAGACCGACCAGAACGGCAACCTCTGGGCTTGGTGGGGCGAGCGGGGCGACAACGCGCTCATCACCGGCAGTCACCTGGACTCCGTTCCCGGCGGCGGGGCGTTCGACGGCCCGCTGGGGGTGACGTCGGCGCTGGAGGCCGTGGACCTCCTGCAGGCCAAGGGGTTCACGCCCGGCCGGCCGTTCGCGATCACGGTCTTCGCCGAGGAGGAGGGCGGCCGGTTCGGCGTCGCCTGCCTCGGGTCGAGGCTGCTCACCGGCGCCATCGCGCCCGAGAAGGCGTTGGCGCTCAAGGACCCGGACGGCGTCACGCTGGCCGAGGCCATGAAGGCCGCCGGGTACGACCCGGAGCTGGTCGGGCGCGACGAACGGGCGTTGAAGCGCATCGGCCAGTTCGTGGAGCTGCACGTCGAACAGGGGCGCGGCCTGACCGTGCCGGTCGGCGTGGCGTCGAGCATCCTCGCGCACGGCCGGTGGCGCTTCTCGTTCTCCGGCGAGGGCAACCACGCCGGGGCGACGTTGATCGAGGACCGCCGCGACCCGATGCTCCCGGCGTCCCAGCTCGTCCTCGCCGCCAGGAAGGCGGCCAGGGGTGGCGGCCGTGCCACCGTGGGAAGGCTCGTCCCCAACCCCGGTGGCACCAACGTCATCGCGTCCACGGTGGACGTCTGGCTGGACGCGCGGGACAGCGACGACGCACGCACGCGTGCGATGGTCGCGGAGATCTCCGAGGCGGCGCACCAGGCCGCCAAGGAGGAGGGGTGCGAGCTGCGGATCACCGAGGAGTCGTACGGCGACACGGTGCACTTCGACAGCGCGCTGCGCGACGACATCGCGGGGGCGCTCGGTGGCGTTCCGGCGCTGCCGACCGGTGCGGGGCACGACGCGGGCATCCTCGCCGACCACGTGCCGACCGCGATGTTGTTCGTGCGCAACCCCACCGGCGTGAGCCACGCGCCGGAGGAGTTCGCCGAGCAGGCCGACGTCGACGAGGGCGTGCGCGCGCTCGCCGCCACGATCGAACACCTCGGCTCATGAACTTCTGGTGCGAGCGGGCCTGGTTGCCCTCCGGGCTCGCCGAGCGCGTGCTCGTCAGGGTCGAGAACGGCGTGATCTCGTCGGTGTCCACTGTGGACACGATTCCGCTGGGTGTGCGGCGGTTGCACGGCGTCGTGGTGCCGGGCTTCGCGAACGCGCACTCGCACGCGTTCCACCGGGCGTTGCGCGGCCGGACGCACGACGGTGGTGGCACGTTCTGGACGTGGCGCGAAGGCATGTACGCGCTGGCCTCGCGCCTCACCCCGCAGTCGTACTACCGCCTGGCCCGCGCGGTGTACGGCGAGATGGCGCTCGCGGGCGTGACGGCTGTCGGCGAGTTCCACTACGTCCACGACCGGTCGAACGAGTTCGGGTACGCGCTGCGCGAGGCCGCGTCCGACGCGGGCATCCGGCTGACGCTGCTCGACACCTGCTACCTCGCGGGCGGCATCGACCAGCCCGTGAACGAGGTGCAGCAGCGGTTCTCCGACGGCACGGCCGAGGCGTGGGCGTCGCGGGTCGCCGAGCTGAAGTCCGACGACGTGATGCGCGTCGGTGCCGCTATCCACTCGGTCCGCGCCGTCCCGCGGGCCGAGCTCTCCGTTGTCGCGCAGGCGTTCCCGGACGCTCCGCTGCACGTGCACCTCTCCGAGCAGCCCGCCGAGAACGAAGCCTGCCTCGCGGCCTACGGCCTGACGCCGACCGGTCTGCTGCACGAGGCCGGCGCGTTGTCACCGCGCACCACGGCCGTGCACGCCACGCACCTGGCGCCCGAGGACATCGCGCTGCTGGGCTCGTCGGGCACGGGCGCGTGCTTCTGCCCGACGACCGAGGCGGACCTCGCCGACGGCATCGGCCCGGCGCGCGAACTGGCCGACGCGGGCAGCCCGTTGTCTCTCGGCAGCGACCAGCACGCGGTCGTCGACCCGCTGTTGGAGGCTCGGGCGCTGGAGCACAACGAGCGGTTGCGGACCGGTCAGCGTGGCCGGTTCTCGCCGTCCGAGCTGCTCGACGCCGCCACCCGCCACTCGGCGATCGGCTGGGACGGCGGGCGGATCGAGGTCGGCGCGCCCTGCGACCTCGTGGCGATCAGCTGTTCGACACCGCGCACCGCGGGGTCGTTGCCGCAGCAGGTGTTGCTCTCCGCCACGGCGTCCGATGTGGACACCGTGGTCGTCGGAGGCCGGGTGGTGGCCTCCGGTGGTGCGCACGAGACCCTGGGAGACGTCGGCAGGCTGCTGGCGGACGCGATCGAGGAGCTGTGGGCATGAGCGTGCTGATCACCGGCATCGGTGAGCTGACCACGAACAGCGAGTCCGCCGGTGACGCGCTGGTGGTCGACGGCGCGGAGATCGCCTGGGTGGGCAGTGCCGCGGACGCTCCCGCCGCCGACGAACGGGTCGACGTCGAGGGCCGCGCGGTGCTGCCCGGCTGGGTCGACAGCCACACGCACCTGGTGTTCGCGGGCGACCGCACCGCCGAGTTCGGCGCTCGTATGGCCGGCAAGCCCTACACGGCGGGCGGCATCGCGGTGACCGTGAACGCGACCCGTGCCGCGTCCGACGAGGAGCTGGCTGCGGTGGTGCGCAAGCACATCGCCGAGGCGCTGCGGCAGGGCACGACGTTCGTCGAGACCAAGACCGGCTACGGCTTGAACGTCGCCGACGAGGTGCGGTCCGCGCGCATCGCCGCCGAGCAGGCCGACGAGGTCACGTTCCTCGGCGCCCACCTCGTGCCTCCCGGCACGGACGCGGACGAGTACGTGGAGCTGGTCCGCGGCGAGATGCTCGACGCCGTCGCACCGCTCGTGCGCTGGGCGGACGTGTTCTGCGAGAAGGGCGCGTTCGACTACGACCAGTCGAAGGCGGTGCTGGAGGCGGCCGCGGCCAAGGGACTGGGCCTGCGCGTGCACGGCAACCAGCTCGGCGAAGGCCCCGGCGTGCGGCTGGCCGTGGAGCTCGACGCAGCCTCGGTGGACCACTGCACGTACCTGTCGGACGCCGACGTCGACGCGCTGGCGTCGTCGGACACGGTCGCCACGCTGCTGCCGGCGTGCGACCTGTCGACCCGGCAGTCGCTGCCGCCCGCCCGCGCGCTGCTCGACGCCGGTGCGACGGTCGCGCTCGCCAGCAACTGCAACCCCGGCTCGTCCTACACCTCGTCGATGGCGTTCTGCGTGACGACAGCGGTCCTGCAGATGCGGATGAGCGTCGAAGAGGCGGTGTGGGCGGCGACCGCAGGTGGTGCGCGGGCGCTGCGACGCGACGACGTCGGCGTCATCCGGCCTGGTGCGCGGGCTGACCTGCACGTGTTGGACGCGCCTTCGATCACGCATCTGGCCTACCGTCCGGGAGTCCCGTTGACGCACTCTGTGTGGCAACGGGGCGTACGCGCCATTTGAGACTGGCGTCTCATTACCCTCCGTGTGGGCCTATTGGCGGAAGGTGCGGGGCCGTACGGTGTCCCCGTGGTGGATTTCGCGGAGGCCTTGACGAAAGCCGTCGACAACAGCGGCCTGAGCCTCGAGCGCATCCAGCACCACCTGGCCGCGCGGGGCATGCAGGTCAGCATCTCGACGCTGTCCTACTGGCGCCGCGGCCGCAGCCGTCCGGAGCGCCCGGAGTCGTTGAAGGTCGTCGCCGCCCTGGAGGAACTGCTCGAGCTCGGCGAGGGCTTCCTGACCGACCGGCTGGGCGACAAGCGGCCGCGGGGGCGCTGGGTGGACCAATCGCTGTCCCTGGAGGACATGTGGGACTCGCGGGCCACCGACCTCGGTGAGGTCATGTCGCGCATCGACCGGCTGCAGCCGACCGCCACGACGTACCTGAGCGTCCAGGACCGGCTGCTCGTCGGGGCGGATCGCCGGGAGGTCTCGACCCACGTCACGGGCGTGGTCCAAGCCCTGGAGGACGGGGTCGACCGGTTCCTCGCGATCCAGCTGGCCGACGCGACGGACCTCGGTGTGCCGTCGATCGAGGCGGGACCGCCGTGCCGGCTCGGGAGGGTGCGCGGGGAGGACTCGACCGGGTTCCTCGTCGCCGAGATCCTCTTCGACCGGATGCTGCGCGCGGGGGAGACGGCGCTCATCGACTACACCGTCCGGATGAGACCCGGAGCCCAGAGCGAGGTCTGCGACCGGCGGTTCCTGCGCCCGGTGAACGACTACACGCTGCAGATCGGCTTCCACCCGGACGCGGTGCCCGCGCGCTGCTTCCAGTTCGCCCGGCCGTCGCTGCACGAGCCGGAGACCGCTCTGAACGACCTGTGGATCGGGACGACGGCGTCGACGCACATCCACGTGCGGAACTCGAAGCCCGGGATCTATGGAGTGCGGTGGGAGTGGGAGTAGCCGCTACTCCCACTCCCACCCCCGCGAACGTGGCCAAGGCGCGCGCCTGGTCCGAGCAGATGGGCAAGACCGTCATCGAGGTGCGCGACTCGCCGGGCTTCGCGACCTCACGCC
>NZ_JBEXNC010000027.1:0-95519 GCF_040610935.1 Lentzea sp. NPDC003310
AAGCCGGGATTGTGAAGCCCGGCCGAGTGGTCAAGTTTAAGGCCTCGCACCCAAAGTCAAGCCCCAATCGCCGTCGTGGTTGCGTTACCACCGCTGAGCCGACATCCATTGCTCACACGCCTCGGCTTCGCCATTGCGTGCGGCGTTGCTTGATCGGCGTCGAGTGCTCACACGCCTCGGCTTCGCCGTTGCCCGACAAAGACCGAGGGCTCCCTCCGGTGTCGCGGAGGGAGCCCTCACCTACGTCTGGGTTACTCGACTCGCAGAGTCGCCATCGCGCGTTCCGTCTCCCAGAACGCCCGCATCGACCTGATGAGGCCGTCCTCGCCCACGTTGTAGACGAACACACCCTCGGTGTCGACGCGTGCGCCGCCGGGGAGGAACGCGCTGATCGTGCCCACGTTCGCGCACTCGGTACCGGCGGCGAACGAGTCGTGCATGGCGAACTCGAAGCGTTCCACGTTCGCGATGGCCAGGTCCCAGAAGGCGGCGATCGCCTCCTTGCCGTGGTGGCCCTTGCCCTCGTTGTCGAACATCGACGGGCCCACCGGGTCCTCGACCACGGCGTCCTCGGCGAACAGGGCCAGCCACTCGTCTTTTGCCCCGCGGGTCACGCAGTCCATCGAGCGCCAGGAGGCCACGCGGGCCGGGGTTTCGGTCTTGGACGCCGTCCAGGTCACTGCTGCTGTCACGCGAACTCTCCGATCACCTCGTCGGCGAAGCGCCGAAGTCCGTCCTTCTTGGCCTGGAGGCTGCCGTCGAAACCGACGCCGTAGAACAGCCACGGCACCACGATCGTGTCGGTGACGCCTGCCTCGGCCAGCTGTTTGTAGCCGTCCAGGCCGAAGCGGTCGATGCAGACGGCCTGGATCTCGAACGGGCGCTCGAAGGCGCCCAGGTCGGTGAGCGTGGCAACGACCTGCTTGAGCTCGTCGAACTTGATCATCGCCGACGTCCAGCCGTCGCCCACCCTGGCCGCGCGCTTGAGGGCTGCCGGGGAGTGGCCGCCCACGTAGAACGGGACGGGTTTGGTGGGGGCGGGGGACATCTGGAGGCGGTCGAAGTCGAAGTAGTCGCCGTGGTACTCGACCATGCCGCCGGCCAGGACGAGTTTGAGGATGTCGATCATCTCGTCCACGCGCGGGCCGCGGTTCTTGAACGGGACGCCGCACCACTCGAACTCCTCCGGCGACCAGCCGAGGCCCACGCCGAAGCCGAAGCGGTTGCCGGTCAGGTGTGCGACCGAGCCGACCTGGCGGGCCAGCAGGAGTGGGTTGCGGGAGCCCAGTTTCAGGACCTGCGTGTAGAAGTTGATCCGGGACGTGACGGCGCCCATGGCCGCGGCCGCCACGAACGGGTCTACCCACGGGGTGTCGGCGTTCCACATGCGGGAGCCGTCCGGGGTGTACGGGTAGTCCGCGGACACCTTCTCCGAGAAGAAGAGGGAGTCCGGGAGCGCGATCGAGGCGTAGCCGCACTCCTCGGCGCACTGCGCCAGTTCGGTCAGCTGGTCCAGTGGGCTCATGGCGATGCCAACGGTGAACTTCACGGCTTCTCCGATCCGACTACCCACATGGCGAAGAACTGCGAGCCGCCGCCGTACGCGTGGCCCAGCGCTACCCGTGCGCCGTCTACCTGGTGGTCTCCCGCGGTGCCCATGACCTGCATCGCGGCCTCGGCGAACCGCAGGAGCCCGGAGGCGCCGATCGGGTTGGACGAGAGGACGCCGCCGCTCGGGTTGACCGGGAGGCGGCCGCCGATCTCCGTCTCGCCCGCCTCGGTGAGCTTCCAGCCCTGGCCGACGTCGGTGAAACCGAGGTTCTCGAGCCACATCGGTTCGAACCAGGAGAAGGGGACGTAGATCTCCGCCGCGTCCACTTCGGACAGCGGGTCGGTGATGCCCGCCTGCTTCCACAGCGCGCGAGCGGCGTCGCGGCCGGCCTGGGGGTTGACCTGGTCGCGTCCGGCGAACGTGGTGGGCTCGGTGCGCAGCGCGGTCGCGCGGATCCAGGCGGCGGGACCGGACGTGGGTTCCGCCGAGATGACGACCGCGCAGGCGCCGTCCGAGGACGGGCAGGTCTCGTCGTAGCGGATGGGGTCCCACAGCATCGTGGAGGCCTGCACCGACTCGACGGTGATGTCCGGCTGTTTGAGGTGCGCGTACGGGTTTCGCGCGCCGTTGCGGCGGTCCTTGGCGGCGACCATCGCGCCGATGTGCTCCGGGGCGCTCGCGCGGCGGATGTAGGAGCGGACGTGCGGGGCGAAGTAGCCGCCCGCGCCCGCGTGCACCGGCATGGTGAACGGGGTGGGGACCGACAGCGCCCACATCGCGTTCGACTCCGACTGCTTCTCGAACGCCACGGCCAGCACGCGGTCGTGCACGCCGGACTGGACGAGCGAGGCGGCCACGTTGCCGGTGCTGCCGCCGACCGAGCCGGCGGTGTGCACGCGCAGCAACGGTTTGCCGACGGCGCCCAGCGCGTCCGCGAGGAACAGCTCGGGCATCATCACGCCCTCGAACAGGTCCGGGGCCTTGCCGAGGACCACCGCGTCGATGTCCGGCCAGTCCACGCCGGCGTCCGCCATCGCGCGGTCGATCGCCTCGCGGCACAGGCCCGCCATCGACACGTCGAGGCGCTTCGCCGCGTGGTGCGTCTGGCCGGTGCCGACCACTGCTGCCGGTCGCATCTACTCCCGCCCTTCCATGACGCAGACGAGGTTCTGTTGGAGCAACGGTCCGCTGGTCGCGTGCCCGAGGACCTTGGTCGCGGTGCCGTCGTGGATCCGGCGCGCGGCCTCGCCGATGCGCGCCAGGCCGGCGGAGAACATCGGGTTGCCCGCGAGCACGCCGCCCGACGGGTTCACGGTCACGTCGTCGCCGAGGCCGAGTGCCTGGCGCAGCAGGATCTCCTGGTGGGTGAACGGCGCGTGCAGCTCGGCCACCCGGACCCCGTCGGTGCCCGCCGCCTTGCCCGCGGCGACCGTGGACGGGGAGGTCGTGAGGTCGCGCGTGCCGAACGACGGCGAGTCGGTGCGGTGCTCGAACCCGGTGATCCACGCGGGGCGTTCGCACAGCTCCCGTGCGCGGTCACCGGCGGCCAGCACGATCGTGGCCGCGCCGTCCGTGATGGGTGCGCAGTCGTGGCGCCGCAACGGGTCCGCGACGTACGGGAGCGCGAGCAGCTCGTCGGCGTCGACCTCGCCGGACAGCTGCGCGAGCGGGTTCGACAGGGCGTTGCGGCGACTTCGCGCGGCCACGGACGCCATCGCCCGTTCGTCCCAGAGCCCGTTCTCGATGCCCATCCGCGCCTGGATGCCCGCCAGGCCGAGCGTGTCCGGCCACAGTGGAGTGACGACGTACGGGTCGAGCTGCATGGCCATGACCCGGCGGAGCTGGCCCGCGGAGGACTTGCCGAAGCCGTAGACGAGGGCGGTGTCGACTTCGCCGCAGAGCAATTTCACCCACGCCTCGTAGAGCGCCCACGCCGCGTCCATCTCGACGTGCGACTCGGCGATCGGCGGGAAGGCGCCGATCGCGTCGACCGCCGAGACGAACGAGAACGCGCGCCCCGCCAGGTAGTCCGACGACCCGGAGCACCAGAACCCGATGTCGGTCTTGGTCAGGCCGAGGCCGCCGAGCACCTCGTGGAAGATCGGGACGAGCATCTCGACACCGTTGGTGGTGCCGTCGGTCTCGCGCACGCAGGGCGTCTGCGCGAAGCCGACTACCGCAATGTCACGCACGCGAGCCTCACAGGTGCTGGGAGTAGGAGTCGAACGGCGCGTCCGGCTCGCCGGACGGCCGGAAGTGGTCGATGTTCTGCATCGTCGGGCCCCACTCCTCGCGCGGCTTCCACACGGCCTCGACGCGCATGCCCATCCGGACGTCCTCGGGTGCGACACCGAGCAGCAGGTGCAGGAACGGGATGTCCGCGCCGTCGAGCAGCACGTACGCCGAGACGTACGGCGGCGGGATGCGCTGGCCCAGGAACGGGACGTTGACCACGCAGAAAGTCGTGATCGTGCCGCGGTCGGCGAGCTCGACCTGGTCCGTCGTCGGGACACCGTCGGTCGGGCAGGCCGGGCGCGGCGGGAAGTAGACCTTCTCGCACTGCGGGCAGCGCTGCGCGATGAGCCTGCCCTCCATGAGGCCGCGCAGGAACGGGTCCTCGGTGGGCGAGGCCGAGTGCGTGTAGTGCAGGTTCACCGGGGTGGTGACCATCGTGACGTCCTCGGCGTCGGTGGGCTCCTCGGCCGGTTCGTCGGAGAGCTCGAAGCACTCGATGTCGGTGATCGCGCCGACCCGTTCGGGACGCCAGCGCGCCCGCACGCGTGCGCCGGTGGAGATCTGGTCCGGCGAGCCCGCGTCGACCGCGTGCAGCAGCGCGGTGTCCGCGCCGTCGAGCTGGACCAGCGCCCACGCGAACGGCCGGTCGAGCGGCTGTCCTTCGAGGGGCTCGGGAATCCACGACCACCCGCGCACGACACCGGTCGCCGCCACGTCCACGAACTCGTCGAGGCGTTCGGCGGTCACGGGGTCGTACTCGAGCGGCGGCACGTGCACGCGCCCGTCCGAGCCGCGGATCCCGGTCACCCTGCGGCGGCGCAGATCCGAGAGGAACCGGCCCAGCGTCGGGCCGAGGGAGCGCGTGTAGTCGAAGCCAACGTCGAGCGGAGCACTCAGCGGCCGAGTCACAGATCAAAGTGAAACAGGTTCTCGAAATGGTGGCAAGATGGCTGCATGAAGCTCGGTCTGCAGCTCGGGTACTGGGGTGCTCAGCCGCCTCAGAACGCCGCCCAACTCGTGGCGGCGGCGGAGGAATTCGGCTTCGACGCGGTGTTCGCCGCCGAGGCGTGGGGCTCGGACGCGTTCACCCCGTTGGCGTGGTGGGGATCCGAGACCTCGAGGGTCCGGCTGGGCACGTCCGTGGTGCAGATGTCGGCACGGACGCCGGCGGCCTGCGCCATGCACGCGCTCACCCTCGACCACCTGTCCGGCGGGCGGTTCGTGCTCGGGCTGGGCGTGTCCGGGCCGCAGGTCGTGGAGGGCTGGTACGGGCGGCCGTTCGCGAAACCGCTGGCCAGGACCAGGGAGTACGTGTCGATCCTGCGGCAGGTGATGGCCCGCGAGGCGCCGGTGCGCAACGACGGGCCGCACTACCCGTTGCCGTACCAGGGACCTGGAGCGCTGGGGCTCGGCAAACCGTTGAAGCCCATCACCCACCCGCTGCGCGCCGACCTGCCCATCTGGCTCGGCGCGGAGGGGCCCAAGAACGTCGCGCTGACGTCGGAGATCGCGGACGGGTGGCTCGCCATCTACTACGCGCCGCGGCTGGCGGACATGTACAACGAGTGGCTCGACGTGGGCTTCGTGAAGTCGGGTCGTACCAGGGAGAACTTCGAGGTCGCCGCCACCTGTCAGGTCGTCGTGACGGACGATCCGGCGGCGGTGCGGTCGATGCTGAAGCCGTTCGTCGCTTTGTACATCGGCGGAATGGGCGCGCCCGGCATGAACTTCCACGCCGAGGTGTTCACGCGCATGGGCTACGGCGAGGTCGTCGCCGACGTGGGCAGGCTGTTCCAGGCCGGGCGCAAGGACGAGGCGGCACAGGTCGTTCCGGACGAGCTGGTGTCCGAGATCAGCATCGTCGGAACCGCCGAGCAGGTGCGCGAGGAGGTCCGCCGGTGGGAGAAGGCGGGCGTCACGACACTGCTCGTCGGATGTCGCGACGTTGCCTCGATCAAGGCCGTCGCGGAGGCTTGTCAGTAGGTGAAACGCGTTCTACTTTGAGGGTGTGGTCACAGGACTCTGGAACATCGCTGCCGATCAGCCGGACCTGACCGCGCTGGTCGATCCGAGCGGGCGGGAGATCACCTACGCCGGGCTCGCCGCCGACGCGAACCGCTACGGGCGCGGGTTCCGGGCCCTGGGGCTCGAACCCGGCGACAGCATCGTGCTGATGCTGCCCAACAGCGCCGAACTGGTGGCGGTCTACTTCGCCGCCTACCAGACCGGCCTCTACGTCGTGATGGCCAACTGGCACCTGACCGGCGCCGAGGTCGCGTACCTCGTGCAGGACAGCGGTGCCAAGGCCTTCGTCGCCCACGAACGGTTCGCGGCCGCCGCGGTGGAGGCGGCGGCGAGCCTGCCGCCGGACGCGCGTTTCGCCGTCGGCGAGGTCGACGGGTTCGTGCCGCTGGCCGAGCTGGGGGCGGGCGAGGAGGGCAGGCCGGACGGCCGCACCACCGGGTCGCCGATGCTCTACACCTCCGGCACCACCGGGCGGCCCAAGGGCGTGCGCAGGCCGTTGACCGGCGCGGACCCGGACGTCGTGCCGCCGAGCGCCGCCTGGTTCTTCGGCATCTTCGGGATCAAGCCGCACGACGGGCACGTGCACCTGTGCGGGTCTCCGCTCTACCACACGGCCGTGCTCAACTTCGTGACCATCTCGATCCAGCTGGGGCACACCGCGGTGCTCATGGACCACTGGTCGCCCGAGGACATGCTGCGGCTGATCGAGCGCCACAAGGTCACCCACAGCCACATGGTGCCGACCCAGTTCCACCGCCTGCTGGCGCTGCCGGACGACGTGAAAGCCAAGTACGACATGGGATCGCTGCGGGCGATGATCCACGGCGCGGCGCCGTGCCCGCTGGAGGTCAAGCGCCGCATGCTCGACTGGTGGGGTCCGGTGGTGATCGAGTACTACGCGGCCACCGAGGGCGGTGGTACCGCGATCACCGCTACCGAGTGGCTGCGGAAACCGGGATCGGTCGGACTGCCGTGGCCGACGTCCGAGATCAAGATCCTCGGCGAGGACGGCACCGAGCTGCCGGTGGGCGAGCAGGGGCTCGTCTACATGCGGATGGGCGACTCGACCTTCGAGTACCACAAGGACTCCGAGAAGACGCGGGCCGCGCGCGTGGGCAAGCTGTTCACGTTGCAGGACATCGGGTACCTGGACGAGGACGGCTACCTGTTCCTGTGCGACCGCAAGAACGACATGATCATCTCTGGCGGCGTGAACATCTACCCGGCCGAGATCGAGGGCGAGCTCATCTGCCACCCCAAGGTCGCGGACGTGGCCGTGTTCGGGGTGCCGCACCCGGACTGGGGTGAGTCGATCAAGGCCGTCGTGCAGCCGGCCGACGGGGTCGAGGCGTCCGAAGCGCTGACCGAGGAGATCCTGGAGTTCGCGCGGACCCGGCTCGCGAAGTTCAAGCTGCCGCGCACGGTCGAGTACCTCGCCGAGTTGCCGCGCGACCCGAACGGCAAGCTGTACAAGCGAAAGCTGCGGGATCGTGCGTGACGCGATCAGGATGTCGGCCGCCGAGGTCGAGGAGTTCCTGCGCGGCCAGAAGACGTTGATCGTCGCCACCATCGGCCGGAACGGGCTGCCGCACCTCGCGCCGATGTGGTTCGCGTGGGTGGACGGCGAGATCGTCTTCTGCACGGACCGCAAGTCGCAGAAGATCCTGAACCTGCGACGGGATCCGCGCTGCAGCGTGCTGGCCGAGGCGGGGGAGACCTACGACCAGCTGCGCGGCGTGCACATGGAGGGCGTCACGGAGTTCACCGACCTCGGCCCGGTCGTGGACGCCGTGGTGTCGCGCAACTTCGGCGAGGTCGGCGACGACCCGCAGGCCCGTGAGGCGTTGAAGAAGGCGATGGCGCGACGCGTCGCCGTGATCTTCCGCCCGACCAGGACCGCCAGCTGGGACCACCGGAAGACGATGTCTGGAGCGAACCCGTGACCCTGAACCGCCGTCAGGTGCTCGCCGGAACCGGCCTCGCGCTGGCCGCCGGACTGGTCAGACCCTCCGCCGCCTCGGCCGACCTCGGCGAGTTCGACGTCGTGGTCGTCGGCGCGGGCGCGGCCGGCATGACCGCCGCGCTGACCGCCGCGAAGCGCGGCCTGAGCTGCGTGGTCGTGGAGAAGGCGCCGACCTACGGCGGTTCCGCCGCCCGGTCCGGCGCGGGCATCTGGATCCCCAACAACGAGGTGATCCTCGCGGCCGGCATCCCGGACACCCCCGCGAAGGCGGCGCAGTACCTGGCCGCGGTCGTGGGCGACATCCCGGCGGTGCGCCAGCAGGCCTACCTGGCGCAGGGGCCGCGGATGATCTCGTTCGTCATGCGGAACAGCCCGTTGCGGTTCCGGCACATGGACGGTTACAGCGACTACTACCCCGAACTGCCCGGCGGCATCGCGCGCGGCCGTTCGATCGAACCCGAGGTGCTCGACGGCCGGGTGCTCGGCGCCGAGCTCGCGCGCCTCAACGCCCCGTACCTCTCGCCACCGGCCGGGATGGTCATCTACGGCGCGGACTACAAGTGGCTCGCGCTGGCGCTGGTCAACGCGAAGGGTGCGGCGACGGCCGCCGCCGCGCTGGCCAGGGGCACGGCGGCAGCGCTGGCGGGCCAGAAACCGCTGACGATGGGCCAGGCCCTGGCCGGCGGCCTGCGGGCGGGGCTCCTGCAGGCGGGTGTCCCGGTCTGGCTGAACACCGGCCTCGAGGACCTGGTGGTGGAGAACGGCGCGGTGCGCGGAGTGCTGACCTCGCGCGGTGTCGTGCGCGCCCGGCGCGGCGTGATCATGGGCTCCGGCGGGTTCGAGCACAACGCGGCGATGCGCGCCCAGTACCAGCGCCAGCCCATCGGTACGCAGTGGACGGTCGGCGCGAAGGAGAACACCGGCGACGGCCACCGCGCCGGCCTGCGCGCGGGCGCCGCCGTCGACCTGATGGACGACGCCTGGTGGGGACCGGCCATCCCGACGCCCGGCTCGCCGTACTTCTGCCTCGCCGAACGCACGCTGCCGGGCGGCCTGATGATCAACGCGGCGGGCCGCCGGTTCGTCAACGAGGCCGCGCCCTACAGCGACGTCGTGCACGTCATGTACGACAAGAACCCCACCGACCCGTGCATCCCCGCGTGGCTGGTCGTCGACCAGAACTACCGCAACCGCTACCTCTTCGCCGACGTGGCACCGACCCTGCCGCTGCCGGACGGCTGGTACCAGTCCGGCGCCGTGATGAAGAACTGGTCGCTGGACGGGCTTGCGGGCGCGATCGGCGTGCCGGCCGCGAACCTGAGGTCGACCGTCAGCCGGTTCAACAACCAGGCGTTGGTGGGCCGCGACCCGGACTTCCGGCGCGGCGACAGCGCCTACGACCACTACTACACCGACCCGGCCGTGATCCCGAACTCGTGCCTCGCACCGCTGTGGGCGCCGCCGTTCTACGCCTTCAACATCGTGCCGGGCGACCTGGGCACGAAGGGCGGCCTGGTGACGGACGCACGGGCGCGCGTGCTGCGGCCGGACGGCTCGGTGATCCCCGGCCTGTACGCGGCGGGCAACGTGAGCTCGGCCGTGATGGGCCGCAGCTACGCGGGCGCGGGGTCCACGATCGGCCCCGCCATGACGTTCGGGTACATCGCGGCGAACGACCTCTAGGGACACCGGCAGCAGGCCGGCACGTCGGCGAACCGGAGTTCCTCGGTGATCTGGACGAACGGCCACCCACCGGTCTCCGCGAGCAGGAGATCGGTGGTCGTGCTGTCCCCGGCGACCAGGCACACCGTCCGGCCGTCGACCAGCGCGGCCCGGACGGCGTCGGTGAACCCGGCCGTGCCCTTGGGATGCCCGACCTCCCCGGAGACGAACACGCGCGCGAACCGGTCGGCGAGTCCGGACAGCTGGATCTTGGCGCGCTGCAACGACCGGCAGCCGTCGGTGGCGAGCCACAGCTCGTGACGTCCGCGCAGCAAGTCCAAAGCGGACTCGACGCCGGGGAACGGCCGCACCAGGGCCTGGCGTGCCGTCCGGAAGGCCAGTGCCGCCTTCGTGGCGTCGGCGCCGCTGCCGAGGTCGTCTAGCGCGAGGCGCCACGCCCGCACGTCGTTGCCCACCAACGCTTTGACCACCTCGGGTGGCATCGGCAGCTCGTGGAAGTCGGCCCAGAGCGCCTCCCAGGACGCGACCCGTTCGACCTCGCGGTGGGTGAGGAGCCGGTTCTCGCGCCACTCGCGGCGGGCGGCGGCCAGCACGGTGTCGACCGCCCGGTCGTCCGGGGTGATCGACAGCTCGCCCAGCACCGCGGCGATGGCGGCGCGGGCCGCGCTGCCGTCCGGGATCAGGCAGTCGTCGAGGTCGACGATGATCACGGGCTTGGTCACTCGCACCTCCACCGCGGCTGTGTCGGAGGTAGTCTCTCGCCGAGATCTCTACCTGGGGGAAGAGTCGTGCGTAGATCCATGCTGTCCGTTGTCACCTGTCTGCTCCTCGTCGCCGCCTCGCTGACGCCCGCGCAGTCGGCGCCGAAGACGACTGTCTCATTCGTCGCGCACCAGGACGACGACCTGCTGTTCATGAACCCGGACATCGCCTCGGACGTCGAGGCGGGGTTCACCGTCTGGGTCGTGTACCTCACCGCGGGCGAGGTGCACACCAGACCCCCGTTCCCCTACGCAGACCAGCGGATCCAGGGTGAACGGGCCGCCTACGCCGAGACCGCCGGGGTCCCGAACGACTGGACGTACGAGGAGATGCGGTTCAACGGCCACCCGGTGGCGACGAACCGGTTGAACGGCACCAACGTGCGGCTCGTCTTCACCTACATCCACGGCGCGTCAGGAGGGTGCGCGTCCGAGGGCAACCCCGAGGTCGGCGATCCCTACGGTGACCTGTACAAGATGCTGAACTTCAGCCCGTACGTGGCCCAGCCGATCGACGGACGTACCGCCTACACCAAGTACAGCTTCATCGGCATGCTGCACGCCATCATCGCTCATGCGAAGCCCGACTACATCCGTTCCGGCAGCACGGTCGGGCACCGCGACACGCCCGCGCGCGACCACGTCGACCACGTGGCGGCGGCCCTCCTCGTCGCCGAGGCCAACCTCCTGCCCGGGACGAACACCACGTGGAAGCGCCGCACCGAGTACACGGCGTACAACAGCGCGTCCCATCCCGAGAACGTGTCCGACTACTGGCAGCAGCGCAAGATCGAGATCTGGGACGCGTACTGGCCGTACGACCCGGAGCTCGACAGGACCACCCACTGGTACGCCATGAGCCGCCAGATCGCGCCGGACGGGAGGATCTTCCACCCCGGCTCGGCCTGGGTGCCGCCGAGCGACTTCGTCACCTGCTAGCCGGGGCGTCACGTCCGCTCCCGGACCCGCGCATGGTGGATCGCCGCTGAAGCGCAGGCGCTACCGGCCCTTGAACTCGGGCTTGCGCTTCTCGGCGAACGCCCGCGGCCCCTCCTTGGCGTCCTCGCTCGCGAACACCTCCATGCCGAGCCGGGCGTCCACCGTGAACGCCTCGTTCTCGTGCATCACCTCGGTCTCCCGCAGGGTCTGCAGGATCTTCCGGACGGCGATCGGCCCGTTGGCCGTGATCAACGCGGCCAGCTCCAGCGCCTTCTCCAACGCCTGGCCGTCCGGGACCACGTGCCCGATCAGCCCGATCTCCTTCGCCTCCGCCGCCCGGATGTGCCGTCCCGTCAACAAGAGGTCGGCCGCGACCGTGTACGGGATCTGTCGCGGCAGCCGCACCGCCGAACCGCCGAGCGGGAACAGGCCCCAGCGTGCTTCCGAGACGCCGAACCGCGCGCTCTCGCCGGCCACGCGGATGTCCGTCGCCTGCAGGATCTCCGTGCCTCCCGCGACGGCGGGACCTTCCACCGCGGCGATGAGCGGTTTCGTCAATCGACGTCCTTTGAGCAGTGGCTCGATGACGGAGAAGTCGAACTTGCCGGCGTTCTCGCTGGGGTGGTTGGACGTCATCGCCTTCAGGTCCGCGCCCGCGCAGAACGCACCGCCTGCTCCCGTCAGCACGCACACGCGGACGTCCGGATCGGAGTCCACGCGGTCCCACGCCTCCTTCATGATGGCCAACATGGGGCCGGACAAGGCGTTGCGGACCTCGGGGCGGTTCATCGTGACGACCAGAACGTTGTCGACCAAGTCCACCAACGCGTGTGGTTCCGTCGTGGTCGTCATTCGCGCGCCTCCTGGATCGAGTCTGACCGCACGGGGGATTGTCGAGAACAGTAACACGTTCTACTTTGCCTACCATGGCCCTCAACGTCGCAGACCTCGTTGAACACGCCGCCGACACCGTGCCCGACCGGACCGCGCTCATCTGCGGCACCAAGAGGGTCACCTACGCCGAGCTCGAGTCGCGAGCCAACAAGCTGGCTCACCACCTGGCAAAGAACGGCGTGACGCAGGGTGCGCACGTGGGGCTCTACGCGCGCAACTCGATCGAACTGGTCGAAGCCATGCTCGCCGTCTACAAGTTGCGGGCCGTGGCCATCAACGTGAACTACCGCTACACCAAGAACGAGTTGCAGTACTTGTTCGGGGAAGCGGACCTGACTGCGCTCGTGCACGAACGGCGGTACGCGCCGCTGGTCGCGGAGGTCGGCGCGCCCGGCCACACCGTCGTGATCGACGACGAGAGCGAGGAACCGTTCGAGGGCGCGGACTACGAGACGGCGCTCGCCGAGGAGTCCGGCGACCGCGACTTCGAGCCGCGCAGCCCCGACGACCTCTACATCCTGTTCACCGGCGGCACGACCGGCATGCCCAAGGGCGTGATGTGGCGGCACGAGGACGTGTGGCGCACGCTCGGCGGCGGCATCGACTTCGTCACCGGCGAACGGCTGACCGACGAGTGGCACCAGGCCAGGGCGGGCAAGGACTACGGGCTGGTCCGGCTCTGCCTGCCGCCGCTCATCCACGGCGCGGCGCAGTGGGCCGTGCTCGGCGCGTTGTTCAGCGGCAGCACGGTGGTGCTGGTGCCCAAGTTCGACCCCGCCGAGATCTGGCAGGTGATCGAAAGGGAGAAGGTCCAGGTCGCCGTCATCACCGGGGACGCGATGGGCCGGCCGCTGATCGAGGAGTTCCAGCGCGGCTCGTACGACGGCTCGTCGCTCTACATCGTCAACAGCAGTGCCGCGCTGTTCTCCTACACCGTCAAGAAGCAGTACCAGGAACTCCTGCCGCACACGACGTTGCTCGAGTCGATCGGGTCGAGCGAGACCGGGTCCACCGGCATCGGCGCCGTGCCGAAGGAGATCGTGAAGACCGACGGCACCAAGGTGAAGCTCAACGAGGACACCATCGTCATCGACGAGGACGGCAACAAGCTGGAGCCGACGCCCGGCGTCATCGGCAAGCTGGCACGCGGCGGACACATCCCGCTCGGCTACTACAAGGACCCCGAGAAGACCGCGCGGATGTTCGTCGAGGTGGACGGCAAGCGGTTCACCGTGCCCGGCGACTTCGCCCGGTTCGAGGAAGACGGCGACATCACGTTGCTGGGACGCGGCAACACCTGCGTCAACACCGGCGGCGAGAAGGTGTTCCCCGAGGAGGTCGAAGCGGCGCTCAAGTCGCACCCGGACGTGTTCGACGCGCTCGTGATCGGCATCCCGGACGACCTGCTCGGCCAGCGCGTCGGCGCCATCGTCCACCCGCGCGACGGGGCGACCCCGACACTGTCCGAACTGGACGCCCACGTGCGCGAGTCGCTCGCGGGCTACAAGGTGCCGCGCTCGCTGTGGCTCGTTGACGAGATCGGCCGCACCCCCAGCGGCAAACCCGACTACCAGTGGGCGAAGCGCCACGTGGAGGACCATGCGCACCAGCCTGTGTGACGAGTTCGGCATCGAGCACCCCGTCTTCGGCTTCACGCCGTCCGAGCACGTGGCGGCGGCGATCAGCAGGGCGGGCGGGCTCGGTGTCCTCGGGTGCGTGCGGTTCAACGACGCGGAGGACCTCGACCGCGCGTTGACGTGGATGGACGAGAACACCGACGGCAAGCCGTACGGCGTCGACATCGTCATGCCCGCCACCGTGCCGAAGGAAGGCACGCAGATCGACCTGGCCGGGCTGATCCCGCAGAGCCACAAGGACTTCGTCGACCAGACCCTGCTGAAGCTCGGCGTGCCCCCGCTGCCGGACGGCGAGGGCGGCGAGGGCGTGCTCGGCTGGCTGCACTCGGTCGCGCGCTCGCACGTCGACGTCGCGCTGGAGCACCCGATCCGGCTGATCGCGAACGCGCTGGGCTCCCCGCCGACCGACGTCATCGAACGGGCGCACGCGGCCGGCGTCCCGGTGGCGGCGCTCGCGGGCAAGGGCGAGCACGCCCGGCGGCACGTGGCCAACGGCGTCGACATCGTGGTGGCGCAGGGCTACGAGGCCGGCGGGCACACCGGCGAGGTCGCGACGATGGTGCTCGTGCCGGAGATCGTCGACGCGGTCGACGTGCCGGTGCTCGCGGCCGGCGGCATCGGGTCCGGGCGCCAGGCGGCCGCGGCGATGGCCCTGGGCGCGTCCGGGGTGTGGATGGGCTCGTACTGGCTGACGACCACCGAGTACACGCTGGGCAACTCGAGCACGCAGGAGGCGTTGCTGGCGGCGGGATCGAGCGACACCGTCCGCACGCGCATCTATACCGGTAAGCCGGCGCGGCTGTTGAAGACGCGGTGGACCGAGGCCTGGACGTCGGACGAGGCGCCGGAGCCGTTGCCGATGCCGTTGCAGAACCTGCTCGTCAGCGAGGCGCACCTGCGCATCGCCCGGTCCGACGACCCTTCCGTGGTCTCGATGCCGGTCGGGCAGGTCGTCGGGCGGATGAACGAGGTCCGCCCGGTCGCCGCGGTGATGGCCGACCTGCTGGCGGAGTACGACGCGACGGTCGAACGCCTCACCAAGTCGCGCTGAGCTTGAGGAGCTGGGCGGTCGCCCCGCCCAGCTCGAACTCGTTGCGCTTCGCCGCCGTGAAGTACCGGTGCACGTCGTGGCTCATGTCGATGCCCGTGCCGCCGTGGACGTGCACGGCGGTGTGCGCCACGCGGTGCCCGCCGTCGGCGGCCCAGAACTTCGCGGTGGCCACCTCTTCGGCCGCGTCCAGGCCCTCGGACAACCGCCACGCGGCCTGCCAGAGCGTCAGGCGGATCGCCGCCACGTCGATGTACGCATCAGCCAGGCGTTGCGCTACCGCCTGGAAGCTGCCGATCGGCCGGTCGAACTGCACGCGGGTCCGCGCGTACTCCGCCGTGAGTTCCAGGGCGCGTTCGGTCACGCCGAGCTGGAGGGCGCACAGCCCCAGCGTGTAGCGCGTGATCAGCCAGTCGGGGGAGAGGCCGGGCACGACGTCCCCGCCGGTCGCGGCGAACGTGCCCGCCTCCGAGCCGTCGACCAGTTCCTGCGGCGTGATCTCCAGCTGGTTCGCGTCGACGAGGAGCACCTCGTCACCCCGCGCCACCAGGAAGGCGGACGCGGTCCGGGCGAACGGCACGGTGGTTAGCACGCCGCCGGACTCGGTGAGTGCCACGGACAGCACGGTTCCCGGCGCGAACCGCCGCTGCTCGGGCGTGCCGAACTCCGCGAGCGCGGCCGCCGCGACCGCGGTCGGCAGGTACGGGACGTCCGACACCGCGCGGCCCAGCTCGACCAGCACCGAGCACTGCTCCAGCACGCCGAGCTCGGCCGGGTCCTCCGGCACGACACCGGACTTGACCAGGTCGAGCCACGGCGTGTCGGACGAGTCGAGGATCTTGCGGGTCAGCGCCGCCAGTTCCCGTTGCGCCTCGGTCAGCGTGAAGTCCATGCCAGTCCCCTTACCGAGGCACGGCGGGCAGGCCGAGGCCCGCGCGCGCGATGATGTCCCGCTGGATCTCGTTGGTGCCGCCGCCGAACGTGAGGATCAACGACGACCGGTGCATGCGTTCCACCCGGCCCTGGAGCAGCGCTCCCGCCGACCCCGCGCGCACGATCCCGTTGGCGCCCAGCACCTCCATCAGCAGCCGGTAGCCCTCGGTCGCGAACTCGGTGCCGAACACCTTGGTCGCGGACGCCTCGGCCGGTGACGGTGCCTCGTCCGAACCGGACGCGATCCGCCAGTTGACGAGCTTGAGGAACTCGGTCTTCGCGTGCACGCGGGCGAGGTGCAGGCGCACCCACTCCTGTTTCATCGCACCGGTTTCGTCCGCCCATTGACGAACCTCGCGCAGCGCGGTCTGCAGTGGCGCGGCCGAGCACAGCGCCACGCGTTCGTGGTTGAGCTGGTTGGTGATGAGCTTCCAGCCCTTGTGCTCCTCGCCGATGAGGTTCGTCGCCGGCACGCGCACGTCGTCGTAGAAGGTGGCGCTGGTGGTGGGGCCGGACATGGTCGGTACCGGTGTCCAGGAGAAGCCCGGCGACGTGGTCGGCACCATGATCACGCTCAGGCCCCGGTGCCGCTGCGACTCCTGGTCGGTGCGGCACGCGAGCCACACGTAGTCGGCGTACTGGATGAGGCTGGTCCACATCTTCTGGCCGTTGATCACGTACTCGTCGCCGTCGCGGACGGCTCGCGTGCGCAGGGCGGCGAGGTCGGTGCCCGCCTCGGGCTCGGAGTAGCCGATGGCGAAGTGCAGCTCACCGGACGCGATCCTCGGCAGGTAGAAGGCCTTCTGCTCGGGCGTGCCCAGGGCCATGATCGTCGGGCCGATGGAGTTGAGCGTCAGGAACGGCACGGGCGCGCCGGCCGCGGACGCCTCGTCCAGGAAGATCAGCTGCTCGATCATCGGACGCGCGCGGCCGCCGTACTCCTCCGGCCAGCCGATGGTGAGCCAGCCGTCGAGACCCATCCGCCGCACGGTGTCCTTGTAGACCTCGGCGTCTCCGTAGTCGCTCCCGCCGGCGAGCCCGGCGCGGCGTTCGGGCGTCATGAGCGCGGCGAAGTACGCCCGCAACTCCTGGCGCAACTGCTCCTGTTCGGGCGTGAAACCGATGCGCATGACCGCTACTCTAGAACAAGTTCTACTTGATGTCAGGAGGCCGCGATGAAGGTCGGCGTCGACCCTGCGCTGTGCGAGGCGCACGGCGAGTGCATGTCCATCCTGCCCGAGGTCTTCGATCTCGACGACGACGAGGTTCTGCAGATCCGGGACGGTGAGCTGGCCGCAGCAGAGGAGGCGTCGGCGGAACGCGCCGTCGCGTCGTGCCCGATGGGGGCGCTGCGCCTCTCACGCTGATGGGCCTTGTCAAGAACAGGAACAGATTCTAGTGTCCGACGAGCCAGGAGGCCGTGAGCTCAGCGAGGAGTGATACCGGTGAAGGCTGCCGTGCTCAACCAGGTAGGCGACGACAAGCTCGAGCTCCGCGACGACGTGACCACCACACCGGTGGGGCCGCAGGAGATCCGCATCAAGATCAAGGCGTGCGGCGTGTGCCACAGCGATCTGTCCGCAATGGACGGAACGCTGCCCGCCCTGGCGCCCGGCGTCGTGGGCCACGAGGGAGCGGGCGAGATCGTCGAGGTCGGGAGCGCGGTGACGTCGCTCGCGGTCGGCGACCACGTGGCGATCACGTTCGTGCCGCCGTGCGGCAAGTGCGCCCAGTGCGTGACGGGCCAGGCGCACCTGTGCCTCGTGCACACCATCGCCGCGTTCACCTCGCCGCGGTTCGTCGTTGGCGGCAACCCGGCGTTCGGCTACGCGGGGCTCGGCGCGTTCGCCGAGGAGATGGTCGTGCCCGCGGACGCCGCGGTGAAGATCGACGACGACGTGCCGTGGGACGTCGCCGCGCTGCTGTCGTGCGGCATCCTGACCGGCGTCGGGGCCGTGCTCAACACCGCGAAGGTCGAACCGGGCTCCAGCGTCGCGGTGATCGGCTGCGGTGGCGTCGGCGTGGCGGTGCTCCAGGGCGCTCGCCTCGCGGCCGCGGCCCGGATCGTCGCCGTGGACCCGGTGCTGGAGAAGCACGAGGTGGCGCGGCGGTTCGGCGCGACGCACGCGACGACGCCCGACGGCATCGCGGACCTCAACAACCAGCTCAACTCCGGCATGGGCTTCGACTACGTGTTCGACGTCGTCGGGCTGCCCGCCACCATCCGCCAGGCGTGGGACCTGACCCGCCGCGGCGGGCACACCGTGGTCGTCGGCGCGGGCCGAGCCGACGCGATGGTGTCGTTCAGCGCCCAGGAGCTTTTCCTGCACGACAAGACGCTGCACGGCTCGTTCTACGGCACGGCGAACTTCCGCCGCGACATCCCGCGCATGATCGCGCTGTGGCGGCAGGGCCGGCTCGACCTCGAAGGCATGATCTCCAAGCGGATCAGGCTCGAAGACGTGAACGAAGGCCTGCAGGCGTTGCGCGGCGGGGGTTCCCTCATCCGCCAGGTGATCCTGTTCGACTGACACATCTCTTCTGGGAGTCTCTTGTGGACCTTGCGGGGAAGGTCGCCGTGGTCACCGGCGCGGGCGCCGGGCTCGGCCGGGCGGAGGCGCTGGAGCTCGCGCGGGCGGGCGCGTCGATCGTGCTGAACGACCTGCCGGGGGCGGCCGACGCCGCCGCGGCCGAGATCGAGGAACTGGGCGCGAAGTGCGTCGTGGTCGAGGGTGACGTGGGCGAGCGGGCGACCGCCGACGCCCTCGTCACCGCCGCCGTCGAGCAGTTCGGCGGCCTGCACGTGGTCGTGAACAACGCGGGCGTGCTGCGCGACCGGATGCTGTTCAACATGACCGACGACGAGTGGGACCTGGTCGTGCGGGTGCACCTGCGAGGCCACTTCCTGTTGTCGCGCAACGCGGTCGCGCTGTGGAAGCAGCAGTCCAAGTCCGCCGGCGAACCGGTCTACGCCCGGATCGTCAACACCTCGTCCGAGGCCTTCCTGCTCGGCTCGGAGGGGCAGGCCAACTACGCGGCGGCCAAGGCGGGCATCGCGGCGCTGACGGTCGCCACCGCGAGGGGCACCAGCCGGTACGGAGTGCGCGCCAACGCGATCTGCCCGCGCGCTCGCACCCAGATGACCGCGCACGTCTTCGGCGACGCGCCGGAGGGCGACGACTCGCTCGCGCCCGAGCACGTCGCGAAGTTCGTCGCGCACCTCGCCGGGCCGTCCGGCGAGAAGATCAACGGCCAGGTCTTCGTCGTGCACGGCGGCATGGTCGCGCTGATGGCACCACCGACCGTCGAGCGGAAGTTCGACGGGTTCGGCGATCTCGACGGCCACTTCGCCGACCGGGATCCGCAGAGGACGTTCGCCTGCACCGAAACGATGGCCCTGTAGGAGGAGCTGTGACGCTCACCGTCCAACCGCACCGCGAGACCCTGGGCCTCAAGGACGGCCGGCTCCTCGTCGGCGGCGAGTTCCGCGAGGCGGACGAGACCTGGACCCACCACCACCCGGCGACCGGCGAGGAGATCGGCAGCTTCGCCGTGGCGTCCGCCAAAGACGTGGACGCGGCGGTGCTCGCGGCCCGCAAGGCGTTCGACGAGGGACCCTGGCCGCGCTCCAAGGCGGGCGAGCGCATCAAGGTGCTGCGCCGCTACGGCGACCTGCTGCGCGAGCACGCCGACGAGCTGCGCGGCCTGCAGGCGCTCGACAACGGCGTACCGCTGTCGTTCGGCCAGATCTACGCCACCTCCGTCGGCATCGCCGCAGACATCTTCGACCACCACGCCGGCTGGATCGACAAGGTCGGCGGTCAGACCCTGCCGCCGTACCAGGGCGGCGACCACCTCGCGATGACGTTCCGCGAACCGGTCGGCGTCGTCGCGGCGATCCTGCCGTGGAACGCGCCGTTCGTGCTGTTCGCCCAGAAGCTCGCGCCCGCGCTGGCCGCCGGCTGCACGGTCGTGGTGAAACCGTCGGAGTACGCGTCGTTCTGCGTGATCCGCCTGGTCGAACTGCTGCTGGAGGCCGGACTCCCCGAGGGCGTCGTCAACCTCGTCACCGGCCCCGGCACCCCCACCGGCGAAGCGCTGATCACCCACCCCGGCGTCGACAAGATCAGCTTCACCGGCAGCCGCGCGATCGGCCGCCGCATCGTCGAGGCCTCCGCCGGCACGATGAAGCGCGTTTCGCTGGAGCTGGGCGGCAAGTCGCCCGCGATCGTGTTCGCGGACGCCCCGAACGTCGGCCTCGCGGCGATGACCTGCATGGGCATGGTCACCATGGGCCTGTCGGGTCAGGCGTGCGTGGCGCACACCAGGGCACTGGTGCAGCGGGAGGCGCAGGAGGAGTTCATCTCCATGGCGCAGATGCTCGCGACCGCCGTGACGTTCGGCGACCCGTTCGACCCGGCGGTGCTCGCCAGCCCGCTGATCAACGCGAAGCAGCTCGACCGCGTGCTCGGCTACATCGAACGGGGCCAGCAGGACGGCGCGCGCCTCGTCACCGGCGGCACCCGGCTCGACGGCGACTACTCGTCCGGCAACTTCGTCGCGCCCACGATCTTCGCCGACGCCACCAACGACATGGCGATCGCCCGCGACGAGATCTTCGGCCCGGTGCTGACCGTCGTGCCGTTCGACACCGAGGAGGAGGCCATCCGGATCGCCAACGACACCGAGTACGGCCTGGGCGCCGGCGTCTACACCAACGACGTCCGCCGCGCGTTCCGCGTCTCGAAGTCGTTGCGCGTGGGCATGGTCGGCATCAACGGCTTCCAGCTCGAACCGCACATCCCGTTCGGCGGCTACAAGCAGTCGGGCCTCGGCCGCGAGGGCGGGCAGAGCGCCTACGAGGCCTACACCGAGCTCAAGACCGTGATGATGCCGCTGACCGACGAGATGATGTAGATGCGGCTCGACGGGAAGGTCGCCCTGATCACCGGCTCCGCCCGGGGTCAGGGCGCGGCCGCCGCCCGCCGGTTCGTCGCGGAGGGCGCGCGGGTGGTGGTCACCGACGTCCTCGACGACCAGGGCAAGGAGCTCTCCGCCGAGATCGGGGCGGAGTACTGCCACCTCGACGTGTCGTCCGAGGAGTCGTGGGACGAGGCGATCGCGTTCACCACCGGCGCGTTCGGCGACATCTCGGTGCTCGTCAACAACGCCGGAGTCCTGCACTTCTCGGCGCTCGCCGACACGACGCTCGCGGACTACCAGCGGGTGATCGGCATCAACCAGGTCGGGGCGTTCCTCGGCATGCGGTCGGTCGTGCCGTCGATGCGCGCCGCCGGTGGCGGGTCGATCGTGAACGTGTCGTCGGTCGAGGGCCTGGGCGGCATGCCGTACCTGGTGGCGTACACGGCGTCCAAGTTCGCCATCCGCGGCATGACCAAGGTCGCCGCGATGGAGCTGGGACAGCACGGGATCCGGGTCAATTCGGTGCACCCCGGCGCCATCGACACCCCGATGGTCAGCACGGCGCTGGGACGCGACGTCGACGTGTCGCCGATCGGGAAGAAGCTGGCGCTGCGGCGGATCGGGCAGCCTGAGGACGTCGCGAACGTCGTGCTGTTCCTCGCGAGTGACGACAGCGCGTACTGCACGGGCGGCGAGTTCGTGGTCGACGGAGGGGCGACGGCCACGCACGCGCTGAACGGTTGACGGTTGCCAGGAGGCAACCCGGTTGATCTCGACGGCGTCTTCGTGGTCGAGAGGTTCGAAACTGGGGAGCTTCATGGTGAAATCACTGGTGTTGGCGGCTGCGCTGGTCATCGGACTGGCGCCGGCCGCGTCGGCGGGGGACGAGGCGCAGCCGCCCGTCCTGTCGTGGCAGGACTGCCAGGACGGGTTCGAGTGCTCGACGGCGAAGGTCCCGCTCGACCACGACCAGCCGCGCGGCGCGAAGATCGACCTCGCGCTGATCCGGCTGCCCGCGACCGATCCGGCGAAGCGGATCGGCTCGCTGTTCGTGAACTTCGGCGGGCCCGGTGCGTCCGGTGTGGACAGACTGCGGGCGCGCGGCAAGTGGGAGTGGCTGTTCTCGTCCGAGCTGCGGGCGAGGTTCGACGTGGTGTCCTGGGACCCGCGCGGCATCGGCCGTTCGGCGACCGTGCGCTGCTTCGACAGCGTCGAGGAGCAGCAGGCGTTCCTCAACTCCATCCCGGTCTACCCGGACACCGCGGCGCAGGAGCCGGCGTTCTACGACGGCTACCGGGAGTTCGTGCGGCGGTGCGAGGAGAAGTCCGGCGACCTGCTGGACCACGTCTCGTCCGCCAACTCGGCACGGGACCTCGACCTGCTGCGCAAGGCCGTGGGCGACAAGAAGCTGACGTACCACGGCATCTCGTACGGCACGCACCTCGGCGCGATCTACGCGAACCTGTTCCCGGACAAGGTCCGCGCGCTCGCGTTCGACGGCGCGCTCGACTTCGCCGGCAACGCCACCGGGCACGGTGACCAGGGCACGACCGTGCCGCTGGACACCCGTCAGGACGTGCCGCGCGGGGTCGCCGAGACGTTCGAGCAGTTCCTGAAGCTGTGCGCGGCTCCGGGAGCGAAGTGCGCGTTCGCGGGTGGCGACCTGAAGCAGAAGTGGGCGGACCTCGTCGCCCGCGTGACGGCCTCGCCGGTCACCACGCCGGACGGCCGCTTCGACCGCGTGTCGCTGATCAGCGCCGTGTGGGACGGGCTCGCGCAGCCCGACACCTGGCAGGACCTCGCACGGGTGCTGCAGGGCGTCTGGGAGGCGCCGGCCTCGCTGACCGCGTCGGCGGACTACGTCTCGAACCGGTTCGAGGGGTTCAACGCCGTGCAGTGCTCGGACAGCGACTTCCCGCGTGATCCGGCCGTGTACTCGAAGTTCGGCAGGACCGAGGACGAGCGCGTGCCGTACTGGGGCCGTCCGATCGTGTTCGACATGATGGCCTGCGCGTTCTGGCAGGGCCGGGACGAGGACCGCTACACGGGTCCGTGGAACCGCCGGACGTCGGCGCCGATCCTGTTCCTCAACAGCAGGTTCGACCCGTCGACCCCGGTGCACGGCGCGCGGGACGGCGCGGCGGAGATGGCCCGCACCGGGTTCCTGACCGTCGAGGGCTACGGGCACACCTCGATGTACGTGCGCAGCACGTGCGCGGAGAAGGTGAAGCGGGAGTACCTCTTCACCGGTGTGCTGCCCGCTCAGAAGACCTGCGGCATCGACAAGTCGCCGTTCGCCTGAGTTCGTTCGCCGGAGGGGCCTCACCGGTGCCGGTGAGGCCCCTCCTGTCCGAGCGGCGGAGGCTCGCGACGTGACGGCACACCCCGGCTGACCTACGTTGGGGTGCATGACGAACCCGCTGACCGGCTTGTCGCTCCCGCGCCTGAAGCAGCGCACCAGCGTGAAGTGGCGGGAGTTCCCGGAGGACGTGCTCCCGCTGTGGGTGGCGGAGATGGACGTCGACCCGGCGGAGCCGATCAAGAAGGCGCTGGTCGACGCGCTGGACCTCGGCGACACCGGCTACCCGGCCGGCACGGACTACCAGGAGGCGCTGCGGGAGTTCGCGCACCGGCGCTGGGGCTGGGAGTTCGACCTCGGCCGCACCGCGCTCGTGTCCGACGTGATGCTCGGTGCCGTGGAGCTGATCAAGCTGGTGTCGGGGCCCGGTGACCCGGTGGTCGTGAGCCCGCCGGTGTACCCGCCGTTCTACCTCTTCGTCCGCAGCCTGGGCCGCGCGGTGGTCGAGGCTCCGCTGAAGGACGCGCGGCTCGACCTCGACGCGATCGAGCGGACGTTCCGGCACCTCAAGGCCGACCGCCCGGTGTACCTGCTGTGCAACCCGCAGAACCCGACCGGCACCGTCCACACCGTCCAGGAGCTGACGGCCCTCGCCGAACTGGCCGCGCGGTACGGCGTCCGCGTCATCGCTGACGAGATCCACGCCCCGCTCGTCGCCAAGACCTCGGCCTTCGTGCCGTACCTCAGCGTCGACGACCGGGGCATGGCCCTCCTGTCCGCCTCCAAGGGCTGGAACCTGGCCGCGATGCGCGCGGCCGTCGCGGTCTCCAACACCGACGAGCTGAAGGGCCTGCCCGAGGAGGTCAGCCACGGCCCGAGCCACTTCGGCACGATCGCGCACGCCGCCGCGCTCCGGGAGGGCGGCGACTGGCTCGACGCGCTGCTCGACGGTCTCGCGGCGAACCGGGCGTTGCTGAAGGACCTGCTCACCGAGCACCTGCCGGAGATCGGCTACGAACCCTCCGAGGCGACGTTCCTCGCCTGGCTCGACTGCCGGGAGTTGAGCGACGACCCGGCCGCCCTCTTCCTGGAACGCGGCCGGGTGGCGCTGATGTCGGGTGCCGGGTTCGGCAGCGGCGGTGAGGGGCACGTCCGGTTCAACCTCGGCACGTCGCCCGAGATCATCACCGAGGCCGTCCGCCGGATGGCTGCCAGTCGCTGACAGCGCGCTGCCAGCGGCCTGCCAGCGCGCGGGCGCACAGTTCCCCCTGAACCACAGGGAGGGACGATGGCACTCGCGATCAGGGCAGAAGGCCTGGTCAAGCACTACGGGGAGACCAAGGCGCTGGACGGCGTCGACCTCGAGGTGCCGGAGGGGAAGGTCGTGGGGGTGCTCGGGCCGAACGGCGCGGGCAAGACCACGGCGGTGCGGGTGCTGGCCACGTTGCTGCGCCCGGACGCCGGGCACGCCACGGTGCACGGGCACGACGTGGTGAAGGACCCGAGGGCGGTCCGGTCGCTGATCGGGCTGACCGGGCAGTACGCGTCGGTCGACGAGGACCTCTCCGGCACGGAGAACCTCGTCCTGCTGGCGCGGCTGCTCGACCACTCGCGGGCGGGGGCGAAGGCCAAGGCGGCCGAGTTGCTGGAACAGTTCGAGCTCACCGACGCCGCGCACCGGGCCGCCAAGACGTACTCGGGGGGCATGCGGCGGCGGCTCGACCTCGCGGCCAGCCTGGTCGGCAACCCGTCCGTGCTGTACCTGGACGAACCGACCACCGGCCTCGACCCGCACGCCCGCAACGAGGTGTGGGCGGTGGTGCGCAAGCTCGTCGCGAACGGCGTGACGGTCCTGCTCACCACGCAGTACCTGGAGGAGGCCGACCAGCTCGCCGACTCGATCACGGTCTTCGACCACGGCCGCGTCGTGGCCGAGGGCAGGCCGGACGAGCTCAAGCGGCGCGTCGGCGGACAGACGCTGCAGGTGCGGCCTACGTCGATGCGCGACCTCGACGTGGTGTACCGGATCCTCGGCGACCTCACGGGTGCGCGGCCGACCCGCGACGACGACACGGGGTTGCTGACGGCGCCGGTGAACGACCCGGTGCTGCTGTCCACCCTGGTCCGCAAGCTCGACGAGGCGGGCATCACCGCGGACGAACTGGCGCTGCGGCTGCCCTCTCTCGACGAGGTCTTCCTGGCGCTGACCGGCAAGCAGACCGAAGGGAGCCTGGCATGAGCACCATCGCGTTGGACCGGGGCATGCGCCACGGCTTCTCCTTGGCCTGGCGGGGAATCCTCAAGATCCGCAAGAACCCCGAGCAGCTGATGGACGTCACGCTGGCGCCCATCATCTTCCTCGTGATGTTCACGTACCTCTTCGGCGGCGCGCTGGCCGGCAACACGGACGCGTACCTGCAGATGCTGGTGCCGGGCATCATGGTGATGAACATCCTGCAGGCCAGCATGACCGCGGGCGTGCAGATGAACACCGACGTCTCCAAGGGCGTCTTCGACCGGTTCCGCTCGATGCCGATCGCGCGCTCGGCCCCGCTGGTCGGCGCGGTGCTCGCGGACATCGTGCGGTACGTGGTGTGCATCGTCGTGCTGCTCGTGGTCGCGACGATCATGGGCTTCCGCGTGCAGACCGGGCCGGTCGAGCTGCTGATCGCGGCCGGGCTGACGATCGCGTTCGGGCTGTGCTTCTGCTGGGCCTCGGTGTTCGTGGGCATGCTGCTCAAGACCCCGCAGGCCGTGCAGGGCCTGATGTTCGTGCTGATCATGCCGCTGACGTTCGGCAGCAACGTGTTCGTCGGCACCTCGACGATGCCCGGCTGGCTCAAGGCGTGGGCGGACGTCAGCCCGGTGAGCCTGCTGTCGGACGCGTTGCGCGGCCTGCTGAACGGCGGCGCGATCGCCGGGCCGCTCGCCGGGTCGCTGGTCTGGATGGCCGGCGCGGTCGCGGTGTTCTTCCCGCTCGCGATGTGGGCGTACCGCAAGCGCGTGTGATCGCGGCGGAAGCGGGTCTCAGCCGAGGCCCGCTTCGTCGCGCACCCGTTGCCGCGCCTCGGCCTTGGTGATGTCCGGTGGCGCGGGCTCGCCCAGTTCGGCGACCAGGTGCCGCACGCCCGGGTCTCCCAGGTCGAGGCGGCCGCGGATGACGTGGGCCAGGCCGAGCAACCGCGCGGCCGCCTCGGGCCTGCCCTGCACGTGCCGCACGCGGGCCAGGAGCTCGGTCACCGCGGCGAGGTCCGGCATGTCGTTGCGGTCCGAGGTCGTGGTGACCGCGACGACGACGTGCGCCTCGGCCTCGTCCGGCCTGCCCTCGGCGAGAGCGATGCGCGCGTCCAGGATCGCCGACCACTCCGTCACGAACGGGGTGAGCGCGGCCGCGGTCGTCGCGGCCTCCCGGAACCGCGCGCTGAGCTCCCGCGCCTCCGGTGTCCGGTCCGACCGCAGCATGACCTCGGCCTTCGCGTAGCCGATCATCAGGTTCAGCTGGTCGTTGCCCGCGTCGTGGACGACCTGCTCGGCCTCCGCGACCTCGCGGGCGGCCGCCTCGTTGTCGCCGAGCCGGGCGTACTCCACCGCGAGCCGCCACCGCTGCTGCACGGCGTCCTCGACGGACCCCAGCTCGCGTGCGACCTCGAGCCCCTGCTGGTACAGCGCGATCGCGGCGAGGTTGTCGCCGGTGTGCGAGACGAACGCGGCCTTCATACCGAGCGTCATCGCCGATCCCCACCGGTCGCCCACCGCCGTGAACTGGTCGTACGCGCGGTCGCGGGCCTGCTCGGCGCCCGCCAGGTCGCCGTCCTCGGTGAGGATGAAGCTGTTAGCCCACTCGGCGCCCGCCCGCGCCCAGGCGTCCTCGCTGGTCGCCGCCCGCAGCACCTCCCGGCGCGCCAGCTCCTTGTTCTGGCTGAGGAACGCGAGCATCGGCAACGCGATCGCGAGCGACGGGTACTTCTGGGTCGCGCCGGTGCGCACGCAGTCCTCGATGACCTGGGAGGCCTCCACCGGCTCCGGCAGGCCCGGGATGGCCGACATGATCATCTTCATCGCCCGGAAGGTGGCGACGACGTCGCCCGGCAGGTCGGCGGCGAGTGCGAGGACCTCGCGCACGTACCGCTCCGAGCGCTCGTTGTCGCCCTTGATGAGCCAGTACCAGAACATCCCGCCGAGCAGGTCCGCCGCGAGACCCGCCTCGTGGTCGTCGATCGCCCCGCGCAGCGCGGCCACGACGTTGTCCTGCTCGGCCTGGTAGACCTTGATCGCCTCCAGCTGCCGCGCACTGCGGACGAACGGCTCCCAGCGCACGGCCACGTCCCGGTAGTAGCGCCGGAACCGGCCGACGAACTCCTGCTTCTCGCCGGACGCGTCGAGCTGCTCGGCCGCGTAGACCCGGATCGTCTCCAGCATCCGGTATCGCGCCTCGCCGTCCAGCTCGACGACGTCCACAATGGACTTCTCGACCAGTGACGTCAGCACGTACAGCGCGTCCTCGCCGCAGACCTCCTCGACCGCCGCGAGGTCGGCGCCCGCCGGGAACACCGCGAGCCGCCGGGCGAGCACCAGCTCGTCCTCGGTGAGCAGGTCCCAGCTCCACTCGACGACCGCGCGCAACGTGCGCTGGCGGGGCAACGCCGTGCGGGAACCGGAGGTGAGCAGCCGGAACCGGTCGTCGAGACGCTGGGTGATCTGGCGGACCGTCATGGACCGCAGCCGCGCCGCCGCGAGCTCCAGCGCGAGCGGCATGCCGTCGAGCCGGCGGCAGATCAGCTTCACGTCGTCCACAGTGGACTCGTTCAGCCGGAAGCCGGGTTTGACCGCGACCGCCCGGTCGAGGAAGAGCCGCACCGCGCCGAACCCGGAGACGTCCGCCTGCCCGTTCGGCACGGACAGCGGACCGATGGGGCACAACGACTCGCCGTCGATCGCGAGCGGTTCCCGGCTGGTCGCGAGCACCCGCAGGTTCGGCACCCGCCGCAGCAGCCGGCCGGTGAACTCCGCGGCGGCCGCGATCAGGTGCTCGCAGTTGTCCAGCACCAGCAACGAGTCCCCGGCGCCGAGCACCTCGGCGATGCGGTCCATGCCCTCGTTGGGGCGCCGCATCGGGTCGCCGGCCATCCGCAGCTCGAACGCCTTGAGCACCACACCGGGCAGGTCCTCCGCCGTGTGCACGCCCGCCAGCGCCGCGAACCACACGCGACCCTTGCCGTGCAACGGGTGCCGCGCCGCCACCTCGGTCGCGAGGCGCGTCTTGCCCGCGCCTCCCGGCCCGACCAGCGTCACCAGCCGCGCTCCGGCGAGCAGCCCGGAGATCTCCGTGAGCTCCTCGTCGCGCCCGACGAAGCTGGTGAGCCGCACCGGCAACCGGTCGGCGACCGGTCGCGGCCCGAGCTCGCCGCGCACCGCCGCCAGGTGCACGTCCCGCAGCTCCTGCGACGGGTCGAGCCCCAGTTCGTCGGCGAGCCGCTCGCGCACCTCGGCGAAGACGCGCAACGCGTCGGACTGCCGTCCCTGCGCGCACAACGCCCGCATCAGCAGCCCGGCCAGCCGTTCGCGCAGCGGGTGCTTCTCGTGCAACGCCGTGAGCGCGGCGACGTCCAGCTCGCCGCGGTCCTCCTCGGCGGCCAGCCGCGCTTCCTCGAGCCGTGCGGCGGTGGGCGCGGCGAACGGCGCCTCCCGCACGTCGGCCAGCGCGTCACCGCGCCACAGCGCCAGCGCCTCGTCGAGCCGGCCCGCGGCGCGCAGCCGTTCGAACCGGAAGACGTCAACGTCCTCGGTCGCGACGCCCAGCCGGTACCCGCCCGGCTCCAGCGCCACGGGGCAGACCTTGCGCAGCCTCGACACGAGCGACTGCAGCGCGTTGGTGGCGTCGGCGGGCGGCTGCTCGCCCCACAGGTCGTCGATCAGCGTCGTCGTCGGCACGGGACGGCCGGGGTCGAGCGCGAGGCGGGCGACGAGCATGCGGACGCGGGCACCACCGATGTCGACCGGTGTGCCGTCCTCGGTCTCGACCGTCGTCGGACCCAGCAATGCCACGCGCACGGTTCCAGCTTCCCAGATCACGCCGGGCGATCAGGCGAGAACACCCAGTGCGCGGGTCAGCGCGTCCCTGATCACCCTCTCGAACTCGGCGTCGGTGCTGCCGCGCGGCACCCGTTCGGTGAGCATGATCGAGTAGAGGTACGCCTGGTAGGCGGCCAGCCGGACGCGCGCGGCGTCGGTGAACTCGAACCCGTACCCGCTCAGCAGGTCGGTGTCGTCCTCGACGGAGCCGAACAGCGCGAGCGACACGAACTCCGCGACCGGATCGCCCCAGAACGCCCGTTCGCCGTCGACCAGGCCGGTGAGCCCGCCGTCGGCGAGGACGTTGCCGTCCCACAGGTCGAAGTGGACCAGCGCGGGGCGGTCCACCTCGTCGAACGCGGCGGTGTGGCGGCGCAGGTCGAGGGCGGGGAGGTCGACGCCGTAGCGGTCGGCGTCCTCCCGGACGGCGTCGACCATGCCGAGGAACGCCCCGGTCCACGTGTCGTGCAGGCCGAGCTGCGGGTAGCCGAAGCCGGGTCCGGTGATGTCGTGCAGCGCGCGGACGGCCTGGCCCAGCTCGTGGCGGAGCTTCGGGCGGTCGACGTCGGAGCGGCCGAAGACAGGCTCGCCCGGCAGGAGGGTGGCCAGCAGCGCGGTGTCGTCGGCGAACACGACCTCCGGCACCGGCGCGACCTTCGAGGCGAGCTCGCAGAACATCGCCTCGGTCCGGATGAGGTGGCGTTCGTAGGTCAGCCCGGGCTGATCCTGCGGCGCCACCTTCAGCACGAACTCGCCCTCCGCGGCCGACACGCGGAACACCGCGTTGTAGGTGCCGCCGCCCAACGGCGTGGTGGTCACATCGGTCAGTCCCGCGGCGATGAGGATTCGCTCCACCCCCGCCAATGTAATGATCGGAGCATGGGGACCTACGGGGGGACCGCCGAGCTCGCGTGGCGGTGGGTGCTGGACCAGGTGCGGGACGACGACGGGGTGTGGATCCCCGAGTTCCCGGGCGGTGACCTCCCGCCCGAGTGGCGCGAGGGGATGTACGCGGGCATCGGCGGGCTGGCACACGTGCTGACGGAGATCCGGCTCGTCCGTGCGCTGACGGCGCGCGAGGAGGAGCTGCGGCGGGCGATCGCGGCCCGCGTCCGGGCGAGCGAGCCCGCCGAGGTGACGTTCTTCAACGGACTGGTCAGCAAGATCAGCGTGCTGACCGCCCTGGACGAGCCGGGAGCGGCGGAGGCCGTCGCCCGGCTGCTCGCACTGTCCACACCGGACGGTTGGTCGCACACGCACTTCGGTCCGCCGAGGTTCCACGAGGGCGCGCGCTGTCAGGACGTCGCCGTGGGCACGGCCGGGGTGCTGCTGGCCGCCGTGTGGGCGCACCGGCACGCCGTGGCGGGTGCCGGGGAACTCGCCGACGTGGCGGCCGCGGTCCTGCTGGCCGAGGGGGAAGAGGTGCCCACGGGACTGAACTGGCGTTTCGTGCCCGAGCGGTGGTGCCTGGAACCGCGCGAGTTCCCGAACTTCTCGCACGGCCTCGCGGGCATCGCGACGGCGCTGGCGTTGGCGGGGGCGGAGTTCGAGCGTCCGGACCTCGTCGATGCCGCCGCGGCCGGCGCCGAACACCTCGTGTCCCTCGGCGACACGTCCGACGGTGGGTTCCGCGTGCGACTGCGCATCCCGTTGCTGGAGGACATGGAGGAGTTCAGCTACGGCTGGTGCCACGGCCCGACCGGAAGTTCGTTGCTGTGGCCCGCACTGCGGCACGCGGGAGTGGCGCGGGTGGCCGGGGTCGACGTGGGCGAGTGGCGTCGCCGGGCGTTGCACAGCGTCCGCGTGTCGGGGCTTCCCGAGCGGAAGTACCAGGGGTTCTGGGACAACGACGGCCGGTGCTGCGGCACGGCGGGCGTCGGCGACGTGCTGCTCGACTCCGGCCAGCACACGGACTTCGCGCTGCACCTGGCCGACGTCGTGGTCGAGCGCGCGATCCCGGACGGCGACGGGGTGTGCTGGCGGTTCACCGAGCACCGCGCCGAGGACCCGTTGCTGCCGCCGGGCATCGGCTGGATGCAGGGGGCGGCGGGCATCGCCGGGTTCCTGTTCCACGCCGACCGGGTGGCCCGGGGCGACGCGCGGTCCGTGCCGCGCATCGACACCTGGTGGTCGTTCTAGGCGGGCGACCAGCCCAGCTCGGGGCCGAGCTTCGTCGCGATGTCCGTGAGGATCTGCACGTAGTCCTCGTGGGCGAAGCTGAACGGCAGCGCGAACGCCACCTCGTCGACCTCCTGGAAGCCGGCGTGCGCGTAGAGCTGCTCGGCGATCTCGGCGGAGGTGCCGACGAGGTCGCGTTCGAACATGAACCCCCGCGGCCCGAACGTCTTGCCGGCCCGGTCGGCGCGTCCGGCGACGTACGCCTCGTACTTGGCGCGCTGCTCGGGCGTGGCCGAGTCGGTCGGGATCACCACGAGCCCCTGCGAGACGCGGCCGCCGCCGTGCTCGCGGAAGGTCTGGATCAGCGTGCGCTGCGTCTCGGCGAAGTCCAGCGACCCCTCGGACTGCACCACGTTGCTGGCGAGCAGGTTCAGCCCCTGTTCGCCCGCCCACCGCGCCGACCGCAGGCTGCCGCCGCCGTACCAGATCCGGTCGCGCAGACCGGCCGCGTGCGGCTGGACGCGGTCCGACCAGACCTCGATGCCCTCGACACCGCTGAAGTCCGTGACCTTCTCGCCGCCGACGAAGTCCAGCAGCCGCCGCACCCGGTCGTAGCTGAAGTTCTCGACGTCCGCGGTCTCCGGGTAGAGCGCTCCCTTGACGTCGTCCCAGTGCATCGGCGGCCCGACGCTGATGCCGGGGTTGAGCCGCCCGCCGGACAGCACGTCGACCGTCGCGAGGTCCTCCGCGAGCCGCAGCGGGTTCTCCCAGCCGAGCGGGATGACCGCGGTGCCGAGCTGGATGCGACTGGTCCGCTGGGTCGCGGCGGCGAGCACCGCGACCGGGGAGGAGATGCCGAACTGCAGGTGCCGGTGCCGCACCCACGCGCTGTCGAACCCGAGCTCCTCGCCCAGCACGATCACGTCGAGCGTGGACCGGTGACCCGCGCCCGGATCGTGCTCGTCGAACAGTCCGATGGTGAGAAAACCGAGCTTCCGCAACGGCTCTGACTTCCGCGGCACGGAACCCTCCTTCAGCGTCTCCTCCCGAGCTTAGATGACATCTCAACTAGTTTCGGATGCTGAGAAAGTCGAGGGTGAAGCTCGCCTCCCGCGCGAGCAACCGGTGCTGCGGCAACACGCCCGGCCCGCACGACGCGGTCCCCAGGCCGTGCTGCGCGAGGTCGAGGTTGAGGAACACCCGATCGCGCGGCCGCAGCTCGTCGGTGTGCCGCGCGGCGTCGAGGTCCTCGCTGGTCCAGCGGCGCGCGGTGAAGTCGAACACCGGCGCGCCGACGACCCGCAGCCCGCCGATCTCCAGCCACCGGACCTCGGCGCGGTTGCCGTTCTCCTGCGGGAACACGTACGGCGTCTGGAGCGCGTCGACCGTCGAGGCGAACCGGCCGACCCGCGCGGCCTGCCGGCTGTCCGCGTACGCCTCGCCGGGACCTTTGCCGAACCACTCGACGGTGTCGGCGTGCGGCAGCGCCATCCGCAGGCCGAGGCGGGGGAGCGGGCACGGCCACTCGCCGTCCGGGGTGATGTCCATTCGGAGCCGGAGGCGGTTGCCGTCGGCGGTCCAGTGGTAGTCGGCTCGCATGCCGAAACCCAGGGCCGGAGGTGCCACGCGGGTGCGCACGACCAGTTCGTGGTCCTGTGCGGCGACCTCGATGACACGGTGCTGGAGGCGGTGGAGGCCGGCGTCGCGCCAGGCCTGCGCCTCGGCGTGGTGGTCGTTGTCGGTGGGGGCGCGCCAGAGGTCGAGGCGGGGGCCTTCGAGGGGGACGTCGCCGAGCCTGGTGAGCAGGCCGGTGCGCGGGTTGAATGCGGCTGGGCCTAGGTGGAGGCCGGGCTGGACGCGTTCGGTGGCGGTGAACCGGGGTGGGGGTGCCGGGGTGATGGGGAATTGGCCCCACGCGACCACGTGGCCCGCGTCGGCCCAGGTGGTGGGGGAGGCGAGGGAGGCGCGGATGGTGAGCCAGGCCTCGGCGGTGGTGGGAGGCAGGACGGGGAGGGGGAGGTCGGTGGTCGTGCCTGCCGTGCTGCTCGTGCCTGCCGTGCTGCTCGTGCCTGCCGTGCTGCTCGTGCCTGCCGTGCTGCTCGTGCCTGCCGTGCTGCTCGTACCTGCCGCGCTGCCCGATCCCGCCGCGCCGCCTGCTGCCGCTGTGCTGTCCGCGCCGACCCCGATCCCCTCCAGCGTGCCGGCCGCGACCTCCCGCCCTTCCTCCTCCAGCACCCACTCGAACCGCAGGTGCGCCAACCCCACGTGGTCGTACAGGTTCTCGACCCGCACGCCCGATCCGACCCCGCTGATCCGCACCGGCTCGAACACCTTCGCGAACTCCAGCAGCCCAGGCGACGGCGTCCGGTCAGGATAGACCAGCCCGTCGATCACGAAGTTCCCGTCGTGCAACGGTTCCCCGAAGTCGCCGCCGTACGCGAAGTGCCCGTCGCGCTCCAGGCCGTGGTCGATCCACTCCCACACGAACCCGCCCTGCACGGTCGGGTAGCGCTCGAACAGCTCGCGGTACTCCAGCATCCCGCCCGGCCCGTTGCCCATGGCGTGCGCGAACTCGCACAGGATGAACGGCAGCCCGTGAGTGCGCGAGCGGCCGATCTCGTCGACCTCCTCGTGCGAGGCGTACATGCGGCTGTAGACGTCGACGTACTCGCAGGCGTGGTCGCCCTCGTAGTGCACCGGGCGCGACGGGTCGCGGTCGCGGGTCCACGCGGCCATCGCCGCCAGGTTGCGGCCGGTGTGGGACTCGTTGCCGAGCGACCACAGCACGATCGACGGGTGGTTCTTGTCGCGCTCGACCATGCGGCGCATGCGGTCCACATAGGACTCGGCCCACTCCGGTGCGTCGCTCGGGTTGCCCGCCCAACCCAGCTCGCCGAAGCCGTGGGTTTCCAGGTCGCACTCGTCGATCACCCACAGGCCGTACTCGTCGCACAACGACAGGAAGTACGGGTCCGGCGGGTAGTGGCTGGTCCTGACCGCGTTCACGTTGTGCCGCTTCATCATCAGCACGTCCTGCAACGCCACCTCGCGCGGCACCGCGCGGCCGAAGCGGGGGTGGTGCTCGTGCCGGTTCACGCCCCGGAACACGACACGAGCACCGTTCACGGTCAGCACGCCGTCGACAACGGCGACTGTCCGGAAGCCGATCCGCACGGGCACGCGTTCGGCGTCGGTGTGCACGACGCCGTCGTAGAGGCGCGGGTGCTCCGCGCTCCACGGCTCGACGGGCAGCGACAACGACTGGCCCGGCAGGAGGTCGTGCACGTCCAGTTCGGGCACGGTGAGCAGCGCGCCCTCGACCGACAGCGTGCCCGTACCCGACACGTGGTCGTACGAGGCGTGGATCTCGTAGTCCGCGACGCCACCGCGCGGGCGGGACAGCAGCGCCACTGAGCGGAAGATGCCCGACATCCACCACATGTCCTGGTCCTCGAGGTAGCTGCCCGCCGACCACTGGTGGACGCGCACCTCCAGGACGTTTCCCGCAGGACGCAGCAGGTGTCCCACCTCGAACTCGCTGGGCAGCCTGCTCCCGCGCGTCACGCCGAGCTCGACGTCGTTCAGCCGGATCCGGCCGCACGAGTCGATGCCGTCGAAGCGCAGCACCGCGGGTTCGTCCGGCCACCCAGCGGGGAGGTCGAACACCAGCCGGTAGTCGCCGGTCGGGTTCTCGGACGGGACGAACGGCGGCTCGACCGGGAACGGGTACCTCACGTTCGTGTACGCGGGCGCGCCGTGACCCTGCAGCTGCCAGTGCCCCGGCACGGTGATGGTGCCCCAGTCGCCTTCGTCGAGGCGGAACTCCCAGGTCCCGTCCAGCGACAACGACGGCGCGTCCGAGGTGAAGAACGCGCGCGGCGCCGTGGAACCGGTTCCCGGACCCATGTCTTCGAGGTAGGACAAGCGAGTCAGCCCTTCACTGCGCCGGCGGCGATGTTGCGGATGAAGTGGCGCGCACCGATCAGGAACACGATCACCAGCGGCACGATCGCCACCAGCGTCCCGGCCATCACGACGGCGTAGTCCTGCACGTACAGGCCGTTGAGCTGCGACAACGCCACCTGCAGCGTCGTGTGGTTCGAGTCGATCAGCACGACCAGCGGCCACAGGTAGTCGTTCCAGGCGTTGACGAACGTGAAGATCCCGAGGAACGCGAGTGCCGGCCGCAGCACCGGCAGGCCCACCGACAGGTAGGTGCGGAAGAAGCCGGCGCCGTCGACCCGCGCGGCCTCCAGCAGTTCGTCCGCGATGGCGCCGCGGGCGTACTGGCGCATCCAGAAGATGCCGAACGCGTTGGCCGCCGCCGGGATGATCAGCGCGTTCAGGCTGCCCACCAGCCCGAACTTCGCCATCAGGTCGAACTGCGGGATCGCCGCGAGCTGCGTCGGCACGACGAACGTCGCCAGCAGGAGTCCGAAGAGGACGTTGCTGCCCGGGAAGTCGTACTTGGCGAACGTGAAGGCCGCCAATGAGTCGAAGAACAGCACCAGCAGCGTCGTCGCGATCGCGACGACCAGGGTGTTCAGCACCGACCCGAAGAAGTCGACCTTCGCGAACACCTCGCCGATGTTCTCGAACAGGTGCCCGCCGAACCAGAACCTCGGCGGCGACGAGTAGATGTCCGCCGTGGTGTTCGAGGCCATCACCGCGAGCTGGTAGTACGGGAAGAGGGTGATCAGCGCGCCGACGACCAGCGCCCCGTAGGTGAGCAGCGTGCCCGGACTGGTGCGCGTCACCGGTCGCCTCCGTTCCCGCGGGCCGGACGCTGCACGAGCCGCCAGTTGAGGATCGAGAACAGCACGACCACCACGAAGATGCCCCACGCGATGGCGGCGCCGTAGCCGAAGTCGTTGTCCGCGAACGCGGTGTTGTAGAAGTAGAGGACCATCGTCATGCCCGCGCCCTCGGGACCGCCGCGGTCGCCGAGCAGGATCTGCGACTCCGTGAAGATCTGCAGGCCGCCGATCGCCGACATGACGACCGAGAACAGCAACACCGGGCGCAGCAACGGGAGCGTGACGCGGAAGAACGTCTGCACCGGGCCGGCCCCGTCGAGCTTCGCGGCCTCGTAGACGTCCTGCGGCAGCGCCTGCAGCCCGGCCAGCAGGATGATCGCGTTGTAGCCGGTCCAGCGCCAGATGATCATCAACGAGATCGCGACCCGGATCGCCCACGGGTCGGTCAGCCACTGCACCGGGTCCACGCCGAGCAGGCCCAGGAACCAGTTCAGGACGCCGAACTCGCTGGAGAAGAACGAGCCGAACACCAGCGACATGGCCACGATCGACGTGACGTTGGGCAGGAAGTACGCCACCCGCAGGAAACCCTTGTGGCGCACCGAGGAGTTGAGTCCGAGCGCCACGAGCATCGACAGCACCAGCATCGGGATCGTCGACATCACCCAGATGATCAGCGTGTTGCCGATCGAGTCCCAGAAGGCGGTGTCGGTGAGCAGGAACCGGAAGTTCTCCAGCCCGACGAACTTCATCTCGCTGACGCCGTTCCACCGCTGGAACGACAGCCACAGCGAGTACACCACGGGGTAGACGCCGAAGATCGCGAACAGCACGAAGAACGGCGCGATCGCCAGGTACTGCGGCAGGTACCGCCACCTCCGGTTCGCGCTGACGGCGGTCATGCGAGCACCCCCTGCCGGCGCAGCAGCCGTTCGACGGCGGTGCGCGCGTCCTCCCACGCCTGGTCCGGGTCCTTGCCGGCGGACTCGACGTTGCTCAGCTCGTCGGTGTAGGTGTCGGAGATCGTGATGTCCCAGGGCGAGAAGTAGACCGGCCGGACCTTCTCCGCGATCTCGCCGAAGACCTGGATCGACACCTGCCCGCCGAAGAACTCCTCCGGCGCCAGCACCGACGGGTCCGAGTAGACCGACGGGCTCGACGGGAAGAGCCCGAGCTCCCGGTACACCGCCGCCTGGTTCTCCGGCGACATCAGCCACTTCACGACCTCGTACGCGCCCTGCGGATCGGGGCAGTACCGGGTGATCGCCAGAAACGACCCACCCTGGTTGCCGGGACCGCCGGGCGCCTGGCACACGTGCCACCGCCCGGACGTGCCCGGCGCGGACTGCTTGAGGTTGCCGGTGATCCAGGAGGCGTTGACGAACGCGACCTCCTTGCCGTTGGTCCACGCGGCGCGCCGGTCGACGCCCTCGCCGGTCGCGGAGCCCGCGTAGCCCGCGGTGAGCCCCATCCGGAACGCCTGGACCGCGCGGTCCCACGCCCGCCGCACCTGCGACTGGTCGGCGAGGTAGCGGTTCTGCCGGTCGAGGTACTTCCGCTCCTCCTGTGCCAGCGAGTACGTGAAGACCATCTTCGTGTCCGTGATCAGGTACCGGCCGGGCAGCTTCTCCTTGACCCGCCGCGCGAACTCGAAGTACTCGTCCCAGGTGGACAGTGCGGCGGCCACCGCGTCCGGTGCGGTCGGCAGCCCGGCCTCGCCGAACAGGTCGTGCCGGTAGTAGAGCGCGGCCGGCCCGGTGTCGATCGGGAAGCCCAGTTGGAACCCGTCCGGGCTGCGGCCCGCCTGCCACTTCCACGGCAGGTAGCGCGCCTCGTCCTGCCGCGCGCCGAGCCCGTTGAGGTCGGCGAACCGGTCGGTGGCGCTGAAGTAGGTGGAGATGCCGTCACCGAGCATCGTGATGTCCGGCAGGTAGGCCTCGCCGGACAGGGCGGCGAGCAGCCGCCGGTTCAGCTCGCCGCTCACCTTGTTCGGCGTGAGGCGCTGCGCGGGGAACCGCCGCACGGCCTCGCCGAGCACCTTCTCCGACAGGCCGTTGGTCGAGTACCAGAGCGTCGTCCTGCCGGGGTTGGCCGTGGTCGGGCTGGTGCAGGCGGTGGCGCCCAGTGCTGTCGCACCGAGTGCCGCGGCGCCGGTCAGGAACCTGCGTCGAGTCAACGTCATCGGGGACCCTCCGGAGAGCCCGTGAACGCTCCCGTGAACGTTCACGGATTGCCGCGAAGCATGGGCCGGACGAGTGACCCTGTCAAGGGTCAGGCGGATTCGCGCACCAACAGCACGCCGCTGACCAGCAGTTCCGCGTCGGGCAACGGTGCCTCGCCCGCCATCAGCCGACCGGCCTGCTCGATCGCGAGCGCCCCGATGCGGCGGGTGTCGAGCGCGACGCTCGTGAGCGCCGGGTCGACCGCCGCGCCGAGCTGCAGCCCGTCGAATCCGACCACCGCCAGGTCGCGCGGGACCGCCCTGCCGAGCTTGCGCGCGGCCTTCAACGCCCCCATCGCGATGACGTCGTTGTAGGTGAACACTGCGGTGAGATCGGGGTGCTCGCCGAGCAGCTCGTGCAGGGCCTCCGCGCCGCCGTCGACCGACTGCACGGCGTTGCCGACCACGGCGGCGGTCAGGCCGTGGTCTTCCATCGCGGCGGCGAACCAGTCGCGGCGCAGGCTCGGATCGGCGCGGCCCGCGTGGTCGAGCATGCCGATGCGGCGGTGACCTGCGGCGACGAGGTGGTCGACGGCCTCGTGCACGCCCTTCTCACCGTCGATCCGGATGGAGCTGAAGCGCGGCAGGTGGTGGTCACGGCCGATGAGCACGGCCGGCAGGCCGTTGAGGTGCCGGTCGAGCTCGGCCTCGTCCAGGCTGAAGTAGCCCGCCACCGCGTCCACCTGGGACGTGAGGACCGCCAGCGTGCCGCGTTCCTCGGTGGTGCTGTCGGCGGTGTCGTAGACCGTCACGTGCCAGCCGCGCGCCCGTGCGGCCTCCAGCGCCCCGGCCGCGACCTCGGTGAAGAACGGGTTGAGCAGGTCCGGGATGACCAGGCCGATCGTCGTGCTGTCCTGGCGCACCAGGCCCCGCGCGAACCGGCTGGGCCGGTAACCGAGCTCCTTCGCGGCGTCGAGCACCCGCTGCTTGGTGCCCGCGTCGATCTCGCCCTTGTCGTTGAGCGCGCGCGACACCGTCTGCCGCGAGACCCCGGCGACCCGCGCGACGTCGTTGATCGTGACGCGCCTGCTCATGATCACCTCTCGTCCGACTGCGACCGAGTATGCAGGGCGTCGAGCACCGCCGTGATCGCGGCGCGCGAGTCGCGGCGCACCGCGGCGGTGATCCTCCTGGTCACCGGCAGCTCCCTGGTGACCACGTCGAACCGGCGGTCCACGGCCAGCGCGGGCAGCACGGCCACCGCCAAGCCTGCCTCGACGTGCTCGAGCGTGAGCATGTAGTTGCTGAACCGGCCCACCACCCGCGGCTCGAATCCCGCCTGCCGGCACAGCCGCGTCGCGAGCGTCGCCATGTACGAGCCGGGGATGTCGAACGCCCAGGGCTCGTCCTCGCACGCGGCGACGTCCACCGCCGGGTGGTTCGGGGGTGTGACCAGCACGATCGGGTCCTGGCCGAGCGGTACGACGTCGATGTCGCGGGGGACCGGCAGCTCCACGAAGTCGGTGGTCGTGATGATCACGTCGACCTCGCCCGCGAGCAGCGCGGGCATGCTGGCGTGCGGTTCCAGCTCCACGATCTCGACGTGCAGGTGCGGGTGGCCGAGGGACTGGATCGCGGGCACGGCGAGCGTGTGGATCGAGCTCTGGAACGCGCCGAGCCGGATGAGGCCGGACGGTTCGTCGTTCAGGCCTCGCAGCTCGGCCTCGACGGCGTCCATCTGGTCGAGGATCGACCGGGCCCTCCGCGCGAGGATCAGCCCGGCCGAGGTGAGCCGGACGCGCCGGCCGGTCCGTTCGAGCAGCTGCGTGCGCGTCTCGCTCTCGAGCACCGCGAGCTGCTGCGACACGCTCGAGGCACTGAGGTTCGCGGCCTGCGCCACGGCCCGCACGGTGCCCAGCGCGTCGAGCTGGCTGAGCAGGCGCAGGCGCCACGGGTTGAGCGTCATGCTGTGCAGTATTTCCGAACAGCCAGCGTGGGATTGTGAGATGGACCTGTTGCTCGGCGAGTCCTAGCGTTTTCGGCATGGACACCTTCTGGGACGACGTCGACCGCCACCTCGTCCGCTACGGCGGCACGTTCACGCGCGAGATCATCGACAGCGCGTCGGGGAGCTTCCTGTTCACCGAGGACGGCCGCCGGATCCTGGACTTCACGTCCGGGCAGATGAGCGCGATCCTCGGCCACTCGCACCCGCGCATCGTCGAGACCGTGCGGCGCCAGATCGCGAACCTCGACCACCTGTTCAGCGGCATGCTCAGCCGCCCTGTCGTGGACCTGGCGCGGCGGCTGTCCGAGACCCTGCCGGCCTCGTTGTCGAAGGTGCAGCTGCTCACCACCGGCGCCGAGTCGAACGAGGCCGCGCTGCGGATGGCCAAGCTCGTCACCGGCAAGCACGAGGTGGTCGCGTTCGCCCGCTCGTGGCACGGCATGACCGCCGCCGCGGCCGCCGCCACCTACAGCGCGGGCCGCAAGGGCTACGGTCCCGCGACGCCGGGCAACTTCGCGATCCCCGCACCTGTCACCGACGACTGGCAGGCGCAGCTCGACCTCGCGTTCGACCTGGTCGACGCCCAGTCCGTGGGCTCGCTGGCCGCGTGCATCGTCGAGCCGATCCTGTCCTCGGGCGGCATCCTCGAACCGCCGCCGGGCTACTTCGCGGCGTTGTCGGAGAAGTGCCGTGAGCGCGGGATGCTGCTGATCCTGGACGAGGCGCAGACCGGGCTGTGCCGCACGGGCACGTGGTACGCGTTCGAACGCGACGGCGTGGTGCCGGACATCCTGACGCTGTCCAAGACCCTCGGCGCCGGCCTGCCGCTGGCCGCCGTGATCACGTCCGCCGAGATCGAGGCGGAGGCGCACGCCCGCGACTACCTGTTCTTCACCACGCACGTGTCGGACCCGCTCGTGGCGGCCGTCGGCAACACCGTGCTCGACGTGCTGGTCGAGGAACGGCTGGACGAGCGGGCGGCGAAGCTCGGGGCGTTCCTGCGGGCTGGGCTGGACGCCATCGCGGCCCGGCACTCGCTCGTGTCGGACGTGCGCGGGCGCGGGTTGCTGGTGGGGCTGGAGATCGCGGACGAGTCGTTGAGCGCGCCGATCACCCGGCGGTGCCTCGAACTGGGGCTGCACATGAACATCGTGCAGATCCCGGGGATGGGCGGGGTGTTCCGGATCGCGCCGCCGCTCACGGCCACCGAGGAGGAGCTGGAGCTGGGGCTCGGAATCCTGGACGAGGCCATCGGCTCGGCCTGACCACTTGGCCACCCGCCTCGGCCCGACGGTCGAGGCAGCCGGTCGAGCGCTTCTCCTACGATCGCCCGCGTGGGGCATCTGCACCGGAAACCGCTCGTCATCGCCACCGCCGTCGTGGCCGCCGCGATCTTCGCGGTGACCGTGCTCATCGTGGGGTTCGACCGGGCCGTGCTGCTGGGCGACGGTCCGGGTGTCGGGCGCACCCCGCTCGACCACCCGCTGGTCCTGCTGGCGGAGGTGGTGCTGGCGCTCGTGCTGTCGTTCACTCACGCCTGGAAGTCGCCGGTGGGCGTGGCGGTGCCGGCGGTGGGCGTGCTGCTGCTGGTCGAGGAGCACGCCGCGTTCTTCCGGCCGCACCAGCTGTTCTCCCGCGCGGACTCGGTGCAGCTCGTCCTGTGGGGGTTCCTGATCGTGGTCGGCGCCGGGGTGGCGCTGCGGGTCCGGGAACGGTCGCGGGCGGCGTCGGCCGCGGCCGCGGAGGACCGGGCGCGGCGCGACGAACGCCTCGACATGGCCCGCGAGCTGCACGACGTGGTCGCGCACCACGTCACGGGCATGCTGGTGCAGGCCCAGGCCGCGCTCGTGGTGGCGCAGCAGGACAAGGACCGGGCGTGCGCGATGCTGCCCGGCATCGTCGAGGGCGGCACCGACGCCCTGGGCGCGATGCGGATCATGGTCAGGACGTTGCGCGACAACGGTGCCGCGACCGCCACCGGCGACCTCACGGCCGACCTGCTCGCGCTCGCGGAGAAGTCGGGGCTGCCGGTGCGCACGAGCATCGAGCTCGGCTCGGAGGTGCCGCCGGAGCTGGGGCGGTCGGTGCTGCGGCTGGTGCAGGAGGCGTTGACCAACGTCCGCAAGCACGCGTTCGACGCGACGAGCGTGGAGGTGGACGTGCGGCTGAGCGCCTCCGCCGTGCTGCTGTCCGTTGTGGACAACGGGACGGCGCGGCCGTCGCACTCCGGCGGGTTCGGGATCGTCGGCATGCGGGAACGGGTGCACGAGCTGGGCGGCCGGTTCTTCGCGGGTCCCACCGGGGAGGGCTGGCTCGTCACCGCCGAGCTGCCGCTGGAGGTGCGCGCGTGATCTCCGTGTTGATCGCCGAGGACCAGGACATGGTGCGGGCGGGGTTCCGGCTGATCCTGGAGGCGCAGCACGACATCCGCGTCGTCGCCGACGTGGCGGACGGGGTGAGCGCGGTCCAGCAGGCGCGGGCGCTGGAACCGCAGGTGTGCCTCGTGGACGTGCGGATGCCGGGGCTCGATGGCCTGGAGGTCACCCGGCAGCTGGCCCCGCACACGCGGGTGGTGGTCGTGACGACGTTCGACAGCGACGAGGTGCTGAACAAGGCGCTGGACCTCGGCGCGTGCGGGTTCCTCACGAAGGACGCGAGTCCCGGGCTGCTGGCGGAGGCCGTCAGGTCGGCCGCGCGCGGGGACGTGCTCGTGTCGCCGCAGGTGGTGCTGCGGGTGCTGCAGAGGTCGGTGGCGCCGGCACCCAGCGCCGACGCCGGCGTCCTGAACGCGCGGGAGCTCGAGGTCGTCCGGCTCGTCGCCCAGGGCCTGAGCAACAACGAGATCGCCGCCGCGCTGGGCGTCTCGGTGTCGTCGGTCAAGGCGTACCTCGCGTCCGTGCAGACCAAGGTGGGCGCGCGCAACCGCGTCGAGATCGTCGCCTGGGCCTTCCGGGCGCACGTGGTGGCCACCTGACCTCGGCCTGATGGCCACCTGCCGGCGCGGTGGCTGTCCGGTCGGCCATGATCTTCCGGCCCTCCGGACGATCCGGCCGCACCCCGTCGCGCAGCAGGCTCGTCCACATCGGATTCCGTTGTGGACGAAGGGTTTCAGCTGTGCTGGAGCAGGTGCGGTGGGCGTGGGACGCCGTCGTGGCCGCGGTGGCGAACCCGCTGATCGCGGTCGGCGTGGTGGTCGGGGCCGTGATGCTGGGCGGTGGCGCGTGGTGGGCCGCGCGGAGGTTCGGGTGGCGGCCGGTGCCCGCCGTGTTCGCGGGGATCTTCCTCGGCGTCGTGCTCGGCGTGACGTTCTCGCGCACGCTGCCGGACTGGGCCACCGCGCCCGGCCGGGCCTTCTGCCACGTCAACGGGTTCTCGCTGCACGGATCGGCGGAGCTGTTGAACGCCTTGCTGTTCGTGCCCCTGGTGTGGTGCGCGGTGCTCGCGACGCGCCGGCCGCTGGTGGTCGCGGTGTCGGCGGTCGCGTTGAGCGCGGTGATCGAGATCGTGCAGCCGCTGACCGGGCGCGGGCTGTGCGAGACGCAGGACTTCCTCAACAACAGCGCCGGAGCACTGGTGGCGGCCGCCCTCGCGGCCGGGTTCGTGGCGGTGAGGCGATGACCGCCCAGCGGCGGCTCTGGGCCGTCGTCGCCGGCGGCCTGGTCGCCTGGGTGTTCGTGCGGAGCTTCGGCAGCGGTGTGCTGGACCTGCGCGTCTACCTCGCGGGTGGCGAGGCGTGGCTCGCCGGCACCGACCTCTACACGGCGGACTTCCGCGGCCCCAACGGTCTCCCGTTCACCTACCCGCCGTTCGCGGCGATGCTGTTCGGCGGACTCGCGCCACTTCCGTTGCCGCTCAGCGCACTGCTGTTCACGGCGGCGGGCCTCGCGCTCTTCACCGCGGCCTGCGTCGTGGCGTCACCCCGTGCGGGCTTCGGCCTGGCCGCGCTGTGCCTGCTGCTCGAACCCCTGCGCGGGGGAGCGGACCTCGGTCAGATCAACATGGTCCTGATCGGCCTGGTCGCGCTCGACTGCCTGCTGCCGCGCACCCCGTGGCCCCGCGGCCTGCTCGTCGGGCTCGCCGCCGCGCTCAAGCTGACGCCGGCGATCTTCGTGTTGTTCTTCCTGTCCCGCGGGCGGTGGCGGTCCGCGCTGACCGCCGTGGCGACGTTCGCGGCGTGCGGCCTGACGGCGTGGCTGCTCGCGCCGGAGCAGTCGAAGGCGTTCTGGTTCCGGGCGATGCTCGACCCCGAACGCGTCGGCGGCCTCGCCTACAGCGCGAACCAGTCGTTGCGCGGCCTGCTGGTCCGGCTCGGCGCGCCCGAACCGGTGTGGTTCGCGGCGGTGGTCGTGGTGCTGGCGCTGACCGTCGTGGTCGTGCCGCGGCTGCGCGACGACCTCACGGCGCTGGTCGCCGTGGCGGCGGCGGGTCTGCTGGTCTCACCGGTCTCGTGGTCGCACCACTGGGTGTGGATCGCGCCCGCGTTGCTGCTGCTGCACGGCCGCGTGCGGATCGCGGTCGCGGCGGTGTTCGCGGTCGGCCCGCACTGGCTGCTGCCGACGGCGGGGGACCGCGAGCTCGCGTGGACGTGGTGGCAGCACCTGGCCGGCAACACCTACGTCTGGCTGGGCCTCGCGTTCCTGTGCTGGTGCGCGGGCAGCTTGCCGAGCACCGCGCGGGTGAGGCTGCGGATGCCGGCCTCGTCGTGGCCGAAGTCGGAGAGGTAGTGGCGCAGCGCGTGCCGCAGCAGCACCAGTTCCTCGTCGGTCAGTTCCAGGGTGGTGGTGCCCATTCCTGCATGTTAGGCCTGCTCACGGCGTTCCGCGTGTCGGGAAGGCGGCGGAACGGGTTCCCGCCCGGGACCCGTTCCGCCACCGGTCTAGCGCGCGAACTGGAACCAGTTCACGTTCGCCAGGTCACCACCTGTGCCGCCGGTCGCCACCAGGTAGAGCCGGTGCACGCCCGTCGCCCCGGACGCGGCCGCGGTGCGGCTGGTCCACGTCTGCCAGCCGCCCGTGCCCGCCGCCGACACCGTCGCGACCACCGGGCCGGTCGGGCTGTCCAGGCGGAACTGCAGGCTGCCGTTCGCGGTGGAGCCGGACGCGATCCGCGTGGTCACCGAGGTCGGCGGCGTGGCACCGAAGTCGACGTCCGCGTAGGCCACGTAGTCGCCCGGCGTCAGGTAGCCGACGTTCTGCCCGCAGCCCGAGTCGGTGCACCGCTCGACCTGCGTGCCGCGCTGCTCGTCGTAGTACGAGGCGCCGATGATCCCGTAGGCGTTCTGCGTGGCCGGGAACTGCGACCCGAACCCGTGCGGGAACAGCGGGGTCTTGCCGTCGCCGACGTTGATCGGCTGCTGCGACGCGCTCTGCATCCACGTGAACGGGAGCGTGCCGGTGGGCTTGTGGTCGCCGAACAGCACGTCCGCGACGCCGTTGCCCTCGGTGCCCGGCAGCCAGGCCGCGACCAGGGCGTGCCACTGCGGCAGCTGCGCCGCGATGTCCAGCGGGCGTCCGGACACGAGCACCACGACGACCGGGACACCCGTGGCGCGCAACGTGTTCAGCGTCGCGAGGTCCTCACTGTCCAGGCCCAGGCCGCCGGGGCGGTCGCCCGCGCCCTCGGTGTACGGGGTCTCGCCGATCACGGCGATCGCCGCGTTGTACGTGCCGTCGATGCCGGACCCGTTGCGGTTGTACGTGACCGTCGTGGACGACGACACCGCGCTTCGGATACCTTGCAGGACAGTGGTTCCCGGTGTCACCGGACCGCTGCCGCCCTGCCACGAGATGGTCCAGCCCCCGCTCTGGTAACCGATGTTGTCCGCGCTCTTGCCCGCCACGAAGATCTTCGACGCGGTCTTCGGCAGCGGCAGCACGCCGTTCTGGTTCTTCAGCAGCACCTGCGACTTGCGCACGGCCTCCCGGGCGAGCGCGCGGTGCGCCGCGTTGCCGACGGTCGGCGTGTACGAGCGGTCCGTCAGCGGCTTCTCGAAGAGGCCGAGCTCGAACTTCTTGGTGAGGATGCGGCGGTTGGCGTCGTCGATGCGCGACATCGGCACGCGGCCCGCCTGCACCTCCTGCTTGAGGTACGTGACGAACTGGCGCCACGCGGTCGGCACCATGATCATGTCGAGGCCGGCGTTGATCGAGTCGCGCACCTCGGCGGCGGTGAAGCCGGGCTGGCCGTCGATCTGGTCGATGGCGTTCCAGTCCGACACGACGAGGCCGCTGAAGCCGAGCTCGTTCTTCAGCACGTCGGTGATCAGGTACCGGTGGCCGTGCAGCTTGGTGCCGTTCCAGCTGCTGTAGGTGATCATCACCGACCCGACGCCCTTCGCGATGGCGTCGCGGAACGGCGGCAGGTGCGTCGCCCGCAGCTCTGCCTCGCTGACCTGGGTGTTGCCCTGGTCGGTGCCGTTGGTCGTGCCACCGTCGCCGATGTAGTGCTTCGCCGTGGCGAGCACCGAACCGGGGTCCGAGAGCTTCGCGCCCTGCAGGCCGGTGATCATCGTCGTCATCGCGGTCGCGTCCTGCGGCGTCTCACCGAACGACTCGTAGGTGCGGCCCCATCGGTCGTTGCGCGCGACGCACAGGCACGGCGCGAAGTCCCAGTCGATGCCGGTGCCCGACACTTCCTCGGCCGTGGCGCGGCCGATCCGCTGCACCAGCCCGGGATCGCGCGTCGCGCCCAGGCCGATGTTGTGCGGGAAGATCGTGGCACCGACGACGTTGTTGTGGCCGTGCACCGCGTCCACGCCGTAGATCATCGGAATGCCCAGCGGGGTGGCCATCGCCGCGCGCTGGAAGTTGTCGTACATGTCGGCCCACGACGTGGCGTTGTTCGGCGACGGCGCGGACCCGCCACCGGACAGCAGCGAGCCGATGCGGAAGTTCGTCAGGTCGGCGCCACTGACCGCGTTGCGCTCGGCCTGCGTCATCTGCCCGACCTTCTCGTCGAGCGACATGCGGCCCAGCAGGTCGGCGACGCGCGCGGGGATCGGCTGCGCGGGGTCCTTGTAGATCGGGTCGGCCGCGTTGGCCGTGCCGGTGGGGAGGACGGCGGCACTGAGCAGAAGTGCGGCCGCGAGGAACTTTCTCACAGGGCAGACCTCCGGGGGACGAGGTCCTGTTTACCTTGCGGCACAACAGGGTTGACCGGAGCGTAACCCGAGCCCACCAGGTGGTATAGACCAGCGGGGAACCGGAACCAGGACCGGTTCCCCGCTGGTCCCAGGCCGCCACCGGACGACCTTTCCGCGACAGGGCTCAGCGGCACCAGGACTGGACGGTCTCCGCGAAGTCCGGGAACTCCGCCCGTGCCGCGGCCAGCACCTCGGCGGGCGTGCGCGGCTCGATCCCGGAGTGCTCCTCCGCCACGGCGCGCAGTTCCGCGTGCGGCACACCGCTGTCGGACCCGAACTCGACGGCCTCCTGCGGCCCCACCCCACCGGCGAGCAACCAGAGGAACTCGCCCAGGCTCGTCGCGACCGGCCCGACCTCGCCCTCCGACCCGAAGAACACGACGGGCTGCGCCGTCAGCGGCCCCTCCCGCACCAGCCACAGCGCGGCCAGCCCGCCCGTGCCGTCCTGGCCGAACGTGCGGAACGCGTCGCCGGTGAGCTCCTTGTTGCCGGTCCAGGCCTGGATCCAGTCGGTCGTCTCCTGCGCCGACTCGAACTCCTGGTACGGCTCGTAGTCGATGCTGCCCTCCGCGGGGTCGTCGCTCCACGGGAAGTCGATGCCGGTGAGAGCGGCCAGCGCGGCGGGGAAGGTGCGGTCTTCGGTGATCTCCACGCGGCGCACGCTACTTCACGGGTCTGACAATCGGCGTCGGATCAGTCCGAGTGCTCCGTGGCGAGCCTGCCGAGCGCGAGCCTGTTGGTCAGGCCGGTCTTGGTCAGCAGGCTCGACACGTGCTTCTCCACCGTGCGCCGCGACAGGTGCAGCCGCGCCGCGATCTCGTTGTTGGCCAGGCGCGCGCCGAGCAGCCGCAGCACCTCGTACTCCCGCACGGTCACCCCGGCGAGCCGCAGTTCGTCGGGCACCTCGTCGACCCCGGTCCGGCGTTGCGTGACGCGGACGCCCATCAGCCGCAGCTGGGCGCGGCACGCTCCGGCCACGGCCGGGTTGCCGGCGTCGTGGAAGTGGTGCTCGGCGGCGCGCAGCCACGTCTCGGGGTCTCCCCAGCCGTCGCGCGCGGCCGCCTCGGCCACCAGGCGCAGGCCCAGGTGGCGTGCCATCGGGTAGAGGGCGCCGGCGTCGGCGCTGTCCCGCACCCGCTCCGCGGCGGTGCCGGCGTCGCCCTCGGCGCCGGCCAGGACGGCGGCGGCGAGCAGGGCGAAGTGGTGGTCCCAGCGCAGGCCCGCGGCCGGGTCGGCGACCGCCTCGTCGTACTCGGCGCGTGTCAGGTCGCCGTCGACGGCGCGCAGCAGCAACGAGAGGCCCAGCCTGCCGGTCAGGTGGTACGTGGTGGGGGTGGCGCGTTCGGCTGCCAGGGCCTGCTCCAGGTCCGCGCGCGCTCTCGGTCTGTCCTCCTCCAGCAACGAGCAGAACGTCGCGGCGAGGCCGTGCAGGCGGGCGGTGTGCTGGTCGCCGCCGTGTTCGGACAGCACGGACCAGGCCTCGGTCAACGTCGTGCGGTCGCCGCGGTGGCCCGCGAGCACCGCGCGCAGCACGGCCATGAACTGGCCGATCTCCTGCAGCCCCAAGCGTTTCGCGGCGGTGGAGACGTCTTCGACGACGAGTGCGGCGGCGGTGAAGTCGCCGCGCAGCACCAGTTGCAGGCCGATGTTGACCTCGGACTGGTAGCGCGCGATCACCGCGCCGATCCGGGACGCGAGGTCGCGCGCCTGTTCGAGGCGGCCGATGTCGCCGGAGCGCAGGGCGTCGTCGAGACCGAGGCGCACCAGCGCGTGGATCTCCCAGATCGGCAGGTCGTGGGCGATCGCGAAGGCACGGCTGCGTTCCAGGTACGCGGTGGCGCGCGCCGGGTCGCGGCGGCGGGTCAGCGCGCCGAGCAGTTGCCACGCCTGGCAGGCGACGACCGGCAGCGGCACGCGTTCGGCGACGGTCGCGGCCCGCAGCGCGATCTCCTCGGCGCGGTCCAGGCTGCCCGGCTCGGCCCGGTCGAGCTCCAGGTGCGCGGCCACGACGTCGACCGGCGCGCACTCCTCGGGCGGGGCGTCGCCGAGCAACGCCCGCGCGATCTCCACCTGGGCGAGGCCGTCGGACGTGCGCCCGGCGAGGTTCGCCGCCCACGCGAGCTGCGTGTGCAGGCGCGCCCGGTGCGGGCGGGCGAGTCCGGAGCTGTCGAAGCTCATCGCGAGTGCGCGGTCGACCTGGCCGGCCTCGGTGAGCGCCAGCAGCTGGGCCTCCAGCGCCTCGAACCGCTGCACGGGGTCCTGGACCAGGTCCAGCGACCGGTCGAGCAGCGTGACGGCCGACTGCGCGGCCCCCTGGGCCAGCGCCCGCCGCCCGGCTTCGGCGTAGAGGGAACTGGCTCGCGCGGTCTGCCCGGCCGCCTCCCGCAGCGTCGCGCAGAGGTGGCACCAGTCGCCGGGCACGCCGGGGTAGCGCTTCTCGACGGCGTCGGCCGCGCGGCGGGCGAGGGAGGCCTGGACGTCGCCGGGGATCAGCGTCAGCACCGCGTCGGCGACGAGCGCGTGCGTGAAGAGGTACCAGTCGGGCGTGTGGTCGTCCGGCCCGATCAGGTGCGCGACCGGCTCGCTCTGCAGGTACCGCAGCAACGTCCGGTAGTCGAGGCCGGTCACCTCGCGGACGACGGTCAGCGGGAACCGCAGGCCGATCACCGCGGCCACCGACACGAACTCGCGCGCCTGGTCGTTCAGCCTCCCGAACCGGCCGGCGACGTTGTGCACCAACGCGGACGGCGGCGGCGCGCCCGCGTCGCCCATCCGCCACCCGTCACCGGTGCGCACCAGGTGTCCGTCCGAGACGATCTCGTCGAGCAGTTCCTCCACGAACAACGGCAGTCCGCCGCTGCCCGCCCACAGCAGGTCCAGTGCGGGAGCGGGGATCTCACCCTCCAGGCAGGCCCCGGCGAGCGCGGCCACCTGCGGCGGCCCGAGGCGGCGCAGCTCGACGAGCGTGGCGGAGTCGCGTTTGCCGGTGGCGCGGGCGAACTCCAGCGCCGCGTTGTCGTCGTCGCGCATCGTCGCGAGCAGCAACGTCGGCTGGTGCGCGATGTTGTCGATGACGTACTCGAGCACGGCGAGCGTGTCGGGGTCGGCGTACTGCAGGTCGTCGATGACGACGGCGCAGCCACCGTCGCGCCCCACCAGTTCCGTCAGCCGGAGCACGCCCTCGGCGAGCACGATGAGCGAGCTGCTCGACGCGTCGTCGGCCGCGGGGCCCCAGTCGGGGTTGAAGCGCGCGAGCGCGGGCCGGTACGGGCCGAGCTCGTCGATGTCGACCTCGGTGCCCAGGCGGTGCAGCGACAGCAACGCCTCGCTGAGGCAGCGGAACGGGATCGTGCGGCTCATGGCGCTGCCCCGGCCGCGCATGATGCGCATCCCGGCGCGGTAGGCGAGGTCGGTCGCCGCGGAGGCGAGCCGGGACTTGCCGATCCCGGCTTCACCGGTCAGGAATACGACCCGACCCCTCCCCGTGGCGACTTCCGCCAACGTCGTCCTGATCAGTTCCAGCTCATGGTCACGACCGACGACGACTGGTGCACGCAATGCCACCCGCACATGCAATCACGTCGCGCGACAAAAGGGTGACATGCAGTCAGAAAACGGGCATCAGTTCTCGGGACGGCAACAGGTGGAACCGTTTCCGCCGCCCGTGGCGGAGACGACCTGGTCGAGCACGACGTCGGCGTTGACCGGAGCGGCGGTGCCCGGTGCCGCGGCGAGGACACCCGCGGAGAGCACGGCGCCGGTCAGCGCGGCGATCCGCAGCCCGGCCTTCTTCGTCGTGGCGCGAACCGAGGTGGGCTGGTCGTTGGTGTCGGACGATCTCATGGGTTCTCCTGTGGTGAGCAACGGTTTCCGGCACGACCCCGGTGGTCCGGGGAAGATCAGCAGGCGGGTTCGAGGAGCAGCACCGACGGCGCGCGGTCGGGGAAACCCAGGCGCAGCAAGCCGATCCCGAGTCCGGCGAGTCCGGTGAGGAGTCCCGGTGTGGGCACGCGGTCCGGGGTGGCGCAGCGGGGACCGTCGCGGCGCAAGGCCGCCAGCACCTCGCCCGTGCGGCGGTGCCGGGTGGCGGCGGACCAGCCGGTGACCGACACGTCCGCACGGCCGAGTTCCCCGTGGCACAGGGAGAGGTCGCCGTCCGTCCATTCGGAAGCACCGTGCTGACACCACTGGAGGGGACCGGCGGGCTCGTCCGGGTGGCGCTCGGCCAGTGCGCGCGCGTCCGCACAGCCGATGTCGGCGTCGACGGCCCGCATCGCCGCCGCCAGGCCGTGTTCCGGGCCGGACTCGGTCGCGGCGCCCGTGAGCTCGACCGCGGTGCGCGCCCAGCCGGCGACGTCGTCGTCGCCCAGCAGCCGGGCGATCCTGGCGAGCGCGTACGCGATCCCGGCGAACCCGCTGAGACCGCCGGAGCCGACCGCGGCGATCATCTCGTCGTTGCCCCGCAAGGCGGCGAGCAGCTCGGGCACGGCCGTGAGCGCGCGCCGGGCGACGTCGGTGTACCGGCCGACGTCGCTGATCTGCCCCAGCTGCGCCAGGAACAGCGCGACGCCCGTGTAGCCGTGCGCGAGGCCGGCGCCCATCGGCAGCACCAGCCAACGGGTGTCGCCGACGGGTTCGAGGCCGATCCAGTTGATCCGCTCGGTGCCGCGGCTGGTGGTGATGATCCGGTCGGCGATCGCGCACGCCGCCGACAGCACCTCGTCCGTGCCGACCGCGTGCTGCTCCACCCGGCCGGGACCCGTGCCGGTGACCGCGGCGCGACGGGTGGCCAGGGACGCGGCGATCACCCACTCCTGGTCGTCGCGGTCGAACTCGTCGAACGCGGACAGGCACGCGAGGGCGTCCTCCAGCCCGGACGTGGCGAGCACGTCGTCCAGCCGGCCGGCGGCGGACTCCAGGTCGTGGCCGTCCGCACGGGTGGTGAACAGCGGCACGTCGCCCGCGTCCAGCTCGGCGGCCTCCAGCTCCGCGAGGCCCGGCAGGAGCTCCGCGGCGCACGCGCTGGTCAGCACCTGGCGCCGGGTGCCCGCGTCCCGCAGGAACCCCGGTTCCCGGACGGCGCGCAGCAGTGCGGCGTACTGGGCTGTCGGCCGCGGCACGACCCGCACCGGCACCGAGGCGCAGCCGGCGAGCACGGCCGCGAACTCCGCGCTGTGGAACGAGATCGCGTCGTAGGTCTGCCGGAACCCGGCCAGCACGGCGTCCGCGTGGTCGGCGGCCTCGACCGGCCGGGCGTCCCAGGTGGGCCGGTTCGCCGCACCGAGCGTGGTCTCCGGCCGCGCCACGGCCCGCATCCGGTCGGTGCCCGCGTCGAGCCACTCCGTCGTGGTGCCGGACGACTCCTGCCCGGCGTCGCCGCCGACCCCCGAGATGTCGACGAGCCCGTGCCGTCCGGCGACCGCGGGCAGCAGGCCGGTGCGGGCGACCGAACGGCCGAGCGCGACGACGGCGGGGTCGGGCCGCTCGCCCGGCAGCGGCGCCTGGAACAGGGTCTCGACGTCGACCAGCAGCGGCTGGTCCGCGCGGCTGATCACGTTCTGGTGGTGCATGTCCGTGGCGCGCACCAGGTGCAGCACCGCGAGCAGGCCACCGAGCCGCAGGTAGTAGTCCGTCGCGTCGCCGCACGGCAGCGGCGCCGGGTCGACGTGCTCGGCCCACCCGCAGTCCTCGCCGGGCACCGCCTTCACGGTGGCGAGGCCGAGGTCGACCAGGTCGTTGACGAGCTCCACGACGTGGGTGAGGGCGAGGTGGGCGTCGACGCCGCGCGGCTTGTAGACCAGCCGCCGTCCGTCGGCGAGGTCGAGCACCGCGGTGGCCCGGCCACCCCGGTGCGGGTCGCCGCCGAGCCGCGCGGCGACGAGCGGGGACTTCGCGTCGAGCAGCGTGCCGACGAGCCGGTCCTGGTCGGCCGCGTACCGAGTGGCGATCTCGGTGAACACCTCGACGGCGGTGTCCCGTTCCCGGTCGAGGTCGCGCTCGAGGACGGGGTACCGCTCGACGTGGGCACGGGTGAGGAAGTCCTGGAACCGCTCGTGCCCGTCCGCGCCCCGCAGGTCCCGCGCCTGGCCCAGCTCGTGCACGAGGACCGGCGTCACGAGGCGGACGAGCCGGCCGGTGAGGCGGTCGGCGCACGAGGCGACCAGGGCGGACGGGTCCACGGCGAGCTCGGGCAGACCGGTCAGCGCGGCGTGCAGACGGGCGCTCGCCGCGTTCACCCACGGCGCCACGACGTGCGCGAACACGTCCGTGGGGCAGGGTTCGGCGCGGCGGGCGGTCTCCATGGGGCGTAGCGTGCCATTGGGCCGACCGGCGGGTCATGGGTGGAGAACACCCACCTTTGCGGCGGTGCCGGGAGAGGCCCGAGCCTGGCGGCTATCGTCCTGATCATCCGATCGGGAGGCTCACGTGCAGGGGTTCGCCGCGGGCCTGGAACGCCACCAGGTCGCCGTCTACCTCGGCGCGCTCGCCGCCGGAGCCGTCGCCGGGTGGACCGCGCCCGCCGCCGGCCCGGTCCTCGAACACGCCATCACCCCGGTGCTCGCGGCCCTGCTGTACGTGACGTTCCTCCAGGTCCCGGTGGCCGAGTTGGGACGGTCGCTGCGCGCGGGCCGGTTCCTCGCGGCCGCGCTCGTCGTGAACTTCGTGGTGGTGCCGGTGGTGGTGGCGGCGTTCCTGCCGTTCCTGCCCGACGACCGGGCCGTGCGCGTGGGCGTGCTGTTGGTCCTTCTCGCGCCGTGCGTCGACTACGTGATCGTGTTCAGCGGGCTGGCCGGCGGAGACTCCCGGCGGCTGCTCGCCGCCACGCCGGTGCTGCTGCTCGCGCAGATGGTGCTGTTGCCGGCCTACCTCTGGTTGTTCCTCGGGTCCGGGCTCGACGTCGTCGAGCCCGGACCGTTCGTCGAGGCGTTCGTCGTGCTCATCGCGGTCCCGCTGGCGCTGGCGTGGCTGACCCAGGCCTGGGCGCCCCGGATCGTCGGCCCGGCCGGCTCGACGATGGTGCCGCTGATGGCCGGGACGCTGTTCGCGGTCGTCGCCTCGCAGGTGCCGAAGCTCGGGGGCGGGCTGGGACCGGTCGCGGGCGTCGTGCCGTTCTACGTGGCGTTCCTGGTGGTCATGCCGTTCGCGGGACGGGCCGTCGCCGCGGCGTTCCGGCTGGACGGTCCGGCGAGCCGCGCGATCGTGTTCACCGGGGCCACCCGCAACTCGCTGGTCGTGCTGCCGCTCGCGCTGGCGCTGCCCGGTGACGTGGCGGCGGTCGTCGTGGTGACGCAGACGCTGGTCGAGGTGGTCGGCATGGTCGTCTACGTGCGGGTGCTGCGCTGACGGGTCACGCCTGCTGCGAGGCGGGGGTGCGGTCGCGCAACGGGGCGAGAGCGCTGCTCCACGCGACGAGCTCGTCGATCATCGTGCTCAGCGTCGCCACCTGGAACTCGGACGGGTGGAACTCGGTGTAGTTCGTGAACTCGGTGAACATTGACAGCGACACACTGGTGCGCACGTCGGCCAGCTTCAGCTCACCCGCCACGAGACGAAGGTGCTCCACGGCCCGTGCGCCGCCCACACCGCCGTACGACACGAAGCCGACGGCCTTGTTGTTCCACTCCGCGAACAGGTAGTCGATCGCGTTCTTGAGCACGCCGGACGTCGAGTGGTTGTACTCGGGCGTGACCATGACGAAGCCGTCGAACTCCGCGATCTTCGCCGACCACGCCTTGGTGTGGTCGTGCTGGTACTGCTGCATCATCGGCGGCATCGGCTCGTCGAGGTGCGGCAGCGGGAAGTCCTTGAGGTCGACCAGCTCGAACGTGGCGTCGTCGCGCTTCTCCGCGTTCTCGAGCACCCACCTGGCCACCTGCTCGCCGTTCCGGCCGGGGCGGGTGCTGCCGATGATGATTCCGATGTGCGTCATGTCCCTGGAGTCCTCCACCCAATGAAGCGGACCGTACCCCGCTTCTGGAAGTGGACTCTACCCCGCTTTGGTGGTAGTGGCTCGGTGCCGTGGCTCACGGCGGTGGTCTTCTACGATGGTGCGATGAGGGGCGGCTGGGGGCTGCGGTGGCCGGACGCCGTCGTGTGGGCGGTCCTGCTCGTGCCCCTGGTGCCCGGTGCGCTGGGCGACCCGGTCGAACTGGCCGGCGGACTCCTCCTGCTGACCGCCGCGGTGGTGCTCTTCCGCCGGTATCCGGTGTGGACGGTCTGCGGGCTCGTCGCCGCGGCGGCGGTCCCCGCGCTGGCGCTGGTGCCGACCGTGACGAACCCGCCGTGGGTCTGGCCGTTCCTCGCGGCCGGGGTGTTCGGGTTCCGCGCCGGGCGGTGGGTGGCCGAGCCGGTGCCCGTGCCGGTGGCGGCCGTGCTGCTCGCCGGGCTGCCGGTCAGCGTGCTGGCGGACGGGGTCGCGCGCGGCGGGTTCGGCCTGCTGTTCGGCGTCTACGACTGGTTCGTGCTCGTGCTGGTGGTGCTGGCCGTGGTGCTCGGACCGTGGCTCGCGGGCCGGTACCTGAGGCTGCGCGCCGATCTCTCGGCGGCGGGACTGGACCAGGCCGCACTGCTGGAGCGGACCCGGATCGCGCGGGACATGCACGACTCGCTCGGTCACGAGTGGGGCCTCGTCGCGTTGCGCGCCGCCGCCCTGGAGGTGGCACCGGACCTGCCCGAACGGCACCGCGTGGCGGCCCGCGAGCTGCGTGAGGGCGTGGCGGCGGCGACCGAACGGCTCCAGGAGGTCATCGGCCTGCTCGGGCCGCGCGACGAGAAGCCGGACGTCGCCGCGCTGATCGACCGCGCGACCGCCGCGGGCATGGACGTCGAGTGGACCCCGGCGGAGCCGTCTCCCGAGGCCGTCGAGCGGGTCGTGCACCGGATCGTCCGGGAAGGACTGACCAACGCCGCGAAGCACGCTCCCGGGGCACCGGTCCGCGTGCGCGTGGAGCGCGGGTACACCGGCACGACCGTGACCGTCGCGAATGGACAGTCCACCCGGGAGGCGGATGCCTCGGCCGGCGGCACCGGTCTGGCGGACCTCGCCGACCAGGCCCGCCTGCTGGGTGGCACGCTCACCGCCGGACCGCGCGACGACGGGTTCGCACTGGTGGCGGAGCTGCCACACGACGCGCGACCGGTGAAGGCGGCCCGCCGCGGCCTGCTCGGCGTGGCCAGGACGCCTCTGCTGGCAGGCACCTCGGTCGCCGTGCTCGCACTGGCCCTGTACGCCGTCGTCGGCGCGAACAACAGCCTCGACCCCGCGACGTTCGACCAGCTCCGCCTCGACGCACCGCAGGCGGACGTCGAGGCCCTGCTGCCACCGTTCCAGATCCTGGGGGACCCCGAACGCATGCTGCCCGACCCGCCGCGGGGCGCCGACTGCCGCTACCACTGGTCGCGCGAGCAGACCGACGACCGCCTCTTCCACCGCCTGTGCTTCGCCGGGAACCGCCTGGTGCTCAAGGAAACCTTCCCGCGCGGCGCCATCTCGGGGGCGGGCCGGTGATCAGGATCCTGCTGGCCGACGACGAACCGCTCACCAGGGCGGGCGTGCGGGCCGTGCTCGGCGCCGAGCCGGAGTTCGAGGTCGTGGGCGAGGCCGCCGACGGACGGGCGGCGGTCGACCTGGCGCAGGCCCACCGGCCGGACGTCGTGCTGCTCGACATCGTGATGCCGCGGCTCGACGGCCTCGCCGCCGCGGCCGAGATCCGCCGCACCGTCCCGGAGACCGGCGTGATCATGCTGACGACGTTCTCCGAGGACGAGCACATCGCCCGCGCGTTCGACGGCGGCGCCAGCGGGTTCCTGCTCAAGACGGGCGATCCGCGCGAGCTGTTCGCGGGCATCAGGGCCGTCGCCGGGGGCGCGGCGTACCTGTCCCCGAAGATCGCGCACTGGGCGATCCGGCGCCTCGGCGGCGAACGCGAGTCCGGCGCCGCCCGCGCCAGGGACCTCGTCGCCGGGCTCACCGACCGCGAACGGGAGGTGCTCGCCCTGGTCGGCGCCGGGCTGTCCAACGCCGAGATCGGCCGCCGCCTGCACGTCGTGGAGGGGACGGTGAAGGTGTTCGTGAGCTCGATCCTGCGCCGGCTGGAGGTGCCGAACCGGGTGCGGGCCGCGATCATCGCGTTCGAGGCCGGACTCGTCGATCAGGGTTGACCTATGTCTTCCGGTCAGTGCGCCCGGCGACGTTCGACAGATGCCGGTCGCCGGGCTCGGTCGACACCCTGGTCCCCATGAGAACCACCTTCCAGGCCGTGCTCGCGGCAGGGGCGCTGACGGCAGCGCTGAGCGGGTCCGCCGCCGCGGCACCGATCCCGCTCACGCTGCCTGCGCCGTCGGGACCGTTCCCCCTGGGCACCACCGAGCTGCACCTCGTGGACGAGAGCCGCACCGACCCGTGGGCGCCGGGCCGGCCCCGCGAACTGATGATCTCCCTGTGGTACCCGGCGTTCCCGTCGCCGCGGGCCGCCACCCGCCACCTCGGCCCGGGGATCGCCGCGTTCTACGACCAGACCGCCGGCGCGTCGGTCGGGCTCGACCTCGGTGTCGCCGACTTCGCGGGCACGCGGACCCACGCGCGGGCCGCCGCCACGCCCCTTCCCGGTCGCCGCCCGGTGATCCTCTACTCGCCGGGGCGCGGCCAGTCCCGGTCGTTCGGCACGACGCTCGTCGAGGACCTCGCGAGCCGCGGCTACGTCGTCGTCACGATCGACCACACCTTCGCGGGCCCGGTGGAGTTCCCCGACCGCGTGGAGCTCCCGGTCCGGGGTGCCGACACGGCCCTGATGATGCGGGAACGGGTGCGCGACACCGGTTTCGTGCTCGACCGGCTCGCCTCCACCGCGCTGTCCGGCGCGATGGACCTGTCGAGGGTGGGCATGGCCGGGCACTCGATGGGCGGCTTCACCGCCGCCGAGGCGATGCTCACGGAACCGCGCATCGACGCGGGTGCCAACCTCGACGGCAGCCTGGACCCGAACTCCGGCCAGGCGAGCGCCCGCGGCGCCGACCGTCCGTTCCTGTTGGTGGGCGGCGGCACCAGCGGCGCCGACCGGCACCCGCACACCCACCGGCACGCACCGGACTGGGCGTCGTTCTGGGCGAACTCCACCGGCTGGAAGCGGGACGTCCACCTGCCCGAGGCGGAGCACGCGAGCTTCACCGACGCGCAGGTGTTGCTGCCGCAGGTCGCCCGGACGCACCCGTTGCCCGCCGACCGGCTCGCGGCGGCGATCGGCACCGTCGACCCGCGCCGGAGCCTGGCGGCACAACGCGCCTACCTGGCCGCGTTCTTCGACCTGCACCTGCGCGGCCGGCCCACCACCCTGTTCGACGCGGACTCGCCCTCCCACCCGGACGCGAGGCTCGTCCCGTGACCGCGTTCCTGGACTGGCTCGCGACCCTGCCGCCCGCCTGGGTGGTCGTCGCGGCCGGGCTGCTCGTCTTCGGCGAGTGCACCCTCGGCCTGGGGTTCGTCGCGCCGGGGGAGACCGGCCTGTTCGTGCTCGGCACCACCACCGCCACCAGCCCGCCCGCGTTCGTGGTGATGTGGCTCGTGACCACGGTGTGCGCGGTGGCGGGCGACTCGGTCGGGTTCCTGATCGGACGGCGCTACGGCGCCCGGTTGCGCGAGTCGGGGCTCGTGCGGCGGGTCGGCGTGCGGCACTGGGACCGGGCCACGGACTTCCTGCGCCGCCGGGGTGCGGTCGCGGTCCTGGTCGCGATCTTCCTGCCGGTGCTGCGGACGGTGCTGCCCGCCGCCGCGGGAGCCGCGGGGCTGCCGTACCGGACGTTCCTGCCCGCCGTGGCCGTGGGCGCGACGGGGTGGTGCGCGCTGCACATCGCACTCGGCGCCGCAGCGGGCGAGACGGCGCGGCGGATCGAGGAGCTCGTCGGAACGGGCAGCACGGTCGTGGCCGTCCTGGTGGTCGTCGTGGCGGTGCTCGCGGTCCGGTCAGGAATCGAGAAGCACCGAACACGGGGTGACGCCTAGCGTTTCCGGCATGACCTCATTCGACGCGATCACCCTCGAAGTGGCCGACCTCGCGGCCGCCGAACGCTTCTACGCCAACGCTTTCGGGCTCGGCGACCGCCTGCGCCTGCGGGCGTCGCGGCAGCCGTCCGCCGGGTTCCGCGGCTTCACCCTGTCTCTCACGGTGGCGCAGCCCGCCGACGTCGACCTGCTGATCGAGGGCGCCCTCGACGCCGGCGCGACCACGCTCAAGCCCGCGGGCAAGTCCCTCTGGGGCTACGGCGCGGTCGTGCAGGCGCCCGACGGCACCATCTGGAAGGTCGCCACCTCGGCGAAGAAGAACACCGGCCCGGCCACCGGGCGGATCGACGACGTGGTGCTGCTGCTCGGGGCGACGGACATCGCCGCGAGCCGGCAGTGCTACGTGGACCGGGGTTTCACCGTCGAGAAGAGCTTCGGCCGCATGTACGTGCAGTTCGCGTCGGCGGGCGCCGTCAAGCTCGGCCTGTACCGGCGGCGCGCGCTCGCCAAGGACGCCGGGGTGGCGCCGGAGGGCTCGGGCTCGCACCGGATCGTGCTGAACGGCGCGGGCGACTTCACCGACCCGGACGGGTTCGCGTGGGCGTCAGGGCAGCCGGCCGGCCAGCTCGGCGCGTGAGCGGATGCCGAGCTTCGTGTAGACCTTGCGCAGGTGGTACTCGACGGTCTTCGGGCTCAGGAACAACGCGGCCGCGACCTCGCGGGTGGTCCGGCCCTCCGCCAGCAGGAGCGACACCTGCAGCTCCTGCGGCGTGAGGGAGTCACCCGGTGCCCGTCGCTCGATCGACTCGCCGGTCGCCTTGAGCTCCAGCGCGGCGAGATCCGCCCACCTCGCCGCACGCAGGTTCTCGAACGTCTCCAGCGCCGCGTGCAGGTGCGGTCGCGCGTCCACCCTCCGCCGGGCGCGGCGCAGGCGCGCACCGTAGGCGAGCCGGGTGCGGGCGGTCTCGAAGTCGTCCAACGTCCTGGCGTGAAAACCCAGGGACGCCTCGAAGTGCGCGTCGAAGTCCGGGCTCAGCAGGCCCATCGTGCGCTCGGCCCGTCCCATCGCCCACGGCTGCCCCTTGGCGGCGGCCGCGGACCGGTAGCGGCGCGCGACCGGTAGTGCCTCGTCCGGCCGGCCCAGCCGGACCAGCGCGTCGGCGAGCTCGGGCGCGGGGGAGAGGTCCGGGTCCGTGAGCCGCAGGTCGTCGAGCAACGCGGCCAGCTCTTCCAGGTGTGCCAACGCCTTGCGCGGGTCGCCGAGGCCGAGTTCCAGCTCTCCCAACGCGAAGAGCGACCAGACGCGTCCGATGTGGATGTCGCGGCCGCGGCAGATCGGCACCGCCTCCGCGACGAGCGCGCGGCACCGTTCCTCGTCGCCCAGGCGGGCCCGCAGCCACGCGAGCCCGGCGAGGCACATCGCGAGGTCGGTCTCTTGCCCGGTCTCGCGGGCGAGCCGGGTGGCCTCGTCGTAGGTGGCCGCGGCGCGCGCCCACTGGTTCGTCGTGGCCTCGTCCCGTGCGACGTGGAACAGCAGGGCGGGCAGCGAGCCGACGGCGGTCTCTGCGCGGGCGTCCGCGACGACGCGGCGCAGGTTCGCGCCGGAGTCCGCGTCGCGCAGGAACAGCGGGCCGATCATCAGCCACGACTGCCGGCGGCGGTCGTCGCGCAGCAGCCCGGACGAGGCGAGCAGGTCCACCGCGGCCCGGATCTGGTCCGTTCCGCCGGAGTTGGCGAGGATCCGGGCGACGCCCGCCGCCATCTGGCCGAGGCCACGCGCTCTCGGCGTGCCCACGCGGTCCAGCAGCGCCTCGATCTCGTGGGCCACCTCGACGCCGGACGCGGTGTCGCCGAGGTAGAAGCACGCGTGGACGGCGTCGGCCAGCAGGACGACGGCCGCGTCCGGGTCGGCGTCGCGGGCGGCGAGCCGGCAGAGGTCGCGGGCCTCGGTGAGCGAGCCGGTGCGGGCGGCGATGGCGGCGCGCAGTTCGACGGCGCGCACCTGCCCGTCCGCCTCGCCGAGCAACGCGACGGACCGGCTCGTCTGCCCGGCGAGCCACGCCGACTCCGCGGCGGACACGCACCGCGAGGCGTGGTCGTGGACGTCCGGGCTGAGCCGCGCGGCCCGCTCGAAGGCGGCCGAGGCGACGTCGTGCGCGCCGCGTTCGTGCGCCCGCCGCGCCGCCCGGACGAGCAGCGCGGACACCTGCTCGTCCGGTCCGACCGCGGCCTCCGCCCGGTGCCACGCGTGCCGGTCGTCGTCCTCGCCGAACACCTCCGCCACCGCGCGGTGGATCGACCGGCGGTCCGGGGCGGCGGCGTGCACCGCCGCGCGGATCAGCGGGTGCCGGAACTCGACCCGCCCGTCACCGAGCCGGACGAGGCCCGCGCCCTCGGCCTCGGCCAACGCGTCGACCGGCACACCGAGGCGGCGGCACGCGGCGGCGACCACGCGCAGGTCGGTGCCCGCCACCGCCGCGACGGCCAGCGCCGCCTGCGCGGCCGACCCGAGCGACCGGGCCTGCGCGGTGAACTCGTGGGCCAGCGCGGCGGACACCGGCAGCGGCGCCTCCGGCGAGAGGTGCCCGTGCGCCGCCAGCTCGATCAACGCGAGCGGGTTGCCCGCCGTCGCCCGGTGCAGGCGCGCGATGAACTCCGGCGACACCGGCGCGCCCGACCGGCTCGACACCAGCGCACCCGCGGCGTCGAGGTCGAGGCCGGTCAGCGGCAGCACCGGCAGCGGCGGATCGGGCGAGCGGGTCGTGGCCAGCAGCACGACCGGGTCGGCGGCGAGCCTGCGGGCGGCGAACGCCAGCGCGTCCGCCGACGGGCGGTCGAGCAGGTGCAGGTCGTCGAGCAGCACGGCGAGCGGGCGCTCCTCGGCGAACCGGCAGAGCAGGCTGAGCGTGGCCGCGCCGATCGCGAACCGGTCGGCGACCTCGCCGGGCCCCAGCGCGAGCGCGACCGACAACGCCCGCGCCTGCGGCCCGGGGATCTCGCCCAGCCGGTCCAGCGCGGGTCGCAGCACCTGGTGCAGCGCGCCGAACGGCAGCTCGCGCTCCGACTCGCTCCCCGCCGCCCGCAGCACCGTCATGCCGGTGGCGCAGTCCTGTGCGAACTGGAGCAGCGCGGTCTTGCCGACGCCGGGCTCGCCGGTGATCGCGAGGGCGCCGCCGTGCCCCAGCCGGGCGGCCGCGACGAGCCGCTCGACCTGTCGACGCTCGGACTCGCGCCCCATCAGCACACCGGGCAGTGTAGGCAGACCGAGCTCACTAGGTGGGGCACCTGATGCGGCTGTCCCGTTGGCGCTCATAGGTTCCAGCCCTCACAGGAGGGACGAGCAGATGACCACGACAAGACCCGAGGTTGACACCGACAAGCTCATGCAGTTCGTGTTCCGGGCCGTCGACGAGGTCGGCGCCACGCTCAACGCCGCGCTCGTCGTCATGGGCGACAAGCTCGGCTACTACCGCGCGATGGCGTCCGGCGACCCCGTCACCCCCGCCGACCTGGCCGACCGCACGGGCACCGCCGAGCCGTACGCCCGCGAGTGGCTCAACGCCCAGGCCGCCGGTGGTTACGTCACCTACGACCCCGTGACCAGCCGTTACGCGCTGCCGATCGAGCACGCCGTGGCGCTCACCGTCGAGGACAGCCCCGCGTTCCTGCCCGGCATGTTCCAGATCGCGCTCGGCACCGTGCACGACGCCGGACGGGTGCTCGACGCCGCCCGCAGCGGGTCCGGGGTCGGCTGGCACGAGCACAGCACCGACGTGCACGTCGGCTGCGAGCGGTTCTTCCGGCCGAGCTACGCGGCGAACCTGGTCGAGGGCTGGCTGCCCGCGCTCGACGGAGTGACCGACAAGCTGCGCGCCGGCGCGCGGGTCGCGGACGTCGGGTGCGGCCACGGGGCATCCACGATCCTGATGGCACAGGCGTTCCCGAACTCCACGTTCACCGGGTCGGACTACCACCCCGACTCCATCCGGATCGCCCGCGAACGCGCCGAGGCCGCGGGCGTCGGCGACCGGGTGACGTTCGAGGTGGCCTCCGCCCAGGACTTCGGCGGCACGGGCTACGACCTCGTGACCATGTTCGACTGCCTGCACGACATGGGCGACCCGGTCGGCGCGGCCCGGCACGTGCGGGACGCGGTGGCGGCCGACGGCACGTGGATGATCGTCGAACCGATGGCCGGTGACCGCGTCGAGGACAACCTCAACCCCGTCGGCCGCACCTACTACGGCTTCTCCACGCTGCTGTGCACGCCCGCCTCGCTGTCGCAGGACGTCGGACTGGCGCTCGGCACGCAGGCCGGGCCTGCGCGGATCCGCGACGTGGCCGTGGCGGGCGGGTTCACCCGGTTCGCCGGGGTGGCGCAGACGCCGTTCAACCAGGTCCTCGAAGTCCGGCCGTGAACGCCGAGCCGCGCCCGGTGCGCGAGGCCGACGCCGAGGGCTTCGCCGAGCGCGCCGGGGTGCGGCTCGCGTACCGGGTCTACGACAACCCCGGCAAGCCGACGGTGCTGCTGATGCCGACGTGGTCGATCGTGCCGTCGAAGTTCTGGAAGGCCCAGGTCCCTTATCTGGCACGGCACTTCCGGGTGGTCACCTTCGACGGCCGCGGCAGCGGTGGCTCGGATCGTCCGCGGGGCGGTGAGTCCTATGTGGACGCCGAGTACGCGGCCGACGCCATCGCCGTGCTGGACGCGACCGGCACCGAACGGGCCGTGCTGGTGGCGTTGTCGCGCGGGGACGCCTGGTCGGTGCTGGCGGCCGCCCACCACCCCGGACGGGTCTCCGGGATCGTCGCGATCGGGCCCGCCAGCGGGTCGCTGATCGGCGTGCAGGAGCAGGAGAGGCAGTCGTGGGAGTCGGGCGAGGGCCCGTACAGCCGGCACCAGTGGCTGAACGGCGGCTACGACGACTTCGTCGACTGGTTCTTCGCCCGGATGTTCGCCGAACCCCACTCCACCAGGCAGATCGAGGACGCCGTGCGCTGGGCGCACGAGATCGACCCCGAGACGCTGGCCGACACCACGGCCGGCCGGCTGGCGTCACCGTCGATCGAGGACGACTGCCGCAAGGTCCGCTGCCCGGTGCTCGTCGTCCACGGCACCGACGACCAGATCCGCCCGCACGCCATCGGCGCCCGGCTCGCCGAGCTCACCGGCGGGTCACTGGTGCTGGTCGACGGCGCCGGGCACGGCGTGCACGCCCGCGAGCCGGTGCGGATCAACCTGCTGGTCAAGGAGTTCGTCGACCGCGTGCACCCCGTGGTGCGGCACCAGCGCAGGCACCGGCCGCCTCGCGCGCTGTACCTGAGCTCCCCGATCGGCCTCGGCCACGCCCGCCGCGACCTCGCCATCGCGACCGAGCTGCGCAAGCTCCAGCCGCGCCTGGAGATCGACTGGCTCGCCCAGCACCCGGTCACGGAGGTGCTCGGACCGGCGGGGGAGGCGGTCCACCCGGCGTCGGCGTGGCTCGCGAACGAGTCGGCGCACGTGGAGGACGACGCGGGCGAGCACGACCTGCACGTGTTCGAGGCGTTCCGCCGCCTGGACGCCGTGCTGGTGCACAACTTCATGGTGTTCCACGACGTGCTGGAGGAGGAGCGGTACGACCTGGTGATCGGTGACGAGGCCTGGGACGTCGACTACTTCCTGCACGAGAACCCCGGCCTCAAGCGGTTCTCCTTCGCCTGGCTGACGGACTTCGTCGGCTGGCTGCCGATGCCGGACGGCGGCGCCCGCGAGCAGCGCCTGACCGCGGACTACAACCTCGACATGATCGAGCAGCGGGACCGGCACCGCCGCGTGCGCGACCGGTCGGTGTTCATCGGCAACCCGGACGACGTGGTCTCGCTGCCGTTCGGCGAGGGCCTGCCCGCGATTCGCGAGTGGACGGAGGCGAACTTCGAGTTCTCCGGCTACGTCACCGGGTTCGACCCACCGGAGGCGCCGGCGCGGCCGTCCGGCGAGAAGCTCTGCGTCGTCACGGTCGGTGGCTCCGGCGTGGGGGAGTCGCTGCTGCGCCGGGTGCTCGACGCGGTGCCGCTCGCCCGGCGCGCGGTCCCCGGCCTGCGGTTCCTCGTCGTCACCGGGCCGCGCATCGACCCGGCGTCGCTGCCGGACGTGCCCGGCGTCGAGCTGCGCGGGTACGTGCCGGACCTGCCCCGGCACCTCGCCACGTGCGACCTGGCGGTGGTTCAGGGCGGACTGACCACCTGCATGGAGCTGACCGCGGCCCGCCGGCCGTTCCTCTTCGTGCCGCTGCGCCACCACTTCGAGCAGCACTTCCACGTCCGGCACCGGCTGGAGCGCTACGGGGCCGGGCGGTGCCTGACCTACGACGAGGCGGCTGACCGCGAGGTGCTGGCGGCCGCCATCGCCGCGGAGATCGGGCGCGAGGTCGGCTACCGGGAGGTGGAACGGGACGGTGCCGCGCGAGCGGCCGCCCTGCTCGCCGATCTGCTCTGAGCGCGTTACTCGGGAGAACGGTCGTCGGCCGCCGCGGTCTGGGTGAGGACGGCGACCGTCTGCTCCAGACCGCGCTGCACCTCGTCGCCCTGCGCCTCCCGCACGCTGTGCAGGCTGACGGTGATGCGCGACCGGCCCGGCGCGACCTCCTCGACCTGCAGTTCGCCGTGGTAGTCGTCCGGGCCCTCGGCGCCCCACTCGAGCGTGCGGCGCTCCGGGTCCGGGCGCACCCACGCCTCGCCCTCGACGTGGTGGCCGTGCACCTCGGCCTCCACGTGCACCTGCTCGCCGCCCTCCGGCTCGGCCGCGGTCATCTGCGGGAAGTACCGGGGCAGGTTCCGCGGCTCGGCGAGGAAGCCGAACAGCGTGTCGGCCGGGATGTCGGCCTCAGCTGTGTGCGTGTACGTCGTCATGGACGTCCGGGTACCCGGACTTCTCCGCCGCGAACACGTCCCGCGTCCCGGCCACCTGTTCGTGCCACCCGCGCTGGTCGCGCCGGAACACCGGCACGACGAACGCCCCGCCGACGTAGAGCGCGACCACGGCCAGGTCCCACCAGCCGATGTCGACCAGCGGCGACACCACCGTCGCGTAGGCCATGAAACCGGTGAAGCCCAGCAGTTCGCGCACGGTGAGCCGCAGCGGGTTGGCGCGCGAGCCGTCCTCGGCGCGGATGCGGTAGTGCAGCAGGATGCCGCCGACGGTCATGCCGCCGGTCGCGGCCGGCAGCACCACCCGCGACGCCACGAGCACGCACACCGCCCAGCGCGGGTCCGAGTGCAGCACCAGCTTCGCGATCACGATGACCAGCACCAGCTCCGCGACCAGACCGACGATCCGGCGCGGCACGGTGACGGTGGCGGGCGACGCGGACGACTCGTCCGACGACGGCACCCTCGGCACGACGAACGCGGCCGGCGCCATCATCCACCCGAAGAAGCCGCCGAAGGTGTTGGAGATCAGGTCGTCGACGTCGGCGATCCGGTACGGGCACGGGTAGAAGCCGAGGTTGCCGGTGTACTGCACGACCTCGATGGCGAGCGACAGGCCGAGGCTGATGGCGATCACGGCGAGCGGTCCCTTGCCGTACGCCTTGCGCAGCACCACGCCCAGCGGCACGAACAGCACGACGTTGAACAGCTGCTGCAGGAACGCCTGCGACGTCGCCATCGCGACGATGCCGGAACGCCCGTTCGCCGCCATGTTGTTGCTCATGTCGGTCACCCACTGGAAGGGGACCGTCGACAGCATCTGGTCGCCCGTGCACAGCTTCGACACGTCCGACGGGAACGGCAGGAAGATCAGCGCGAGCGCCACCAGCCCGTAGGCCAGCAGGCCGTACAGGACGAACGCCCGGCGCGGCTCGACCCGCCGGAACCGGAAGTAGTGCAACAGGACCAGGGGCAGCAGGATCATCAGCCCGACACCCACGAACGCCAGGAAACCGGTTCGGGCGGTCTCCCAGTACGACGCCATCATGAGCGGTCCAATGCCCACCGCCGAGTCCGGCCAAACCAAGATCTTCGAAGTTGCGGCGAACGGGTCAGCGGCGGCGTGCGAGGTACACGGTGTTCGTCGAATCACGGTCCTGCAGGGGGTTGCGGAAGCTCACGACCTCCGCGCGCACGTCGGTGAACACGGCGGAGAGCGTGGCGGCGTACTCGTCCTCGGGCGGGTCGTTGGACCACAACGCGAACACGCCGCCGGACGTCAGCAGCGCGGCCAGCCGCTGCGCGCCCTCGACCGTGTAGAAGTCGGCGTTGGAGGGGTGCAGCAGGTGCCGCGGCGAGTGGTCGATGTCGACGACGATGGCGTCGAACAGCCGGCCGGGCGCCGTCGGGTCGTACCCCTCGCCGGACCGGGTGAGGGCGAAGAAGTCGCCGTGCGCCAACCGGCACCGCTCGTCGGCGGCCAGGGTCGCGCCGGCCGGGATGAGGCCCTGCTCGTGCCACTCGATCACCTCGGGCAGCGCGTCCACGACGAGCAACGAGCCGACGTCGGGGTTCTCCAGCACGGTCTGCGCGGTGTAGCCGAGGCCGAGGCCGCCGACGACCACGTCCAGCGAGTCGCCGGACAGCTCCGCGAGGGCAAGGCGCGCCAGCTCGACCTCGGCGACCGTGAAGAGGCTCGACATCAGGAACTCGTCGTTCAGCTTGATCTCGTGGATCTCCCGGCCGGTGCCGGGTTCGAGCCGGCAGCGCAGGGTGAGCTCGCCCAGCGGGGTCCTGCGGTGGTCGAGTTCCTGGAAGCGCGCGCTCATGCGACGGCACGGTACCCCGTGCGCCGCGACACGGTCGGGTGACCGGTCAGCCGGCGAAACGTCCGATCGCGACGAACGCGGCCAGCAGCAGCAGGACCACGTTGACGGGCAACGTCTTCGTCTCGCCGATCTTGAGGTGCACACGGGTGGCGACGACCTGGACGACGACGAGCCCGGCCGCCGCGATCGGCGTGAGGACCGGGGCGATGCCGGTGAGCCAGGGGAGCACCACGCCGAGGGCGCCGAGGACCTCGACCGCGCCGATGCCCTTCACGGCGGAGTCGGAGAAGTCCTTCGCCCAGTTGCCAGTCGACGCGATGACCTGCTCGCGCGTCCGGACGAGCTTCGTGAGACCGCTCCCCAGGTAGACCGCCGCGAGCAGTCCCTGCGCGATCCACAGTGCGATGTTCATTGCACACTCCGATTCTTACGCCTTGTGCGTAACCTCATGGTGTGTCTGCATTGCGACCGGCACAAAAGGCACATCGGTGTATGTGTCCAGGACGGGAGGTCTGGCTGTGACGCGGTTCACACGTGCCGACGGGTGTCCGCCGGACATGAACGACGACGGCGCGGTCCGCGAGGTGCTCGACCGGATCAGCGACAAGTGGAGCCTGCTCGTCGTCGGGGCGCTGCGCGAGGGACCGCTGCGGTTCGGCGAGCTGGCGAAGACGGTCACCGGCATCTCCCAGCGCATGCTCACGCTCACGGTGAAGCACCTCGTCGAGGACGGCCTGATCAGCCGCACCGCCTACGCCGAGGTGCCACCGCGCGTCGAGTACGCGCTGACCGAGCTGGGGAAGACCCTGCTGCCGCTGGTGGTCGCGCTGGCCGAGTGGGCGGTCGAGCACCGCGACGAGATCAACGCCCACCGCCGCCGCTGAGCGCCCTACTCGAAGGAACAGCCCGGGTTCGGCGTGCTGACCGCCAGCGGGTTGCCCACCGGGTTCTGGTAGAGCACCTCCAGCACCAGTGGGACCTCCGCCAGGTTGCGTCCGATGTGGACATAGCCGGTGCCGTGGGGATCGTCGATGAACTGGCCGGGCCGGTACACGCCGTCGACCGCGCAGCTGGAGTCGTGGTGCGTCAGCACGCCCTTCGCCACCACGCCCCGGACCGGCCCGGGGTGGTAGTGCCAGCCCGTCGCGCCGCCGGGGGCGATGGTGATCTCCTTCAGCACGTACTGGGTGTCGCCGACGGTGTGGTCGAAGATCGTGACGGCGGTGACCCCGGTGCCGGGCGTCGCCTGCGCGACTGCGGGTGCCGCGGTGGCCGCCAGGCCGATCGCGGCGATCAACGCGAGCCGGCTGGTCCTGCGCATGTGCTTCTCCCTCGGACGTGGAACGGCGGCGCCGCCAGCATGGCGGACCTGGGGTGCGCGCACTCGTCCGGGGCCGTCACGGTTCGTGGTGCTGGGAGCCCGTCGTCGCGGAACTGGACCGCCTCGGCCGCACGGCCCGCGCCGTCAACCTGCCGAGCACCGGGTCACCCGCCGGTCTGTTCGTGCCGCCGCCGCTCGACGCCGCAGCCCAGTTCTACGACGACGTCGATCTCGCGGTGGCCGAGAGCGCCGTAGCGCGGCTGCGCCCGCCGACCTCGCGGCGCTGCTGGACCGGCTCACCAGGGCCTAGCCGCGCGTCTTCTCGTAGTGCCGCGCGACCCGCGCTCGGTTGCCGCACACGTTGGCCGCGCACCACATCCGGCGCTTGTTCTCCGCGAGGAACATCATCGAGCAGGCCGGGTTCGCGCACGCCCGCAGCTTGCCCAGTCGCTCGGGGTCGGCGAGCAGCCGGATCGACTCGCCCGCGATCGCGGCCAGTGCCGGATGGCCGTTGTAGTCGTCGTGCCAGCGGACCGACGCCCGCGCCTGCGCGCCCCAGCCGTCGAGCCGGGGGCTCGTGGGCACCGCGGCGGCGACGGCGTTGAGGTCCGCGACCAGCGCCGGGTCCGGCGTGGCCCCGGTCAGGGCGGCCTCGAACAGCGACCGCAGCAGCGCGCGCAGCCGCCGGGTCGCGCTGATCGCCGGAGGTGCCGCGTCGGGCAGGCGATCAGCCTGCAGCGCCCACCACCTCGCGTGCTCGGCCTCGTCCGCGATGAGGTCCCTGACCGGGTCGAGGCACAACGCCTGCGTGTCCACGAGGTCGAGCGCGACCAGCGGCTCGGCCCCCATCGGGAAGCCCGCCGCCTGGAAGTCGGTGAGGGTCGCGGTCACGCCGTCTCCTAACGGTTGAAGCGCCGATTGAGACATTAGCAGATTCTCGCTCGGATGGCTTGCAGCCCACCACCTAACGTGTATACGGTCGCTTTACCCATTAGAACGAGCCGAGGAGAACGAGATGCCCGCGATCCGCCACCACCACGTCGAGGCCGACGGCCTGAAGGTGTTCGTCCGCGAGGCCGGGGACCGTGAGAGGCCGACGATCGTGCTGCTGCCCGGCTACCCGTCGAGCACCCGCGCCTACGTCCGGCTGATCGACCGCCTCGCCACGTCGTGGCACGTCGTCGCGATCGACTACCCCGGCTTCGGCTCGTCCGACCCGCTGCCCGGCGAGCCCACGTTCGACCGGCTCGCCGCGACCACCGGCAAGGTCATCGACCTGCTCGGCATCGGCGACTACGCCGTCTACGTCTTCGACTTCGGCTCCCCGGTCGGCTTCCGCATCGCGCTGGAGCACGACCAGCGCGTCCGGGCCGTGATCACGCAGAACGGCAACGCCTACACCGACGGCCTCGGCCCGGACATGGACGTGTTGAAGGGCTGGTGGCAGGACCGGACGCAGGACCAGGACAAGGTCGACTGGGTCGTGAGCCTCGACGGCACCCGCCACCAGTGGCTCGTGGGCGCGAAGGACCCCGAGCACATCGACCCCGAGCAGGCGCTCGCCGACCAGGCCGTGCTCGACCTGCCCGGCCGGGCCGACTACATGAAGGCCCTGCTGTGGGACTACCAGACCAACATCGGCCGCTACCCGGCGTGGCAGCGGTGGCTGCGCGAGCGGCAGCCGGAGGTGCTCGCGATCTGGGGCCGCAACGACACGTTCTTCGTCCCCGCGGGCGCCGAGGCCTATCGCCGGGACGTGCCCGCCGCCGACGTGGTGCTGCTCGACACCGGCCACTTCGCACTGGAGGAGGCGGTCGACGAGATCGCCGACCGGGTGAACGCGGTGCTGGCGAAGACCTTCGCCTGACCTGTGGCCCGCACCACCAGGTGCACGGCCTCGTCGTAGAGCTTGCGCCGCTCGAGCTGTTCGTCCGAAAGCGCCGTCAGCCGACCCGCGATCAATACTGCCCATTTGTTTTCTGGACGTCCAATCGGGTGTTTCGCATTTTGGAGCTCTCTTGGTGCTTTCTTGGAGTGCGCGGGCAGACTCCTCGATGTCAGATGTTCATCCGAGGGAGGAGCACCCAATGGAGAAGCCCAAGGCGAAGATGAAGCGAATCACCATTCGCAAGGTGGGCCCGGTTCGCCTCACGGCGGCCGCCTGCTCGCAGTACAACGTCAAGAACGCCTGATTCGAGGCGCGGGTGCGCCGGGCCACCGGTCCGGCGCACCCGGCTCGCACCGGAGGGGAACAGCGTGACCGATCTCGACCTGGACCGGCCGGTGCCGCTGCACCCGCTGGTGTTCCTGGAGGACGGCGACGAGGTGACGATCGGGCGCGCCGACGTCGACTCGTACGGGATCTTCCCCGGTGAGGGCGCCGCGCTCGTGCGCAGGCTCGTCGACGGCGACACCCCGCGGCAGGCCGCCGAATGGTTCGAACGCGAATACGGCGAGGAAGTCGACATCGAGGACGTCCTCGCCGGACTGGACGAACTCGACCTCATTCGCGATTCCGGTGAGGTGGCCGGGCAGAAGGCGCCGGTTCGATTCAGCGGACTGGGTGCCGCGTTGTTCTCGCCGATCGCCTGGGTCCTCTACGCGGCGCTGGCCGGCTGGGCATTGTTCGCAATGGTGGCGCACGCCGATCTGCGGCCGACCTATCACAACATCTTCTTCTCCGACTATTACATGGTCATCCAGGTCGGGTTGTTCGTCGCCGCGATTCCGCTGCTCCTGCTGCACGAGTCGTTCCACGCTCTCGCGGGACGGCGGCTCGGCGTCCGGTCGAGGCTGCGGGTGGGCCGGCGGCTCTACTACATCGTGCTGGAGACCTCGCTCGACGGACTCGTGGCCGTGCCGCGCCGGCAGCGCTACCTGCCGATCGTGGCCGGGCTGCTCGCGGACGTCCTGGGCATCGCCGCGTGCACGGTCGCCGCAGACCTGACGCGGCACGCGGACGGCACGCTGTCGGGGCCGGGCCGGTTCCTGCTGGCCGTCGCGTTCGCCGCGCTGCTGCGGGTCGTCTGGCAGTTCTTCTTCTACCTGCGCACGGACATCTACGTGCTGGTGAGCACCGTGCTCGGCTGCGTCGACCTGCACGGCGCGGCGCTGACGGTGGTGCGCAACAGGGTCCGCCGACTGCTGGGGAAGCCGGAGACCGACGAGTCGGCGCTGCACCCGGCCGACCGCAAAGTGGCGCGCTGGTACTCGTGGCTGGTCGTCGTCGGTTACACGCTCAGCCTCACGACGTTCGCGCTGGCGGGATTCCCCGTGCTCCACCGGTTCGTCACCGGCGTCATCGCACGGCTCACGGGCGACGGCGTGCCCACGGCCCAGTTCCTCGACTCGGCCGTCTTCGCCGCCGTCGCGATCGCGCAGTGCGCGCTGCTCGGCTGGCTCATGGTCCGCGAACGCGTCCAGGCGCGCCGCGACCGTCGCCTGCACCACGTCATTCACTGAAAGGACGCACCATGGACAGCCGCTACTGGATCCGCGCCGACCGGCGGCGCGATCGGGCCCACGCGCTCGCCGCCCTCGACCTGCCGCCGGTGTGGGCGGTCCTCGACGCCCACCGGCGGCTGCGCGGACCGTACTCGGCTGCCGGTGCGCTGCTGCGCCAGATCGCCGACGACCTGCTGACCCGCTGCCCGGAACTGGGGGAGCGGCACAACATCGAGCTGCTCACGACCACGCCCGAGCTCGCGGGCCGGGTGCCGAGCGCCTGGCACACGCTCGAATGGGCCGTGCAGGACAGCGAACGCACCCGCTACTACTCGCGGCTGCACACCCGCAACATCGCGAACGGCCTGGCCGAGCTCCTGCGCGACTACCTGGCCGCGCTCGGTGGCGGGCCGCGCACCCTCGTGTTCGAGAACGCGCACGAGGCCGACGCGTCGGACCAGGAGTTCATCGCGGTCCTGCTGCGGCGCGGCGACATCCCGGACCTCACCGTCGTCGTGGGCACGGGCCGCGAGCCGCTCGTGGACCCGCGCGGGGAGATCGACGTGTCGCTCGCGCGGACGATCGCCGCGCACGCCCAGGTCGTCGACGCCGAGCCCGGTGAGGACGAGCCGCTCGGCGACGACCCCGCCCAGGCCTATGTGGACGGTGACGGCACCGCCGACGACCCGCGCCTGCTCGCCGCCTACCTCGCGCTGCCGGCCGAGGAGCGGGCCGCGCTGCACGACGCCCGCGCCGAGGAACTCCTGCGGTCAGAGGACTTCTCGTTGCACCTCGGCGCGATCCCGTACCACCGCGAGCACGGCAGCGACCCGGCCGGCGTGGGCGCCGCGGCGTTGCGCATCGCGCTCGACCACTGCCACAAGGTCGGGCTCTACCAGGCCGCCGCGGACCACGGACTGCGCGGGCGCGCGGTCGCGGACCGCGAGGCCGACCCCGACCTGTGGTGGCACATCACGTTCCAGACCGGGATCGTGCTCGCCGCCGTCGGCCGCGCCGCCGAGGCCGAGACGCTCTACGTCGAGGGCCGCGCCGCCTCCACCGACCCGGCCATCCACCTGGAGCTGGCCTACTCCACGGCCATGCTGCACGCCCGCCACTACTCCGAGGCCGAACGCGACTACGTCCGCGCACGGGCGTGGATGAACCTGGCGATCGCGCTGGCGGCCCAGCTGACCGACCCGAAGAAGGAGGCCTTCCAGTCCGTCTTCACCCGCAACGGACTGGCCCTGGTCGAGGTCCGCGAGCAGAAGCCCGAGGTGGCGCTCGCCCTCGTGAACGACGGCATGGCCCGCCTCGACCGGGAGCTGGACCCCGACGAGCACGTCCTGCACCGCCTGGTGCTGCGCTACAACCGGGCGCAGGTGTACGGCGCGATGGGCCGCCTGGAGGACGCGCTGGCCGATTACAGCTATGTCCTGGAACGGGATCCGAACTTCCCCGAGCACCACTTCAACGTCGGCAACGTGCTGCGCAAGCTCGGCCGCGACGAGGAGGCGCTCTCCGCCTACCGCGAGGCCCTGCGGCTCTCACCGCCGTTCCCCGAGGCGTACTACAACATCGGCGACGCCCACCTCGCGCTCGGCGACGTCGAGAGCGCCATGAAGGCGTTCGCGTACGTCATCGAGCTCGACCCGCGGCACGTGGACGCGCGGATCAACCGCGCGGGCCACCTGCTCTCGCTGGGCGACGTCGAGGGCGCGTGGCGCGACGTCTCGGCCGCCCTCGAAGAGGCGCCCACCAACGCACACCTGTTGTGCCTCAAGGGCCAGCTGCTGGTCGAGCAGGACGAGTACGGCGCAGCCTCCGAGGCGCTGGCGGAAGCGCTGCGGCGCAACGAGAAACTCGCCGAGGCGTGGGCGATCCGCGGCACGATCGCGGTCGCGTCCGGGGAACTGACCGACGCGATCAGCTACCTGAGCCGCGCGATCACCCTCGACGACAACCCGGAGTCCCGCTACAACCGGGCGGTCGCCTACGAGGAGTCGGGTGAGCTGGCCGCCGCCGTGCTCGACTACGACGCGGTGCTCGCGGTGACCGACGACGAGGACGCCCGGCACCGCAGGGAACTCTGCGCCGCGGCGTCGGCCAGGTAGGAGCACGCCGTGACAGCGACGGAGGACGTGGCCACCGGACTGCCGGCGGCCACGTTCGCCGAGGCGATGAGCAGGCTGGTCTCCGGTCTTGCGGTGATCACCACCCGGCAGGCGGGCGGCGCGCCGTGCGGCCTGCTCGTCTCGTCGATCTGCTCGTACAGCGTCGCGCCGCCGTCGGTGCTGGTCGTGATCGACCACGCGTCCCGGTGCCGCGAGTCGCTGGCGCGCTGCGCGGAGTTCGGCGTGCACGTGCTCGGCGGCACGCAGGAACGCGCCGCGCGAACGTTCGCGAGCCGGGGCGCGGACAAGTTCGCCGACGTGGCCTGGACGTGGGACGGGGTGGTGCCCCGGCTGTACGCGGCCCCGATCTACCTGCGCTGCGCCACGAGCGCGGTGTTCGACCACGGCGACCACACCGTGCTGATCGGCGAGGTCGGCCGCGTCGAGGTGGAGGACGCCGAACCGCTCGTGTGCTACCGCCGCCTCTTCGACTGGGGGCTGCGCCGAGGTCGTTAGACGAGAGCCCGTTCGTGCCGGTGGCCCCGGTCGGACGGGTCCTCGCCGGTGAGGATCACCTGGTGGATCGCGCGCAACCGCGGCCCCGGCTCGATGCCCGCCTGGCTCGACAGCATCCGGTACGCCCGCGCGTAGGCGGTCAGCGCGTCGGCGCGGCGTTCGGCCTGGCACAGCGCGAGCATCAGCTGCTCGTGGAACCTCTCCCACAACGGGTAGGTCCGGCAGAGCTCCTCGAGGTCGAACACGGCCAGGCGGCCGTCACCGTGGCAGAGCAGGACGTCGAACCTGGCGCGCAACAGTTCCAGGTACTCCCGCTCCAGCCGGGAGATGTCGTGGTCGAACATCCCCGGCTCGCGCAGGTCCGTCAGCGGTGCCCCTCGCCAGAGTCCGAGCGCCGCCGTGAACCTGTCCCGCGCCTGCGCGCAGTCGTTGGCCGCCATGGCTTTCTGACCCTGCCGCGCGAGCTCGCGGAACCTGGTCAGGTCGAGCTGGTGCGGCTCCAGGCGGAGCACGTACCCGGAGGGGCGCGTGGTGAGCACGGGGTGGGAGTTGCGAGAACTGGCCCAGCTCGGCGTCAGCACCCGCCGCACCGCCGTCACGTATCCGTGCAACGCGGCGACGGCCGACCGCGGCGCCCCTCGCGTCCACAGCTGGTCCACGATCCGGCTCGTCGGGACGAACTCGTTGGCGTGCAAAGCGAGCAACGCGAGCAACGCCCGTTGCTTCGGCGCGGTCGGCGTGCAGCGGCGGGTGCCGCGCGTGACCTCGAACGTGCCCAGCACCCGGATGTGGGGAGGTTCGTCTTCCACTCGATCGCCACCTCCCGGTATGTCCGACTCCGAGAGTGTTCACCAGCGAACCGCCGGTGAGTAGTGCCCGCCGCGAAACTGCCGGTGTGCCTTATGGCGCGGTGCTCCAGGTGACCGGTAGCGAGTCGAGTGGGCCGGGGATGCCTTTCCTGGCAAAGGAGATCCACGACGCCCGCAGCTCGGGTCCACGCCCTCCCGCGAGGTGCCGAGCATCGGCGGGCCCCCACACCCGTGCGGACCCGAGGGGCAGCGGCAGTTCGACGCAGTGCGTGGCACCGAATGCCGATCCCTCGGGACACCACGAGAGGTGGTGTTTGTGAAAACCTGGACGCCCCTGGTCCGGCGTCACGGCCGCGGCCGTGCTGTGGTTCGCCACGATTCCACTCTGGACGTCCATTGCGGACCGGCGGGGCATTTTCCCTGGGGCTCGGTGGCGCTGCTCGTGTGGGAGGCCGCAGTCGTCGCGGACACGTTCCCCCGCGAAGGTGCGCTGCTCGGGCTCGTCGCTCCTGCCGCACCCACGACCCTGCTGGGCGGCGGTGCTCGCGTTCCGCACCGCGCCGGCGGTGACGAGGGCCGAGGCCCCCGTCACGGCGCAGCACTACCGCAGGGCGGCCTCGATCGCCGCGGTGATCGAGGCGTCCTCGGGCTCGACGGCCGGCCGGAACCGGGCGAGTACCTCCCCGTCGCGCGAGACGAGGAACTTTTCGAAGTTCCACTGCACGTCACCCGCGGTGCCGTCGGCGTCCGCGTGCTGCGTGAGCTCCTGGTAGACGGCGTGCCGGCCCGGCCCGTTGACCTCGATCTTCTCGAACAGGGGGAACGTCACCCCGTACGTCGTCGAGCAGAACGTGGCGATCTCCTCGGACGTGCCCGGCTCCTGCCCCATGAACTGGTTGCAGGGGAAGCCGACCACGGAGAACCCCTGGTCCGCGTACTTCGCCTGCAGCCGCTCCAGCCCCGCGTACTGCGGCGTGAGGCCGCACCGCGAGGCGACGTTGACGACGAGCGCCACCTTGCCCCGCACCGCGCCCAGGTCACCGGGCTCGCCCGCCAGCGTGCGGACCGGGATGTCGTAGATCTCCATGCCCCCAACGTAGTTCATGACGCGGGCGGTCCCGGCGTGGGCACGATCCGGGCGCTCACCGACGACGAGGGGGCGGCGACGCCCGGCCCGCCCGCCTCCACCCAGTCGATCACGGCGTGCACCGCGTCGTCGTCCAGCACCGACCCGACCCACACGGGCTTGGCGCCGGCGGCCCGCGCCGTCTTGCTCGGCTGCACGACCACGACGTTGGAGACCTCGCACGCGTCCAGGCAGTCCGCGACCTTCACGTACCCGAGCCGCGAGCGCATGACCTCCAACTGGCGGTCGTGGTCGACCTCGGGGTGCTTGCGCTCCGTGCCGCAGCAGCAGCCGCGGCACACGGTGATCCGTGAAGTCATGATCTCGTTCTACTCAGTCACCGAGTCGTTGCACAACGAGCACACAGCGCTGGCCGTCCGGGGACATCGGCCGGGAAAGCTCGAAGTCGTGGCTGGTAAAGGAATTGCGCTGCTGCTCCTGCTGGCGGTGGTGACGGGATGCACACCCACCGCACCGCAGGAGGACGGCGGAGGGACCGCGCGGATGGCCGGGGACGGCAGCATCCCGAAGAACGGGTCCATCTCGCTCGACGACGACGGGCACGCCGCGATCGCGAACCTCGACCCGGCGTTGCTCGGCGCGATGCGCAAGGCCGCGGCGGACGCGAAGCTCAAGGGCGTCGAGTTCCGCGTGACGTCGGGCTGGCGCAGCCGCGAGTACCAGCAGCGGCTGCTGGACGAGGCGGTCGAGCTGTACCGCAGCGAGGAGGAGGCGCGGCGGTGGGTGCACCCCCCGGAGAAGTCCGCGCACGTGACGGGCAAGGCGATCGACATCGGGCCGACCAACGCCGACGACTGGCTCATCCAGCACGGCGCGGACTACGGGCTGTGCCAGGCCTACGCGAACGAGATGTGGCACTTCGAGCTGCTCACCACGCCCGGCGGCGAGTGCCCGCAGCCGCAGAGCACCGCCTAGCGGTCATGGATGACGGCCAGCGCGTGCTCGCGGGCCGGTGCGCTCAGCGTGGCGTTGAGCTGCTCGAACAGCGCTTCGGCGGTGACGCCGTTCCAGCCCGGGGGCAGCAGCGACAGCGGAAGGCCCGGGTCGCTGTACGGCAGGCGGCGCCAGGCCGTGAGCATCGGCACGTACATCTGGAACGCCTGCTCGGGGGAGCCCGCGCCGGCGTCGAGGAACGGGCGGTGGCGGCGCAGGAAGTCCGCGTACAGGTCGGTCAGCTCGTCGAGGTCCCACCAGGCGCGGACCTTGGAGCGCAGGTCGCCGAACGCGAAGTGCTGCCCGCTGAACAGGTCGACGTACTCGGCCAGGCCGCGGCGTTCCAGGGTGCGGCGGGTCTCCACCGCGAGGTTGCCCGGCGCGACCCACACGCCGGGGGCGGCCGTGCCGAAACCGAGCTGGGTCAGGGTGGTGCGCAGCGCGTGCCGCTTCTCGCGTTCGGACTCCGGCACGGAGAACACGACCACGAGCCAGCCGTCCTCGGTGGTGGCGCGGCGGCGTTCGAAGATCCGGGTGTCGCCCTCGGCCAGGGTCTCGAGCGTCGGCTCGGCCAGCGCGTAACCGGCGCCGTCGCGGCGTTCGGCCCGCACCACGCCCCGGCGCTTGAGACGCGAGATCGACGAGCGCACGGCCTGGCCCTCGACGCCGAGGTCGGCCATCAGCTGCACGACCGAGGCGACGGAGAGCCAGTTGTGCTCGCCGCGCGCGTAGAGGCCGAAGATCGTGATGATGAGCGGGCCCAGCCGGTCGCGACCGGCGGGAGCCGCGGCTTCCACGGTCATGTCCGCGACGTTCAGCGCCCTCTCCTCACCTTGATCGGCCGAGCTTAACGCCCGCCGAGATCGGTCGGCGTGACGGTGTTGCGCAGCTCGCCCAGGCCGCTGACGCGCGTCACCACCACGTCGCCCGCGCGCAGGAAGAGCTGCGGCTCGCGGGCGTTGCCGACGCCGCTGGGGGTGCCGGTCAGGATCACGTCGCCGGCGCGCAGGGTCATGCCGTGGCTCAGCTCGGCGATGATCCGGGCGAACGAGAACGCCATCTGCGCGCTGGACGCGTCCTGCAGCAGCACGCCGTTGACCTCGCACTGCACGCGCAGGTCCGTCACGTCGACGGAGTCGATCGTCGTCACCCACGGGCCGAGGGGCATGGTCGCGTCGAGGCTCTTGCCCTTGAGCCACTGGCCGCCGTGCGCGCGTTGCAGGTCGCGCTGTGACACGTCGTTGGCGACGAGGAACCCGAAGACGTGGTCGAGCGCCTTCTCCTCCGGGATCGACCGGCCGTCGCGCCCGATCACCATCGCGATCTCGGCCTCGTAGTCCCACTTCTGCGAGAGCGACGGGTCGTAGGCGATCGGGTCGGACGGGCCGATCACGGTGTCCGGGCCCTTGGTGAAGAACGTCGGACGCAGCGGGCGCTCGACCGGGTCCTGGCCCTCGCGCTTGCCCGCCGACTCGGCGAAGTGGTCCCAGTAGTTCCAGCCGGTGCACAGGACGTCCCGGTTGAAGCGGTGCAACGGCGACTCCAGCCGCACTTCGGTGAGAGGCAGGACCTCACGCGTTTCCACCTGGGCGCCGCGTACGACGTCGTCGACCGTGCACGTCAACAACGCGATCGAGTCCCCGTCGACGACACCGCCGCGCCGGACGCCGTCGACCGTCACCGAAGCGAGCCTCACCCGCACACCTCCACTGATATTGCGTTCACGTTTCGTAGATCATGGAAACGCTATCGATTCAGCTGGGCCTGACCAGGCGCTCCTCGGGGATCACGGCGACGCCGAGGATCTCGATGAGCGCCTCGGGCTGCCACAGTGCAGTGCAGCCGATGCCCGCCATGGCCGGGTAGACCGGTCCGGCGAGCTCGCGCCAGACCTTGCCGATCTCCCTGCCGTGCGCCTGGTAGTCCGGGATGTCGGTCAGGTAGATCGTGATGCTGACCAGGTCTTCCGGCTCGCCTCCGGCCGCGCGCAACGTCGTCAGCACGTTGCCGAACGCCTGCCGGAACTGCTCGACGATGCCGCCCGGGACGATCTTCATGTCCGCGTCGAGAGCGGTCTGGCCACCCAGGTACAGGGTGGTGCCGGACAGCGTGCCGTGGGAGTAGCCGCTCGGGGCGGGCAGGCTGGCCGGATTCACTGCTGCGGGCCTCATGAGTATTGACACTATCTGACGGTCGTGAAGAATACGAGATATGGAGCCCGACCTGAGCAAGTACCGGCTCGACGGCGACAACTCGATGTACCGGCTGCCCAGCGGCCTGGTCGCGCCGGTCGTGACGCGCGGCGGCGCGGAGAACCCGGACACCGCGAACAGCGGTGGCGCGATCCGGATCTCCGGCGTGAGCATCCAGCACACCCCGGCGACAAGGCTGTGGTTCGGCAAGGTCACCAACGAGCCCGGCTACCGCTCCGTCACCCACCACCACGGCGAGGCCGAGACCGGCGGGTACGTGCTGTCCGGCCGGGCCCGCATCTACTTCGGCGAGAAGTTCGAGGACTACGTCGACATGGAGGAGGGCGACTGGGTGTTCGTGCCGCCGTTCATGCCGCACATCGAGTGCAACCTCGACCGGAACAAGTCCCTGACGTGGATGACCACGCGCACGCCGGAGAACATCGTCGTCAACCTCGACGACGTGCCGGACGAGGACCTGCGCGACTGGCTGACCCGATGACGACCTCCGCGATCTTCACCGACGCCGTCACGCTGGAGAAGGCCGAGCCGGAGCACTTCGACCTGGCCTTCACCGCCGTCACCCAGCCCTGCCCGTGGCCCAAGGCCTACGGGGGAGACCTGGTCGCCGCCGCGGCCGCCGCGGCCATGCGCTCGGTCACCGACGGCAAGACGCTGCACTCGATGCACAGCTACTTCCTGCGCCCCGCCGACATCGGCGCCGAGGTCCGCTACGAGGTGGAGCTGCTGCGCGACGGCCGCGGCTACAGCACCCGGCAGGTCCGCGGCTACCAGAACGGCAAGACCCTCTACGCCTGCCTCGCGAACTTCGCGGCGGGCGAGCCGGGCGGCACGTTCCGGGCGGAGTTCGCCGTCGACCTGCCCGCCCCGGAGGACCTGCCGAGCACGGCCGACTTCCTCGCGGACCGCTCCGGCGGCACGATGACGGACGAGTCGAAGGCCTACTGGTCGGGCGGCCGCAGCTTCGACATGCGGCACGTGCCCGGACCCGTTTACCTGGCGGTGGAGGGCGAACGGACCCCGCACCAGGCCGTGTGGGTCAGGCCGTTCGACCCGCTGCGCCCGGTCGACGGGCTGACCGACGCCCAGCGCGACCTCGCCGCGCTGGCCTACGTCTGCGACTACACGATCCTCGAACCGGTCCTGCGCGTGCTCGACCTGCCGTGGGCGCGGCCGGGGCTCGTCACCGCGAGCCTCGACCACGCCATGTGGTTCCACCGGCCGGGCCCGGTCGACGACTGGCTGCTCTACGCGCAGGACGCCGTGGCCGCCGACGACGGCCGAGGCCTCGGCCACGGCCGCTTCTTCACCCGCGGGGGCCTCCACCTCGCCACCGTTGCCCAGGAGGGCATGATCCGCGCTTCCTGACCCGCTGCCCGGGAAGGACCCACACCATGGACACGTTCGCCCGCGACCACCTCCCGCCGGCAGCGCTCTGGCCCACCCTCGAGTTCACCACCCCCGAACTCGCCTACCCGGACCGGCTCAACGCGGCCACCGAGCTGATCGACGCCGCGGTCGCGCGGTTCGGCGCGGACCGCCCCGCGCTGCGCACGCCGGCGGGGGAGACGTGGACCTACGGCGAGTTGCTGACCCGCGCCAACCAGGTCGCCCAGGTGCTGGCCGACGACTTCAACGTGGTCGCCGGGCAACGGGTCCTGCTGCGCTCGCCCAACACCCCGTGGACGGTGGCCGCGTGGCTCGGCGTGCTCAAGGCGGGCGGGGTCGTGGTGACCACGATGGCCGCGCTGCGCACCCGCGAGCTCTTACCGGTCGTCGAACGGACGCGCCCGTCGATCGCGCTGGTGGACCCGAGGTTCGCCGAGGACGTCCGCGCGATCCCGGCGCTGACCGTGGTCGACCACGACGACCTCCAGGTGCTCGCCGCGACCAAGTCGGGGGAGTTCACCGCCGCCGACACGGCCGCCGACGACGTGGCGCTGCTGGCGCCGACGTCCGGCAGCACCGGGTCGCCGAAGATCACCGCGCACTTCCACCGCGACGTCCTGTCGATCGACAACACCTTCGGCCGCCACGTGCTGCGGCTGACCGAGGACGACCTCGTCGCCTGCACCGCGCCGTTCGCCTTCACGTTCGGCCTGGGCATGCTCGTGGTGTTCCCGTTGCGCGCCGGGGCATGCGCGCTGCTGACCGAGGCCGCGACACCCGTCCAGGTCGCGGACCTGGTGGCACAGCACGGGGTCACGGTCCTCGCCACCGCCCCGACCGCGTACAAGGCGATCCTGCGCGAGGGCGCCGAGGAGAAGTTGGCCGGCCTGCGCACCGCCGTGTCGGCCGGCGAGCACATCCCGCGCGAGACCTGGCAGCGGTTGCACGACCGCCTGGGGCTCAAGGTGATCGACGGCATCGGTGCCACGGAGTTGTTGCACATCTTCATCTCCGCCGCCGGCGACGACATCCGGCCGGGCTCCACCGGCCGGCCCGTCCCCGGCTACCGCGCCACCGTGCTCGGCGCCGACGGCGAGGAGCTCGGCCCCGGTGAGCCCGGACGGCTCGGCGTGATCGGGCCGGTCGGCTGCCGCTACCTCGACGACGAACGGCAGAAGGACTACGTGGTGGGCGGCTGGAACGTCACCGGCGACGTGTTCCACCGCGACGAGGACGGCTACTTCCACTACCACGCCCGCAGCGACCACATGATCGTCTCCTCCGGCTACAACATCGGCGGCCCCGAGGTCGAGGAGGCCATCGACACCCACCCGGACGTGCTGGAGTCCGCCGTCGTCGCCAAACCCGACGAGGAACGCGGCTCGGTCGTGTGCGCGTTCGTAGTGCTGCGCGAGGGCGTCGAGGGCGGCGAGGCGAAGGCCCGCGAGATCCAGGACCACGTCAAGCGGACGATCGCGCCGTACAAGTACCCGCGCGAGGTCCGGTTCCGCACCTCGTTGCCCCGCAACGCGAGCGGCAAGCTGCAGCGCTTCGCGCTCCGCAAGATCGTCGAGGAGGAGGTGCCGGCGTGAGGATCGCTGTCGTCGGTGGTGGACCCGGCGGGCTGTACTTCGCCGCGTTGATGAAGCAGCTCGACCCCGCGCACGACGTCACCGTGTGGGAGCGCGACGCGGCCGACGTGACGTTCGGCTTCGGCGTGGTGTTCTCCGACGAGACGCTCGGCGGCATCGAGAACGCGGACCCGGAGTTCGCCGGAGCGATGGCCCGCCGGTTCGCGCGCTGGACGGACATCGACATCCACCACCGCGGCGAGAGCCACACGGTGGGCGGGCAGGGGTTCGCCGCGATGAGCCGCAAGGAACTGCTCCGGCTGTTGCAGCAGCGGTGCCACGACCTCGGTGTGGTCGTGCACTTCTCGACGCCCGCGCCCGCTGTGGACGTCCTGCGCGCGGAGCACGACCTGGTGGTCGGCGCGGACGGCGTGAACTCGGTGGTGCGCCGGTCGTCCGGAGACGTCTTCCGCTCCACTGTGGACACAAGGCGCAACAAGTACATGTGGCTCGGCACCGACCGCGTCTTCGAGGCGTTCCAGTTCTTCATCAAGGACACGCCCTGGGGCACCATGCAGGTCCACGGCTATCCCTACTCCGACACCGGTTCCACGTTCATCGTCGAGATGCACGAGGACGTCTGGCGCCGCGCCGGGTTCGACACCGCGGAGGAGTTCGCGCCGGGGGAGTCCGACGACCGCGCCGTCGACCGGATCCGCGAGCTGTTCGCGGAGGAGCTGGCGGGCCACCGGGTGTTCGCCAACAACTCGAAGTGGCTGAGCTTCACCACCGTCCGCAACGAGCGCTGGCACGACGGCAACCTCGTGCTGGTCGGCGACGCCGCGCACACCGCGCACTTCTCCATCGGGTCCGGCACCAAGCTCGCGATGGAGGACTCGCTCGCGCTCGCCGCGTGCCTGCACGAGCACCGTGACGTCGACACCGCTCTGACGGCCTACGAGACCGAACGGCGTCCGGTCGTGGAGTCCACGCAGCGCGCCGCCCAGGCGTCCCTGGAGTGGTTCGAGAACATCGGCATGTACGCGGACCAGGAGCCGACCCGGTTCTGCTTCAACCTGCTCACGCGCTCGCGCCGGATCACCTACGACAACCTCCGCACCCGCGACCCGGAGTTCGCCGGCCGCGTGGACGCCGCCTTCGCCGCCTCCCAGGGGCTCGCCACCGTCGCGCCCGCCATGTTCCAGCCGTTCCGCCTGGGGCGGCTCGAGCTCAAGAACCGCGTGATCGTCTCGGCGATGGACATGTACTCGGCGACCGACGGCGTGCCCGGCGACTTCCACCTCGTGCACCTCGGCTCGAAGGCCATGGGCGGCGCGGGCCTGGTGATGACCGAGATGGTCTGCGTCTCGCCGGAGGGCCGCATCACGCCCGGCTGCACCGGGTTGTGGAACGACGAGCAGCGCGACTCGTGGGCGCGGATCGTGGCGTTCGCGCACGAGCGCAGCACCGCCCGCGTCGGCCTGCAGCTCGGCCACTCCGGCCGCAAGGGCTCGACCAGGCTGATGTGGGAGGGCATGGACGAGCCGTTGCCCGAGGGCGGCTGGGACGTCGTCGGGCCGTCGCCGCTGCCGTACGGACCGGGCTCGCCGGTGCCGTCCGAGGTGGACCGCACCGGGCTGGACCGGATCACCGAGCAGTTCGTCGCGGCGGCGCGGCGGGGTGCCGAGGCCGGGTTCGACCTGCTGGAACTGCACTGCGCCCACGGATATCTGCTGTCGTCGTTCCTCTCTCCGGTCGCGAACCAGCGCACGGACTCCTACGGCGGCTCGCTCGCGAACCGGCTGAGGTACCCCCTCGAAGTGTTCGACGCCGTCCGTGCGGTGTGGCCCGCCGAGCGGCCGATGATCGTGCGCATCTCCGCGACCGACTGGGTCGACGGCGGCAACACCGAGCACGACGCCGTGGAGATCGCCCGCGCGTTCGTCGCCCACGGCGCGGATGCGATCGACGTGTCGACCGGTCAAGTCACGGCCGACGAGCGCCCGGCGTACGGCCGCAGCTACCAGACGCCGTTCGCCGACCGGATCCGCCACGAGGTCACGGGTGCCGCCGTCATCGCGGTGGGCGCTATCGCCTCGTACGACGACGTGAACTCCATCCTGCTGGCGGGCCGCGCGGATCTCTGCGCGATCGGCCGCACGCACCTGTACGACCCGCACTGGACGTTGCACGCGGCCGCGGAGCAGGGATTCCCGGCCGAGTGGCCTGTCCAGTTCCGCGCGGGCAGCCGCAAACCGCCGTCCGCGCGCACCGACGCCGTCCGGCCGAGGTTGTCCTTGTTGCGCGCCGACCCGCCCGATCGGACGGTGCACCTGCGTTGGACCCCGTCGCAGGCGCATTCGGTTCTCGCATAGGCATTTCAGCGGCGTTCAGGTGAAACTTCATTCGGCTATGAATTGGAATCGCTTGCTGGGTCACCTGTTCCGCGGCCGTGCATTGGTCTGATGGGGCAGACATCCCACGCACGCGGGTGAGGGGGAGTTTCGAGCACGGGCGAGGTCCCTAGCGTCGGCGGTCAGTTCCCGCACCGCCACCGAAGGGATCATGCTCGTGCGAAGACGTTTGCCGGCGCTGGTGCTCGCGGGCGTGCTCGCCGGCAGCACGCTCACCGCCGCCGTACCCGTGGCCGCCCAGCCACCCGTGTCCACTCTCACCAAGTCCGTGCAGGGCGTTGCCGATCCCGCCGCGCACGGCGACGTCGCCTCCTGGGTGCTGTCGTACTCCAACGGCGCCAACGGACCCGCCTCGATCACCGACCCGATCGGCGCGGGCCAGACCCTGCTCGCCGGGTCGCTGCAGGTACCGCCGGGCTGGACCGGCACCGAGGGCAACCCCATCACCGCCACGCACCCGAACGTGCGCAACGGCGGCAAGGCGCTGTCCAACGTGCTCACGCCGCCCGTGCAGGCCAGTGCCGCCTCGACCGGCGGTGACGGCTTCACCCCGATCCTGCACCGCACGCCCGACGGCCGCCTCCAGGCGTGGAACGTCTACCACCACCTGGCCCCGGCGAACGCCAAGCTCGTCTGCACCGACCTCGCGACCAGCACGCCGTGCCCCGGCGGGCCGTGGCCGAAACCGCTCAACACCGCGCCCGGCCCGTTCGGAGCGGGCGGCACCGGCGACATCGGCAGCCCGCTCGAACCGCAGTACGTGCGCGACGAGGCGAACCCGGCCCGCGTGTACTACTCCGCGACCACGGCGTCCTCGATCGGCGTGGCCTGCATGGACCTCGCCGCTGCCGCCAACTGCGGGTTCTGGCCGCTCATGCCTCGCGGCGGGCAGACCTCCGAGATGGCCGGCCTCGTGCGGATCGGCGGCAACCTCTACGGCGCCTCGACCTCGGGCAACGTGGTGTGCTGGACGATCGCCACGCAGAGCGCGTGCGGCGGGCAGCCCTACGCGCCGATCGTGCCGTGGACCAACACCAGCGGCTACTACTTCGGCGCGCTGACCGTCGCCGGGGGCAAGCTGTTCGCCTCGTCGGTCCCGGTGGGCGGCGGTGCTCCGCAACTCGGGTGCTTCGACCCCGGCACCACGACCCGGTGCGCGGGCTGGCCCGCCTCGAAACCGGTGGGGCAGAACGGCAACGTCACCTACAACGCCTACACCGCCTACAGCACGACGGGTGCGGAGATCGGGGCGTGCTCCACCACGACCGGTGCCGCGAGCGGCACCACCTGCTACGCGATCGACGGCTCGGCCCTGCCCGCGCCACCGGTCTACTCCGGGCTGGAGAGCGGTGTGATCGCGTTCAACCCCGAGATCGTGCGCACCGGTGACCGCGTGCGGAGCTACATGGGCATCTGGCGCGGCCCGTACGCGGGCGCCGCGGTGTGCCACGACTGGAGCACCGGGTCGGCCTGCGCGGGCGTGCCGGCGCGCATCACCCACCCGACCGCCAACGGCGGTGACACCCGGGACTACGGCTACGCCTACGACGCCCCCACCGGCTGCATGATCGGGCTGGGCGACGCGGGCGTGCTGTTCTCGATGGATCCTGACACGGGGGCGTCGCCCTGCGTGCGCAGCGGCGCCTCCGTGTCTCTCACCCCGTCCCAGTTCTACTGCGACGGCAAACCGCACACCACCACCTACACCAAGGCACGCCTGGTCGGCGTCACACCGGCGAACGTGAACTTCGCCGCGTCGACCGTCACGGCCGTGGACGGGGGCGGGAACCCCGTCGCCACACCGGGGTTCGCCCCGGACGGCACGGTCGACCTGACCGGTGTCACCGCGCCGACGCTGACCCTCACCACCACCCTGGTGCTGAACAGCGCCGCGGACTTCGGTGGCGGCAACCAGCCGTCGCTGTCGGTGGAGTTCAGCGGTGACGCGCCCCAGGTCTGCTTCCGCACCACGATCGCCGCGGACTGCGCGGTCACGTCGGTCGCGAACACCGGAAACGGCACCGACTCGACCGGGGCGTTCGCCTCGAACACGGTGACCCGCCAGGTCGCGCCGGGCTCGGCGTGCCAGCCGAACGTGGTGGTGAACAAGGAGATCTGCGGCTCCTACACGCCGTCGCACTGCAAGGCGGGCGGAGCCGGGCCGTGGGTGAAGGAGGCACCGGTGGGTGTCCTCGGCCTGCTGTTCGCGACCGCCTACTGGCGGGTGACCGTCACCAACAACGGGCCGATCCCGATCGCCGACGCGCACGTGGTCGACGACGTGGAACCGTCCTGCCAGGCCGGGCCGTTCAGCCTGCAGCCCGGTGAGTCCAAAGTGGTCTACTGCTCGACCTACGCCCTGTTGTCGCTGTTCCCCCTGACGAACAAGGCGAAGGCGAAGTACACGCCGGTCAACGGCACCAAGACCTACAGCGAGTGGTCGGCCGCGAAGGCCTGTTCCCTGCTCTGCGCGCTGTAGGTCGTCCGGTGGAGGAGCATCAGCCGTACTCGGCCAGGTAGGTCAGGACGGCCAGCACCCGGCGGTGCTCCTCCACGTTGGCGGCCAGGCCCAGCTTGGCCATGATGCTGCCGACGTGGGTCTCGACGGTGCGCTCGGTGAGCCAGAGCCTCCGCGCGATGCCCACGTTCGTGCAGCCCTCGGCCATCAGTCCGAGCACCTCGCGTTCGCGCGGGGTGAGCGCCCCGGTGGTGGGCCGTCCGAGCAGCCGGCCCACCACCTCGGGGTCGAGCGCGGACCCGCCCGCGGCGACGCGGGCGATCGACTCCAGGAAGTCGTCGACGTCGAGCACCCGGTCCTTGAGCAGGTAGCCGAACGCGCCCTGGCTGACCAGTTCGACGGAGTGCTTCGTCTCGACGTGCTGGGACAGCATGAGGATCGCGACACCGGGGTGCCGGTCCCGGATCTTCCTGGCGGCCTGGGCGCCGTCGTCGGTGAGGCCCGGCGGCATCCGCACGTCCACAATGGCCAGATCGGGTTCCTCGGCCGCCACCACGGACACGAGCGTCACGGCGTCGGCGGCCCGGCCCACCACCTGGTGGCCCGCGTCGGTGAGCAGGCTCGCGAGACCCTCTCGGAACAGCGCGGAGTCCTCGCCGATCACGATGCGCACGGCAGCACCGCCTGGACGGTCGTGCCGGCGCCGGGCCTGCTGTGCAGCCGGAGCGAGCCGCCCAGCGCGGCGACCCGGTCGGCCAGTCCCGCGAGACCCGAGCCACCGCCGGGATCGGCGCCGCCGCAGCCGTCGTCGCGCACCCACACGTTCACCTCGTCCGCCTGCTGCGTGACGCGCACGGTGATCGTGCTGGCCCGCGCGTGCTTGGCGGCGTTGGTGATGGCCTCGGCGGCGACGTAGTAGGCGGTGATGGCGATGTCGTCGGTCAGCGGTTCGGACATGATCTCCAGCTCCACCGGGACGGGCAGCTTGTTCGTGAGCGCGGCGAGCGCGTTGTGCAGGCCGTCGTCGAGGCTCGTGGGCCGCAGGCCGTGGGCGATCTGGCGGAGCTCGGCGATCGCGGTCGCGAGCTCGGCGACGCTCTGGTCCAGCAGCGCGTGCACGTCGGTGGTGGCGAGCCGGCGCTGGGCCAGCCGCATCGCCATGCCGAGCGACACCAGCCGTTGCTGGGCACCGTCGTGCAGGTCGCGTTCGAGCCGGTGCCGTTCGGCGTCCCCGGCCTGGATGATCCGCGTGCGGCTGGCCTCGACCTCCCGCAGCGCGGTGGCGAGCTCACCGCGCAGCCGGGCGACCTCGACCAGGCTCGCGGCCGCCGCGGCGACGACCTCGAGCACGGCCGGCGTGGTGGCCTGGGCCGTGAGCACCCCGATCTGCGTGCCGCCCACCGTGATCGGTACCAGTCCGGTGTCCGCTATGGACTCTCCGCGGGAGTCCTTGAAGCCCGACGGGAGCAGCAGTCCCACGCGGAGCGTGTCGTCCTTGAGCGCCACCCGGAGGACCTGGTCGAGCTCCTCGGGCTGCGCCGCCTGGGTGTGCACGCGCCGTTGCAGGTCCTCGATGGCGAGCAGCGCGGCCCTGGTGCGCGGGAACAACCGCCGGTCCACGGCCTTCTGCAACCGCCGCCGCACGGGCGTGAGCAGCACGGCGCACACCGCCGTCGCCCCGGCCGCCGCGACGGGGGAGTCCCGCCCCGCCACCAGCCCGATGCCGAGCGCCGCCACCGCGTACGCGCCGACCAGCACCAGCAGGACGATCGTGTAGCTGATGGTGTCGGCCAGCACGCGGTCGACGTCGTAGAGGTCGTGGCGCAGCATGGCGATGCCGACCGAGCAGAACAGCGCGACGATCGTGACGACGCCGAACACCGTTGCCACGACCCCACTTCGCCCGGTCACGACGATCTCGGCCAGGCACACCACCGGGTACGCGGTCACCGCCAGCCCCGCGAACGCCAGCCACTTCAGCTGGGCCCGCACCACACCGGTGGCCCGGCGGAACCGCGCCACCAGCGACGCACCCGCCGCCAGCACCGCGAGGACCAGCCCGATGGTGACGACGTAGCTGAGCACGTGGACCACGTCCGACGGCGGCCCCCACGGAGGCGCGACGTTCTCCATCGGCTCGGTGAACGGCTCGCGCGGCGTGGTACCCACGGCCTGCTGCGCCACCGCGAGCACGACGACCAGCGGCGGCAGCGCGGCCCACCTCCTGGAGGGCACCCGGCCGTCCGGGAAGTGCAGCAACAGCAACGCGACGGCGGCCAGGACCCACCAGCCGCTCTCGTTCAGCAGCGCGACCACGCGGGAGTCGAGCGGCACCGCCGTCGAGTCGGCGAGCCACGCGCGGTAGTAGACGTCGCGCACGGCCAGGAAGACGACGATCGCCCCGACCCACGCGAGCAGTGGGCCGACGGGGTTGGCGCGCACCCGGAACGCGATCGTCACACCGAGCGCGGCCATCGCCAGGCCCAGACCCGCCAGACCGGTGAACGCGAACACGCGGTCCGGCGCGCGGAACTGGAGCCGGCCGCCGCCCGCCGCCAGTGCGGCGGAGACGCCCAGCAGACCCAGTGCCACCGGTCTCGGCCACCTCATCCGCCCAGGGTAAGGCCGGTGCGGCGGCTCGGCCTCCGTGCTGGCACGGAGGTCAGGTGCGGGGTGGGCACCGATGTGCCGGACGGGTCGGTGGCGGTTCGCTGAAGGCGGTGACCGTTCGCAGCCCCGACTCCCCGAAGGAGCCCGCCATGTCCCTCGACACCGCCCCAACTCCCACCACCGCGGACGCCACCCGCACCCGCGTGGCCGTCCTCGCCGCGGTCCTCACCGCCACCTCCCTCGCCGCCATCGCCGGCGGACTCCTCTGGCCCGAACCCGCGGCCGGCGGCGAGACCTACGCCTACACCGACATCGCCCCCGCCAGAGAGCTCTGGTGGACCCTCCTCACCGGCCTGGCCGCCATGCAGGTCCTCAACATCCCCCTGCAGGCCCTCGCCACGATGCTCCTGGTCCGCCGCCGCGGCAGCGCCTGGGCCACGTGGGGTGCGGCGCTCATGTGGACCGGCGGCGGACTGCAGGGCGCGGCCGTCGCGGGCTGGGCGGCGGCCTACTTCTACCCGACGGACCCCTCGGTCCCGGCGACGGCGGGCGAGGCCGTGGTGCGGGCGGCCAACGAGTCGCCGCAGCTGTTCGCGTTGATGATCCCCGGTGCCGTGATGGTGTTGCTGGGCACGGTGTCGCAGTGCGTCGGGCTGTTCCGCTCACGTGCCGTGCCGAAGTGGGTGCCCGTGCTGCTGCTGGTCGTCGTGGTGTCGTTCGTGATCCCCGGCAACGGTGTGCTCGGGCTGCTGACCAGCGTTCCCATGGCGGCCGGCGCGATCGGGCTGGGCTACCACGCGTGGCGTGCCGCGTGAGTCGCGTCGTGTCACGAGCCACGCCACCCCCGCCACCGCGACGGCCGGCAGGGCCGCGGCCGCCGTGAAGGCGAGGATCACCAGGACGATCACGAACGCGGCCGCGGCGGCGACGCGCACGCCGCCCGGCAGCAGTCGCCACGCCGCGGCCGTGCATCCGAGGTACACGACCAGGAACATCGCACTCGGCACCGCGACCAGCGACTCCAGTTCGAGCAACCCGATGCCGTACAACGAGATCAGCACCCCGGCGGACACCAGCACCGCGACGTTCAGCCAGCGCGGCGGCGTGTCCGCCTCGTCGTCCGCGGCCACCAGCGAGCGGGCCAGCGTCCCGGCCCCCGAGACGTACGCGTTGATCGTGCCGAGGGTGAGGACGACCGCCGAGACCGCCGCGAGCACCACCCCGGCCGGGCCGACGGCGAGGACGAGGAGCTTCGCGACGGGCGTCGAGCTCCCGGCGTCCGGGCCGAGCGCCGCGATCGTGACCGCGGCCAGCGCCAGGTACAGCAGGCTCGTGACGACGAGGGTGGTCGCGACGATCCGCGGCAGCTGGCGGCGCGGGTCCGCCAGCCGTGCGGTGAGCGGTGCGGCGGCCTCCCATCCCACGAATGACAGCATCAGGGGCGCGGCGGCCGTGCCGACGGCCGTCCACCCGTGCGGGGCGAACGGCGTCCAGTGGCGGGCGTCCGCCGCGAACACCCCACCCGCCACGCTGATCGCCACGACCACGAGCAGCAGTACCACGAGTCCGAACTGGACGGCCGACGACGTGCGCAGGCCACGTGACGTGATCACCAGCACGGCCGGCACGGCCACGACGGCGATCAGACACGCGGCCAGCCGTCCGCCGCCGGAGAGCTCCGCGACGTACCCGCCGCCGATCAGGCAGACGATGGGCGTGCCCGCGACGATGCCGGCGAGGAACGTCCACGACGTCGCCGCGGCCGCCCTGCGCCCCAGGCCGAGCTCGACGTACCCGCGCACCCCCGTCGCCGAGGGCAGCCGGATGCCGAGCGCGGCGAAGACCCAGCCCAGCAGCGCGGAGAGCACGAGCAGGCCCGCCCAGGTCAGGACTGACGCCGGTCCGGCGACGGCCGCGGTCAGGCCCGGCAGCATCAGCAGACCGGGACCCAGCAACGCTCCGACGTACATCGCCGATCCGCGCGACACGGTGAGTGGTGAGGACATGCCGTGAATTCTTGAGCGCTTCCTGAGGCAGCCGCTGCGAAACTGAAGCGCCACGGTGAGCTTGTGCGCAACCAGATTGTGTGAAAATCCCAATCTGTCGAATACTGTGCACATGAACAGGTTCGACGCCGTCGACCGGGCGATCCTGCGGCGGCTGCAGGCCGACGGCCGGATGCCCAACAACGAGCTGGCCGAGGCCGTGCGCCTTTCGCCGTCCGCGTGCCTGCGCCGGGTCAGGGCGCTGGAGAGCGCCGGGATCATCGCCGGCTACCGGGCCGAGCTCGACCGCGAGAAGGCGGGCCTGGGCCTCACGGTCTTCCTGGAGCTCAAGGTCAACAACCACTCCGCGGAGACCGCCCGCGAGGTGGAGGCGGGGCTGCTCGCGATCCCGGCCGTCGTGGCGTGCCACCTGGTGACGGGATCCGCCGACTTCTTCGCCGAGGGCGTGTTGCCGGACCTGCCGTCCTACGAGCCGCTGCTGCTGGCCCACGTGCTCGCCATCCCGGCGGTGGTGGACGTGCGGAGCCCGTTCGCGATCAGGACGATGCGCTCACGGGGTCCGCTGCCGGTCGACCACCTGAGGTGACCATCAGGCGGGGACGGCGTTGTGCGCGAGGAGGCTCTCGGCGGTCTCGGCGATGCTGTCCGCGATCGGCCGCGGCCGCCACCCGAGCACCCGCTCCGCCTTCGCGCTGGTGCCGTTGAAGTCCTGGCCCAGCTGCGGCCGCAACGACCGCAGCTGCGGGTTGACCACGGCGAGCGCGCGGGCGACGGCCAGCGGGATCTCCTTGGTCGGTGCCTTCACGGCCCGGTCGCCGAGCCGTTCGCGCAGGATCCGCGCGACCTCGACGATCCGCAGGCTCGGGCCGGCCTGGGCGATGAAGCGCTCTCCGGCCGCGGCGGGATCGGTCATCGCGCGCAGGTGCAGGTCGGCGACGTCGCGCACGTCGACCCAGCCCGTGCCGAACGGGGGACAGGCGGGCAGGCTGCCGCCGAGCATGCCGCCGATGGTGCGCAGCGAGGGCGGGTCGTCCGGGCCGAGCACCGGCCCGATGACCGCCGCCGGGTGCACGGCAACGAGTTCCAAACCGTCGCCCTCGGTCACGACGAACTCCCACGCGGCCCGCTCGGCCAGCGTCTTCGACCGCTGGTAGGGCGCGATGTCCGCGTCGATGTTCGTCCAGTCCTCCTCGGTGAACGGCTCCGACCGGCGCGGGTGCCCGTAGGCGATGGCGCCGATCGCGCTCGTGAGCACGACCCGCTTCACCCCGGCGTCGCGAGAGGCCTGCAGCACGCGCAGCACGCCGTCGCGGGCGGCCGCGATCATGGCCTCCTCGCTCTCGGGCGCGGTGCGCAGCGTCGGGGAGGCGACGTGCAGGACGTGGTTACAGCCCGCGACCGCTTCGGCCCAGCCCTCGTCCCCGCCCAGGTCGGCCCGCACGACGGTCAGGCGCGAGTCCTCGAACCCGGTCGCGCCGTGCAGCAAGGCCCTCAACCCCGGTTCCCGCTCCAGATCCCGCACCGTGGTGCGCACCTCGTAGCCCGCTTTTAGCAGCGCGAGCACACACCAACTGCCGATGAACCCGGTACCACCGGTGACCAGCACTTTCGACATGTCATCCTCCTGGTTGGCCACTTGCGGAGGATTCTCCGCAAGTGAGGCCGAAACTAGCGGAGGATTGTCCGCATGTCAAAGGCAGGGCATCATCGACGGCATGGACGAGGACACCCCGGGCACGTACGGCACGCAGCGCAAGGCCGCCGCGCGCAACCGTGTCGCGATCATCGAGGCCGCCCACGAGCTGTTCGCGGAGAACCCGCTCGTGACGCTCAGCGAGGTCGCCAAGCGCGCCGGGGTGGGCGCGGGAACGCTCTACCGGCACTTCCCGACCCGCGAGGACCTGATCCTGGCCGCGTACCAGCACGACATCGAACGCCTGACCACCAACGCCGACGAGGTGCTGACCCGCAACACCTCGGCCAAGGCGGCGTTCGTCGAGTGGTTCGAGATCCTGTCGGCCTACATCCGCCTGAAGCACGGCCTCGGCGACGCGCTGCACAGCGAGGCGGCCCAGGAGATGGTCCGCGCGTCGTGGGGACCCGCGACCGAGGCGGTGGCGAAGCTCGTCGCCGCGTGCGTCGCCGAAGGCACGATGGCCGCGGGCCACGACCCGGCGGACATCATCATGCTGATGAGCTTCCTGTGGCGGGTGCCGAACACCGAGGCGGGCCTGGGGCAGGGGAGGCGGCTGATCGAGATCGTGTTCGCGGGCCTGGAGAACGACCCGAAGCCGCTCTGATCCTGGGTGAGGACTGCGGGTCGGTGTGGCGGGGCGCCCGGCCCGGCTCGGCCTGAGCGCGCGCTGGCATGAACCGCTGGTTCGGCGCTGACGCGTCGGCGATCGGGCTCATCTGCCGCCCGCTGCCGCACCGACACGCCGGCACGCCATCAGGGCGCCGCCGCCACGCCGCCACGCCACGGCCGAGCCATCGACGGTGGAGCCACACCGCTGCTGCCGCGTCATCGCTACTTCCGGCGCCCCGTAGCCCGAAGCTGTCACCACCCGCCACCCGTGCGACCGCCGCCACATCCACCACCGACACGTTGCCGCAGGAGTCCGGTCCCGGCACCCAGTCCGGCAGCTCGGGTTCGGGCGGCGGCGGCGGTGGTGGCGGAGGGGGCGGCGGT
>NZ_JBEXNC010000028.1:0-82317 GCF_040610935.1 Lentzea sp. NPDC003310
CCGACGAGGGGTATTCATATTACTGGCTGTGTTTCGGCACGCTGTTGAGTTCTCAAAGAACACGCGCTCACCGGATCCTCACTCCGTTTCCGGAGTTTCTCTCTCGGGGCTGTGTTTGAAGCTTATTTGGTGTTGCTCTCCGGTGTCAAATCGGCCTCTTGGAGGCTCTTTGTCTTCCGGTTTTTTGGCCAGGCCCGTTCCGGTTGGTATTTCCGGCCCGCTTCGCTCTGACATGGAGAACATTACACGGGCCTGTTTCGATCTCCAAATCGGGGGGTCCTGGTAACCGCCACACCGGCGGCTACCAGGACAAATGCGTTCGTCAGGGCGCGGAGACCCCGACATCGGCCTTCGTGAGCGGCTTCCGCAGTGCCGACGAGCTGTACTCGTCGGCACCGACATCGGGCTTGCCCGAGCGCGGCTGCGGGTCGAAGTCACGCGTCACGTAGGAGTAGGTGCCCGCCGACGAGTCGACGGCGGGGCTTCCCGACGCGAGGCGCAGCAGTCCGTTCGCGTCCCGCACAAGCCTCGGGTCCACCGACCGGTATCCGGACGGGATGCCGGCGGTGCCTCCCCACACGATGTTGCCCTCGTACTTCACCGTCGAGCCGCTCATCATGTCGACGAGCTTCGACGACGAGCCCTGGATGACGTTGTTCGCGAGCACGCAGTCCTTCGGCGCGTAGGTACCGGTGTCGCTGTCGACCACCGCGCCCGCGCCGACGAGGGTGTTGAACGCGACCGTCACGCGGTCGGGCCGGTCGTGCGAGGTGGAGGTCGGCCCGCTGTCCGTCTCCGAGCCCTTCCCGAACACGATCGCGCGGTCGCCGGTGTTCTGCACGTAGTTGTTGAACACCTTGTGGTCGTTCCCGTGGAACCGGATACCGCTGCCGAGGAGCACGTTGCCCTCGACCGTCGTCCGGTTGCCGTGGCGCAGGACGATGTAGCCCTTGCTGTCGCGGATCGTGTTGAAGCGGACGGTGTTGTCCGAGGACTTCACGGAAATGGCCTCGGGGTCGCCGTTCGCCTTCTCGAACAGGTTGTGCTCGATCACGGCGTACGCCGACTTCGACTGCTTGTGGCTGTAGCCGAGCCGGATGGACTCGCCGCCGTTCGAGCCGCTGAAGCTGTGGTTGTAGAAGTAGTTGTGGTGCACCCAGGTCCGCTGGGCGATCTCACTGCCCGGCCCGGTGATCTGCAGGTAGACGCCCTCGTTGCTGCGGTTCGAGAACGTGTTGTGGTCTACCTGCACATCGTTGGCGCTCACGGTGAGCGAGGCGCCGTCCTTGTTGCCGTTGTAGGTGTTGCGGGTGATGCGCGTGGCCTGGGCCTCGACCGGGACGGTCATCGTGCTGGTTCCGTTGAAGACGAACCCCTCGACGGTCACGTCTCGAACGGCCCCGAGTTCGAAGCCGCCGCGGGTGAACACCGTGCGGCCCGCGTTCGCCGCGGCCACGGTGATGCCCGACTTGGTGATCTTGATCGGTTGCTCGGCGGTGTGCACGCCCTCGGCCAGCACGATGCGCTGACCGGGTCGGGCGGTGTCGATCGCGGCCTGCAGGGAGGACACGCTGGACACGCCGACGACAGCAGCGAAAGCAGGCGGTTGGACGAGGGACGACAGCAGGGCGGCCGTGCCGACAACGGCCAGTGATCGGATCATTCGCCAACTCCGGTGTTGGGTCGTCGGCGGCGGTGGATCCACGCTAGCGCAAGATTCCCGCAGGCGGGGCGGTCCGGTACAACCCGAGGGCCGTGTCGAGCGAGGGCACGCGGTCCAGTTGTCCGATGTCTGCGACGGGGAACCACTGCGCGAGGTCGGTCGTGCCGCCCACCTCGTTGCGCAGTTCGCCGCCGACGACCCGGACCTCGTACATGATCCGAAGGGCGTGGTAGTCGCGGTCCGGCTCCTCCCGGAGCTCGGAGTCGATGCCGAGCAGGCGGACCACCTCGACCGCGTAGCCGGTCTCCTCCTCGACCTCGCGGACGACCCCGTCGTACGGGTGCTCGCCGTGGTCGATGCCCCCGCCGGGGAGGATCCAACGTTTGCCCTTTGGGCCAAGCCAGCGCGCCAGCAGGATCTCGTCGCGCTCGTTGATGCACACCCCGTACGCCGCCACGCGCTGCTTCTTCGCCCTCATGCGACGCAGCGTAACTTGCGATCACCGCGAAAAAAGTGATATCACTTAGATACTACTTCGCTAGGGGGTCCTGGATGAGTGCATCCATCGAAACGACGGTCCAGATGCCGGCACCGGTCGTCCGCGAGAAGCAGGCGCGGGAGCTGCCCGGTCTCGTCATGTTCTTCGCTGGGTTGGCGGTGCTCGCTGTGGGCGTGTGGACGATCATCGAGGGGATCAAGGCGACCGACGCCGCCGACGGCGACCCGGCGGCCGGGCTGCTGCTCACCGGGGTGCTGGTGTTCCTGGCCGCCGCGGTGATCTGGAAGGGGCTGTTCACGGTCGCGCCCGGCGAGGTGCGCGTGCTGCAGTTCCTCGGCCGTTATGTGGGGACGGCGCGCACGGACGGTCTGCGGTGGGCGAACCCGCTCACCACGCGCGAGAAGATCTCCGTCCGGATCCGCAACCACGAGACGGCGACGCTCAAGGTCAACGACGCCGACGGCAACCCGATCGAGATCGCGGCCGTGGTCGTGTGGCAGGTGGAGGACACCGCGCGCGCACGGTTCGAGGTCGACGACTTCGTGCGGTTCGTCGGCATCCAGACGGAAACCGCCGTGCGGCACATCGCGAACAGCTACCCGTACGACAACCACGACGAGACGGGTCTCTCTCTGCGTGAGAACGCGGACGAGATCACCGAGACCCTGGCGATCGAGATCGCGGCACGGGTGCAGTCCGCGGGCGTGAGGGTGATCGAGTCCCGGCTCACGCACCTCGCGTACGCGCCGGAGATCGCCCACGCCATGCTGCAGCGGCAGCAGGCTGGCGCGGTCGTCGCGGCACGGACCCGGATCGTCGAGGGCGCCGTCGGCATGGTCGAGCTCGCGCTGGAGCGCCTGGCCGACCACGACGTCGTCGAGCTCGACGAGGAGCGCAAGGCGGCGATGGTCTCGAACCTGCTCGTCGTCCTGTGCGGTGACCGCTCCACTCAGCCCGTGGTGAACACCGGGTCGCTCTACACCTGATGGCGGATCGCAAAAGCGTTCTGCTCCGGCTTGATCCGGCGGTGCACGACGCGTTGAGCAGGTGGGCGAACGACGAGCTGCGCAGCACCAACGCGCAGATCGAGTTCCTGCTGCGACGTGCGCTGGCGGACGCGGGCCGGCTGCCCGGCGAGGCGAAGAAGATGCCTCGCCGGGGCCGCCCGCCCAAGAAGCCCGCGGAAGACGACCCGGACGAATAGGGGTCAGAGGTCCGGTGGTGCCTCGAGGTCGTGGGCGCGGAAGAGCACGGCGTGCTCGACGCCCATGGCCTGGCCGCCCATCGCGGTGAACTTCGGGATGAAGTCCGCGGGCGCGGGGTGGCCGGGCAGCGCGGCCAGGTAGGCGGCGTGCGCCTCGAGAGAGGCCACGCCTCGTCGCAACGGCTCCCCCGTCACGTCGACGCCGTGCGTCGCCTCGTCCCCCATCCCGGGAACCAGGTACCAGCGCGGGGAGTGCGGTTCGAGCCCCTCGTCGACCTGGTCGGGGAAGACCCAGCGGTTGCCCGCGTCGCGCAGCGCGTCGAGGGTCGCGAGACCGGCGGCGCGGTGGTCGGCCTGGTCGAAGCCCCACGGCGTCTCGACCGCGAACGAGCTGCCGAAGACCACGTCCGGCTTGAACCGGCGGATCTCGCGGCAGATGTCGCGGCGCAGGTCGAGTCCGTAGACGAGGACGCCGTCCGGGTGCTCGAGGATCGTCAGCCGTTCCACCCCGACGACGTCGCAGGCCGCTCGTTGCTCGGCGGCGCGCAGCCGGGCCGTCTCCTCCGGCGGGTTCGGCATCCCGGCCTCGCCCCTGGTGAGCAGGAGGTAGCCGACCTCGATGCCGCGGGCGGTCCAGCGGGCGACGGCCGCGGACGTGCCGTACTCCATGTCGTCGGGGTGCGCAACGACGCAGAGCACCCGGCGGAACGTCTCCTCGGGTAACGCGGGGAGTGTCATCCCGCCATTTTCCTCCTTTCGGCGGGGGCGGCTGATCAGGCGTTTCACCTGCATGAAAACGCTGTCATCGAGTTCCTCCGTTCGGAGGTTCCTCGCCCGACTCCGCCTGCGCGATGGTGTCCGGCGGGCGCACCGGGAACGTGGAGGAGTCTTGTCTTTGTTCTCCCGCAAGCGCGCCGGTCTGGGCGTGCTGGGCGTTGCTGTGCTGATCGCGTCGCTGACACCCGCGGGTGGTCTGGCGGCGGGCAGAGAGATCTACCTGGACAGCCGGGCGTCGACCGAGCGGCGGGTCGAGGACCTGCTGCGGAGGATGACGCTCGAGGAGAAGGTCGGGCAGATGGCCCAGATCCGCGTCGGGAAGCTGCGCGGTGACTGCAACAACGCCAACGGCCCGTTGGTCGACTCCTGTCTGAAGGCCGTTCTCGCGGACGCGCACGTCGGCTCGATCCTGTCCGGCGGTGGCGACGCACCGCTCGAGAACACGCCCAAGGCGTGGGCCGAGATGAACAACGCGATCCAGCGCTACGCGTTGGAGAACAACCGGTTGAAGATCCCGGTCATCTACGGCTCGGACGGCGTGCACGGGCACAACAACGTCATCTCCGCGACGATGTTCCCGCACCAGATCGGGCTCGGTGCGACGTGGGACCCGTCGCTACAGGAGAAGATCGGGGTGTCGGCCTCGAAGGCGTTGCGCGCCACCGGTGTCTTCTGGAACTTCGCGCCCGTCTCCGACATCGCGCGCGACACCCGCTGGGGCCGCTACTACGAGACGTACAGCGAGGACCCGTTCCTGTCCGGGCAGCTGGCGGCGGCGAACGTGCGCGGCCAGCAGGCGAAGGTGGACGACACCGCGCAGCTGACCGCGACGGCGAAGCACTTCGCGGGGTACTCGGCGCCGGCGAACGGGCACGACCGCGCGGCCGCGCAGATCCCGATCCGGCAGCTGCAGGACGTGGTGCTGCCGTCGTTCCAGGCGCAGTTCGACGCGGGCGTGAAGACCGTGATGATCAATTCGGGGTCGTTGAACGGCGTGCCGGTGCACGCGTCGAAGTACATGCTGCAGACGCAGCTGCGCGACCGCATGGGGTTCAAGGGCGTCGCTGTCTCGGACTGGCAGGACATGCGGTACCTGGTCGACCGGCACAAGGTCGCGCCCGACTACAAGACGGCGATCGCGATGAGCGTCAACGCCGGTGTGGACATGGCGATGGAACCGTCGAACGCGGCGGAGTTCACGTCGTTGCTGCTGGCGAACGTGCGCGACGGGTCCGTGTCGCGCGGGCGGATCGACCAGGCGGTGCGCCGGGTGCTGAAGCTCAAGTTCGACCTCGGGCTGTTCGAGAAGCCGTACGTGGACCCGGCGAAGGCCGACGGCAACGTGGTGAACGTGGACCGGGACCTGGCGCGCCAGGCCGCCGCCGAGGGCACCGTGCTGCTGAAGAACGACGGCGTGCTGCCGTTGTCCACGTCCGCGAAGAAGATCGTCGTGACCGGTGAGACGGCCGACGACGTGCGTCGTCAGCTCGGCGGCTGGACCATCGAGTGGCAGGGCGTGCCGGACGACTCGCCGCTGCCGCCGACCGCGACCGTGCTGACGGGTGTGCGCGAGGCGGCGCCGGGTGCGGCCGTGGTGCACGCGCCGACCCAGGCCGCGGCGGTGTCCGAGTCTTCCGACGCGGACGCGGTCGTGGTGGTCCTGGGTGAGAAGCCCGGCGCGGAGGGACCGGCCGACACGGAGAACCCGGTGCTGACGCCCGAGCAGCAGGCGTGGGTGGACGCGGTGCAGGCGACCGGCAAGCCGGTGGTCGTGGTGCTGCTGACCGCGCGGCCGCAGGTGCTCGGGGCAGCTGCGGACGCGAACGCGCTGGTCGCGGGCTGGCTGCCGGGCAGCGAGGGCGGCCGGGCGATCGCGGACGTGCTGTTCGGCGCGGTGAACCCGAGCGGCAGGCTGCCGATCTCGTGGCCCAAGGCGCTGGGCGACCCGACGCTGACCTACGACCAGCTGCCGGGCGCGAACACCTCGGCGGGCGCGAAGTACGATCCGCTCTACGCGTTCGGGCACGGGCTGTCCTACACGTCGTTCACGACCTCAGGACCGTCGGTGTCGGTGGACCGTTCGAACGGCGTGGTGAAGTTCACCGTGGCGAACACCGGCGCGCGGACGGGTGTCGCGGTGGTGCCGGTCTACGTGCGCCAGCCGGCCTCGCCGGTGCTGACCCCGGACGCCCGTCTGGTGGGCTTCACGCGCGTCGAACTCGCTGCGGGACAGTCGAAGCAGGTCGAGGTGTCGTTCAAGCTCTCGCAGCTGGCGCTGACCGTCGGGGACGTGGACGGCGACGGGCGGCGCGAGGTGGCCCGCGGCGGCTACGAGGCCGTGGTGGGTGCCGAGAAGGCCGCCTTCACGGTGCGCTGAGCTGGCCTGATATCCTTCGTCGTCGTGAACGCGCGGCTCTCCGCCGTGGAGGAGACCCGGTCCTCGTGACCGGTGCCGACCAAGCGCGTCACGAACCCCGGTTTCGACAAGAAGGGTGATGTCGCATGGCGAACATCAAGTCCCAGCTCAAGCGGATCAAGACCAACGAGAAGGCCCGCCTTCGCAACAAGTCGGTCAAGTCGTCCCTGAAGACGGCTGTCCGCAAGTTCCGCGAGGCTGCCGAGGCCGGCGACAAGGCGAAGGCCCTGGAGCTGCTGCAGGACGCGTCCCGCAAGCTCGACAAGGCCGCCAGCAAGGGCGTCATCCACGCCAACCAGGCCGCCAACAAGAAGTCGGCGATGGCGCTGCGCGCGAACCAGCTCGAGGGCTGATTCCGCACGCGGAGCTTTCCAGCTTCAGTCGAAGGGGCTCCACCTCCCGCCGGAGGTGGAGCCCCTTCGCGTTCCTGGTGTAGGCGTAGAGCCCATGGAATCGCTGCCGCGCGTCGACTTCTTCGAACTGCACGACCTCGACGGCACTCCGCCGGTGCTGCGGACGCTGCACACCGAGTCGATCATGACGATCTACCGGCTGACGGACGCCGCGCGCGAGTACTCCCGCCCGCTCGCCCTGGCGCTGCGGTCCGGCGCGGACCACCGGATCGTCGACCTGTGCGCGGGCTCGGGCGGACCGGTGCCGCTGATCCAGCGCCGCCTGCACGCGCAGGGCGTGCACACCCGGGTGACGCTGACGGATCTCGTGCCGAACGTGCCCGCGTTCGAGCGGGTCGCGGCGCGCAACCGCCGACGCCTGTCCGACCCGTGCTGCACCGTCGGCCACGTGCCCACGCCGGTCGACGCCACCGACTGCCGGTTGGAGGGCACGCGCACGATCTACGGCGCGTTCCACCACTTCCCGCCCCCGCTGGCCGCGCGCATGCTGCAGAACGCCGTCGACACGCGGCAGCCTCTCGTGGTCGTGGACACCAAGCGGTCGTGGCTCTACGTGCTGGTGTTCCCGTTCTTCCTCACGCTGGCGGTGTTGCTGGCCGCGCCGTTCCAGCCCAACCGCCCGCCGCGCTACCTGCTGCGGCTGGCGCTGACCTACGTGGTGCCGGTGCTGCCGTTCATGATGTACTTCGACAGCGTGGTGTCGTTTCTGCGCATGTACGGGCGCGCGGAGCTGCGGCGGCTCGTCGACGGCCTGGACGCCACCGAGTCGTTCGAGTGGACGATCGGCGTCGAACCCGGCTTCACCGGAGCCCAGTACCTGATCGGGATCCCGAGGCCCTGACGGCGTCGCGACCTAACGACGGCTGTGCGCGGCCACGATCCGGAGCACGGCGCGTTCCAGCGCGTAGTCGGCGTCGGCCGCCACGCCCTTCACGTCGGCGTTGAGCCCCGCGACCACCTGCATCGCGTCGGCAAGCCCGGTCTGGTCCCAGCCGCGGGCCTGCGCCTGCGCCTTCTTGATCTTCCACGGCGGCATGCCGAGCGGCCCGGCCAGGCTGAACGGGTCGGCGCGTCCAACCGCGGACACGCGCGCGACCGTCCGCACCGCGTCCGCCAGGGCATCCGCGACCAGCACGTGCGGCACACCGAGCTGCATGGCCCAGCGCAACGCCTCCATCGCACCCGCCCGGTCCCCGGTCACGGCCTTCTCCGCGACGGCGAACCCCGTCACCTCGGCCTTGCCCTGGTGGTAGCGGCGGATCTCCTCGACCGTCACCTTGCCGTCGGCGTCGGAGACGAGCTGCGACGCGGCCGCCGCGAGCTCGCGCAGGTTCGTGCCGACGGCGTCGATGAGCGTGGCGACGGCCTCGGGGTCGATCTTGCCGCCCGCCCGCCGCACCTCGTTGCGCACGAACGCCTCGCGGTCGCTCGCCTTGGTGACCTTGGCGCACTCCGTGACGACGGCACCGGCCTTCTTCAGCTGCCCCGGCAGGTCCTTGGCCGCCTTGCTGCGACCACCGCCCGTGTGCACGACGACGAGCGTGACTCCGTCCGCGGGCGCCTTCACGTAGGAGAGCACCGTGTCGGCGACCTCCTTGCCGATGTCCTGCCCGTTCTGCAGGACGATCACGCGCCCCTCCGCGAACAGCGACGGACTCACCAGCTCGGCGAGCTCGGGAGGCGTGAGATCAGTCACCTGGACGCGGGTCAGGTCGGCGTTCGGATCGACCTTCCGCGCGGCCTCGAGAGCCGCCCGAACAGCACGTTCGACCAGCAGCTCCTCCTCGCCGACGACGAGGTGCAGTGACTCCGGTGCGCTCACGCTCCGCATCCTCCCACGTCCCGGATCGTGGGCGTCTGTGGCTCGGAAACCGAGCTATGCCGTAGCTTGGTGACCACAACTGAACACCGCTCATCCAGAGGGGCAGAGGGACCGGCCCGAAGAAGCCCCGGCAACCGGCGTCAGCGCTGTGTGCACAGACCTGTGCGCGCATCTGAGTGCAGACGATCACGGTGCCAATTCCGACCCGTTCGATTTCGCGGGACAGATGAGGAGATACCTCGCGATGACTGCTGTCAGTGTGCCCACGAGCACCAAGTTCGACCTCGGCCCCGCCCGTGCGCTGTTGTGCCGTGAGTGTGGAAACGAAACCCCTCTCGCTCCTGAGTACGCCTGTCTCGAGTGTTTCGGGCCGTTGGAAGTGGCCTACGACTTCGGGAAGATCCGGCGCGAGGACATCGAGGCCGGCCCCAGGTCCATCTGGCGCTACCGCGGCCTCCTCCCCGTTCCGTCCACTGTGGAGCAGCACCCGAACACCGACCCCGGCGGCACCCGCCTGGTCGAGGCGCACAACCTCGCCAAGGCCCTGGGCGTCCGCAAGATCTGGGTGAAGGACGACACCGGCAACCCCACGCACTCGTTCAAGGACCGCGTCGTCGGCGTCGCGCTCGCCGCCGCCCGCGAACTCGGCTTCAAGGTGCTGGCCTGCCCCTCCACCGGCAACCTGGCGAACGCCGTCGCCGCGGCCGCCGCCCGCGCGGCCTGGAAGTCCGTCGTCCTCGTTCCCTCCAACCTCGAGCGCGCCAAGATCCTCATGAGCGCGGTGTACGAAGGCGCCCTGATCGCCGTCGACGGCAACTACGACGACGTCAACCGCCTCGCCCAGGAGCTCGCCGCGGAGAACGAGGACTGGGCGTTCGTCAACGTCAACGTCCGCCCGTACTACGCGGAAGGCTCGAAGACCCTCGGCTACGAGGTCGCCGAGCAGCTCGGCTGGCGCCTGCCCGACCAGATCGTCGTGCCGATCGCCTCCGGCTCGCAGCTCACCAAGGTGGACAAGGCGTTCCGCGAGCTCGGCCAGCTCGACCTCGTCGAAGCCACGCCGTACAAGGTGTTCGGCGCGCAGGCCACCGGCTGCTCCCCGATCTCCGCCGCGTTCAAGGCGGGCCACGACGTCATCCGCCCGGTCCGCCCGGACACCATCGCCCGATCGCTCGCGATCGGCGCCCCGGCCGACGGCCCGTACGTGCTCGACGCCGTGCGCCGCACCAACGGAGCCATCGAGGACGTCACCGACGAAGAGGTCGTCGAGGGCATCAAGCTCCTCGCCCGCACCGAGGGCATCTTCGCCGAGACCGCCGGCGGCGTGACCGTGGCGACGGCGAAGAAGCTGATCGAGACGGGCCAGCTCAACCCGGACGCCGAGACCGTGCTGCTGATCACCGGCGACGGCCTCAAGACCCTCGACGCGCTCGGCGACACGATCGGCCCGCGCGCGACGGTGCCGCCGTCGGCCGAGGCCGTCATCAAGGCCCTGGGCTAGACACTTCGATAACTCACCTCCCTTCGGCCCGGTGACGCACCCGCGTCGCCGGGCCGTTGCGCTACTTCACAACGAGATCGCGTCCGTCTTGAGCCACCCGGTGCGCGGAAAGCGCCGCAAGCCGTCCACCACGTGCGGCCCGACCGGCTCCACACCCGCCCGCCACGCCACGATCCGTTGCGGCCACGGCGCTTCCGCCTTGAGCGCGTTGTAGTGGTAGTCGTGCCAGACGTTCGGCGCGACCCGCAACTCGTCGTCGAACACACGCTCCGCCACGAGGTCGTAGGCCTCCTCGGCAGACTCCGCCTCCGTCGGCGGCAGCACATGCGTGGCCGTCGCTCTGTAGGTGACCGCGCGGGTGCCGTCGTCGAGTGTTTCGCAGATGTAGTAACCGAAATCGGGTTTCAGCTCGTCGTGCGGCCACGGGGTGGCCGAGTAGTTGGTTTGCCACAACGCCCACGCGAGCCCCGGCGTGCCACCGGGAATCGGGTAGCGCGCGTTGAACAACCTGACCCAGACCATCTCTTCTCCTTCGTACGACTCGGTTTCCCGGCAACACCGCCAGGTCACCGTCCCTGTCCGTCCTCAACACCAGCGCACCTCCCGTCCGCAGCACGTCGATGACGTGCGGACTCGGGTGCCCGTACCTGTTGCCCTCGCCCACGCTCACCAGCGCCACCCGAGGCCGCACTGCATTCAGGAACGCGGGCAGCGAGGAACGCGACCCGTGGTGCGGCACCTTGAGCACCTCGGCGCTCAGGTCCCGCTCCCCCAGCAACGCCGCCTGGCCGGCCAGTTCGACGTCACCGGTGAGCAGCACCCGCCCGGCCCTCGTGTGCGCCCGGAGCACGAGCGAGTAGTCGTTCACCGTCGTGTTCTCGACACCACCGACCGGCGCTCGCCGAGGCCCCAGCACCTCCAGTTCGAGTCCTGGCAAGGCGAACCGCTCGCCCGCCTGCGGCTCCACGACCCGAACACCGGCCGCGCGAGCCCGTCCACCGACCTCCCTCCACGCCCACCTGGGTTCCTTGAGCGGACCGACCGCCACCGCCCCCACCGCACGCCCGGTGAGCACGGCCTCCAGTCCGCCGACGTGATCCGCGTGCAGGTGCGTCAGCACCACCAGCGGAATCCTCTTGATCCCCAACGTCTTCAGGCAGCGGTCGACCGCACCGGGGTCGGGCCCGGTGTCGACGAGCACCGCCGTGTCGGCGTCATCGGTCGCGAGGACCAGCGCATCGCCTTGCCCGACGTCGCAACTGACGACCTTCCACCCGTCCGGCGGCCACACCGGTGCCACCACACGCAACGGCACCAGCACCACGAACCCACCGACGAGCACAGCGACGACCAACGTCCGCGTCTTCTTGAACCGCAACAACAAGACGACCACCGCGCACACCGCAGTGAGCGCAAGCGCGCCGCCCCACCCGTCCGGCCACCCGACCGCGGCACCAGGCACCGCCGACGCCTGCCGCCCCACCGTGATCAACCACCCCACGGCAGGACCGGCCACGTGGACGACGACCTCCGCCACCCCGCCGGACACCGGCGCGACAGCAGCCGCCACCACCCCGAGCACCGTCGCCGGCGCGACCACCGGCCCGGCAACGAGGTTGGCCACCACCGACACCAGGCTGATCTGCCCGGACAACCCGGCCACCACCGGCGCCGTCGCGAGGCTCGCCGCCATCGGCACGACGATCGCCTCGGCCAGCCCGTTGGGCACACCGCGCCGTTTGAGCGCCTGCGCCCACCGGGGCGCCACGAGCACCAACGCCGCCGTGGCCACCACGGACAACGCGAACCCCGGATCACCTCCCAGCGCCGGATCGAGAACCACCAGCACGAGCACCGCGACCGCGAGACTCGGCACGGCAGACCGCTGCCGCCCCACCACCAACGCCAGCAACGCGACGGCACCCATCACCGCCGCCCGCAGCACACTCGGCTCCGGCCCGGCGAGAACGACGAACCCGACCAGCGCCACCAGCGCGGCACCCGCCGCCACCCGCGGACCGAGCCGCCTGACCAGCAGGTAGACCGCTCCGCAGATGATCGCCAGGTTCGCCCCGCTCACCGCCAGCAGGTGGGACAGCCCGGCCGTCCGGAACTCCTCCACGATGCGCGGCACCATCTGCTCGGTGTCGCCCACCACGAGGGCCGGCAACAACCCGGCCTCCTCGGCGTCGAGAACCCTGCTGGCCTCGCGCAGCCCGTCCCGGAGCTCGTCGGCCCACGCCTGCCAGACCGGCGGCGGCTGAGGATCCAGCGGCGGCCCCCGCACCCGCAGCAACGCCGAGGCGAGATCGCCGCCACGGGGCGGCGCGAGCGTGCCCTTGGCCGTGACTTCCTGGCCGGGCAACAGGTCCCGCCACTTCTCCGCCGGGGCCAGCAGTACCACCTGGGCACCGTCCGTCGTCGCTCTGATGACGACGTTTTGCACGCCTGCCTGGGTCCCGCCGAACCCTGCCGCCCGGATTCCCTTCGGTCTGGTGGTGAGCTCGACGGTGAGGGTGGTGCTGCGGCCTTGTTCAGCGGCCAGGCGGAGCGGGTGGGTCTCGGCCCGCAGGACGTGTCCGCCTACCCAGGCGGCGGCGACTGGACCCGAGATCAGCAGGGCGATGGCGCAGGTCCTGGTCCACCAGGCGCGGCGCCACGCCAGGAGGCCGATGATGCCGGCGGTCAGTCCTGTGAGCGCTGCTGCCTGCCAGCTCAGGAACAGTCCCGCCACGGCGGTGGCCCAGACCGCGGCTGCGGCCGGGACTAGTCGGAAGTCGTGGGTTAGGGGGTGTTTGCGAACCATCGTGGCCTCCCGTCTGGGGTGGGAGGTCTCGGGTCACGGCTGGGGCTGCCTCGGCGCGGGTGCGGGACCTGTGGTCTGCGGTGTGGGAGAGGGTGCGGCTGGACCTGCGGGGGCCTGGCGGTGGGGTGGTGCCAGGAGGTGTCGATGTGCGGGTGGCGGGTGATGCGGACCGAGGGCATGGCGGACTCCGATCGGTGAGTGGGTGTGGTGTTGGGGCGGTGGGAGCAGGCAATGAGGGCAGGGCGACTCGCCGAGGTCAGGCGGAGAGGCCGTGCGGGGCCTGAGGTGCGATGGTCGGGGCGCGACTGGCGGGGTCGGGCGGTGCGGGGCGGGTGTAGCGGGCGAGGGTGGGACGCGCGGGCGCCGGGTCGTGACCGTTGGCGAGGGACGCCGCGCCATGGGTCGGTAGGCGGAGTGCGGGATAGGGCGGGAGGCGGGCGGGGAAGAGGGCGGCGCCAAAGGTGAGCGAGTGTTGGGGTGCGCGGCGTTGGGCGCGAGGGCGGGCCCGCGCGGCCGTGGCCGTACGTGTAGCGCTGACTGGCGGGCGGGCGGCCCGCCCTGGGTTGTTGGTGCGGTGGCGGTTTTAGGGGCGGTGCACGGTTGCTGCGCAGATTCGGCACGGCCGTTGCAGGGTGGCTGGCAAGGCTGCGGGCGGAGGTGGCGGAGTTGGGACTGGAGGTGGGGGCAGGGTTGCTGTCAGCAGGCGGCGGAAGGCTTTGGTTGGGCGGAATGGGCGGCGGGGTGGGGTGTGTCGGCGGTGGAGCGGGTGGGTGACTGTCAGGGGGCGGGGCAGGTGGTTGTGGTCTGCGGGTAGCGGGGGTGTGCCCGTCAGGTGGCGGTAGTGCGCCCTGGTGCGGTGGTAGAGGGCCAAGGCGTTGGCGGCGAAGGTCATGTGTGGACCAGGTCAGTCAGCTTGGCCAGCTTCGATTCGCCGATGCCCTCCACGTCGCGGAGTTGGTCCACTGAGGCGAACGGGCCCTTGCGGGTGCGGTGGTCGACTATGCGTTGCGCTGTCACCGGGCCCACGCCGGGGAGGGCGTCCAGCTCGGTCGCTGTGGCGGAGTTGAGGTTCAGCTTCGGCTGGGCTCCGCCTGCCTGGGGTGCGCCGATCTGGGGCGGGGGCGGGATGCCCACCGCGATCTGTTCGCCGTCGGTGAGTTTGCGGGCCAGGTTCAGGTTGTGGAGGTCGGTGCCTGGTTTGATGCCGCCGGCCAGGCGGAGGGCGTCGGCGACGCGGGCGCCCGACGGCGCGGTGACCAGGCCTGGGGTGGCGACCTCGCCGACCACGTTCACGACCAGTTCGGGGGCCGGGGACGAGGTGCTCACCAGTGCGAGGTCCGGGGCTGGTTCGGCTGCCGGGCTCTGCCACCAGCTGCCCAGGCCGATGACGGCGCAGGCCACGGCCACGCCGAGCGCGAGCAGGCCTCGGCGCGGCAGCGGAGGCAGGCGGAAGCGGCGGCGGGGAGGGCCGTGCTCGTCCGAGTCCTCTGATCGCGCGTAGACCAGGGTCGGGTCGGCTCTCACCTTGTCGGCCAGGGCGGCCAGGCGTTCGGTCGGGAGGGGGTCCGGGTGGGAGCGGGGGAACATGCGAGGGACGTTACGGAGCGGGACCGGTGGGGAGGTGGGGTGAGCTCCGGGGCTGTGGATTACTCGCGGGTTGTGGACAGGTCGCGATCACTCGGGCTTCGGGGACGGGGAATTGTCGGGGGTCTGTGGGAAGCTGTCGGGTCCTCCCGGCAGCACCACGACGCCCAGCACGCCCGGTCCGGTGTGCGCGCCGATCACCGCGCCCACCTCCGAGATCACGCACCCGGTCGAGCCGGGCAGGCGTTCGTCCAGGCGGGTCGCCAGCTCGGCGGCGCGTTCGGGGGCCGCGAGGTGGTGCACGGCCAGTCCTACGGGGCCGTCACCCGCCGCGGCCGCCGCCAGGTCGACCAGCCGTCCCACCGCCCGGCCCATCGTGCGCACCTTCTCCAGCGGCACGATCCGGCCGTCGTCCATGTGCAGCAACGGCTTCACGGCCAGCGCGGTCCCCACCAGGGCCGCCGCCGTGCCGATCCGGCCGCCCCGGCGCAGGTGGTCCAGCGTCTCGAGGCAGAAGAACATCCGCGTCCGCCGGGCCGCCTCGGCGGCAGCGTCCTCGACCTCGGCGGGCGAGCGACCTTCGGCCACGGCCGCGCACGCGCGCAGCACCGAGAACCCGAGCCCCATGCCCGTCGACCGCGAGTCGACGACGCGGATCCGTGACGCGTCGACCTCCTCCGCCGCCAGCCGTGCGGCCTCCCACGTCCCAGACAGCTCACGAGAGAGATGCACGGACACGACCGCGTCCGCCGATGACAGCGCCTCGCGGTACACGGCGGCCATCTCGCCGGGCGTGGGACGGGAGGTGGTGACCCGGCGGTGCTCGGCGAGAGCGGCGGCCAGTTCGAACGGACCGAAGTCGACGCCGTCGAGGCGTCCGGCACCGTCCACCGCGACGTGCAGCGGCACCACGGTGATCGCATGGCGCTTCGCGAACCCCTCGGGCAGGTATGCCGTGGAGTCGGTGACGATGGAGATGCGCACGAGCGACGAGCCTACGGGGCTCACTCCTCCGAGGGACTCAACGCCACGGACGAGATCAAGGCGGCCATGGCCTTGCCCACGAGCTCGTGCCCCTCCCAGCCCCAGTGCATGCCGTCCGGATTGCCCGCGCCGGACCGCACGTGGTCCCCGATCACGGCCGGCAGGTCGAGCAACGGCACGTCCGCATCCACGGCCCAGCCACGCACGGCCGCGACCGCAGCCGCGTGCCCCTGATGCGCGAACGAGTACGTAGGTGCGCGGTGCACCGACGGCACGATCCCAACCGCCGGCATCGTGTACTGCAGATTGCGCACGGACTGCAACATGTCCCGCAGATAACGCGCCGTCAGCGCAGGCGGCAGCGATGCGCGCGTGTAAGGCGCCAACCGCGGCTGCACGGCCTGATAGCGCGCACGAACCCAACGCCGCAGCCAGTCCGGCCGCACATAACGCAGCCCCTCACGCAGGTACGTCGGCAACGGCGACGGCAGCGTGTCCATGCTGCCCACCGCGAACACCAGCACGTCCGTGCGCGGCAGCAACGACCAGATCCGCGGATCCCCGGTCAACGCCCACCAGGCGTCCCGCGCCGTCCACCCGAACCCCGCGGCGAGCTCCGCCGCCCCACCCAGCTCGGCGGCACAGAGGTTGTGCCACAGCTTCGGGTGGTCGGCGGGCAACGGCCCGGAGGGCCCGAAGAACGACAGCGAGTCCCCGAGAACGAGCAGTCTCAACGGGTGGTGCCCGCGTTGTACGAGGTCAGGCGCCAGAAGTCGTTGCGACGGGTGAACACGGTCCAGTGGCAGTTCGAGATGCCCCCGAGCTGCGACCAGTTCTCCACCGGCAGGCCGAGCAACCGCCCGGTCAGGGCGCTGATCAGGCCTCCGTGCGCGCACAGCAGGACGGTGCCGGAGAACTCCGCGTCGACCTCGTGCACGACCTTGATGGCCCGCTCGGCGACCTCGACGCGCGACTCGCCGTCCGGCGGCACGAAAGTCGGGTCGGTGCGCCACACCCCGACGGCCCCCGGCCACTCCTGCTCCACCTCGGCCACGGTGAGCCCCTGCCACTTGCCGAGGTGGGTCTCGCGCAGCCGCTCGTCGATCCGCAGCGGAACGTCCGTCGAGGTGGTGAACACCCCGGCGGTGTTGCGCGCGCGTTGCAGGTCGGAGGCCACCACGATCTCGGGTTCGAACCCGGCGAGCACCGGGACGGCGAACCGGGCCTGGTTCAAGCCGGTCTCGGTGAGCGCCGAATCCAGATGACCCTGCAAGCGGCCAGTCGCGTTGTAGTCGGTCTCGCCGTGCCGCCACAGCACGAGCCGGCTCAGGGCCATCAGCTACCTCACTCGGCCGCGGACTCGGCGGGGACGTCCGCTTCGAACTCGATGCGCGGGCAGTCCTTCCACAGCCGCTCCAGGCCGTAGAAGCTGCGCTCCTCCGTGTGCTGCACGTGCACCACGAGGTCCACGAAGTCCAGCAGCACCCAACGGCCCTCCCGGGCCCCTTCGCGGCGCACCGGCTTCTTGCCGGCCTCCCGCAGCTTGTCCTCGATGTTGTCGACGATCGCGCCGACCTGCCGCTCGTTGGGAGCGGACGCGATCACGAACACGTCCGTGATCACGAGCTGGTCGGAGACGTCGAGCACCGTCACGTCGTGCGCCTTCTTGTCGGCCGCTGCGTTCGCCGCGACCAGCGCCAGCCGTCGTGCCTCGTCGGTGGCTGCCACGTCACTCCTCTGACTTCCGGCGGGCGTCGATACGCCCACACGAGTTACTGAGGGTACCGGCGACCGCCAACAGGTACTTCACACGCGGGCATGACGAAGGCCACCTCAGCGCCCTGAGGTGGCCTTCACCTGCGCCGAAGCTTAGAGCGGGCGGACCTGCTGGGCCTGCGGCCCCTTCTGGCCCTGGCCGACCTCGAACTCGACCTTCTGGTTCTCCTCGAGCGACCGGAAACCCTTGGACTGGATCTCCGAGTAGTGCACGAAGACGTCTGCCGAGCCGTCGTCGGGCGCGATGAACCCGAAGCCCTTTTCGGCGTTGAACCACTTCACGGTGCCTGTAGCCAAAGTCTTGCCTTCCACGAACCAGCAACAACCCGCTGATTGTTGCTCCCCGCGCGCTCGGATGCACGCAAAATCCACTCGAACGTGGTTACGACTCGGAGTACAGGCCTGTTTTCGCGATGTATTGGACGACCCCGTCGGGTACGAGGTACCACACCGGCTGACCGGAGGCGGTCCTCGCGCGACAGCCCGTGGAGGAGATCGCCATGGCCGGGATCTCGACGAGCGACACGGAGCCGGGCGGCAGGTGGCGGTCGTTCAACGTGTAGCCCGGACGGGTGACGCCGATGAAGTGGGCCAGCTCGAACGCGTCCGCGGCGCGCTTCCAGGACAGGATCTGCTCCAGCGCGTCCGCGCCCGTGATGAAGAACAGCTCGGCGTCCGGGTACTGCTTCTTGAGGTCCGTGAGCGTGTCCACGGTGTACGTGGGGCCCTCGCGGTCGATGTCGACCCTGCTGACCGAGAACCGGGGGTTGGAGGCCGTGGCGATGACCGTCATCAGGTAGCGGTCCTCGGCGGGCGAGACCTCGCGCGACGCCTTCTGCCAGGGCTGACCGGTCGGCACGAAGATCACGCGGTCCAGGTCGAACCTGTCCTGCACCTCGCTGGCGGCCACGAGGTGACCGTGGTGGATCGGGTCGAACGTGCCACCCATGACGCCGATGCGCATCGCGCCAGCCTAGACCGGCGCCGAGCCGCTCCCGAGACTCAGCGCCGGTCGTGCTGATCACACCGAACGGCCCAGGGGGAGGACGGGCCGTGCGGGTCGCGGCTCACCCCGAAGCAAAGCCGCGCGCACTGGAGGAACGCGCGGCCCGCTCCCCCATTACGCGGTTCGCCCAAGATTTTTCTTCACCAGGCCACGACGAGCCTGACAGGGCCCCTGACCAGCGAACCCTTGCGGAACTCGACGGGTTCGGCGAGCCGCAGACCGGGCATGCGGCGCAGCAACGCGCCCAGCGCGACCTGCAATTCCATCCGGGCGAGCTGCGAGCCGAGGCAGAAGTGGATGCCGTGCCCGAACTGCAGGTGCTGGCCGACCTCGCGCTCGATGTCGAGCTTGGCGCCGTGGGCGTACATCGTCTCGTCGTGGTTCGCCGACGACGCGACCACGAGCACGGCGTCACCCTTCTTCACGAGCGCGTTGCCGACTTGGACGTCCTCGGTCGCGATGCGGGTGAAGCCGGCACCACTGCCCAGCGGGATGTAGCGCAGCAACTCCTCGATGGCGTTGGGCAGCTTGTCCGGGTTCTCGCGCAGGCTCTCCATGGCGTCCGGGTGCTCGAACAGCGTGACGACGCTGTTGGCGATCATGTTCGCCGTCGTCTCGTGCCCGGCGACGAGCAGCGTGATGCCGAAGCGGACGAGTTCGTCCTCGCTCAGCCGGTCATCGTTGTCGCGTGCGGTGACGAGAGCGCCCATCAAGTCGTCCGTGGGGTGCGCACGGCGCTTGGCGACCAGTTCGGTGAAGTAGCCGTGCAGCTTGAGCATGCCGTGCATCGCCTCTTCGGGCGTGTGCCCGCCGACCGTGGACAGCACCTGGTTCGACCACGTGCGGAACTCGTCGCGGTCCTCGAAGGGGACGCCGAGCAGTTCGCAGATGATCGTGATCGGGAACGGCATGCTGAAGCCCTCGACCAGGTCACCGGGGTTGGGCAGGCGGTCGAGGAGCTCGTCGGTGATCTGCTGGGCACGCGGCCGCAGCTCCTCGATCCGGCGCACCGTGAACGCCTTGGACACCAGCCGGCGCATGCGCGAGTGGTCCTCGCCGTCGTGCGTGAGGATCGAGCCGCCCGGCGCGATGAGCGGCTGCATCCGCGGCACGTCCTGGTTGACCGTCAGCGCACGGCTGAAGCGCGGGTCGCCCAGGACGAACTTCGTTTCCGCGTAGGACGTGACGAGCCAACCCTCGCCGCCGTACGGGTACGTCACGCGCGAGACGGGTTCCTCGCGCCGTAGACGTTCATAGGTCGGATCGAGGGTCAGGCCGTCGGCTTCGGAGAACGGGTAGGTGGGAGCCATGTCTCCGAACGTAGAGCTACGCCTTGGGGCGCGTGTGTCCTTCGCCCCACACGACCCATTTAGAGGACGTCAGCTCGGTCAGGCCCATCGGACCGCGGGCGTGCAGCTTCTGCGTGGAGATGCCGATCTCCGCACCCATGCCGAACTCCGCGCCGTCGGTGAAGGCCGTGGAAGCGTTGACGAACACCGCCGCGGCGTCCACACGGGCCGTGAACCTGCGTGCAGCCGTGACGTCGTTCGTCACGATGGCCTCGCTGTGGCCGGAGCCGTACGTCGCGATGTGCTTCACCGCGTCGTCGAGGGAGTCGACGACCTTCGCCGCGATGTCGAGGCTGAGGTACTCGGTGCCCCAGTCGTCGTCGTTGGCCGCCACGACGTCCGCCTGCTGCGCGAACTGCTCGTCACCGTGGATGGTCACGCTCTCCTGCTGCAGCGCCTTGGTGATGCGCGGCACGAACTCGTGCGCGACGTCCTTGTGCACCAGCAGGGACTCCGCCGCGTTGCACACGCTCGTGCGCCGCGTCTTGGCGTTGAGGACGATCGACTCGGCCATGTCGAGGTCGGCGTGCGCGTCGACGTAGACGTGGCAGTTGCCGACGCCGGTCTCGATCGTGGGCACCGTGGCCTGCTCGACGACGGCGTTGATCAGGCCCGAGCCGCCGCGCGGGATGACCAGGTCCACCAGGCCGCGCGCGGTGATGAGGTGGGTGACGGACGCGCGGTCGTGGCACGGCAGCAGCTGCACGGCGTCGGTCGGCAGGTTCACGCTTTCGAGTGCCTCGCGCAGGACCTCGACGAGCTTGGTGTTGGAGTTCTCGGCGGTCGAGGAACCCCGCAGCAGAGCGGCGTTGCCCGACTTCAGCGCGAGACCGGCGGCGTCGACCGTGACGTTCGGACGGCCCTCGTAGACCATGCCGACGACGCCCATCGGGACGCGGACCTGCTTGAGCTCCAGGCCGTTCGGGAGGATGCCGCCGGTGATCACCTGACCGACCGGGTCGGCGAGTCCCGCCACGGTTTCGAGGCCTGAGGCGACGCCCTCGATGCGGGCCTCGGTGAGCGTGAGGCGGTCGAGGATGTTGTCCGGGAGACCCGCTGCCTTGCCCGCGTCGAGGTCCTCCTGGTTCGCCTCGATGATCTCTGGCGCGCGCTTGCGGAGCGCCGCGGCCATCTCGAGGAGCGCGGTGTCCTTGCGTTCGCGGGTGGCGAGGACGAGTTCGTCGGCGGCGACGCGGGCGCGGCGAGCTGCTGCGTGTACCTGGTCGCGCAGGTCATCAGTCACGCCACACAGCTTACGACCTGCGACAATCACAATTGTCAGAGTGGCCTGGCAAGCTGACTGCCACGACCACCACGCGAGTTCGCACCGGATGAACGACTTCCCGGCGAACTCGCCGCCGCTGCGGGGCAGCGGCCGACAAGGACAGGCTGGCGAGCTCTCTCCCATGGACGACATCGCGTTGCGGGAACTGGCCGAGGAACGGCTCCGGGCACTGGCGGGCCCGCAGGCCGTGCTGCGCGACGACCAGTGGACCGCGATCCACACCCTCGTGGCCCAGCGCCGCAGAGCTCTCGTCGTCCAGCGCACCGGCTGGGGCAAGTCGGCCGTCTACTTCATCGCGACGGCGCTGCTGCGCCAGCTCGGTGAGGGGCCGACGGTCATCGTGTCCCCGTTGCTCGCGTTGATGCGCAACCAGATCGACGCGGCGGCGCGGGCCGGCGTGCACGCGGTGACGATCAACTCGGCCAACCCCGGCGAGTGGGACGCGGTGCAGGAGCAGGTGGCGGCCGGCGAGGTCGACGTGCTGCTGGTGAGTCCGGAGAGGCTGAACAACCCCGACTTCCGGGACGCGGTGCTGCCGTCGCTGACAGCGTCGGCGGGCATGCTCGTCGTCGACGAGGCCCACTGCATCTCGGACTGGGGGCACGACTTCCGGCCTGACTACCGCAGGTTGCGGACGTTGCTGACGGAGCTGCCGCCGGGCGTGCCGGTGCTCGCGACGACGGCGACGGCCAACGACAGGGTGGTCCACGACGTCACCGAGCAGCTGGGGCTCGGTGCCGACGAGGGGACGCTGGTGCTGCGCGGGCCGCTGGACCGCGACAGCCTGCGGTTGTCGGTGGCGGTGCTGCCGACGGCGGAGTCGCGGCTCGGGTGGCTCGCGGAGCAGCTCGACCGCCTGCCGGGGTCCGGGATCATCTACACGCTCACGGTCGCGGCGGCGGACGACATCGCCGCGTTCCTCGCCTCGCGCGGTTTCGCGGTGGCCTCGTACTCGGGCAAGACCGAGCCCGCCGAACGGGAACGGGCGGAGGAGGACCTGCTCGGCAACAAGGTCAAGGCGCTCGTCGCCACGTCGGCGCTGGGCATGGGGTTCGACAAGCCGGACCTGGGGTTCGTCGTGCACGTGGGCGCGCCGTCGTCGCCGATCGCGTACTACCAGCAGATCGGTCGTGCGGGCCGCGGTGTCGAACGGGCCGAGGTGGTGCTGCTGCCGGGCCACGAGGACCGCGACATCTGGGCGTACTTCGCGTCGCTCGCGTTCCCGCCCGAGGTGGTGGTGCGGCAGGTGCTGTCCGCGCTCGACGGTGCGGGCAGGGCGCTCTCGACCGCCGCTTTGGAACCGATGGTCGAGCTGTCGCGCGGGCGGCTCGAGGTGGTCTTGAAGGTCCTGGACGTCGACGGCGCGGTCCGGCGCGTGAAGGGCGGCTGGGAGTCCACGGGGCGGCCGTGGGAGTACGACGGCGAGCGGTACGCGCGCATCGCGGAGGCGCGCAAGGCCGAGCAACGGGTGATGATCGAGTACCAGCGCACCGACGCGTGCCGGATGAAGTTCCTGCAGGACCAGCTCGACGACCCGACCTCGCACGAGTGCGGGCGCTGCGACAACTGCACCGGCGAGCGGTTGTCCGTCGAGGTGTCCGAGGTGGCGGCGGAGGCCGCGCGCGAACGGTTGCTGCGTCCCGGACTGGACGTGGCGCCGCGCAAGATGTGGCCGACGGGCATGGCCGCGATCGGCGTCCCGCTGTCCGGCAAGATCCCCGCGACCGAGGTGGCGGCCACCGGCCGGGCGCTCGGCCGGCTCACCGACATCGGCTGGGGCAACCGGTTGCGTGACCTGCTCGCGGACGGCACCGACCACGAGATCCCGGACGACGTGTTCGCGGCGTGCGTGAAGGTGCTGACGGCGTGGGGCTGGGACGAACGGCCGGTGGGCGTGGTGACGGTCGGGTCGCGGCGGCGACCGCAGCTGGTCGGCAGCTTCGGCCAGAAGATCGCCTCGATCGGGCGGCTGCCGTTGCTGGGCACCGTGTGGCTCGGCGAGTCGACGCACCGGGCCAACAGCGCCCAGCGGCTGGCCGGGCTGGTGCGGGCCGGCGAGGTCCCGGACGTGTCCAGTGTGGACGGTCCGGTCCTGCTGGTGGACGACCACGTCGACACCGGGTGGACGATGACGGTGGCGGCTCGGCTGCTCAGGAAGGAGGGGGTGCCGGCGGTGCTGCCGTTCGCGCTGGCGGTGACGAACTGACCTGAAATCCCGGTCCGCTGTGGCACTGTCAGCGGCATGACTCCGGACGTCGTGCGGTACCGGCAGGCCGATCTCCTCGCGACCCTGTATCGGCGGTTCGGACCGGTCGTGCGGCTGGGCCCGTACACCTACCTGCTCGGGCCCGAGGCGAACCGGTTCGTGTTCGCGCACCCGGAGCTGTTCGAGGTGGAGCGGGCGTTCCAGTCGCTGGTGCCGGTGGACGGGCCCACGTCGTTGATCGTGAGCGACGGCGAGGACCACAAGCGGCGGCGGCGGGTCGTGCAGCCCGCGCTGGCGCACCGGCAGATCGCGAGTTACGTGCCGGTCATGCGGAGCAACGCCGAGGCGGCCGTCGACGCGTGGCGGCCCGGCCAGACCGTGGACGCGTACCAGGAGTTCCGGCGGGCCATCCGGCGGAGCACGATCCACGCGTTGTTCGGCGAGGAGTTGGCGCGGGACTCGGACTTCTTCGGCGCGCACCTGCAGGTGCTGATCAACCTGATCGACCGCAACCCCGCGGTCGTCACGCTGCTGAGGACCTTGCGGGCGCCGGCGTGGCGCAACGCGATGCGGGCGCGCCGGGCCGTGGACGCTCGGGTGTACCGGGCGATCGAGGAGACGCGTCAGGGGAGCACGGCCGGTGACGTGCTCACGGCTCTGGTGCAGGGTGACGGGTTGAGCGACCTGGAGGTGCGCGACCAGATCGTCACGCTGATCGCGGCCGGGTACGAGACGACCAGCGGCGCGATGGCGTGGGCCGTGTTCAACCTGTTGCGGCACAACGGGGTCTGGGAACGAGCGCGGGAGGACGACGACTTCCTCGCGAACGTCGTCAGCGAGACGTTGCGGCTCTACCCGCCCGCGGTCGTGTCGGCACGGGTGGCGGCGCGGGAGTTCGAGTTCGCCGGGAAGAAGATCCGGCAGGGCACGTTCCTGCTGTACAGCCCGTACGTCACGCATCGGCTGGCCGAGGTGTTCCCGGACCCGCTCCGGTTCGACCCGGACCGGTGGGAGTCCAAGCCGGGGCCGCACGAGTTCCTGCCGTTCGGTGGTGGTCCGCACCGGTGCGTCGGTGCCGGGCTCGCCACGACCGAGCTGACCGTGATGCTGAAGGTGTTGCTGGAGCGGCCGAAACCCGAGCTGCTCCCCCAGCTCCTGACGCCGACCGGTCTCGCCGCGATGCGTCCGAGGAACGGCCTCAGAATCCGAGCAGCAGGATGACCGTCGACGCGGTGCAGGCGACGGTGCGGACGTGGTTCCAGAGCGTCCAGTTGCGCAGGTACTCCGGCCAGTAGGAGTCACTGGAGCTTTCCAGGCGGTTGTTCATCGGCACGTTGACGGCCATCGTCACGAGGAGGCAGCCGACGAGGTAGAGCAGGCCGCCGACGATCCTGCCCTGGAAGGCGACGACGACGCACAGCACGGCGGTGCCGAGGAACACCAGCAGGAACACCGGGTTCTGGATGCGCGCGTTGATCCGGCGCATCGCGCCGCGGGCGTTCTCGGGCGGCAGGTCGGCGAGGCCGGGCATGACGGCGACGGAGAACGCGAAGAACAGGCCCGCCATCAGGCCGGTCGCGATGATCGTGGTCAGCGTGAGTATCCCCATGGCGCCAACTCTGACCGGTCCGCCACGGACTCTCAATGACAATTCATCGCGCAGGCTTGCTCATTCGTCCAGACTGGTGACATGACGGACGCGTTAGGCGAAGCGCTGCACCTGTTGAGGATGTCCGGCACGTTCTACTGCCGCAACGAGCTCACGGCGCCGTGGGGCGCGACGATGCCCGACATGGGCGACTGCCTGTGGTTCCACGTGCTGACCAGCGGCAGCTGCGACGTCGAGGTCGACGGCCAGGTCACCTCGCTCGAACCCGGCGACGTGCTGCTCGTGCCGGGTGGGCAGCGGCACCGGCTGTTCCACGGCGAGGCGGAGACGCCGCTCGTCACGACGCTGCCGCACGAGTTCGAGACCGAGAACTACGCGATCCTGCGGCACGGTGGCGGTGGCGCGGTGACGCACCTCGTGTGCGGTGCGGTCCGGTTCGACCACCCGGCGGCGAAGCACCTCGTCAGCGTGTTGCCGAACGTGCTGTACGTGCGGCGCGCCGACGACCTGCGCGCGACGATCGCCCTGCTGGCCATCGAGTCGCAGGCTGTGCGTCCCGGCGGCGAGGCGGTCGTGACCCGGCTCGCCGACGTGCTGGTGATCCAGACCATCCGCTCGTGGCTCGCCAACGACCCGGCCGCGCGCACCGGCTGGCTCGGCGCGTTGCAGGACCAGCAGATCGGGCAGGCGCTCGCGCTGATCCACCGCGACCCCGCGCAGCCGTGGACGGTCGAACGGCTCGCGCAGCAGATCGCCATGTCACGGTCGGCGTTCGCGGCTCGGTTCACCGAGCTCGTCGGTGAGCCGGCCATGCGGTACGTCACGCGGTGGCGCATGCACGTCGCGATGAACCGTCTCAAGGACCGCGACACCACGGTCAGCGAGATCGCCCGCGGCCTCGGCTACGAGTCGGAGGCGGCGTTCAGCCGGGCGTTCAAGCGGATCGTCGGGGTGTCGCCGGGTCAGGCGCGGGCGGGCTGAAGCAGGTCCCAGCGGTTGCCGTAGAGGTCCTCGAACACGGCCACGCGGCCGTAGACCTCGTCGCGCGGCTCCTCCCGGAAGTGCACGCCGTAGGCGGTCATGCGGGCGTGGTCGCGGTCGAAGTCGTCGGTGTTCAGGAAGAACCCGACGCGGCCACCGGTCTGGTCGCCCACTCGTGCCTGCTGCTGTCCTGTGTCAGCCTGTGCCAGCAGCAACGACGTCCCCTCCCCCGCCGACACGACGACCCAGCGCTTCTCGCCCTGAGGCAGGTCCTCGACCAGCGTGAACCCGAGTCCCTCCACGTAGAAGCGGATCGCCTCGTCGTAGTCGCGGACCACCAACGTCACCAAACCAATTGATCGCACGGCGATGAGTATCGACGACGAGAGAGGTCCACTCCCACATGGCTGACTCACTCGTGCTCCTGCACCCCGGCGGCGCGGACCCCTCGGCGTTCGGACCACAGCTCGACGCCCTCGCCGATTTCGCCCTGCACGCACCGCACCGGACGAACCAGGCCACTCAGGACCACACGGAGATGGCGCACGAGACCATCGAGTTCCTCGACCGGATCGGACCGTCCCACCTGCTCGGCTGCAGCGACGGCGCCACGGTCGCACTCCTCACCGCCGTGCTCAGACCTGATCTCGTGCACCGCCTTGTGGTCGTGTGCGGCGTCTATCACCACGACGGCTGGGACCCGGCCACGGAACTGACGCCGATGCACCGCCGTTCGCCGTCACTCACGACCACGGACCTCACCAAGCTCCAGAACCGCACGCTCATCATGATCGGCGACGACGACGAGGTGACCCTGGAGCACGCCACGAGCATGTACCGGGCACTGCCGAACGCCGAGCTCGCGGTCGTTCCCGGCACCTCCCACGGCCTGCTGCACGAGAAGCCCGCGCTGTGCAACACGATGATCGTCGACTTCCTGTCCAACGGACCGGTCGAGACATACGCACCGATTCGTCGCCGTATGTGACAGGGTGCGTCCATGGCGGTTACATCGGAAACGCATCGACTGCCCGTGCGCACTCTCGTCGCGTCCAGCGCCGGCAACGCCGTGGAGTGGTTCGACTGGGGGATCTACACCGCGTTCAGCATCTACTTCGCCACGCAGATCTTCCCGTCCGGCAACGAGACAGCCGCGCTGCTGAGCACGTTCGCGACGTTCGCGCTCGCCTTCTTCTTCCGCCCGCTCGGCGGCTACCTGCTCGGCCGGTTCGCGGACCTCAAGGGCCGCCGGACCGCGATGCTGCTGACTATCGTGCTGATGTCCGGTGGCTCGGTCGCGATCGGGTTGCTGCCGACGTTCGACCAGGTCGGCTGGCTCTCCCCGGTCCTGCTGGTGCTCGCGCGCATCGCGCAGGGCATGGCGCTCGGCGGTGAGGTGTCGAACGCGTCCGCGTACCTCGCGGAGATCGCGCCCGCGAGCCACCGCGGCCGGTACTCGTCGTTCTTCTACATCTCCACGGGCGCGGCGGTGCTGATCGCGTCGCTGCTCGGGTTCTTCCTGTCCCGCAACCTCGACAAGGCCGCCATGGCCTCGTACGGCTGGCGTGTGCCGTTCCTGATCGGCGGCGTGCTCGGGCTCATCGGCCTGTGGCTGCGGCGCGAGCTCAAGGAGACCGAGCAGTTCGAGGACAACAGGGCCAAGGCCGAGAAGCTGAAGAACCCGTTGATGATGACGCTCAAAGAGCACCCGAAGGCGGTCGGCCAGCTCATCGGCGTCACGTTGCTGTCGACCCTGAGCTTCTACACGTTCTTCAGCGCGCTGACGCCGTTCGCGGTGAAGTCCAAGGGCGCCAACGACATCGACGTGTTCCTGGCGTTGTCGATCGGCACGGTGGTGTTCATCGCGCTGCAGTACCCGATGGGCTGGATGGCCGACCGGTACGGGCGCAAGCCGCAGATGCTCGTGTGGGCCGGGGCGATGGCGCTGCTCGTGGTGCCGCTGTCGGCGCTGGTGAAACCGGGGCTCGCGAACCTCGTGGTGGTGTTCGCCGTGGGGCTCGGGCTCTACACGGCGGTCACGTCGATCGCACCGGCGATCATGAGCGAACTGTTCCCGACCGAACTGCGCGGGCTCGGCATCGGTGCCTGGTACAACCTGACCGTCGCGGTGTTCGGCGGCACGGCCCCGCTGGTCATCCAGGCCGTCGGCGGCACGGTCTTCTTCTGGTACGTCGCGGTCAGCGCGGTGATCACGTTCCTCGTGGTGCTCACGCTTCCGGAGACAAAGGGTGTGCGGTTGAGCTGAGGCAGAACTCGTTGCCCTCGGGGTCGGCCAGCACGAACCAGACGCCGTCACGGCTCTGCACCGAGGCCCCGAGAGCGACCAGCCGGGCCACCTCGGCCTCGACGTCGTCGCACCACAGGTCGACGTGCACCCGGTTCTTCACGGTCTTCGACTCCGGCACGCGGTTGAAGAAGAACCGCGGCGACCCGTCGAGCAACACCGACGGGTCGTCCTCCGGGTCGTCGATCCCCATCGCCCGCAGCCGCGTGAGCTCGGCGTCGTCGTACGGCGCTATCTCGTGGTCGTCCAGCGCCTGAGCCCAGAACCGGGCGAGCGACGCGGGATGGGCGCAGTCGATGACGACGTCGTGCATCCGGGCCATGCACCCGACATTAGCGGTGCAGCGGCACCAGATCGTCGGCGTGCACGACCTCGCGGCGCTGTTCCTCCGGAAGGTCGTGGCTCTTGCGTCCGATCAGCGACGGCAGTTCGGCCGAGTCGTACCCGACCACGCCGCGGGCGACGACCTCGCCGGCCAGGCTGAGCAGTTCGACGACGTCACCGGCCTCGAAGTCGCCGTCGACGCCGGTGATCCCGGCGGCCAGCAGCGACCGGCGCCGGCCGACGACCGCGGCGACCGCGCCGTCGTCGAGGTGCAGGCGGCCGTTGGCGTCGGTCGCGTACCCGAGCCAGAACCGGCGGGCGGTGAGGCGCGACCCCGTGGCGGCGAAGGCGGTGCCGACGTCGGCCGTGGTGAGGGCGCGACCCGCCTCGGTGGCGCTGGTGAGCAGCACCGGGATGCCCGCGGAGGAGGCCAGGCGGGCGGCGGCGAGCTTCGAGGCCATGCCGCCGGTGCCCAGACCCGAGGCGCCGGGCGCACTGGCGTTCACACCGTCCACATCGGACGCCGATGCGACCTCGGCGATGCGGACGGACCCCGGCTTGCGCGGGTCGCCCGAGTAGAGCGCGTCCACGTCGGACAGCAGGAATAGCGCGTCGGCACCGACCAGGTGCGCCACCAGAGCGGCTAGGCGGTCGTTGTCGCCGAAGCGGATCTCCTCCGTGGCAACGGTGTCGTTCTCGTTCACGACCGGCACCGCGCCGAGGGCGAGCAGGCGGTCGAACGTGCGCTGCGCGTTGCGGTAGTGCGAGCGGCGCACCACGTCGTCGGCGGTCAGCAGGACCTGGCCGACCGTCAGCGCGTACCGCCCGAACGAGTTCGCGTAGGCGTGCGCGAGCGTGAGCTGCCCGACGCTCGCGGCGGCCTGCTGGGTCGCGAGGTCGCGCGGGCGGCGGGAGATCTTCAACGGCGCGAGGCCGGCGGCGATCGCACCCGACGACACGAGCACGACCTGGCTGCCGGCCGCCGCACGGGCGGCGAGGGCGTCGACCAGCGCGTCGAGACGCGCCGGGTCGAGGCCACCTTCCGCGGTGGTCAAAGAAGAAGAACCGACCTTGACCACGATGCGGTGCGCCGAAGCGACCGCCTGTCGAGCCTGTGAGACCGCGGGGGCCGTCACGTCTTACTCCTCGTCGAAGTCGTCGCCGTAGTCACCGGGCGCGCGGCGGGCCTTCTTCAGGGCCTTGCGCTCGTGGGCGCCGATGCGGTCGTTGCGCTCGAGGCGGGCGTCCGTGCCACGGCCGGTCGGCGACATCGTCATCGCGATGCCCGCCGGGGTGGTCGGCTCCCAGTCGAAGACCAGGTCGCCGATGGTGACCTGGCAGCCGGGGATGGCGCCCATCTTCACGAGCTTGTCCTCGACGCCCAGCCTGTTGAGGCGGTCCGCGAGGTAACCGACGGCTTCGTCGTTGGAGAAGTCGGTCTGGCGGATCCAGCGCTCGGGGCGTTCGCCCTTCACGATGAAGCCACCCTCGACCGAGGGGTCCTCGGTCACGGTGAAGCCCTGGTCGTCCACGGCGGTCGGCCGCAGCACGATTCGGGTCGATTCCTTCTTCGGCTGGGCGGCGCGGTACTCGCGCACGACCTCGGCCAGCTTGAACGACAGCTCCCGCAGGCCCTGTCGCGACACCGTCGACACCTCGAAGACCGGCAGGCCGCGGGCCTCGATCTCCGGGCGGACGATGTCGGCGAGGTCCTGGGCGTCCGGGATGTCGACCTTGTTGAGGATCACCACGCGCGGGCGGTCCTCGAAGTTGCCGCCCAGCGCCGGGGTGTACTCGGAGAGCTCCTTCTCCAGCGCGTCGATGTCCGCGATCGGGTCGCGGCCCGGCTCGTACGTCGCGCAGTCGACGACGTGGGCGAGCACGGCGGTGCGCTCGATGTGGCGCAGGAAGTCGAGGCCGAGGCCCTTGCCCTGCGACGCGCCGGGGATCAGGCCGGGGACGTCCGCCATCGTGAAGATGGTCTCGCCCGCGGTGATCACGCCGAGGTTCGGCACGAGCGTCGTGAACGGGTAGTCGGCGATCTTCGGCTTCGCGGCGGAGAGCACGGAGATCAGCGACGACTTGCCGGCCGACGGGAAGCCGAGCAGGCCGACGTCCGCGACGGACTTGAGCTCCAGCACCAGGTCGCGCGTCTCGCCCGGCTCACCGAGCAACGCGAAACCGGGCGCCTTGCGGGCCTTGGACGCGAGCGAGGCGTTGCCCAGGCCGCCACGGCCACCGGCCGCCGCGATCAGCTGGGTGCCCTCGCCGACGAGGTCCGCGACGATCTCGCCCGACTCGGTCAGCACGACCGTGCCGTCCGGGACGCGCAGGATCAGGTCTTCACCGTTGGCGCCGTCGCGGTGCGCGCCGGCACCGGCCTTGCCGTTGGTGGCGGAGGCGTGCGGGCGGAAGTGGAAGTCCAGCAGGGTGTGCACCTGCGAGTCGACGACGAGGATGACGTTGCCGCCACTGCCGCCGTTGCCGCCGTCAGGGCCGCCGAGGGGCTTGAACTTCTCGCGGTGCACTGAAGCACAACCGTTGCCCCCGTTGCCGGCGGCAGCGTGGATCACCACCCGGTCTACGAAGCGGGCCACGGAACTACTTCCTTTCAAGCGATGCAGGTGTGCGGCCGGTTTGCGCAAAGCGGCGCAAAGCGGCGTCTAGCGACAAAAAACGAGGGGCGGAGCCGGGTGACCGGTTCCGCCCCTCGCAGAGGTCTAACTACGTCGCGGAAACGGTCCTCAGACCGCGACCGGGACGATGTTGACGGTCTTGCGACCGCGCTTCGTACCGAACTCCACCGCACCCGGCAGCAGGGCGAACAGCGTGTCGTCCTTGCCGATGCCGACGCCGACGCCGGGGTGGAACTTGGTGCCGCGCTGGCGGATCAGGATCTCGCCGGCCTTGACAACCTGACCGCCGAACCGCTTCACACCCAGGTACTGGGGGTTGGAGTCACGGCCGTTGCGGGAACTGGATGCACCCTTTTTGTGTGCCATGAGAAGTCAGGTCCTCACTTACCGGTGATGCCGGTGACCTCGACGCGGGTCAGCTTCTGACGGTGACCCTGTCGCTTGTGGTAGCCGGTCTTGTTCTTGAACTTGTGGATGCGAATCTTCGGGCCCTTGGTGTGCTCGACCAGCTTGCCGGTAACCGAGAACTTCGCCAGGGCGGCCGCGTCAGCGGTGACGTCGGTGCCGTCGACCACGAGCAGCGCCTGGAGGGAGATTTCGGTGCCCGGCTCGCCCTCGAGCTTCTCGACCTCGACGATGTCGCCGACAGCGACCTTGTACTGCTTGCCGCCGGTCTTGACGATCGCGTACATCAGGACGGAAGTCTCCTGCTACTCGATGGTGACGGGCCATGCGCCAACCAGTCTGGGAACGGTGTTTCCACCACTTGGCACCAGAGGAGGCACACGACAGGACCCGTCGGATGGCGGGCCGTCGTCAAGGTTACGGGAGTGGGTACCGCAGGAGCAAACTGGGGTGCCCGGAACACGTTTGCGCAGGCTGTGCGGTTGCCCACAACGCAAAACCGGGGCCACCCAAGAGGGCGGCCCCGGTCTCACTTCCTCGCGTCAGTCCTCCTGGACCGGCGGTCCCGCGGGCCGCGACACGGCGCGGCGCCTGCGGGTGGTGGTGACCACCGGTGCGGGCATCTGGACCTCGGGCTGCTTCGGCACGTCGACCACGACCGGTGCGGGCGCCTCGGTCGCGACCGGGGCACCAGCGGCGCGCTTGGCCGCACGACGCCGCGGACGGGCGACGGGCGGTTCCACGACGGGCGCAGGGGCCTCCACGGGTGCCACAGGGGCCTCCGCGACGGGCTCGGGCGCCGAGACCGGCTGCGGGGCCGTCTCGGTCTCCTGCACCGCCTCAGCGGGCTCTGCGGGCTCCACGGGCAGCTGAGCGCCGATGCGTCCCGTCACGGCGGGCCGCTGGGAACCGATGCGACCGGTGAGCGCGGGCTTCGCGATCTCGGCCGGCGGCTCCTGCGCCACGGGCTCGACGAGCTCCTCGACCGACTCCTCGATCACGGGCTCGAGCTCGACGGGCGCCGGGTCCTCGGCGACGTCGTGCGGCACGTGGCCGTTGACCGCCTGCTCCTCGACGACGACCGCGTCGACGACGGCCTGCGGCTCCTTGTCGCGGCCACGACGACGGCGGCGACGACGGCCGTGGCCCTCGTGCTCCTGGTCGGCCGCGACCGCGTCCTCGGAGACGTCCTCCGGCTCGCCGGGCTCGACGACCACGGGCTCCGCCGGCGCCTCGGGGGCCTCGACGACGGCCTCGACGACCTCGGTGGTCTCGGGCGCCTGCTCGGCACCGCCCTTGTTGCGGCGCGACTTGCGGCTGCCCTGGGCCTGCTGCTGGCCGCCACCGTTGCCACCGCCGCCGTGCGAGTGCACGGGCTCGGTGGACACGACGACGCCACGGCCGCGGCAGTGCTCACACGTCTGGCTGAACGCCTCGAGCAGGCCGGTGCCGACCCGCTTGCGGGTCATCTGCACGAGACCCAGCGAGGTGACCTCGGCGACCTGGTGGCGCGTGCGGTCGCGGCCGAGGCACTCGGTCAGGCGGCGCAGCACCAGGTCGCGGTTCGACTCGAGCACCATGTCGATGAAGTCGATGACGATGATGCCGCCGATGTCGCGCAGCCGGAGCTGGCGGACGATCTCCTCCGCCGACTCCAGGTTGTTGCGGGTGACGGTCTCCTCGAGGTTGCCGCCCGACCCGGTGAACTTGCCGGTGTTGACGTCGATGACCGTCATCGCCTCGGTGCGGTCGATGATCAGGTAGCCGCCCGACGGCAGCCAGACCTTGCGGTCGAGCGCCTTGAGCAGCTGCTCGTCGATGCGGTACTCGACGAACGCGTCGTTGTTGCCGACGTGCTTCTTCAGGCGGTCCTGCAGGTCCGGCGCCACGTGGCGGACGTACGAGTCGATGACCTCCCACGCCTCGTCGCCCTGGACGACGAGCTGCGCGAAGTCCTCGGTGAACAGGTCGCGGACGACCTTCACCAGCAGGTCCGGCTCTTCGTAGAGCAGCGTCGGCGCCTTGGTGGAGGTGCTGTCGGCCTTCTCCCGGATGACCTTCCACTGGGCCTGCAGACGCGTGACGTCGCGGCCGAGCTCCTCCTCGGAGATGCCCTCCGAGGCGGTGCGGATGATCACGCCGGCGTCCTCGGGGACGACCCTCTTCAGGATGTCCTTGAGGCGCTTGCGCTCGTTGTCCGGCAGCTTGCGGCTGATGCCCGTGGCACCGCCGCCCGGCACGTAGACCAGGAAGCGGCCGGGGAGGCTGATCTGGGTGGTCAGGCGGGCGCCCTTGTGGCCGACCGGATCCTTGGTCACCTGGACGAGCACCGAGTCGCCGCTCGAGAGCGCCTGCTCGATCTTGCGGGACTTGCCCTCGAGACCGGCGGCGTCCCAGTCGACCTCACCGGCGTAGAGCACGGCGTTGCGGCCGCGGCCGATGTCGATGAACGCGGCCTCCATGCTCGGCAGCACGTTCTGCACGCGGCCGAGGTACACGTTGCCCACGATCGAGCCGGAGCCCGACGACGTGACGAAGTGCTCGACCAGCACGCCGTCTTCCAGCACGCCGATCTGGGTGCGGTCGCCGCGCTCGCGGACGACCATCGTGCGGGCCACGGCCTCGCGGCGGGCCAGGAACTCGGCCTCGGTCAGCACCGGGGCACGGCGGCGGCCGGCCTCGCGACCGTCGCGGCGGCGCTGGCGCTTGGCCTCCAGGCGCGTGGAGCCGCGGATGCTGCGCACCTCGCTCTGCGCGGCCTCGGAGTCGGCCTTGTCGTCGCGTGCGTCGCGCACGTGCACGACGGTGTTCGGCGGGTCGTCCTCGGACGTCACGTCCTCGTCGGCGCCGGTCTTGCGGCGACGGCGACGGCGACGACGACGGGTCGAGCTCTCGTCGCCCTCGTCCTCGGCCTCCGCGGCCTCGTCGGACTCGGTGCCCTCCGCGGCCTCCTCGCCGGTGACCTCGTCGGACTCGTCGCCGGCCTCGGCGTCGGTGCCCTTGCCACGACCGCGGCCACGACGGCCCCGGCGGCGGCGACGGCGGCTGTCGCCCTCGTCGTCTCCATCGGCGTCCGCGTCCGCGTCGGCCTCCGCCTCGGTGGCGTCGAGCTCGTCCGCGGCGATCTCGCCGACCGACTTCTCCTCGACGACCGGGGTCTCCTCGACCACGAACGGCGAGACGGGCGCCTTCGGGCGCTCGACCGGCGTCGGCGGCAGGAAGACGGCGCTCGGCGCGGCGAAGACCGGCGCGAGCGCCGGGGCCTCGAACGCCGGGATCGCGGGCGCCTCGTAGTCCTCGGTGACCTCACCGGTGACGACGTCGTCCCAGTCCAGGAGCGTCTCGGCGACCTTCAGCGCCACGTCGCGGCTGACGCTCGACTGCGCGCTGCGGGCGACCTCGCCGAGGTCGGCCAGCGCCGTCATCACGTCCTTGCTGCTGACCTCCAGCAGCTTCGCCAGCGCGTGGACCCGCAACTTGTCCGGCAGGTCCGCCAGTTCAGGGCGTGCGGCAACCACGCCCTGCCCGCCGGTCCCACCGGCAGGCTGTTCCTTGTTCGACATGCAGCTCCTCCACCCCCGGGCGCGTCCCGTGAGGACGCGGCCGCGCAGGGGCCTCTCTTTTGTCTCTCCACCGCTGCTCGCGGCGGGAATCCTTGCCTCGCGCGCAGTGGCGTGGCGCCTCACCGGGCGCACGCTTGCGCAGGTCCCACGACGACGCCGCTGTCAGCGCCGCTCCTCCTGTTTGCGCGTCGCGGCTGTGCGTCCGGCGCTCGTCAGGACTCTCTGTCCTGCTGGAGCGGGTCGACCAGCCTGCCCTCGCCGTCGAGGCGTCCCTGCGCCATCCGGGTTGCTTTCGCAGGTACCGGCGGTACGAGATCGGCCACGACGCGAAGCGCATTCAGCACGTCGTCGGGTCGCACGGTAGGCGTTACCTGCCGCACGACCGTCATGAGTATCCCACACGGTTGTGACAATGCGGCCTCATCGTGTCCGGCGTCGCTCGAACGTGGTTCGACCAGCGCCGACACGACGGCGGGCCGCACGTCGAGCATCTTCGTCCCGCTCTTGGTCAGCCGCTCGACCTCGACGGACTCCGCCGCGAGGAAGACCTCGACCGCCTTCGCGAGCTCGTCCGGGGAGACCCCGTCGAGCTCGATCCGCCACTCGCTCGCGTCGATGCGCTCGGTGAGGTTGCCCCCGTGCGCCTGGACGATGTCGACGACGTCGATGCCGGGTGGCAACGCCTCGTCGAGCGCGGCCTTGAGCGCGACCGGGTCGACCTTCTCGACCACCGAGACCTCGACGTACTCCGCCTCGCTGGCCACGCCGGTCGGCGCGGCGCCGACCCACGACACCTTCGGGTGAGGGCTGAACCCCTGGGAGTACGCCATGGGTACGCCTGCCCGGCGCAGCGCGCGTTCGAACGTGCGAGCGATGTCGCGGTGCGAGGTGAATCGCAGCCTCCCCCGCTTGGTGTAGCGGAGGCGCAGTTTCTGCACCGCCGCGGCGGAGGGGTTGTTGGGCAGGTTGCGGCTCAGTGGTGCTCCCGAGTGGTGTTCCGACGGGTGAGCGGTCCCATCGGCGCAGGCTGTTCGTCCATGAGGACGGTACCGTGAACCTGATACAGAACGTTCAGCTTGTCTAGATCGTTGCGCGTGGCTACGGTCCGGTCGACTGGACGCCCTGCCTACCTGGAGGTCCCTGGTGCCTCTGCCCCACCGCGCGCGAGCGGCGGCGATGACCGCGTTGCTCGTGACCGGGTGCTTGGCGGCGTCCCTGCCCGCCGGCGCGGAACCGGTCGCCACGCCGGAGGCCCCGGCGTGCATCCAGCCGGGTCCGCTGCTGCGGTACCTGGTGGTGTTCCCGCAGGCCACACCCGCTGAGACGGCCAACTCCGAGATCGCCGGGGCGTGCGGTCTGACGACCGTCTACTACCCGCAGATCTCGGTCGCCGTGGCCACCTCGCCGGACCCCGGTTTCCTCGAGCGGATCGGCCCGCAGCGCGCGTACAGCGCCCAGGCCGAGAGCATCGCCAAGCGGTCGGTGAAGCGGAAGAAGGACGACACGGAGCTGTTCCGGCCCTCGGGTGGCCGCTCGGCCGAGCAGTGGGACATGGATCTCATCAACGCGCCGGCCGCGCACGAGATCACCACGGGTTCCAGGTCCGTCGTGGTCGGCGTGCTGGACTCCGGCGTCGACGCCCGCCACCCCGACCTGGCGCAGGCGGTTGCCCCCGAGCTGTCCGCGGGCTGCCTGACCGGCAAACCCGACACGTCGCCCTCGGCGTGGGCCCCGACGACGTCGCCGCACGGCACGCACGTCGCCGGCACCATCGCCGCGGCGGACGACGGCCGCGGCACCACGGGCGTCGCACCGGGCGTGCGGATCGCGTCCGTGAAGGTCGTGGACGACGACGGCTTCATCTACCCCGAGTACGCCGTGTGCGGCTTCATGTGGGCCGCCGCGCAGCAGATGACGATCACCAACAACAGCTACTTCATCGACCCGTACCTGTTCACGTGCCAGAGCGCGCCGGGCCAGCGGGTCGTCTACGAGGCGGTGCGCCGAGCCGTCGACCACGCGACCTCGCGGAACGTGCTGACGGTCGCGGCGGCGGGCAACGCGGCGGCGGACCTGTCCCGGCCGGGCCGCGACTCGCAGTCGCCGACGAACGGCGAGGCGCAGACCCGTCCGGTCGACTCGACGTGCGTGGTGCTGCCCGCGCAGCTCAAGAACGTGGTGGGCGTGTCGGCGGTCGACTCGACCAAGACCAAGTCCGGGTACAGCTCGTACGGACTGGGCGCGATCGACGTGACGGCTCCCGGCGGCGACTCTCGGACGCCCAACGGGTGCGTGCTGTCGACCGTGCCGACCGGCTACGACCACTCGTGCGGCACGTCGATGGCGACCCCGCACGCGGCCGGGGTGGCGGCGCTGATCGCGTCGACGCACCCGGACACCGACGCGGTGTCGCTCGGCCGGATGCTGAACGCGCAGGCGCAGACCCTGGCGTGCCCCGAGGACTACGACCTGAACGGGACGGGCGTGCAGGACGCGTTCTGCACGGGGTACTCGGAGTACAACTCGTTCTACGGGCACGGGCTCGTGGACGCGCTCGCCGCCGTCACGAAGTAGTCGGCCTCAGGGCGTGGCGTAGGCCCTGAGCTGGACCATCAGCGGCAGGCCGTTGTCGTGGACCTGGTAGCCGATCTGCACGGACCGCGCACCGGAGTGCCAGCCGCGGACGTAGCCGTACGGGTACCACTCGTCGAGCTCGTGGACGGGGAGCGCGCCGGGCAGCCAGCCGGCCGCTCGGTGCTCGAACAGCTCCCGCAGAGCGTCCAGGCGCGGCCTGGCCAGCTCTTCCAGCCGTTCGTAGTCGCTGTGGCGCTCGTCGTCGAGGTCCAGCTCCCATAGCTCGAACGTCAACTCCCAGACGATCGTGCCGTCGTGGTCGGCAACGGTCGACGTCACCTCGCCGAGGTCGAGGTCCGTCGCGGCCCTGGCCAGGCCGGTTTCCGTCCACTCCACGTCGGAGCGGAGGAGGCCGAGCACCTGGTCCAGGACCTCGGCGTCGGTCAAGGCGTGAGGGAGGGGTTCTTCACGGGCGAGCCGACGCCGACCGGGGAGATCGGCAGCAGCTTGCGGCCCGTCGGCCCGACCTCGATGTCCGTGCCCATGGCCGGGCAGACACCGCAGTCGAAGCACGGGGTCCAGCGGCAGTCGTCCTGCTCGCGCTCGTCGAGCGCGTCCTGCCAGTCGGCCCAGAGCCACTCCTTGTCGAGACCCGAGTCGAGGTGGTCCCAGGGCAGGACCTCCAGCTCCTCGCGCTCGCGGGTGGTGAACCAGGCGAGGTCGACGCCGAGCGGTTCGAGCTGCTCGGAGGCCTTGGCGGTCCACCGGTCGTAGCTGAAGTGCTCGCTCCAGCCGTCGAACCGGCCGCCGTCGCGCCACACGGCCTCGATGACCTTGCCGATGCGGCGGTCACCCCGGCTGAGCAGGCCTTCGATGAGGCTCGGCTTGCCGTCGTGGTAGCGCATGCCGATGTTGCGGCCGAGGCTGCGGTCGGCGTTGACGGCCTCGCGGAGCTTGCGCAGCCGGTCGTCGACGACGTCCGGGTCGCACTGCGGGGCCCACTGGAACGGCGTGTGCGGCTTGGGCACGAACCCGCCGATCGAGATGGTGCAGCGGACGTCGTTGCGGCCGCTCGCCTGCCGGCCCGCGCGGATGACGTTCTTCGCCATCTCCGCGATCTGCAGGACGTCCTCGTCCTCCTCGGTCGGGAGGCCGCACATGAAGTAGAGCTTCACCTGCCGCCAGCCGTTGGAGAACGCGGCCGACACCGTCCGGATGAGGTCCTCTTCGGACACCATCTTGTTGATGACGCGGCGCATCCGCTCGCTGCCGCCCTCGGGCGCGAACGTGAGGCCCGAGCGCCGTCCGTTGCGGGACAGCTCGTTGGCCAGGTCGATGTTGAACGCGTCGACGCGGGTGCTCGGCAGGCTCAGGCCCGTGTTGGTGCCCTCGTAGCGGTCGGCGAGGCCCTTGGTGATCTCGGCGATCTCGCTGTGGTCGGCGCTCGACAAGCTGAGGAGCCCGACCTCTTCGAAGCCGGTGGCCTCGAGGCCCTTCTGGACCATGGCGCCGATGCCCTCGATGGACCGCTCGCGCACCGGGCGGGTGATCATGCCCGCCTGGCAGAAGCGGCAGCCGCGCGTGCAGCCGCGGAAGATCTCGACGCTCATCCGCTCGTGGACGCTCTCGGCGAGCGGCACCAGCGGCTGCTTCGGGTACGGCCACGCGTCCAGGTCCATCGTGGTGCGCTTGAACACGCGGTACGGGACGCGGTCGCGGTTCGGCACGACGCGCTGGATGCGGCCGTCCGGCAGGTACTCGACGTCGTAGAAGCGCGGGATGTACACGCCGCCGGTCTCGGCGAGGCGCGTGAGCACCTCGTCGCGGCCGCCGGGGCAGCCCTCGGCCTTCCAGTTCTTGACGATCTCGGTGATCTCGAGGACGGCCTCCTCGCCGTCGCCGAGCACCGCCGCGTCCACGAAGTCCGCGATGGGCTCCGGGTTGAACGCCGCGTGCCCGCCGGCGACCACGATGGGGTCGTCCTCGGTGCGGTCGGCCGCGTGCAGCGGGATGCCGGCGAGGTCCAGCGCCGTCAGCATGTTCGTGTAGCCCAGCTCCGTCGCGAAGCTGATGCCCATCAGGTCGAACGCCTTGAGCGGGCGGTGCCCGTCGACCGTGAACTGCGGGACGTCGTGCTCGCGCATCAACGCCTCGAGGTCCGGCCACACGGCGTACGTGCGCTCGGCGAGCACGTCCGGCAGCTCGTTGAGGATCTCGTAGAGGATCATGACGCCCTGGTTGGGCAGGCCGACCTCGTACGCGTCGGGGTACATCAAAGCCCAGCGCACGGACGCCGCGTCCCAGTCCTTGACGGTCGCGTTGAGCTCCCCGCCGACGTACTGCACCGGCTTGGAGATCCGCGGCAGCAGTGGCTCCAACCTGGGGAAAACAGACTCGACACTCACACGACCAGAGTAACGGCCCCCACAGGCGGAGGCCGAATCGCGGGTTCAGTCCAGCAACAACCTCCCCAATCGCCTGGCCGCGACCACTGTTCCGAAGGCCGCCAGCACCGCGAAGTACGCGACGTGGCCGAGCATGCCCCAGTCGACCACGCCCAGCGTGAGGCCCCTCATCATCTCGATGGCCTGGTACAGCGGCGTCCACGTGACGACGGCCTGCAACCAGCCCGGGTAGACCGACAGCGGGAAGAACGTCGTCGAGAACAGGAACATCGGCAGCACCGCGAGCTGCACCAGGTCGAAGTCCTGCCACGACCTCATGAACGTGGTCGCCGCCATGCCCACCGCGGCGAACGCGAACGCGACCAGCAGCGCCGCGGGCAAGGCCAGCAAGGCCCACGGCGAGAAGATGAGGCCCATCCCGAGCATCACGCCGAGGAAGCCCGCCGAGTACAGGCCGCCCCGCAGCAACGCCCAGGAGATCTCGCCGATCGCGATGTCCATCGGCCCCATCGGCGTCGTGAGCATCGCGTCGTAGAGCTTCGCGTACTTGAACTTGAAGAACACGTTGAACGTCGCGTCGTACACGGCGCCGTTCATCGCGCTCGCCGCCAGCAGCGCGGGCGCCACGAACGCGGCGTAGCTGACCGGACGCCCGTCCGGCCCGGCGACCGACGTGACCATCTGCCCGAACCCGAGGCCCAGCGACCACAGGAAGAGCATCGGCTCGAAAGCCCCGCCGACCAGCACGAACCACGCCCGCCGGTTCACCACGGCGGACCGTTCGACGAGCATGCTCGCCCGCCTGCCGTACAGGCCCGGCGGGATGATCCGCCACAGCAGTCCGACACTGGCGGGTTTCGCCTGTGCCCGGTCCAGGGTCTGCGTCATACCGCCAGCCTCCGGTGGAAGTGCTTCACGCCGAGCGCGATCCCGACGGCGACCAACGCGCCCAGGTACGCGAGGTGGCCCAACGCGGGTAAGAGGTCCAACGTGCCGAACGTGGCACCACGCGCGAGCTCGATGCCGTGCCACGCCGGGGTGAGCCACACGACCGGCAACAACCAGTCCGGCAGCTGACTGACCGGGAAGAACGCGCCGGTGAACAACGTCATCGGCATGAGCACGAACCGGAAGATGTTGTTGAACGCGTCCGGTTTGTCCAGCGTCGCGCTGTAGGCGACGAGAGGCGCGCTGAACGCGAGGCCCGCGAGCGTCGCGACGGGGATGGCGAGCAGGATGCCCGGCCCGGCGGCCGCCCCCAGCGCGGCGGCGACACCCACGAACACGATCGCCCTGAGCAGCAGCTGCGAGCCGACCCACATCATCTGCGCGTAGAGGACCTGTGCCGGCGTGATCGGCGTGGCCACCATCGCGATGAACGACTTCTGCCACATGAACTGCGACATGACCGGGAACGTCGACTCGAACGTGGCGCCCTGCACCGCCGTGACCACGACCAGCGCGGGCGCGAGGTACTGCAGGTACGGCACGCCGCCGATCAACGCCGTGGACTGCACCTGCGAGCCGAACCCCAGTCCGAGCGCCAGCAGGAACAGCACCGGCGTGAGGAAGCCCGACACCGCGGTGGCGCGCCAGTTGCGCCGGTACCACGTCCAGGTCTTCTCGAACGCGAACCACGAAGCCCTCAACGTCTGCATCAGTCCACCAACGTCCGGCCGGTGAGCCGCAGGAACACGTCCTCCAGCGAACTGCGCCGCACCAGGCTCTGCACGGGTTGGACCCCGTGCTCGTGCACGGCCTTGAGCGCCGCCTCCCCGTCGCGCGTGTAGAGCAGCAGCCGGTCCGGCAGCACCTCGACGCGGTCGGCGAACCTCTCCAGGTCCGGTTTCTCCGCGCCGGGCTGGAACCGCAGCTCCAGCACCTCCCTGGTGCTGTACCGGTTGATCAGCTCGCTGGGCGACCCCTCGGCCGCGATCCGCCCGCCGTCCATCACGACGAGCCGGTCGCAGAGCTGCTCGGCCTCGTCCATGTAGTGGGTGGTGATGATGAGCGTGACGCCGTCCTGCTTGAGCCGGAACAACCTGTCCCACAACAGGTGCCGCGCCTGCGGGTCCAGTCCGGTCGTCGGTTCGTCGAGCAGCAGCAGCTCCGGGTCGTTCACCAGTGACCGCGCGATCGTGAGCCGCCGCTTCATGCCCCCGCTGAGCGGCTCGACCTCGTGCTCGGCCCGGTCCGCGAGCTGCGCGAACTCCAGCAGCTCCGCGGCCTTCTCCCGGCACCTCTGCCGGGACATCCCGAAGTACCGCCCGTAGATCTGCAGGTTCTGCCGGACCGTGAGCTCGGTGTCGAGGTTGTCGAGCTGCGGCACCACCCCGAGCCGCGCCCGGATCTTGGGGCCCTCGGTCCCGGGATCCATCCCGAGCACCAACAGGTCACCCCCGGTCCGCCCCGACACGCAGGAGATCATCCGCATGGTCGACGACTTCCCGGCCCCGTTGGGCCCGAGGAACCCGAACGCCTCGCCCCGCCGCACCTCGACGTCGATGCCTCTCACGGCCTCGAACGACCCGAAGTGCTTGGTCAGGGCCTTGGCCTTCACCAGGTTGTCCACCCGCCCGACGGTAACGAAGGGGTCTGACAATTCTCGACGCAATTACGATCGCCCCATGCCCGAGCTGCGCTGGCCGACCGAAGCCGACGACACCCTCCGCGCCGAGATCCACGCGGTCGTGCACGACGTGGTCGCGGCAGGTGGCGCGGTCGGCTACCACTCACCGCCGACGTACGACCGCATCTCCGCCTGGCTCGACGGGGTGCTGAAGCAGGTGCGGGACGGCGACGCCGCGTTCTGCACGGCCGTTGTGGACGGTTTGGTGCGCGCGGTGGGGTTGTGGCGGCGGGGTTCCACCGCCGTGTTCCAGCACCGGGCCGAGGTGCAGCAGATCATGGCCCACCCGTCCGCGCGGGGGCTCGGGCTGGGCAAGCTCGTGGTGGAGGGGTTGGTCGCGCACGCACGCGAGGCCGGGATCGAGATCGTGATGCTCGGGGTGCGGGGGAACAACCACGGTGCCATCGAGCTGTACGAGCGCATCGGGTTCCGGGAGTGCGGGCGGATGCCCAACGCGATCGCGGTGGGGGCGGAGCGGTGGGACGACGTGTGGATGTACCTGCCGCTCGGTTATCCGGAGGGGACGACGTTGAACGGCGCCGCGCCGGGCGGGCTGGGGAGCAGTCCTCGACGGGGGTGAACCGGCCGGGAACGACGAACGGCCCCGGCGCGCACGCCGGGGCCGTTCCGTGGAGCCGAAGATCAGAGGTTCGGGAACCAGATCTTGATCTCGCGCTCGGCGGACTCGGCCGAGTCGGAGCCGTGCACCAGGTTGTACTGGACCTCGGTGCCGAAGTCGCCGCGGATCGTGCCCGGGGTGGCCTTCTCGACCGGGTCGGTGCCGCCGGCCAGCTGGCGGAACGCGGGGATCGCGCGCACGCCCTCGACCACGATGGCGACCAGCGGGCCACCGGTGATGAAGTCGACCAGGTCGCCGTAGAACGGCTTGCCGTCGTGCTCCGCGTAGTGCTGCTCGGCGGTGGCGCGGTCGGCGGTGCGCAGCTCGAGGGCGGCGAGCTTCAGGCCCTTGCGCTCGATGCGGGCGATCACCTCGCCAACGAGACCACGGGCGACGCCATCGGGCTTAACGAGAACCAGGGTGCGCTCGGACACGACGGTGTGACTCCTCGAAAACAGGTACGGGATGTGCGGACAAGGGTAACCGCGCTCGTGCGGCGGCCGTCCGGAGGGCTGTGACCGGGGATACTCCGAGATCTCATCGGGGTCCGATGCGACATAGTTCCGCCCGTGAGTGCAAAGCACACGGGTTCCGCGCTGACGGGCGCCGCCGTCCTCTTCGTCCTGCTCAGGCTCCTCGCGGTCGCCCACTACGACTGGCACACCGCGTTCGCCCTCCTGCACACGCTCGAACTGGACGACGCGCCCGGCCTGTTCCTCGGCACGTTCATGGCCGACGACCGCATCAGCACGGTGCTGCTGATGATCGTGACCCCGGCGACGTTCTTCTTCTACCTGCGCACCCGCAAGGACCCGGAACGCGCGCACACGACGGCACTCCTGACGCTGATCGTGCTGGTGGCGTTGATGGTGTCGCACACGCTGACCTACCACCGCTGGTGGCTGTCCGCCGGGGCCGTGGCGATCGGCGCGGTCATGGTGCTCGCCCTCCGCAACGCCCGCTGGCTCCTCAAGTGGTTCGCGTGGATCCTCGCGGGTTCGGCGCTCGCGGTCGCCGCGATCGTCAGCACGCCGTGGGTGCCCAAGGAGCGCATCAACGACAAGGACGAGGTCTACGTGTTCGAGACGAGTCCGGGCTTCCTCAAGGTCCTCAAGGCGGAGGACCGCGAGTTCGCGATCCTCCGCACCGACGAGGTCCTGAAGCGAGAAGAGCTGGCCGACCACTGAAAGCGGACAGGCGGTTCCGCACGCACTGGACAAAGTCCCGCAGGCGGTAACGAGGTGCCGCGGGCAGGCGAACAACCCCGTTGTACGCACCGCGCCACACAACGGAGGTCTGCCTGTGGCCAGCGAATTCCCCGCCGGGCTCAGCCGGTCGGAACTCGACTTCATCATGCGGCACGACAACGACGTCGTCGCGCTCGAGCGCATCGAAGGACCGGCCGCGCTCTGGAAGGTGACGGTCTCCGTCGAGGGCGGCGCGCCGGTGGAGCTGCTCGCGGACAACGGGATCAACGAGATCTACTTCCAGGTCTTCGTCCAGATCGACACGGACCACCTGGTCGAGGCGCTGCGTGCCGTCCAGCCGTTCGCGACGGTCGGGGTCGTCGTCATGAACGACTCGCTGTTCCTGAGAAGCGCGTTCTACATGGACTTCTCCAACGTCCACGCGCTGTCGAACACGCTGCGCGCCGTGGCTCTCGCCTGGACTTCGTACCAGGAGACGATCGCCGCGGCCGCGTGACGAGCCCCAGGGTCGGCAGGCGGTCCGCCTGCCGACCCGTGAGCCACTAGTGCACCAGCACGGGCTGTTCCGCGGCACGGTCGACCGAGACCTGCCTCAGCACGAACACCGCCAGCCCCAGCGCCACCGCCACGAGCACGGCCGAGATCCAGAACGCCAGGTGGAAGCCCGACGTCAGCGCCTCCAACCGTTCGACCCCCGAGGCGAGCAACGACGACGTGTAGGTGGTCGAGGTCGTGGCCAGCACGGCGAGCCCCAGCGCGCCGCCCACCTGCGCGGTCGTGTTGACCAGACCGGACGCGAGCCCCGCCTCGTCGTGCGAGGCGCCCGACATCGCCAGCGTCATCAAGGCGGGGAACGACAACCCGAGCCCGATGCCCAGCGGTGCCACGGCGGGCAGGATGTGGGCCACGTACGAGCCGTCGACCGGCACCTGCGTGAAGACCAGCATGCCGGTGAGCATGAACAGCAGGCCCACGATCAGCATGTTGCGTTCACCGAAGCGGGCGTTGAGGCGCGCTGAGAGCGACACCGAGAACACCGCGATGGCGCCCGCCACGGGCATGAACGCGAGGCCGATCTGCAACGGCGTGTACTGCAGCACGAGTTGCATGTAGAGGGTGCCGAGGAAGAACAGGCCGAACATGCCGGCCACCATGGAGATCTGCACCAGGTTCGCGCCGGTCACGTTGCGGGACTTGAAGACCCTCAACGGCAGCAACGGTTTCGCGGCAGTTCGTTGGCGCAGCACGAATCCCACCAACAACGCCACCGCCACGGCGCCAAGGCCGAGCGTGTGTGTGGAGCCGAAGCCGTAGTGCTCCGCCTTGACGATCGTGTAGACGCCGAGCATCACCGCGGCCACGATCAACAGCGCGCCGATGACGTCCGCGCCCTCACGCAACCCAAGGCCGACCGAGTCGGGCACGAGACGCACGGCGGCAACGGCGGCCACGAGGCCGATGGGGATGTTCACGAAGAAGATCCAGTGCCACGACATGGCGTCCGTGAGCACGCCACCGAGCAACAGGCCGAGGGACGCGCCCGCCGCCGCCACGAAGCTGAAGATGCCGATGGCACGCCTCTGCTCGTTGGGCTCGGGGAACATCGTCACGACCATGCCGAGCGTCACGGACGTGGCCAGCGCACCGCCCGCGCCCTGCACGAAGCGCGACACGATCAGCATCTCGGCGCTGAACGACAGCCCGCACAGCAGCGACGCCACCGTGAAGACGCCGAGTCCGATCAGGAACACCTTCTTGTGCCCGATCAGGTCGCCCAGACGACCCGCGAGCAGGAGCAGACCGCCGTAGGCGATCAGGTACGCGTTCACCACCCAGGCCAGCCCGGCCTGACCGAACCGCAGGTCCTCCGCGATCGCGGGCAGCGCGACGTTCACGATCGTCTGGTCCAGCACGATCATCAACATCCCCGCGCACAGCACGATCAGCGCGAGCCAGCGCGCGTCGGTTCTCGATCCCCCTGAAGTCATGAGAGAGACCGTAGCAGATAGTTTTTTACGGGACTATCTCTTACCCAACTACATGACGCACGGCACGCTTGCGCGGAGGCTTCTCACACGGAACGGGCGTGCCCAGACGACCTTCCACCAGCCGAGTCAGGCCACCCACCAGGCCTTTTCGCTCGTCATCCGGCAGCGAGCCCAGCACGCCCGCGACGACCTCCTCGTACAGGGCGTCCGCCTTCGCCACGGTCGCGCGGCCCGACTCGGTCACGACGACGACGCGGGCACGGCGGTCCGTCGGCGACGGCTTGCGCTCGGCGTGACCGGCGGACTCGAGGGAGTCCATCGTCACGACCATGGTCGTCTTGTCGATGCCGACCCGATCGGCGATCTCGGTCTGCGTGAGCTCGGCGTCCAGCGCGGTGGACAACACGCAGCGGGCTCGCGGAGTCAGTCCGATCTCCGCGAGCCTCGCCGTCAGTTCGGTCTCCAGTGCGTGACTCGTCCGATGCAGCAGCATCATCAGGTCGGTACACCCCTTCGTGCCCATGAGCACCAAGGTACCAACTGATCTGGAACAAAACTATTTTTGAGCGAGACTATCGCTCCAGCACCACGACCGACCGCGCGGCGCCCACCTTCTTCTCGCTGGTCACCGGCTTCCAGTCACCGGCGGGCAGCGCGACCCCCTGGTCCGTCGGGTACGGGTTGATCACCACGAGCAGGCCGCGCCGGGCCGGATCGACGTCCGGTCCGACCGTGTCGTCGACGTGCATGACGATCACACCCGGCTGTGCCGCCGGGAACGACACCTTCTGCTGCACCAGCGCCGCGTCGCCCAGCGAGAACAGCGGCGACGACTGGCGGATCCGCAGCAGCTCCAGCGTCGCGTCCAGCGAGGCCCTCATGTCGGACGACGACGGCTTCGCGAGGCCCAGCAGCGGCTTCGCGTACGGCCACTTCGCCTCGTTGTCCGCCTTGGGCGGCAGGCCGCGACCGAACCCGTTGTCGCGCAACGACGGGTCGTAGGCGTTGAACCAGTCCCCCGAGTCGTAGCTGTTGCGGTCCAACGACTTCGAGCGCAGGAACTCCGTGCCGGCGTGCACGAACGGACGCCCCTGCCCCAGCAACGCCGGCGCGAGAGAGACGGTCTGCATCTTCACGCGGTCGGCCATCGAGGTCTCGGGCTTCAGCTTGTACATCAACGCGTCGAACAACGCCTCGTTGTCGTGCGCGTCCACGTACGTGATGGCCTCCAACGGCTGCCCGGTGTACCCGGCGGGAGAGCCGTTGTACTGCACGTCGCGACCGGCCACGACCGGCCCGGCCGTCGACTGGAAGCGGTACGAGGCCATGTTGCCCGCCATGCCCAGCTTCACCAGGTCGCTGTAGTTCTCCAGCCGCTGAGCCACGTTCCCGTTGGCGGGCGAGGAGTTCACGTCCCCGGCGAGGCCGGAGCCGATGCCCTGCACGCGCGGGTCGTCGTCGAACGGCCCGCCACCGCGCACCGCGTCCCGCAGCCGGTCGCTGAACGTGCCGACGCCCGTGTCCGCCATGTTCGCCTGCGTGGCCTGCTCGAACCGGGCGTTGCCGGCGACCTCGCCGAAGTCCCAGCCCTCGCCGTAGACACCGATCTTGCGGCCGTCCACGCCGTCGCGTTCCACGGTCAGTGCGTCCAGTGCGGCACGCACGGCCAGGATGTTCGCCTTCGGGTGGTGGCCCATCAGGTCGAACCGGAAGCCGTCCACCTTGTAGTTGCGCGCCCACCGCACCACGGAGTCCACGACGAGCTTGCCCATCATGGCGTTCTCGGTCGCCGTGTTCGCGCAGCACGTGGAGTTCGCCACCGACCCGTCGAGGTTGAGCCGCTGGTAGTAGCCGGGCACGACCTTGTCGAGCACGGACGTCGCCGCGTCGCCGAACGAGGCCGTGTGGTTGTAGACGACGTCCACGACCACGCGGTTGCCGTTGTCGTGCAACGACTTCACCATCTCGCGGTACTGCTTCGACCGGGCCGCGCCGTTCTGCGCGTCCGCCGTGGCGTACGAGCCCTCGGGCACGTCGTAGTGGAACGGGTCGTAGCCCCAGTTGAAGCCGTCCTTGGCCGCGACCGCGCCCACGCAGGCCTGCTGCTGGTCGGAGTCGGCGGGCAGCGACGGCAGGTCGCAGGCCGGGGTGGCCTGCTCGGACCGCTTCTCGGGAATCGTGGCGATGTCGAACGTCGGCAGCAGGTGCACGGTGTCCATGCCCGCCGCGGCCAGCGCCTTCAGGTGCTTCATGCCGGTCGAGTCGCGGTGCGTGAACGCCTTGTACGTGCCGCGGTCGGCCGCCGGGACGGACTGGTCGTTGATCGAGAAGTCGCGCACGTGCAGCTCGGTGATCGCGCCGCCCATGCCCTTCGCGACGTCCTTCGCCCACCCGGACGGCATCGTCCGGCTGTCCTTCAGGTCGGCGAACTGCGAGTGCGTCGAGTTCACCGACAACGCCACGGAGTACGGGTCGGTGACCACGACCGTGCGCTGCCAGTTAGTGACCTCGAACTGGTAGTACTTGTACTTCCAGTTGCCGTCACCGGTCCACGAGCCCGAGGCGTCGTCGCGCTTGAGCTGCACGACCTTCTTCGGCTCGCCGGACGGCTCGTCGAACAGGCGCAGCTTCACGTTCTGCGCCGTCGGAGCCCACAGCCGGACCGACGCGCGGTCGCGGTCGAAGGCCGGCCCGAACGCCAGCTTCGTCGCCGCGGCGGCATAGCGGTCATCGAGCACACCCGCGATCTGCACGCTGGTGCGGTGCCGGATCGCGCCACCCGCGTCGACGTGCACCGCGGACAGCTTGTCCCGCAACGCCTCGTCCACGAACCCGCGCACGGCGAACACCGGCTTGCCCTTCAGGTGCGGGAACTGCGCGGGCACCGCCTCGGTCGTCGGCGACAGGCGCAGCACCTTGGCGCCGTACTCGAGCCGGTAGCCGTCGGACTGCACCGACGGCACGTCCCAGACGACCCGGTCCTTCGAGATCCAGATCGCCTTGGCCTTGGTCAGGTCGTCGTCGGCGGCCGGACCGGCGTTCGGCGGGAGCAGGTAGGTCTCGTTCCCCTGCAACTGCCACACCTCGTTGCCCTTCTGGCCCAGGTCGAGGAACTGGTCGGGGCCCGGGTCCTTGGTGTCGCCGCGGTGGATGATGTAGCTCAGGCCCGCCGCGCCGGCGGCCAGCGGCACCGACCAGTACACGCCGAACTGGTCCCGGCCGTCCGGCACCCGCGACTGGTTCCAGCCCGGTGACGGCTCGGCGGAGCCCGTCCAGTGGTACATCGTCCAGTCGGTGTAGTCGCCGTCTGGCCGGTTGTAGTGGATCACCGCACGGTTCTCGGCGGCCGCCTTCGTCGCGTGCACCTTGCCGTTCGCGACCCACGCGTGACCGCTGGCGAACTTGCCGGAGGCCTCCACGGTCGTGCCGCGCACGACGGAGAAGTCGGTGGTCGGCGGCAGTTCCGCGACGCCGTTCGTGAACGGCACGTCACCCCGTCCGGCCACGCGCACGAACGCCCCCGCGGCGTCACCCACGTAGTGCACGACCGCCTTGCCGGTGGCCGCCTGCTCGGACGGGTGCACGGCGGGGTCGTTCTGCTTCAGCCACACCTCGGGCGTGACGCTCGGATCGACGATCCGGTCGACGGAGGTGTCCTTCTCGTCGCCCTTGTGCGCGATGATCCCGACGGACTTGGCTCCCGGCTTCAGCTTCACCCAGGCGAACCGCCCGTACGTGTCCTCTCCGGCGAACGGCAGAGGAGCGCTCCACTCGGTGGGCGTCTCGACGTCGCCCCAGACGTGCAGGCCCCAGCCGTCGTAGTTGTCGCGGGCGTAGTGCACGACCAGCCAGTCCGGGTTCTTCGTGCCGGGGTCGGGCAGCGGCGGTGCGGCCACGAGCGACACGAACGCGCCGTCCGCGCCGATCTCCCCCGACTTCGCGACCACCCGCAGTTCGACGCGCTTGCCGACCGCCGCACCCGGCAGTGCCGACAGGTCGGCGAACACGCGGTACGGCGCGGCGTCGTCGGTGCCGAGCACGGTCCAGTCGCGCGTGCCCTCGACACGGGCCGCGAACGTGGCGGCGGCGTTGGGCGCGCTGATGCCGTCCGCGCGGAGCTCGACGCGCTCGTCCAGCACAGTTCCGGCGGCCGGGGCGACCAGGGTCGGCGCCGGCTTGGACTTGGCGACGTCGCTGGTCCCCTTGAGCACCACCGAGGACAGCGCGGGCACGGTCACCGTGACGCGGCCGTTCTGGACCTGGGCGCCCTCGAACCCGGCCGACGAGACCGGCACGGTCACGGTCGCGGGCGAGGTGCCCGCGTTCGCGACCACCAGGTGCTCGCGGCCGAGGATCCGGCTGAAGGCGAACACGTCACCGTCGGCGTACCGGAGCACCTGGTTGCCGTCGCGCCACACCGGGTCCTTGTCGACCTGCTGCGCCAACGCCTTGAGCTGCTGGTACAGCGGGTGCTCGGTGTTGAAGTTGTCCTGGGCGCCCGTGCGGTCGGAGCCGACGAGCTTCTCCGCCGCGTACTCGGGCGTCTTCGAGGCGAACATGTCCTGACGGGCGAGCTTGTCGCCACCTGTGCCCGCGAAGCCCTGCTCGTCGCCGTAGTAGACGACCGGGTTGCCGCGCCACAGGTACATGAGCTGGTTGCCGAGCTTGAGGCGCTCCAGCAGTTCGGCGTCGGAGATGCCCGGCCGGTCGTTGCGGATCATCCACGCGATCCGGCCCATGTCGTGGTTGCCGAGGAACGTGGGCAGCGACGAGGCGTTGGAGTCGGCGTCGGTGTAGCGGTCGTCGTCGAGCAGCACCTCGCCGAGGCGCTGGGAACCCTTGCCGGACAGGAAGCTCAGCGCGCTGCTCTGGAACGGGAAGTCGAGCGTGGCCTGCATCTTGCCGGCCGTCGTGTACTTCGAGGTGTTCTCGGGCGAGGAGTCGAAGACCTCGCCGAACACGAAGAAGTCCTTCTTGCCCTTGCGGTTCGCGTACTGCTTCACGTGCGGCGCGAGGGCCTGCCAGAACTCCAGGTTGACGTGCTTGACCGTGTCGACGCGGTAGCCGTCGATGTCCAGCGTGTCGATCCAGCTGGTGAAGATGTCCTTCATGCCGTTGACCACGCGCGGGTGCTCGGTCATGAGGTCGTCCAAGCCGGAGAAGTCGCCCTGCTCGCTCGACTCGCCGGAGAACGTCGAGTCACCGCGGTTGTGGTAGAGCGTGGAGTCGTTGAGCCACAACGGGAACTTCGTCGGGCCGTCCTTCACCGGGGTGTACGGGAACGACTTCTGCGCGTCGAGCTTCGGGAAGTTCTTCTTGCCCGCGTAGTCGGCGATGTCGAACGGCTTTCCGGACGCGTCCAGGTACGGCTGGGCGCCCGTGGACACGTACTGGGTCTTGCCTTCCTCGTACTTGATCACGTCGGCGGTGTGGTTCGCGACGATGTCGAAGAAGACCTTGATGCCCCGCCGGTGCGCGTCGCGGATCAGGTCGCGCATCTCCTGCGTGGTGCCGAAGTGCGGGTCGAGCTTGGTGAAGTCGAGCGTCCAGTAGCCGTGGTAGCCGGCGGAGTCGCCCTGCACCCAGCGGTTGAGGAACATCGGCGTCATCCAGATCGCCGTGATGCCCATGCCGTCGAGGTACTCGAGCTTCTGACGCAGCCCCTTGAGGTCGCCGCCGTGGTAGAAGCCCTTGTCAGCGGGGTCGAACCCGTGCTCGGCGGCCTTCGAGCGGCCCCGGTCGTTGGCCGGGTCGCCGTTCGCGAACCGGTCCGGCATCACGAAGTAGAACCGCTCGCCCCGCAGGTCGTCGCGCTTGGGCGGCAAGGCGAGCCTCGCGTCCCCGTCGCGCACACCGGGCGCTATGTCCACCACCTCGCCCACGGCAAGACGTTGCGGTGGAGCGGCAACGGCCTGGACCGGTGTGAGGGGTAGCAGAACCAGTGCAGCGAGCGCGGCGACGACCCGACGCATCGCGACCTCCTTGTCGCAACTTCTTGCAGAGTTGCTGCACGAAACCACGACAAACAGCGGGAAACAATACGTCGGGCTCTGCAAATATTTGCAGCACGCCTGGTCAGTGCCGGTAGGTGATCGCCATCCGCAGCGGATGTGAGCGCCACTCGTTGACCGCCAGGCCGGCGAGCACGCCGATGCCCTCGACCGACTCGGCGGTGGCGGGCGCGTTGCGGCTCGTCGCCCCCGCGAGCGGTCCCTCGGTTGGTGGCGGCGAGAACTGGGCGATCACCACCTGCTGTCCCTCGTGCGGCTGCACGGCCAGGAGGATGTGCGGATCGGCCTGCTCGCCGTCGTTCTCGATGGGCTCCAGGGACAGGAACTCCCCTCGTTCCGCCGCCGCGCCGCACATCCGGCCCGCCCACTTGAAGGCGTTCATGACGTCGTCGTCGGACAGCGCCGCATCCGCCTCCTGCAGCGTGACCTGCTGCATCCTCGTGCTGTGCGCGGTCATCTGACCGTTGGTGGTGTAGCGGTCGGGGATCATCGCGTCGCCGGTCTCGACGTCGATCATGAGCATGTCACGGAACCGGCCCTCGGCGAGCGGCGAGCGCCCCATGAGGCCGCGGCCGAGCATCTCGCCGAGCTTCGGGTCGCTCACCCGCCAGTACGTGGTCTCCTCGCCGATCCGCAGGCCGACGAAGTCCCGGACGGGCAGGCTCGGCAGCGCGGTCGAGAGCGTCTGCCCCGGTTCGACGGGTGCCGCCGGGGCCTGCGGGCGGAACGGCGGCAGCGAGGCGAACCCGGGATCGACCCGTCCCGTGCGGACCACGTGGTGCGCCCACGCGCGCACGCGCGTCAACGGGTGGTCGGGGAACCTCGGGTCGTGGCGGGGGTCGTCGCCCGCGTGGAACGGCAGGACGCTCTGCAACTCCGGCGCGTACGGGTGCTGCTTGACCCAGTTCTCGAACCCGATCTCGGCGGCGAGCACGGCCTCGCGCGCGCCCGTCATGCCGCGTTCCACCGCGCCGAGCTGCAACACGGCGCTGCTGCGTTCCTTCGGGATGGTGAAGGACGCGACGAACACCTGGCCGTTCGGCTGGTTCGGCAGCGGCATCTTGATGATCCGCAGCAACGCCGGTTCCCCGCCGAGCTGCACGACGTGCGCCTCGATCAGGCACCCGGTCTCACCGTGGACCAGGGCGAGGTCGTGCCGGAGCTTCGGCAGGTCGTCCAGTCCGGCGGGCAGGTCGGGGACCAGGCCGTAGTAGGTCAGCTGGGCCTGGTCCCCGCTGGGGTGCTGCCAGGTGTGCTGGTCGAGCTGCTGGAAGCCGGTGGTGTCGAACGAGATGGGCACCCGTCGACACTACGTCTCCGTTCAGGCGGCCCTCAGTGTTTTGGACCAGAGCGAGGCGCCTGTCGCGTCGCGCAGCCATACCGTGAGCTCGTGCTGCGTCGCCTTGACCTCGCCGAAGTGCTGGAACCCGTCGAGCGGCGTGGTGTTGGCGGCGGGTGGCGCGTGCACGAACACGGCCTGCGGGCCGAACGTCGGGTCGAGCGTGTTCGGGCCGAACGCGCCGGAGTGCAGCGGGCCGGACACGAACTCCCAGAACGGGTCGAAGTCGCCCACGGCCGCGCGGTCGGGCGAGTAGTGGTGGGCGGCGGTGTAGTGGACGTCCGCCGTGAGCCAGACCGTGTTGCGGACGCGGCGGCGCTTGAGCTCCCGCAGCACCCACGCGATCTCGTGCTCGCGGCCGTTGGGAGCGCCGGGCAGGCCGTTCGCCACCCCTTCGATGTCGGTGCCGTCCGGTACGGTCAAACCGATGGGCAGGTCGGCCGCGATGATCTTCCACGTGGCCGTGCTGCGGCTGAGCCCGTCGACGAGCCACTTCGCTTGCCGGGCCCCGAGAATCACGCCCGGCTGGTCCTTCGGGGAGGTGTTGCGGTCCTTGTAGGTGCGCATGTCGAGCACGAAGATCTCGACGTTGCGGCCGTAGGAGAACTTCCGGTGGACGCGGCCGTCCACCGCGCGCGTCTGGTCGATGGGCATCCACTCGTGGAAGGCCTGGAAAGCCCGCTGTGCCAGGACGTCCACGCGCTTCTCGGTGTAGGCCGGGTTGTCGAGGATCTCGCCGGGGTACCAGTTGTTGGTGACCTCGTGGTCGTCCCACTGCGCGAAGACCGGGACCTGCGAGGCGAAGCGCTTCACGTTGTCGTCGAGGAAGTTGTAGGCGAACTGGCCGCGGTACTCGTCGAGCGTCTCGGCCACTTTGGACTTCTCCGGCGTGACGACGTTGCGCCAGATCCGGCCGTCCGGGAGCGTGACGCTCGCCTGCATCGGGTTGTCGGAGTAGACGCTGTCGCCGCTGTGGATGAAGAAGTCCGGCCTGCGGTCGGCCATCGCCCGGAAGATCGGCATGCCGCCGATGTCGGGGTTGATGCCCCAGCCCTGGCCCGCCACGTCCCCGGACCAGACGAAGCTCACCTCGTCGCGGCCGATCGGGGCGGTGCTGAAGCTGCCGGTGACGGGTTCGCTGCGCGTGCGTCCGTGCAGGTCCTCGGCCGTGACGCGGTAGTAGGCGGTCCGGCCGGGCACGAGGCCGTTCAGCCGGACCTGGCCGGTGCCGCCCGTCTCGGGGGTCAGCAGCGGGCCGCGCACGCGCCGTGCAAGCCGGAACTTCGGGTCGTGGGACACCTCGACGAGCATCCGCGAGGGCCGGTCGGCGCGCGTCCACACGATGCCGCCGTCCCAGGTGACGTCGCCGGACTGCACGCCGTGGGTGAGGATCGGGCGGTCGGTCTTCGCGAGGCCGACGCCACTCGGCACCAGTGCGGCGGCCGTGCCGAGGGCGCCCGCCTTGAACAACGTACGACGGTCGAAGGTCATGCGCGGTTTCTAGTCGCCGGTTCTGGCCGGGGGCCGAACCCGAGGTGAACTTCAGCAGGTCCCTGCAGCCGTGGAGCGGTGACTCAGGTCAGGCGCTTGAGCCAGTCGGTGATGATCTGGCGTGACGCGGGCGTGGCGTGCACCCACGTCTGCTGGTTCTGGTCGGTGTACTTGACCACGAGCCAGCGGCCGTCCTCGAAGTCGATCGTGGTGAGGAAGGTCTTGGCGCGCTGCCGGCCCTCGCCGTTGCGCTTCGCCGCGTACAGCTTCGCCGTGCCCTTGCGGGGCTGGGCGAGCAGCTGGCGCAGCGAGATCGACGGCGACGCCTTGCCGGGCTGGTGCACGTTGATCTCGGTGGCGCGCACGTTGATCGACGCCCCGCGCCCCGCCGGCACGTCCGGCAGCTGCATGGCGAGGACCTCCGGCGCGTTCTCCGGCCGGATCGGGTGCAGCTGCACGAACCCGTTGTCGTGCAACGCGAGCACCCCGTGCTGCGCGTTCGCCGCGACCACCACCGGCTTGGTCTCGTTCGGCGTGATCCCGATCCACGCCGAGTAGTCGTGCTCGGCGTTGGCGATCAGGCGCAGCGTGCCCCGGACGTCCGGGTGGTCGAGCCCGACCCGGCGCAGCTCACCGATGACGTCGCGCTCGATGAGCACGCGTTCGTCCTCGGTCTCACCGGGCGAGTCGACACTCAGGGCCGGGTGGTACTCCCCCAGCTTCTCCTGTTTCCACAACACGTCGAAGGCGAGGTCGGACAGTTGGATCGACGACCGCAGCACTCGTCACCCCCCGATCGTCGGCGGTGCGACCATCGGCATGTCGCCGATGATCTCGTTGGTGTTCTCCTCGGTGATCAGGTAGTCGGCGGACTTGTGCTCCAGGTCGTCCTCTCCCTGACCCTTCGCGCCGTGACCACCCATCCCACCCATGCCGGCCGCACCGGCACGTCCCTGCGCACCGGCCGCTTGACCGCCACGACCTCCGGCGGCGGTCTCACCCATGCCGCCGAACACCCCGGCCTTGCCACCGGGCTGCTGAGCAGCGGTGCCGCTACCCGTGCCGCCGACGCCGCTCAGTCCGCCGCCGAACTTGCCCGCGCCACCGGCACCGCCACCGAACTTGCCGCCGCCTGCCCCTGACCCTGGCCCGCCGATGCCGCGGCCACCGCCACCGGGGCCGGTCGGACCGCTGGTGGTCGGGCGGACGGGCACGCCGATGGGCGGGAGTCCGGTGTTCTGCGGCCGGTCGATGACGCTGCCGACCGGCTGCTTGCCCGTGAGGTGCTCGGGCCGGCCGGTGTTGTTGGTGTTGCTCGTGTTCGTGTTGTTCGACGTGTCCGACCAACTGGGGGTGGTCGTGGCCTGGTCGCCGTGGGTGGTGGGCGCCGTCCACGGCGTGCCGACGCTGGTCTGCGGCGTGCCGGTGGACGACGAGGTGCTCGGCGTGCCGGTGGACCGCGAGGTGGTGGTGTTGGCCGTCTTGTCCTCACCGTTGTCGCCGCCGGTGTTGGCGATCTCGACCACGAGCGTGTCGGTCATGACTCCGGGGAACTCCTTGGGCAGCTCACCGCGGTTGGTGTTGCTGGCGCTCTGGAACTCCTTGTAGACCCGGCGGTTGTACTCCTGTTCGGAGTTGAACTGGTTGACCTTGTCCTCGGTGTCGGTGTCCCACGGAGTCGCGTCGTCCCAGAGGTTCGTCTCCGGCTTGGCCGCCGGCACGTTCTTGAGCTGGTTCTTGTTCAGGTTGAACTGGTAGATCTGGTTCGAGATCGAGTGGTCGGCCTGCCGCAGCGCGTCCTGCATCTGGATCATGGCCCGGTTGATGGGGTTGGCGGCGGCCTGGGCCGCGTCCGCACTCGCCCCGCTCCACGCCTCGCCGAGGGTCTCGCCGACCTTCTTGAGCCGCGCCTCGATGGTCGCGTAGCCGCGCTCCAGTTCCTTGGCCGCGGTCGCCGCGATCTGCGCCGAACCCGTGCCGGGTCCGCCGTGCATCTGCGAGTAGATCTCGGCTCCGGAGAGCCCCTCGGCTCTCGAGTTGTCCTCGGTGAAGCAGCTGGGCGCGGGCCGTGTCATTTCGCACCTGCCTTGATCGTGGTGATGACGAGATTCGCGAACTCGGTGACCGCGCCACACGGGTCAGCGGCCTTCGGGCTGCCTGCCGAACTCTGGAACGAGAAGAGCATCGCCTTTTCGTTGGACACGCCCATGACGGCCGTGCAGTAACCGTCCTTGCGGTTGTCCGCAACCAACGCCATGTAGGTCGGGTAGCCCTGAACAGCTGGCAGCTGCTCGAACGCCTCGTAGGTCGTGTCCTTGTTGGCGAGGATCGTGGAGATGTTCGTGCCCTCCGGCAGGAACGAGTAGCCGGGCGACATCTTCGCCGGAGTATTCGTACCCAGCCAGATGCATCCTCCTCCAGCTGCTGTGTTGTTGACCCTGCCGGTGATCCCGGGAAGGCCGTACGCCTCTAGCTGGGCAGGGGTGAGCGCGCCGCACGCGTTCGTTTCGAATGCATGCACGTCGAGCGGGTTCTCGATCTTCGGAGCTCCGCTGCCGGTATCGGTGGCGCTCGACTGGGTCGTGGTGGTCGGCGTGCCGGTTGTGCCACCGCTCTCGCCGCAACCCGCCAGCAGTGCGAGAGCTGCGATGCCTGCGACGATGGTTCGGATGCGCAACAGCCCAGTCCTTCTACTTGAGGTTGTCCTGGTTGCCCTGCTCGGTCTGCTCGTACTGACGCAGAGTGGCCGTCAGGTTCTCGATCCGCGTGGTCAGGGTCTGCTGCAACTGCACGTTGGAGGTCTGGTGCGCCTTGCCTGCAGCGCTGGCCCAGTTCGCGTAGACCTGGCTCGGCATGTCCTTGCCCGCACCCTTGACGGACTCCAGGACCGCTCCGTTGTGATGAGCCACCGCGAGTTCCTCCGCGATCGCCTGGTACTCCTTGATGGCCGCGCGCAGCGTCTCCAGATCGACCTTGGTTCCGCTCATCCCCAGCGCCCTCCCCGCAGAATCGTGCACTCAGAAGCATAGCGCCAGGTCGCGGGACTCGTCCCGAATTCAAAGCACGATCGGGTGAACGGAGAGGGACGCAATTCCACGGCACCAGCGAAAACGCGAATCGCCATTGACGAATTGAGGCCGCGAACGCGTGGAGCGTTCGCGGCCTCAATGGGAGCGGGGTTCGTCAGGACTGCTGTTCGGCCTGCTGGGCCGGCAGCCGCCCCTCCGCCATCCGCTTCAACAGGTCCTTGCGCAGCCACAGCATGTAGATCCACACCAGGCCGAAGATCACGCCGATCACGCCCAACGCCGGCAACAGCACCCACGTGGCGATCAGCAGCACGTGCAGCCCGACGACGGCGGCGATGGCCCAGGGCCGGCGGACGAACGCGCACAAGGCGATGAACACCGCGATGAACCCGAACGCGATCCAGCCCACCAGGGACGTGACGCCGCCGTGCAGTTTGGCGATCACCGGGAGGGCCAGGGCGACGACGATGACCTCGAGGATCAGCGTGCCGGCCATGATGCCCCGGAACGCCTTCATCGGGTCCTTCTTCAGAGGGGCCGGGGTGGTCATGCCGGCTCCTTTCCGAACAGTGCGCGGGCCTCGCCCGCGGTGACGACGGAGCCGGTGACGATGATGCCGCCGCCGGACTGCTCGTCCTCGGTCAGGTGGATGGCTTCCTCGATGGCGTCCACGAGGCGGGGGCGCACCTCGAAGCGGTCCTCGCCGAAGATCGGGACGGCGAGGCCCGCCAGGACGTCCGGGTCCATGGCGCGCGGGGACGAGTTGGTCGTGATGACCAGTTCCTGCACCACCGGTTCCAGGGCGGCCAGGATGCCCTCGGCGTCCTTGTCGGCCATGACGCCGACCACGGCGACCAGCTTGCGGAAGCCGAACTCGGATTCCAGGGCGCGAGCCAATGCCTGGGCGCCGTGCGGGTTGTGCGCGGCGTCGACGAACACGTTGGGGGCGCTGCGAACGCGTTCCAGGCGGCCTGGGGTGATGACCGACGCGAAGCCCTCGCGGACGACGTCGATGTTGATCTGGCGGTCCGGGCCCGCGCCGAAGAACGCCTCGACGGCGGCCAGCGCCAGAGCGGCGTTGGCTGCCTGGTGTTCGCCGTGCAGCGGCAGGAAGATGTCCTCGTACACGCCGCTGAGGCCCTGCAGGGTGATCATCTGGCCGCCTACCGCGACGGCCCGCGAGATGACGCCGAACTCGCTGCCGAAGCGGGCCACGGTGGCGTCGACGTCGGCCACTCGGGTCAGCAGGACCTTCATGACCTCGGGGGTCTGCTCGCCGATGATGGCTACGCTGCCCGGCTTGATGATGCCGGACTTCTCGACGGCGATGTCCTCGGGACGGTTGCCCAGGTACTCGGTGTGGTCGACGCCGATCGGGGTCAGGACGGCGACGCGGGTGTCCACGATGGACGTCGCGTCCCACGTGCCGCCCATGCCGACCTCGACCACGGCGACGTCGGCCGGGGCTTCCGCGAACGCCGCGTAGGCCATGCCGGTGAGCACCTCGAACTTGCTCATCCGGATCTCGGACTGCGCGTCGACCATCGCGACGTACGGCTCGATGTCGCGGTAGACCTCGACGTAGCGCTCGGGCGAGATCGGCTGGTTGTCGAGGCTGATCCGCTCGGTCGCGAGCTGCAGGTGCGGGCTCGTGAACCGGCCCGTGCGCAGGCCGATGCGCGTGAAGAGCGCGTCGACCATGCGCGACGTCGACGTCTTGCCGTTCGTGCCCGTCAGCTGCACGACCGGGTAGGACGTCTGCGGGTCGCCCAGCACGTGGGCGAGCGCCTTGATCCGCTCCAGCGACGGCTCGAGCTTCGTCTCGGGCCACCGCTGGTTGAGCTCGTTCTCGACGTCGAGGAACTCGTCGAGGTTGGTGTCCATCACTTCTCCGGCAGCGCGGCCAGGCGCTCGTTGATGCGGGCGATCTCGGACTCGGCGGTGGCCTTGCGCTCCTCGATCTTCGCGCGGACGTCGGCGGGCGCCTTGGCGAGGAACGCCTCGTTGCCCAGCTTCTTCGTCGTGCCCTCGAGTTCCTTCTGCGCCACGGCGAGGTCCTTGGCGAGGCGCTTGCGCTCGGCGGCGACGTCGATCGCGCCGGACAGGTCCAGCTCGACCTTCACCGCGCCCTTGGGCAGACCGACCTCGAGCGTCGCCGAGACGGTGAACTCGTCGCCCGGCTCGGTCAGCTTCGTCATCGCGCGGACCGACGGGACCTGGTCGGTCAGGCCGACGCAGCACGCGCCGCGGACCTTGCCCGCCACCTTCTGGCCGGGCTTGAGGCCCTGCTCGGAGCGGAAGCGGCGGATCTCGGTCGCGAGCTTCTTCAGGCCCTCGACCTCGGCCTTGGCGTCGAGGTCGCGCTCGGCGCCCGACGCGGCCGGCCACGAGGCGACGACCAGCGACTCGCCGCCGGTCAGCGACGTCCACAGCGTCTCGGTGATGAACGGGATCGCCGGGTGCAGCAGGCGCAGCAGCGTGTCGAGGACGTGGCCCAGGACGGACTGCGTGGCCTCGGCACGGCCGTCCGCGATCTGGACCTTCGCGATCTCCAGGTACCAGTCGCAGAACTCGTCCCACGTGAAGCTGTACAGCGCCTCACAGGCACGGGAGAACTGGAACGCCTCGAAGTTCGTGTCCACAGTGGACACCAACGCGTCGAGCTCGTCGAGGATCCAGCGGTCGGCCGCCGTCAGCTCGGAACGCTCCGGCAGCGGGCGCTCGACCGTTGCGCCGTTGGCGAGCGCGAACCTGGTGGCGTTCCACAGCTTCGTGGTGAAGTTGCGGGAACCGGCCGCCCACTCCTCGGCGACGGCCATGTCCGAACCGGGGTTCGTGCCGCGCAGCAGCGTGAACCGGGTGGCGTCGGCGCCGTAGCGCTCCATCCAGTCCAACGGGTCGATGCCGTTGCCCTTGGACTTCGACATCTTCTTGCCGTACTGGTCGCGGATCAGGCCGTGCAGGAAGACGTGGTCGAACGGCTGGACCTCGTCCATCGCGTACAGGCCGAACATCATCATCCGGACGACCCAGAAGAACAGGATGTCGTAGCCGGTTGACAGAACCGAGGTCGGGTAGAACTTCTTCAGGTCCTCGGTGGAGTCCGGCCAGCCCAGCGTCGAGAACGGCCACAGACCCGAGGAGAACCACGTGTCGAGGACGTCCTCGTCCTGGCGCCAGCCCTCACCGGTCGGGACCTCGTCGTCCGGTCCGACGCAGACGACCTCGCCGTTCGGGCCGTAGAAGACCGGGATCCGGTGGCCCCACCACAGCTGGCGCGAGATGCACCAGTCGTGCAGGTTGTCGGTCCAGTCGAAGTAGCGCTTGTTCAGCTCGGCCGGGTGGATCTTGGTGCGGCCGTCGCGGACGGCGGCGGACGCGGCCGCGGCGATGCCCTCGACCTTGACCCACCACTGCAGCGACAGGCGCGGCTCGACGACGGTGTTGCAGCGCGAGCAGTGGCCGACCGAGTGGACGTACGGCCGCTTCTCCGCGACGATCCGGCCCTCGGCGCGCAGCGCGGCGACGATCGCCGGACGCGCCTCGAACCGGTCGAGGCCGAGGAACGGGCCGGGCGCGGTGATGACCGCGCGGCCGTCCATGATCGTGAGGTTCGGCAGGCCGTGGCGCTGGCCGATCTCGAAGTCGTTCGGGTCGTGCGCGGGCGTGACCTTGACGGCGCCCGTGCCGAACTTCGGGTCGACGTGCGCGTCGGCGACGATCGGGATGCGGCGGCCGGTCAGCGGCAGCTCGACCTCGGTGCCGATGAGGTGCCGGTAGCGCTCGTCGTCCGGGTGGACGGCGACCGCGGTGTCACCGAGCATCGTCTCGGCGCGCGTGGTCGCGACGACGATGGACGCGTCCCCGTCGCCGTAGCGGATCGAGACGAGCTCGCCCTCGTCCTCGCTGTGGTCGACCTCGATGTCCGACAGCGCCGTCTGGCAGCGCGGGCACCAGTTGATGATCCGCTCGGCCTGGTAGATCAGGCCGTCGTCGTACATCTTCTTGAAGATCGTCTGGACGGCGCGCGACAGCCCCTCGTCCATGGTGAAGCGCTCGCGCGACCAGTCGATGCCGTCGCCGAGCCTCTTCATCTGGTCGAGGATCTTGCCGCCGTACTCCTCTTTCCAGGCCCAGACGCGCTCGATGAACTTCTCGCGCCCGAGGTCCTGCCGCGACAGGCCCTGGTTCGCGAGGTCGCGCTCGACGGCGTTCTGGGTCGCGATGCCGGCGTGGTCCATGCCCGGCAGCCACAGGACCTCGTAGCCCTGCATGCGGCGGCGGCGCGACAGGGCGTCCATCACGCTGTGGTTCATGGCGTGGCCCATGTGCAGCGAGCCGGTGACGTTGGGCGGGGGCAGCACGATGGTGAACGGCGGCTTGTCGCTCTTGACGTCGGCCTCGAAGTAGCGCCGGTCGACCCACCGCTGGTACAGCTCCGCCTCTACCTCCGCCGGAGTCCACGCGGCGGGGAGGTCGGGACGCTGGGTTGCGGTGTCGAGTTCAGTCACAGCCGAGAAGTCTACGGAGCCCGGGGTCTCGACTTGAAACGAGATACCTGATAACGGCCCGGCGACGATTCCACCCGGTCGGTCCCCGTCCCGATCCGCGTGCCCGATGATGTGCGCCGATCATCTGGGGGGGAAGCGTGCACAACGACATCGAAGATCATCCTGACCTCAAGGACGCGGCCTGGATCCGCGCCGCGAACAGACGCGCGAAGCGGGAGATCCGCAAGCAGCGCAGACAGGCGCGCCTGCGCGCGCACAGCGGCAAGATCGTGTCCGTGATCGCGCTGGCGATCATCGGCGCCGTGCTGTTCGGCATGTACCGGGCGGGCGAGTTCCGCGAGGTCTCGCTGCCGGACGTCACGTTGCCGACCGAGGTCGCGCCGTACCGGGGCGTGAACACCGAGGTCCCGTTCGCGAGCACGCCCGCCGAGCAGTGGGCGGACGGCGAGAAGGGCATCGTCGCGCCCGACCAGAACCCGGAGTACGCCGCCGGGTACGAGGCCGCGCGCAAGGCACTGGTCGCCGGGCACCTCGACCCGAAGGTGATCGTCGACCACGACCTGGAGCCGTTGCTGGGCCTGATGTCGCCCGAGACGAGGGACATGCTGGCGACCAACCCCGGTTCCGTCTCGCTGACCAGGCTCAAGAAGGGCAGCACGCTGCTGCCGAACGGGATCAAGGTCGACGGCCGCATGTGGCCGGGCCGCGACGAGCACGGCCGCCCGGTCGTGCACACGAGCTACCGGTTCGCCTACGCCTTCGACCCCGGCGACCAGAAGTCGCTGCTCGACCAGTACGAGATCGTCGCGCTGCAACGGGCCGACGTCGACTACCAGCTCGTGGACGGCCGGGTCTGGCTGCCCAAGGTCGAGGGTTTCGTCTACTCGATGGGCTGCCAGGCCGCCAAGGAGGGCTTCCTCGCGCCCATGTCCAGCGAGAAGCGGTCGCGGCCGACGACGACGCAGAGCCCGGAGGACAACCGCAAGCCGGAGGAGTGGTTCGACCCGAACGCACCGATGCCGACCAGCGACTGCGATTGATCACTCGTTCAGAGGTGCCGGACGGGAGTGACGGCGATCACAATTGACCGTCACGGACCGTTCAACCCCTTGGGGCCCGTGACGGACGGCGCCGCCGCGTTCTTCGGGGGCGCTGGCGGCGCCGACGTCGATCAGCGTTGAATGGACGCATGAGCAGCAAGCCCCCGCAGCACGACGTCGACGAGTCCGCGCTCGAAGTCAGCACCCCCAAGACCTGGGCCGCGGGGATTCCCGGCGTGCTCGTGTCGCTCGACCGCGCGGTCGAGCAGATGGGTGTCGGGCGCACGGTCAAGACGTTGCGACTGCTCAACCAGCGAGAAGGTTTCGACTGCCCCGGTTGCGCGTGGCCGGAGCCGCAGGGCCACCGCAAGATGGCGGAGTTCTGCGAGAACGGCGCGAAGGCCGTCGCCGAGGAGGCGACCAAGCGGCGGATCGGGCCCGAGTTCTTCGCCGAGCACTCCCTGCAGAGCCTGCGGACGAAGACGGACTACTGGCTCGGCCAGCAGGGCCGGATCACCGAGCCGATGGTGCTCAGGCCCGGTGCGACGCACTACGCGCCGATCAGCTGGGACGCCGCGTTCGGTCTCATCGCCGACGAGCTGACAGCGTTGTCGTCCCCGGACGAGGCGATCTTCTACACCTCCGGCCGCACCAGCAACGAGGCCGCGTTCCTCTACCAGCTGCTGGTCCGCTCGTTCGGCACCAACAACCTCCCGGACTGCTCGAACATGTGCCACGAGTCGTCCGGCTCCGCGCTCAACGAGACGATCGGCATCGGCAAGGGCTCGGTCTCCATCAAGGACTTCGACCTCGCCGACCTCATCGTGGTCATCGGCCAGAACCCCGGCACGAACCACCCGCGCATGCTCAGCGCCCTCGAGGACGCCAAGAAGAACGGCGCGAAGATCATCGCGATCAACCCGCTGCCGGAGGCGGGCCTGATGCGGTTCAAGAACCCGCAGAACGTCGCTGGTGTCGTCGGCAAGGGCACCGCGCTGTCCGACGAGTTCGTGCAGATCAAGGTCGGCGGCGACCAGGCGCTGTTCCAGGCCATCGGGCACCTGCTGCTGCAGTGGGACAAGCTCGACAAGACGTTCATCGAGGCCAAGACGCACGGGTTCGAGGCCTACGCCGAGAGCCTGCGCGAGCTCGACTGGGACCGCGTGCTCACCGCGACCGGCCTGACCCGCGAGCAGATCACCCGCGTGGCCGGCATGTTCGTCGACTCGAAAGCCACCATCGCCTGCTGGGCCATGGGCCTCACGCAGCACAAGCACAGTGTGCCGACGATCCGCGAGATCACGAACGTCATGTTCCTGCGCGGCATGATCGGCAAGCCGGGCGCGGGCCTGTGCCCGGTGCGCGGCCACTCGAACGTCCAGGGCGACCGGACGATGGGCATCTACGAAAAGATGCCGGAACCGTTCATGAAGGCGCTGGAGACCGAGTTCGGCATCTCCGTGCCGCGCAAGCACGGTTTCGACACCGTCGACGCGATCAACGCGATGCGCCACGGCCGCGGCAAGGTGTTCATCGCCATGGGCGGCAACTTCGTCAGCGCCACCCCGGACACCCCGGTGACCGAGAAGGCGCTGGAGCAGTGCTCGCTCACGGTGCACGTCTCCACCAAGCTCAACCGGTCACACGTCGTGCACGGCAAGACCGCGCTGATCCTGCCCGCGTTGGGGCGCACCGAGAGCGACGTGCAGCACTCCGGCGAGCAGTTCGTGACGGTCGAGGACTCCATGTCGGTCGTGCACCGCTCACGGGGCCGGCTCAAGCCCGCGTCCGACCAGCTGCTGTCCGAGGTCTCGATCGTCTGCCGCCTCGCGCGCAAGACGCTCGGCAAGTCGCACCCGGTGGCGTGGGAGGAGTTCGAGAAGGACTACGACGTCATCCGCGAGCACATCGCGCGCGTGGTGCCGGGCTGCTCCGACTACAACACGCGCGTGCGCCAGCCCGACGGCTTCGTGCTGCCGCACCCGCCGCGCGACTCGCAGGAGTTCGCGACGACGACCGGCAAGGCCAACTTCACGGCCAACGAGATGACGGTCATCGACGTGCCGGAGGGCAGGCTGCTGATGCAGACCCTGCGCAGCCACGACCAGTACAACACCACGATCTACGGCCTGGACGACCGCTACCGCGGCGTGAAGGACGGCCGTCGCGTGGTGTTCGTGAACCCGGACGACCTCAAGGAGCTCGGGTTCTCCGACGGGCAGATGGTCAACATCGTCTCGGAGTGGAAGGACGACCCGACGGGCGTCGTCGAACGCCGCGCCGAGTCGTTCCGGATCGTCTCCTACTCGACCGCGCGCGGGTGCGTGGCGACGTACTTCCCGGAGGCGAACCCGTTGGTGCCGCTGGACTCCAAGGCGGACATCTCGGGGACGCCGACGTCGAAGTCCGTGATCGTCCGGCTGGAAGCCGCGGCCTGACTCAGGCGTGCCGGACCCGGACGAAGAGCCTTAACCGGCGTCGTTCGGGTTCGGTCTCGGTCTTCTCGTCCTTCTTCACGAGCCGGCGCGCGGCGGCGTCGGCCTCGAAGTCCTGCTGACGGTACTTCGCGATAGCAAACGCGTTCTGGTGCGGGATCACGCGAGTTCTCCTTCGGTTCGATGTCAGTCGGGCGCGACGGTGTGGCTCAGGAAGAACCTGACGGCCCGAGCGCCTTCCGGCCGCAGCTCGGGGTTCAGCCGGCGCTCGTCGTACTTGTCGAAGAGCGTCCGCAGCTCCTCGACGAGGGCGTGGGCCTCTTCGGCGGTGACGAACTTGACGGTGCCTTCGGTGCCGACGACCTGACGCCACTCCTCGGGCAACAGGCCGTACTGCCGCAGGCGGGTGCGCATGCGGTCGAACTCCTGGTCCAGGTAAGCCATCGACGCCGCCTCGGCCGCCATGGCCGCCTCGCCCTCCAGTCCCTCCGACGAGATGGACTGGCGCTTCGGCACGATCTTCCAGGGCTTCTGCCGGCCGGGACCCTCGACCTCGGCGACGAAGCCGTACTTGGACAGCATGTTCAGGTGGTACGAGCAGCTCGCGACGCTCTCCCCCAACGCCGCCGAGCACTGGGTCGCCGTCCGCGGCCCCTCCTCGGTGAGCAGCTGCAGCAGCTTCCACCGGAACGGGTGCGAGAGCGCCCGGAGCGCTTTGGGGTCGGTGATGGGAGCGTCGGTCATGAGTCAACCGTACGCTTATCAAGGAACCCTTAGCAAGGTTCCTTGATATAGAAGTCTTGATTTAGCGGCTCACCAGTCCGGCGAGTTGCGCGCCACGGCTGTGACCAGCGGCAACGACTCGATCACCGGCACGCGCAGCAGTTCGGCGGGTACATCAGGGTCACGAACAGGCTCGACGAGCTCGCGCAGCAGCGCGCCGACGACGTCGTCCGCGGACTGGTCGACCTCGTGGATCAGGTCGCGCAACTGGTCCGCGGCCTCGTTCAGCACGCGCGGCCGTTGCGGTTCCTCCAGCATCAACGCCGCCAGCCGCAGCACCCGGCGGCACGTGCGCAGCCTCAGGCTCCTGCTCGCGGACTCACGGGTGCCGGCGAGACCGAGCCGCCCGCGCGTACGTTCGATCCACGGCTCGACGGTCTCGCGCCGCCAGATGGGACCGGACGCGAGCTCCGCGTCCGGTTCCGGGATGCCGTGCGAGCGCCTCTTGCGCCAGACGGCGACCAGCTGCCGGCTGAGCCCCATGGCGTCGGCGATCTCGGCGATTCCGTAGAAGTCCCCCACGCCGCAAACTGTAACCAGAGATGACGCCGGGTGTCATCGAACATGTCTCAAATTCGTTCGAGAACCGCCCTCGCGGCGTTGTGGCCGCCGATGCCGCTGACCCCGCCGCCGCGCCGGGAACCCGCGCCGCAGACGAAGACGTTGTCCACATCGGTCTCCACGCCCCACCGGCCGACCTGCTCGTCGCTCTCGGCGAACGGCCAGTCGAGCTCGCCGTGGAAGATGTTCCCGCCGGGCAGCCCCAGTTCCGCCTCCAGGTCGAGCGGGGTGCGCGCCTCGATGCACGGGTTGCCCTCGCCGTCGACCGCCAGGCAGTCCCGGATCGGCTCGACGAGGTGGGCGTCGAGCTGGTCGAGGTAACGCCGCACCAGCTCGTCGCGCAGCTCGTCGTTGCGGCCCTCGAACAACGAGGCAGGCAGGTGCAGGCCGAACAGCGTCAGCGTCTCGTGCCCCCGCAGCGACGGTCCGAGGATCGACGGGTCGGTCAGCGAGTGGCAGTACATCTCGCCCGGCAGCACCGACGGCACCTGCCCGGCGGCACTCTCCAGGTACGCGGTCTCCAGCTGGTCGTAGGACTCGTCGAGGTGGAAGGTGCCCGCGAACGCGAGCCGCGCGTCGACCCCGGACTTCAGCTCGGGCAGCTTCCGCAGCAGCATGTTGATCTTCAACTGGCAGCCGGGGGCGTCCCGGACCTCCTTGCCCCGCAAGCGACCCAGCACCGACGGCGCCACGTTGGACAGCACGAACCGGGCCTCGACGGTCGTGTCCCCGTACGTCACCGCGGCGGTCTTGCCGTCCGACTCGACCGACGTCACCTCGGCACCGGTGACGATCTGGGCACCGGCCTCGCGCGCGACCCGTTCGAGCTCGGCGGTGACCCCGCCCATGCCGCCGACCGGGACCTTCCACTCCCCCGTGCCGTTGCCGATCACGTGGTAGAGGAAGCACTTGTTGGCGTTCAACGAGTGCAGCGACGAGTGCGTGCCGATCAGCGCGTCCGTGGCGACGACCCCGCGCACCAGGTTGTTCTCGAAGAGCTCCTGCAGCGTCGCGCCGATCGGCCGTTCGAAGACCTGCTCCCACACCCGGCCGCGCGTCACCGCGTCGACGTGCACGCGCAGGTGTTCCCGTGACACCAGCGGTTCCAGCAGGGTCGGCGCGAGTGCCGCCGCCATCACCTCCAGGTCGGCGTACCAGCGCTGCCACCGCTCCCAGTCGTCCAGCGACCCGCAGACCGCCTCGAACGACCTCCTGGTCGCCGCGCCCGGCGCGCGTTCGACGAGCAGCCCGCCCCTGCCGTCCGGGGTGTAGGACGAGGCCGCGCGGGACTTGAGCGCGAGCTTCAGCCCCAGGTCCGACACGATCCGGTCGGGCAGCAGCGAGACGAGGTACGAGAAGCGCGAGAGCCGGGCGTCGACGCCCTCCCACGGTGACGCGCTCACCGCGGCCCCGCCGACGTGCGGCAGCTTCTCCAGCACCCTGACCGACTTCCCCGCCCGTGCGAGGTACGCGGCCGCCACCAGCCCGTTGTGGCCGCCCCCCACGATCACGACGTCGTCCATGCCCCGAGATCCCTCCCACGTAGCCTGGTCGGTGGGGAACATAGCGGTCCGAAGGAGATGTGCACATGGGCCGAGTGACGGTGCGCCGAGCGGTCGAACGGGTGTCGTCGAGCGGTCGTCGCCGCAGGGTCGACGCGCTCGCCGCCGAGGAGCCGCTGGAACTGAGGGTCAACGGCAAAGCGTTGGCCGTCACGATGCGCACGCCGGGTCACGACGTGGAGCTCGCGCACGGCTTCCTGCTCAGCGAGGGGGTCATCGGCTCGGTCAACGACATCGCGGTGGCCCGTTACTGCGACGGTGTCGGCCCGGACGGCCTCAACACGTACAACGTGCTGGACATCGCGCTGGCCGACGGGGTGCCGCCGCCGGACACCGGGGTGGAGCGGAACTTCTACACCACGTCGTCGTGCGGGGTGTGCGGCAAGGGCGCGCTGGACGCGGTGAAGCTCAAGACGCGCTACTCGCCCGCGATCGACGAGGTGCGGGTCACTCCCGAGATGCTCACGACGTTCCCGGACGCGTTGCGGGAACGGCAGAAGGTCTTCGAGAGCACCGGCGGGCTGCACGCGGCCGGGCTGTTCGTCGACGGCGAGCTGCTCGTCGTGCGCGAGGACGTGGGCCGGCACAACGCCGTCGACAAGGTGCTGGGCTGGGCGGTGCTGCAGGACCTGGTGCCGCTGCGCGGCGCCGTGCTGATGGTGTCCGGGCGGGCGTCGTTCGAGCTGGTGCAGAAGGCCGCGATGTCCGGCATCCCGGTGCTGGCCGCGGTGTCCGCGCCGTCGTCGCTCGCGGTCGAACTGGCCGAGGAGCAGGGCATGACGCTCGTCGGCTTCCTGCGCGGCGACTCGATGAACGTCTACACCGGTGGGGAGCGCGTGGTTGAGACCGCTTGACGGCGTCGTGGTGGTGAGCCTGGAGCAGGCCGTCGCCGTGCCGTACGCGACGCGGTTGCTGGCCGATCTGGGCGCGCGGGTCATCAAGATCGAACGACCTGGCGTCGGAGACTTCGCCCGCCACTACGACTCCGCGTGCGGCGAGGTCTCGTCGTACTTCGCGTGGACCAACGCCGGCAAGGAGTCGGTGACGCTCGACATCACCCACCCCGACGGCCGCGAGGTGCTGGACCGGCTGGTCGCCCACGCCGACGTGCTGCTGTGCAACCTGTCCCCACGCGTGTGGTCGCGGCTGGCGCTGGAGCTGCCGTCGTCGTTGATCGTCGGTGAGCTGTCCGGCTACGGCTGGGACGGCCCGTACGCGGACCGCAAGGCGTTCGACGCGCTGGTGCAGTCCGAGACCGGGCTGGTGTCGCTGACCGGCGAGGGTGACGTGGTGGCGCGCGCGGGCATCTCGGTCGCGGACATCGCGGCGGGCGTCCAGCTGCAGGCGGCCGTGCTGGCGGCGTTGCTGCAGCGCGGCCGGACGGGTGAAGGCGTGCGGCTGCGGTTGTCACTCTTCGAAGCGATGGCCGAGTGGATGCACCAGCCGATGCTCTACGCCGCCGGAACGGGTGCCTCGGCCCCGCGGTCGGGCGCCCACCACCCGAGCATCGCGCCGTACGGGCCGGTGGCCTGCGCGGACGGCGCCGTGCACCTGGCCGTGCAGAACGACGGGCAGTGGCAGCGGCTGTGCGACCTCGCCGGGCTCGCCCCGGAGGAGAGGTTCGCCACAGTGGCGTCGCGCGTGGAGCACCGCGCGGAACTGCAGGACCTGCTCGAACAGGCCTTCGCGGACCTCACCTCGGCCGAGTTGCTGACCGCCCTGGACCGGGCGGACGTGCCCGCCGCGCTGACCCGGCCGATCACCGACCTGCCCTCCCACCCGCAGCTCGACACGTGGGTTGACGTGCGCGTTCCCGGTGGAACGGCCCGGATGCTGCCGCCACCGGTGGCCGGGTTCGAGTGGTCACCGGGTGCGGTCCCCGCGCTCGGCGAGCACACTGAGCCCGTGCTGACGTGGCTGGGCTATTCGGGTGAGGAACGAACTTCCTTACGTGTGCGTTCCGTCCTCTGAGAAGGAAACGAGGAACGGTGCCCACGCGATGAGGTGAGCATGGGGGAACCGAGGTACAGCCGCCGCACCCTCCTCGCGGCGATGGGCGTGGTGATCGCGACGGCCGTGGGCGTCGCGACGTACGTGTCTTCCTCCAACGCCGTCGAGCAGCAGATCGCGACGCCGGACCGGGTGCGGACCGCCGCGTCCACCGCGAAGCCGACCATCCGCTTCGAGCGCGTGTACTCGGCCGCCCGCCGCCGTGACGTCACCCTCGCCTTCTACCTCCCGGCCGGGGCGAAGACCCGCGGCCTGCCCATGTCGATCCTCCTGCACGGCCTGAACGGCGACGCGAAGCACGCCGCGGTCGGTGGCCTGCCCGAGGTCCTCGCCGCCGCCGTCGCGAAGGGCTCCGTGCCCGCGTTCGGCTTCGTCGCCGTCGACGGCGGCAACAACTACTGGCACGAGAACGTCCCGGGCGACGACCCGATGGCGATGCTGCTCGACGAGGTCCCGCGCTGGCTCAAGGAACGCGGCTACGGCGAACCGTTCGCCGTGACGGGCGTGTCGATGGGCGGCTTCGGCTCGCTGCTCTACGCCCGCCGCAGGGCCGAGCGCGGCGACCCGGTCGCGGCCGCCGCGGCCATCTCCCCCGGCCTGATCACGACGTGGCCGGAGATGGCCAAGCGGCGCGCGTTCAAGAACGAGGCCGAGTGGGCGTCGCTCGACCCGCTGCGCCACCTCAAGGCGACCGGGACGACCGCGCTCGGCGTGTGGATCGGTGACCGCGACCGGTTCATCGAGGGCACCCGCCGGTTCATCCGCGACGTGCGGCCCGAGGCGAGCGCGGTCAAGGCCGGCGGCCACGACGACGGGCTGTACCGGCAGGTGACGCCCGACGTCGTGCGGTTCCTCGCCAAGTACGCGAAGCGAGCCGTCTAGACCCTCCGGGCCGCCCGGCCCCAGTGCAGCCACTTCACCCGGTCCTGCTCGTCGCGCCCGCACAGCACGGCCACCGAGTGGTAGCCGCCGTCCTCCTCGACGGCGATCAGCGCATCGTCGCGCAGCCCGGTGAACTCGTGCTCGTCGCCGTCGATGAACGACTCCCACTGCGGGTCGAGCCGCTCGAACCGCAGCTTCACCCGGCCGCCGTCGCCCTCGGTGACGTGCACCTCCAGGCCGGTGGACCGGTAGACGCCGACGACGCGCTCCACGTCGACCGGCACCGGCAGCGGCGGTGGCGTCGGGAGGGCGGGCAGTGCGACGCCGGCCAGTTCGCCCAGCACGGCGTTCAGGACAGCGCGGGCCAGCGGCAGGCTCTCGCCGCCGTTGGTGAGGATCGCGACGGCCAGTCCGGCCGACGGGATCACCCGCAGGTAGGCCCGGTACCCGAGCGTCGAGCCGGTGTGGCCGACGCCCGTGACGCCGTTCCCGTAGTCGTGCAGCGCCCAGCCGAGCCCCTGTCCCCCGCCGAACCCGAAGTCCGGCGGCACCACCTGGAGCTCGCGCATCACGTCGAACTCGCTGGTCTCCAGGTGCATGCGCACGAACTCCAGCAGGTCCCGCGCGCTCATCGCGAGCACCGTGCCCGCCGGCACGTCGCCCTCCGCCATGAACCTGTCGACGGGCGCGTTGTCCACGTGCCCGGTGGCGAGGGTCTGCGCGGCGTACTCGGCGTGGCTCACGGCCGCCGTGCGCAGGCCGAGGCGGTCGATCAGGCGGTCTCGCACGACGGCGCGGAAAGGCTTGTCCCGCAGCACTTCCACGATCCGGCCGAGCAGCGTGAAGCCGCTGTTGCAGTACGTGTGGAACGCGCCGGGCGGGGCCTCCTGCCGGGCGTCGGCCAGCAGCTCGACGTACTTCTCCAGCAGGTCGTCACCGCTGCCGGTGTCGTGGAAGAGGTCGCCCTGGAACCCCGCGGTGTGCGTGAGGAGGTGGCGCGGCGTGATGATCCGCGCGGCCTCCTCGTCGGCGAGCCGGAACTCGGGCAGCACGTCGCGCACCGGCCGGTCGAGGTCGAGCCTGCCCTCGTTCACCAGCTCCTGGACCAGCGTCGCCGTCCACACCTTGGTGATCGACCCGATCTGGAAGGCGGCGTCCGTCGTCACCTGCTCCCCGCTCGTGGCGTCGAGCAGTCCTGCCGCCAGGTCGATGATCTCGCCGTCGTGCAGCACCGCGACCTGCGCGCCGACCACGCCGTGTTCCTCGACCAGCTTCTTCAGTTCGATCACGAGTCCCCCAGGATCTCTTCAACTCGGACGGCTGCCCGCCCGAAGTGCATCCAGCGATCGCCGACGAGCACCAGCACGGTGTGCGGCTCGTCCACGGCGATCAGCGCGTCGTCCCTCAGCGCCACGAACTCCCGTGCGTCGTCGTCGAGATCGACCAGCACGCGGCCCTGTTCTGCTTTGCCGACAACGACCTCGTGGCCGGCCGAGCGGTAGGTGCCGAGGAAGCGCTCGTCCACCGGCGCGGGCGCAGCGGGAGGCCTCGGTCGCACGGGCCTGCGCACGCCCGCCCGTGCGCTGAAGAGGGCCTCGACGACCAAGTCAAAGATGGCGCTCGCGTCACCGCCGGTGGTGAGCAGTGCGACCGCGATCCCGCTGTCCGGTGCGATCCGCAGGAACGAGGCCAGCCCCTCGTTGGAGCCGTGGTGGCCGATCACCCGCCCGCCCGAGTAGCCGGGCAGCTCCCAGCCGAGACCCCAGGCGGCGGGATGTCCGAAGTCCGGCAGCGAGACCTGCGGTTCGCGCATCGCCGCGAACGCCGGCGTGGCCAGGTGCATGCGCGCGAACGCCAGCAGGTCCCGCGCGCTCATCGCGAGCGCCGACCCCGCGGGCCAGTCAGACTCCGGTCCCGGATCGGTCACCGGCCGTCCGTCCTCGTGCCCGACCGCGTGCGCGGCGGTCCGGTCCGCGTAGGTCGTCGCGACGGCGAGGCCGAGCGGGACCGCCAGCCGTTCAGTGAGGACGGTGTTGAAAGGCTTGTCCCGCAACACCTCCACGATCCGGCCGAGCACCGTGAAGCCGCTGTTGCAGTAGGACCACAGCGCGCCCGGCGGGAAGAGCTGCTCGGCGTCCGCCAGCCGTGCCACGAACCTCTCGACCGCGTCCGGACCGCTGCCGGTGTCGTGGAAGAGGTCGCCGTCGATGCCCGACGTGTGGGTGAGCAGCTGCCGCGGCGTGACCCCCGGCCGGAACTCCGGCAGCACCTCGCGGACCGGGCGGTCGAGGTCGATCCGACCCTCGTTCGCCAGCTCCTGGACCAGCGTCGCCGTCCAGACCTTGGTGATCGACGCGATCTGGAACAGCGAGTCCGACGTCACCGGGGCGCGCGTCCCGGCGTTCAGGACGCCCGCGGCCACGTCGGTGATCTCGCCGTCGGCGAGGACGGCGAGCTGAGCGCCGACGACACCGTGCTCGTCGATCAGCTCGTGCAGGTCGAACACGTTCCCCCCAGGAAGTGACGGCTAGCGAGGCGAGAGAGGCACCGTCCGCGATCGCACCCACTTGAGCACCGCCGGCCACTCGCCGTAGCCCGCGTCGATGTTGATGTGCCCGGCGCCCGGCAGGACGTCGATCTCGATCCGCAACGCCTCGGCGAGCTCCTTCGCGGCCTGCATCGTGCAGTGCGGGTCGCCCTCGCCCGCGACCAGGCGGGTCTCGGTGGCGGCGCGGCGCAGGCCGGCCGGGTCGAGCGGGGCCGGGAAGAACGACTTGATGGCCGGTTCGGGGTGGTCCAGCTGCGGCGGCGCGACCAGCAGCACGCGGTCGACGTGGGCGATCTTCTCGCGCGCCGCGTGGTGCAGCCAGAGGTAGCAGCCGAGCGAGTGCGCCACGACGACCCGTTCGCGGTCGGCGGGCAGGGCTTCGAGGTGCGTGTCGAGCTCACGCAGCCAGGTGTCGCGGTCGGGCGCCTCGGGGCTGCTGAAGTGCGGCAGGTCGGCGAGGCCGCCGTGCTCGGACACCGTCTGGGCGAGCCAGCGCTGCCAGTGGCCCGGGCCGGAACCGGTGTAGCCGTGGAGCAGGAGCACGTGGGGCAACGACATGGGTCCACCCTAGTCGCGCGACGGCCGGCGGCGGCGGGGCCGAACCGCGCCGGAGCGCCTCCAGATGACTACCGCGCCCCGAAATGCCCTTCAGGTGCCCGAGCACCGCGCCTCGAACCGCCGTTCAGGTGTTCGCGCCCCGCGCTCCGAAACGCCCTTCAGGTGCCCACGCCCCGCGCCCCAAAACGCCGGTCAGGTGCCCGCGCCCCGAAACGCCGGTCAGGTGCCCGAGCACCGCACCCCGAAACGCCCTTCAGGTGCCCACGCCCCGAAGTACCCGGAAACGCCGGAGGGGCGCCGGTGACATCACCAGCGCCCCTTCGGAACAGCTTCGCTACGCCGACTTCTCGCGGCGCTCTCGGCGCGAGGGCTGCCGGGCCACGATGGTCGGGTTCACGTTCTCCTTCACCGTCTGCTCGGTGATGACGACCTTGGCGACGTCCGTGCGGCTCGGGATGTCGTACATCACCGGGAGCAGGACCTCTTCCATGATCGCGCGCAGACCACGAGCACCGGTGCCGCGCAGGATCGCCTGGTCGGCGACCGCTTCGAGCGCGGTCTTGGTGAACTCGAGCTCGACGCCGTCCATCTCGAACAGCTTCTGGTACTGCTTCACCAGGGCGTTCTTCGGCTCGGTGAGGATCATGACCAGCGACGGCTTGTCGAGGTTCGTGACGGAGGCGACCATCGGCAGACGCCCGATGAACTCGGGGATCAGGCCGAACTTGATCAGGTCCTCCGGCATGGAGTCGGCGAAGTAGTCCGCCGCGTCCGTCTCCGCCTTCGAGCGGACCTCGGCGCCGAAGCCCAGGCCGCGCTTGCCGACCCGGTCCTGGATGATCTTCTCGAGCCCCGCGAACGCACCGGCCACGATGAACAGCACGTTCGTCGTGTCGATCTGGATGAACTCCTGGTGCGGGTGCTTGCGGCCGCCCTGCGGCGGAACCGAGGCGGTGGTGCCCTCGAGGATCTTCAGCAGCGCCTGCTGCACGCCCTCGCCGGACACGTCGCGCGTGATCGACGGGTTTTCACTCTTTCGAGCGATCTTGTCGACCTCGTCGATGTAGATGATGCCCGTCTCGGCGCGCTTGACGTCGTAGTCGGCGGCCTGGATGAGCTTCAGGAGGATGTTCTCGACGTCCTCACCGACGTACCCGGCCTCCGTCAGCGCGGTCGCGTCGGCGATGGCGAACGGCACGTTCAGCATCTTCGCGAGCGTCTGCGCGAGGTAGGTCTTGCCGCAGCCCGTCGGGCCGAGCATCAGGATGTTCGACTTCGCCAGCTCGACACCGTCGTCACGACCCTCGCGCCCGCGGTCGCCCGCCTGGATGCGCTTGTAGTGGTTGTAGACGGCGACCGAGAGGGTCCGCTTCGCCTCGGACTGGCCGATGACGTACTGGTCGAGGAACTCGTGGATCTCGGCGGGCTTCGGCAGCTCGTCGAGCTTCACGTCGCCGGCTTCGGCCAGCTCCTCCTCGATGATCTCGTTGCAGAGATCGATGCACTCATCGCAGATGTAGACGCCGGGGCCGGCGATGAGTTTCTTCACCTGCTTCTGGCTCTTTCCGCAGAAAGAGCACTTCAGCAAGTCGCCGCCGTCACCGATACGCGCCATGACCGCTGACCTATGTCCCCTCCGGCGCACACCTGCTGTAGTGCGCCTGCTGACTTGCTGTGGCAGTCCCACTGGCTGTGGGTGCTGAGCCCGTTCTCCTGACGGTACCTGGCCGACCCCGTTTCAGGGGAGGACCAGCGCCCCCTTGACGCGCCGATCAGGCCTGTTGACCGTCACACCGGCGTGTCGGATGGGTCCGCGACGCCCGGTGGCCGGGATTTCCCAGCCACCGGAATCACACGGATCAGGACTTGGCGGAAAGCTTCCGGTAGGGCAGCACCGAGTCGACGATGCCGTACTCCTTGGCCTCGTCGGCCGTGAGGATGCGGTCGCGCTCGATGCTCTCGCGGACCTCCTCTGCCGTCCGGTTCGTGTGCCGCGCGAGGGTGGTCTCCATCAGGCGGCGCACGCGCTGGATCTCGTTCGACTGGATCTCCAGGTCGGACACCTGACCGTACGCGCCCTCCATGGAGGGCTGGTGGATCAGGATTCGCGCGTTCGGCAGCGCGTGGCGCTTGCCGGGCGTGCCGGCGGCCAGCAGCACCGCGGCGGCCGAGGCGGCCTGGCCGAGGCAGTACGTCTGGATGTCCGGACGCACGAACTGCATGGTGTCGTAGATGGCCATCAGCGAGGTGAACGAGCCACCCGGCGAGTTGATGTACATCAGGATGTCGCGGTCCGGGTCCTCGGACTCGAGGACCAGCAGCTGCGCCATGACGTCGTTGGCCGAAGCGTCGTCAACCTGCACGCCGAGGAAGATGATGCGCTCCTCGAACAGCTTGTTGTACGGGTTCGACTCCTTCATGCCGTAGCTGGTGCGCTCGACGAACGACGGCAGCACGTACCGCGACTGAGGGGCGTGGAACTGGCTCACTTCGAGATCTCCTCAGCTGCTAGTTGCTCGAGCCGACCGGCTGCGCGCGGGTGACGACCTTGTCGACGAAGCCGTACTCCAGCGCTTCCTGCGCCGTGAACCAGCGGTCGCGGTCGGAGTCGCGGGTGATGGTCTCGACCGACTGGCCGGTGTGCTCCGCGATGAGCTCGGCCATCTCGCGCTTGGTGCGCGTCAGCATGTCCGCCTGGATCGCGATGTCCGCGGCCGTACCGCCGACACCGGCCGACGGCTGGTGCATGAGGATGCGCGCGTGCGGGAGCGCGTGGCGCTTGCCGGGCGCGCCCGCGGAGAGCAGGAACTGCCCCATCGAGGCCGCGAGGCCCATCGCGTACGTGGCCACGTCCGGCTGGATCAGCTGCATCGTGTCGTAGATGGCCATGCCCGCCGTGACGGAGCCACCCGGCGAGTTGATGTAGAGCGTGATGTCCTTCTCGGGGTCCTCAGCGGCGAGGAGCAGCAGCTGAGCGGTGATCTGGTTGGCGATGCCCTCTTCGACCTGCGATCCCAGGACGATGATCCGCTCGCGGAGCAGCCGCTCGTACACCGAGTCGTTGAGGTTCATCCCGGCGGTGGCCGACCGCATCTCGGGGGTCGGGAAGGAGTGCTGCGTCACGTCTGCCTGCCTAACTCCAGGTGGAACGAATCTGGAAGCAAAACTCTCTGCGATCGACCTTAACGAAGGCGGGCGGCGTCAGATGCCCGACACCGCCCGCGTTCGCTATCAGCTTTACGCCTCTCCGCTGTCCTCATCGGACTTGGTCTCGCCGAAGAGCTCGTCGAGGTCGAGCTTGGTGCCGCTGGTGTCGGACACCTCAGCCTGGCGCACGACGCTCGCGAGCGCCTTGCCCCGGCGGACGTCGGCGAAGATCGCGCCGAGCTGGCCGGACTGCTGCGCGCGCTTGACGTACTCGTCCGGGCTGATGCCGAAGCGCTGGGCCTGGTAGATGATCCGCTCGGTCAGCTCGCCGTCGGACACCGTGACCTGCTCGGCGTCGGCGATCGAGTCGAGCACGAGCTGGGTCTTCACGGCCTGCTCGGCGGCGGTGCGGAGCTCGGTGTCGAACTCCTCCTCCGTCTGGCCCTGCTCCTGCAGCCACGCGGCGAACTTCGCGTCGTCGTGGTCGAAGGCGTGCACGGCGTCGTGCTTGCGGGCGTCGATCTCGCCCTGGACGATGCCCTCGGGCAGCGGGACCTCGGTGGTCTCCAGCAGCGCCTCGAGGACCTTGTCGCGCGCCTGCACGCCCTGCTGCATCTTCTTGACGCGGCCCAGGCGGGTCTGCAGGTCGGCCTTGAGCTCGTCGAGCGTGTCGAACTCGCTCGCGAGCTGCGCGAACTCGTCGTCGAGCTCGGGGAGCTGACGCTCCTTGACGCTGCTCAGCACGACGGTGACCTCGGCCTCGCGGCCCTCGTGCTCACCGGCGACGAGCGTGGTGGCGAAGGTCTTGGTCTCGCCCTCGGACGCGCCGACCAGGGCGTCGTCGATGCCCTCGACGAGCTGGCCGGAGCCGACCTCGTAGGACAGGCCGCTGGTGCGCGCCTCCTCGACCTCTTCGCCGTCGACCGTCGCGGACAGGTCGACGATGACGAAGTCGCCGGTCTCGACCGGGCGGGAGACGCCGGTCAGGGTGCCGAAGCGAGCGCGGAGCTCGTCGAGCTGGGTGGTCACGTCCTCGTCGGTGACCTCCTGCTCGTCCACGGTCACGGCGAGCTCGCCGAACGCGGGCACGGTGATCTCGGGACGGACGTCGACCTCGGCGGTGAACTCGAGCGTCTGGCCGTCCTCGATCTTGGTGACCTCGAAGTCGGGACGGCCGAGCGTGCGCACCTCACCCGCGTTGACCGCCTCCAGGTACTTGGCCGGGATGGCCTCCTGGATGACCTCGTCCAGCACCGGAGCGCGGCCGATGCGGTTCTCCAGGACCTTGGCGGGGGCCTTGCCCGGGCGGAAGCCGGGGATGCGGACCTGCTTCGCGAGCTTCCGGTACGCCTGGTCGAAGTTCGACTTGAGCTCGTCGAACGGCACCTCGACGTTGATCCGGACCCTCGTCGGGCTCAGGTGCTCGACGGTGCTCTTCAACGTGGACTCCTCGATACGAACAAGAACGTGCAAGACAGCCGGTACCGCCGCTGCGGGCGCCCGGATTCCCAGCGAGTCTAGGCGAGACCCGCGCTGTGACCGCCGCCACCCCGGCCCGAGCAACCGGACGGGACTGTCGGACCCCCGGTTACCGTCCTGCCCAGACGGCCGATTCGCGCCGTTCTGGGGGCTTCACCCGACTTCCGGGAGTTGGACGTGCGTAGTTCTGTCACGAGATTCATGGCCGTCTCGGCCACGACCGCCGCGCTGGCGGCCGCCACGATCACCCCTGCGGCGGCCAACCCGGTCTACCCGCAGATCGCCACGGCATCGGCCTACGCGCTGACGTGAACGGCCAGACCGAGGGTCTGTCCCGCACGTGGCTGCCCGGCGTCGAGCACGCAGGGTTCTTCGACTACGAGCACGTGGTCGGCCACACCCCGCTGCACCCCGGCTGGGGCGTGCACCTGGCGGACGAGGACGCGGCGCCGCAACTCGAAGAAAGCGCCGTGTCCTTCGGCGCCGGCGGCGGCACCGGCGGCACGGCGGCCGAGCGCTGGTCCTCGCTGGCCTTGAAGGACTCCCAGGGCACGTTCCTGGCGTACGGAAACGTCAACCGCCGGCTGCGGTGCAACACCGCGCCCAACCAGCCCAACCAGGCCGGCAGCACCGGAGTCCCGACGCTGTACCTGCGCAACGCCGCGGGCGAGTTGGCCAAGGTCGACTACCCGACCTCCGTCCAGACCCTGCCCAACGTCGACGCGGGCGACCAGGCCACGCCGGACGGCCGGCAGCGCACCACCACGGTCCAGCTGCAGCGCCGCGTACAGGGCAACGACGGCCTCGCGCTCTGGCACAGCGAGTTCCCCGGCACCTACGAGGTGGCTGACGGACTTCACATCAGGGTGACCCAGCAAGTCGGCACCGAGCCCCCGACCGTCTACGACTTCCTCGTCAGCGGCGGAGCCTGCGCGGCCTGATCCACACCACACAACGCCGTCACCTCACCTCGAGGCGACGGCGTTGTTTCTTTCGCCTGGCGAAAGGCTTCACTAAACAGAGTCGCCCAACTACCGCCCGTCGAGGGAGGCAGTTTAATTTTCACTCTTTCGGCGGAAACAGCCTTTCGCGACCGATCAAGATGACTCCATAAGCACCAATCGCGCGCACGCAGCGGACAGGTAGCGTTACTGCTCCCGCACCATCCGTAACAGGACCACGGGAACGAACGAGAAAAAGTCGTCGCACCGTTTTACCCCGAGGATCCGCCTGATGGAGACACGCCAGCTTCTCGCGTTCACGACCGTGGTTCAGACAGGGAGCTTCACCAAGGCCGCAGCCACGCTCAACTGCTCGCAGCCGACCATCACGACCCGCATCAAGGCGCTGGAGGAGGCCCTCGGGGTCGTCCTTTTCCGGCGCCTCCCCAGAGGTATCCAGATGACCTCCGCAGGCGTGGAACTCCTCCCGTTCGCGCGAAACATCATCAACCTCACCGAAAAGGCCCGAAAAGCCATCACGATGAACGGCGAGCCGCACGGCAAACTCGTCATCGGTTCCGCACAGAGTTTGACCGACTACCGTCTGCTACCGCTCATCGAATACATGTGCTGGCGCTACCCGTCGGTCCAACTCTCGTTGCACTCGCGCAACGCCCTGAACAACCTGAACTCGGTCCGAGACGGCCAACTGGACTGCGCGTTCTTCATAGGAGCGATCGAACCGCGCGAGGGCCTGGAAACCACGGTCCTCTGCCCGGAACCACTGGTGATGGTCGCGGGCCCGAACCACATGCTCACCCAACGCCAGTCCCTCACCGAGGACGACATCACGAGCAGCACCCTCATCAGGGCGGAGAACGGCGCGAGCTACCACGAGCTCTTCGAACACTCCCTCGGCTACGACGACACCCGCGCCCCGGTCCTGGAACTGGACTCGGTCGACGCTGCCAAACGAGCTGTGGCCTCAGGCCTGGGCATCGCCCTGATGCCAGAGGTGACGGTCTCCTCGGAACTGGCCGACGGCAGGTTGGTCCGCTTGCCCTGGTCCCCGACCTTCCGCGTGTACACGCAGTTCGGCTGGCGCCAGGACAACTCGACGAACCCGGCGGTGACGGCCCTGGTGTCGGCAGCGGCCCAGGTGGTGAGCGACCAGGTCGCCTCTCTGACCTGACCGCCAGGCGCGCCCCGACAGAGGCAACGCAAGCTCGCGCAAGGGTCCCCTCTGACTGAGCGTCCCCCGCGACCCAACGTACCGAGAGGGTCTGACACTCCGAGAGGATTCGACACTCCCGCCCCACAGCGATGCCGAAGGCGAGCAGTCTCTTGCCAAGACTCCAGGGCGGTGGGGTCCCATCACGAGTCGCGCCATAGCTCTTGCTGCAGCCAGGTAGGGATGTCAAACGGGCACGCTTTTCGCCCGTTTGACATCCCT
>NZ_JBEXNC010000029.1:0-8599 GCF_040610935.1 Lentzea sp. NPDC003310
ATCGTGCCCGTCACCGCCCCGATTCTCGTCTGGGACCCTGCAACCGCCGCTGTCTGAAGCCCGGCACGTACCCGTACGGCGTCCACTCATCGGCAGAAGCGGACGTTGCGTGCTCGGCGGGCTCGACAGCTGATGTGCAACAACATGCATGAGGCCTAGTTGTGGAGGCGCACCAGCATCTTCCCGGTGTTGGCCCCGGCGAGCACTCCCAGGAACGCCTCCACGACGGCGCCGATCCCGTCCACCACCGTCTCCTCCGCGCGCACCGCACCGCTGCGGACGTGCGGCACCAGGAAGCGTTCGAACCGCTCCCGCGCGTCGAGGTGCTCGCGGACCAGGAACCCCTCGACGCGCAGCGACTTGAACATGACGTCGGCCAGGTTGTGCGGTGCGGCCGGGGGAGCCGAGCTGTACTGGGCGATCGCGCCGGACCACGCGACCCGGCCGTGCGGGCGCAGCGCGTCGATGGCGGCGGCGAGGTGGTCGCCGCCGACGTTGTCGAGGTAGACGTCGATGCCGTCCGGTGCCGCCTTGGCGAGTTGCTCGCCGACCGGCGCCGCGCGGTGGTCGAAGGCGGCGTCGAAGCCGAGCTCCAGCAGGCGTTCGACCTTGGCGGCGGACCCGGCGCTGCCGATGATCCGCCCGGCGCCCAGGAGCCGGGCGATCTGCCCCGCCGCCGTACCCACGCCTCCCGCGGCGGCGGACACGAAGAGGTCCTCGCCGGGCTGCAGGCGGGCGATCCTCGTCAGACCGACGAACGCGGTCAGGCCCGTGCCGCCCAGCACGCCGAGGTAGGCGCTCAACGGCACACCGTCGGCCTGGTGCACGGGTCGGAGGTCCTCGGCGCCGACCACCGCGTGCGTCGCCCACCCGGCGCGGTGGAACACGGTCGTGCCGACCGGATACCGAGGTGATCGGGACTCGACGACCTGCCCGATCGCCCTGCCCTCCAGGCCCGCCTCGTCGGTGTCCATCAGCTGCCGCATGTAGGGGTCGACGGAGAGGTAGAGGTTCTCGACGAGGACCTGACCGTCGGTGAGGGCGGGCAGGTCCGCGGTGACGACGGCGAAGTCGTCCGCGCTGGGCGCACCCTGGGGGCGGCGTACCTGGCGGACGGCGAGGAATGTGCTCATACCGGGGAAGGTAGGGATTCCCGGACCGTGGGAGCAGAGGGCGGAGTCGATCGATCCGCGCGTTCCATGAGGCGTGTTCATGGATAGTGGCGTGGTGGACCTGAGCCCGTCCGAGCTGCGCCTGCTGATCGCCGTCGAGACCACCGGGAGCTTCACGGCGGCCGGCCGGGAGGTCGGGCTCTCGCAGTCCGCGGTGTCGCACGCCGTCCGGGAGTCCGAACGCCGGGTCGGTGCGGTGCTGTTCGAGCGCGGCCGCCGTGGCGCCACACCGACACCGGCCGGTGAACGGGCGCTCGTGCACGCCCGGCAGATCCTCCGCCAGCTGGAGCTCCTGCGCTCCGAGGCCCGCGGCGCGGCGTCGGGCTCGATCTCGGGTGTGGTGCGCGTCGCGGCCTTCCGCACCGCCGCCGCACACCTGCTGCCACCCGTGCTCGACCGGCTGACCACCCGCTTCCCCGAACTGCGGCCGCAGGTCCTGGTCGTGCCCGAACTGGGGCGCGGGACGGCGGGGGAGGTGGCCGACGGCCGTGCCGACCTCGCGATCGCCACCCTCGACGACCACGCGGAGCTCCCCGGTCTGCGGCACGGCGACCTGGTCACCGAGCCGTACCTGCTCGTGCACCCGGCGCACCACCCGGACCCGCGTGGTCTGCCGCTGCTCGACTGGCCGGAGAACTGCTCCTCCTACACCCGCCACTGGTGGGCCACTCAGGACTGGCTGCCGCCGCGCCGGCTGGAGGTGGCCGACGACAGCGTGGTGCTGTCGATGGTCGCGCAGGGCATCGGCATCGCGATCCTGCCGCGGCTCACCGTGCTCACCCCGCCGCCCGGTGTCACCGTCGTCGACCTCGGCCCTGGCCGCCCGACGCGCCGGCTCGTCCACGTGACCACCGGCGCCGCGAGGCACTCCCTCGCCGTGCGCGAGCTGATCCGGGAGCTGCGGACCTCCGTCGCACCGGCCTGATCCCTGTTCGGAGCACGAACTCCGTGCTATACCTCGTATTCAGAGGTTTCGGCCTGTTTCGCGGGGGTCCACATGATGGACTGGCGGAGCGGTCGTCTTTTGCCTGCTCGCCGCCCTGACCAGGCGGCGTAACACGAGCGTAACAAACTGATCGTCTCGTGCCGTCCATGCTGTGGGCCATGAACAGCAGCCCGCGACCAGCGCGGCGGTTGCGCGCCGACCGGGCGCGTCAGGCCGCCGACGTCATCCGCCAGCAGGTGGTGCGCCGTGCCTTCCCGGACGGTGTGCTGCCGGACGAACGGTTCCTCGCCGCCGAGTTCTCGGTGTCCCGCAACAGCATTCGCGAGGCACTGGACCTCCTGCGCGAGGAGGGGCTCGTCGAGCGCGTGCCCGGTGTCGGCACGGTGGTCGTGGCGGACAAGGTCGAGCACGGGCTGAACCAGTTGATGGGTCTCGCGGAAACCCTGCACGAGCAAGGAGAAGTCACCAACGACGTGCGGGCGGCGACCGTGATCCGGGCGCCTTCCTCGGTGGCGCAACGACTGCGGCTGCCGCCTGACGCCTCGGTGGTGTACGTGGAGAGGTTGCGGCGGCTAAACGGCCTGCCGTTGTCGCTGGACCTGACCTACCTAGCCCTGGACGTGGGGGAGCGGGTGCTCGGCGAGGACCTCGTCAACCGCGACCTCTTCTCGCTGATCGAGCAGACCTGCGGGCAGCGGCTCGGCACCGCGGCGGTGACGCTGGAGGCGGTGAACGCCGACCTGCACTCCGCGACGGTGCTGGAGGTGCCGCGCGGGTCGGCGCTGATGGTCGTGGAACGGCTCAGCCACTTCGCGGACGGCCGGCCGGTCGACCTCGAGTTCATCCGCACGCGCGGCGACCGCCTGACCATGCGTGCGGAAATCCGCCGCTAGCAAACCTCATATTTCCCACCACATTTCCTGGAGTTGAGTCATGGCTCTGGTCAACAACCGTGCCGACGTACCGGTCACGATCAACGAATCCCAGTGCATCGACGGCTGCCGGCTGTGCGTTGACATGTGTCCGCTCGACTCGCTGTCGATCAACCCCGAGACCGGCAAGGCGCACATGCACGTCGACGAGTGCTGGTACTGCGGCCCGTGCGCCGCGCGGTGCCCCACGGGCGCGGTGACCATCAACATGCCCTACCTCCTGCGGTGAAGGGACAAACGGTGAAGCGCGCGATTCTCGCGTCCGTCCTCCTGCTCGCCGCCTGCGGCACGGGTGAGGCGGCGTCCGGCGACGAGGTGCCGGTCGTCATCGGGTACCAGTCGAAGACGATCAACACGGTCACCGCAGGCACTTTGTTGCGGGACAAGGGGTTCTTCGAGCAACGGCTCGCCGAGCTCGGCAAGAAGACCGGCAAGACGTACAAGGTGGCGTGGCAGGACTACGACACCGGTGCGCCGATCACGGCGCAGATGATCGCCGGAAAGATCGACATCGGGTCGATGGGCGACTACCCGCTGCTGATCAACGGGTCGCGCACGCAGAAGCAGGGCGACCAGGGCACCCGGATGGTCGCCGTCACCGGGTACAACGCCCGCGGCGCGCTGAACATGGTCGTGGTGCCACCCGGTTCGCAGGCCCGGACGCTCGCGGACCTGAAGGGGCAGAAGGTGTCGGCGAGCGTGGGCTCGGCCGGGCACGGCACACTGGTGCGGGCGCTCGGGGACACCGAGGTGACGGTGGAGAACCAGCAGCCGTCCGTCGGGGCTTCGGCGCTGCAGTCGGGCAACGTCGCGGCGCTCGCGCAGTTCGTGGCGTGGCCGGGCCAACTCGTGTTCGCCAAGCAGGCCGAGCTGCTCTACGACGGCGCGGCGCTGAACCTGCCGACGTTGCACGGCACGGTCGTGCGCAACCCGTTCGCCCAGCAGCAGCCCGAGGTGCTGCGGGAGTTCCTGCGCGCGCAACTCGACGCGACGAAGTTCCTGCACGAGCAACCGCTGCAGGCGGCGGAGATCGTCGCCAAGGCCACCGGGCTGCCGGTCGAGGTCGTGTACCTCTACAACGGACCGAACGGCATCGCGACCTTCGACCTGTCGCTGAAGTCCTTGCTGCGACAGGCTTTGAAGCAGGACGTGCCCTTCCTCAAGTCGATCGGGAACATCGACGAGCTCGACGTGGACCGGTTCATCGACGACAAGCCGCTGCGCGACGTCCTGGAGCCGACCGAGGAACTCACGAACCCGGCCTCGCTGGGTGGTGACCCCAGGACGGCGAGCGAGGTGTGGTTCGACGGTGCGGCACCGCAGCCCGTCGCGTCGCCGACCGAGTTGCTGAAGTCGGTGCGCGACAGCGGGAAGAAGCTGCGGGTCGCGTACGTGCCGGACGCGGAGACGGGGACGCGGTGGTTCGCCGAGCACGCCCACTGGGTGCGGTCCGGTGCCGAGCTGCTGCCGTTCACGACCCGGGCCGCGGCGGCGAAGCGCGGCGAGGTCCTCACGTTCCAGCAGGCGATCGAGTCGGTGCAGAGGTGATGCGCTGGGTGGTGCGGATCGGGTCGCTGGCCGCGGTCCTGGCGCTGTGGCAGCTGCTGACCGCGTCGGACACGCGGGCCTGGCTGCGCTTCGACCAGCTGCCGACGGTCGTCGAGGTCGTCGAGCGGTTCGCGGTGCAGGTCGCCGCGGCCGAGTTCTACCACGACCTGGGCGCGAGCCTCGGGCGGATCATGGCCGGTTTTCTGCTCGCCGCCGCGCTGGGGGTCGCGCTCGGGGTGGTGATCGCCCGGTCGCGGTGGCTGGGCGACCTGCTGCGGCCTCCGCTCGAGGTGGTGCGGCCGATCCCGGCGATCGCGCTGGTGCCCATCGCGATCCTGCTGTTCCCGACCGACGAGCAGGGCATCGTGTTCATCACGTTCGTCGCGGCGTTCTTCCCGATCCTGGTGTCCACCCGGCACGCCGTGCGGGCGCTGCCGACGATCTGGGAGGACGCGGTCCGCACGATGGGCGCGAGCACCCCGCAGGTGCTGGTCCGCGTGGTGCTGCCGGGCACGCTGCCCGGTGTGTTCGGCGGTCTGTCGGTGGGCATGGGCGTGGCGTGGATCTGCGTGATCTCCGCCGAGATGATCTCCGGCCAGTTCGGCGTCGGGTACCGCACCTGGCAGGCCTACACCGTCGTCGACTACCCCGGTGTGATCGTCGGCATGGTCACGATCGGCGGGCTCGGCTACCTCACGTCCGCCGCGGTCGAACTGCTCGGTCGCCGGGTCACCCGGTGGTTGCCCAGGGAGGCGCTGGTATGAGCGTGCACGTCCGTTCGCTGACCGTCGGCTACGGCCGCGCCACGGTGCTGTCCGACTTCTCGCTCGACGTCGGCCCCGGCGAGTTCGTCGTGGTGGCGGGACCTTCCGGGTGCGGCAAGTCCACTTTGCTGCGTGCCGTCGCGGGACTCGTGCCGTTCACCGGGGCGATCACCGTGGCAGGGCAGGCGGTGCGCGGGCCGTCCCGCGACCGGGCGCTCGTCTTCCAGGACGACGGGCTGCTGCCCTGGCGCACCGCGGTGCGCAACGTCGAGCTGCCCCTGGCGTTGCAGGGCGTCCCGCGTGCGCAACGGCGGGCACGGGCGCTGGAGTGGCTCGACCGCGTCGGTCTCGCGGGGTTCGGGGACCACCTGCCGCGCGAGCTGTCCGGCGGCATGCGCCAACGCGTCCAGCTCGCCAGGACGCTGGCGCAGCAGCCGTCGGTCGTGCTGATGGACGAGCCGTTCGGCGCTCTGGACGCGCAGACCCGCGCGTCGATGCAGGACCTGGTGACCGAGGTGCTCTCCGGCACCACCACTCTGTTCGTCACGCACGACGTCGACGAGGCCGTGCTGCTGGGAGACCGCGTGGTCGTCCTCGGCACCGGTGAGGTCGAACGCCGCCGTGACGCGATCCTCGCGGCGGTGAAGGCATGACCATCGAACTGTCCTGCGACGTCCTGGTGATCGGCGGTGGCACGGCCGGTTCGATGGCCGCCATCACCGCCGCCGAGGCCGGTCGTGACGTCCTGCTGCTGGAGAAGGCCCACGTCCGGCACTCCGGCGCCCTCGCGATGGGCATGGACGGCGTCAACAACGCGGTCATCCCGGGCAAGGCGAAGCCGGAGGACTACGTCGCCGAGATCACCCGCGCCAACGACGGGATCGTGAACCAGCGCACGGTCATGCAGACCGCGACCCGCGGCTTCGACATGGTGCAGCGCCTCGAACGCTACGGCGTGAAGTTCGAAAAGGACTCGTTCGGCGAGTACCACGTGCGGCAGGTGCACCGGTCGGACAGCTACGTCCTGCCGATGCCCGAGGGCAAGGACGTCAAGAAGGTCCTGTACCGCGTGATGCGCGAACGACGGCTGCGGGAACGCCTGCGCATCGAGAACCGCGTGATGCCCGTCCGCGTACTGGTGCAGGACGGCCGAGCCGTCGGCGCTGCGGGCTTCCACACCCGCACCGGCGAGTTCGTCACGGTGTCGGCGGGCGCGGTGATCCTCGCGACCGGCGCCTCCGGACGTCTGGGCCTGCCCGCCTCCGGCTACCTCTACGGCACCTACGAGAACCCGACGAACGCCGGCGACGGCTACTCGATGGCCTACCACGCGGGCGCCGAGCTGTCGGGCATCGAGTGCTTCCAGATCAACCCGCTGATCAAGGACTACAACGGCCCGGCGTGCGCGTACGTCGGCAACCCGTTCGGCGCCTACCAGGTCAACTCGCTGGGGGAGCGGTTCGTCGACTGCGACTACTGGTCCGGCCAGATGATGGCCGAGGTCGCCGCGGAGATCGCCTCCGAACGCGGTCCGATCTACCTCAAGACGACGCACCTGCCCGAGGAGTCCATCGCGGCCCTGGAGGGCATCCTGCACTCCACGGAACGACCGTCGCGAGGGACGTTCCACAGTGGACGCGGGCACGACTACCGCACGCACGACATCGAGATGCACATCTCGGAGATCGGCCTGTGCGGCGGGCATTCGGCGTCCGGCGTGTGGGTGGACGAGAACGGCCGCACCACCGTTCCCGGCCTGTACGCGGCGGGCGACCTGGCGTGCGTGCCGCACAACTACATGATCGGCGCCTTCGTGTTCGGCGACCTGGCCGGTGCGCACGCCTCCGTCCACTTCGAACGCCCGGAAACACTTCCCGCCGACCAGGTGGCCGAGGCGCACGAACTGATCTTCCGGCACTCCCGGCAGCCGGACGGCCCGCCGCAGCCGCAGGTCGAGTACAAGCTGCGCCGCTTCGTGAACGACTACGTGGCACCACCCAAGAGCGAGACGAAGCTGACGCTGGCCCTCGAGGCGTTCGCCAGGATGGAGGCCGAGATCGCGGCGATGGGCGCCCGCTCACCGCACGAGCTCATGCGCTGCGTCGAGGTCTCGTTCATCCGCGACTGCGCGGAGATGGCGGCCGCGTCGTCACTGATGCGTGACGAGTCCCGGTGGGGGCTCTACCACTCGCGCGTCGACCTGCCCGAACGCGACGACGCCCGCTGGTTCCACCACCTCAACCTGCGCAAGAACGCCGATGGCGCCATGGAGTTCATCAAGCGTCCGGTCTCGCCCTACCTCGTCCCGGTCGACGGTGTGCCGCACCGGGCCGGCGTGGAGGAGTACCTCGGCGTGCGGTCGGTGAGCGTCGCAGCCGAGGTCGAGGAGGTGGCGCGGGAGGACACCGTGGTCGAGTCGGCGCGGGTGCTGGAGGTGCTGGCGCTGGCCGACTCGCAGCCGGCACTCGCCGACCTGGAGCCGTACCTCGCGGATCCGGACCCCGTGGTGCGAAGAGCGGCGGTCTCGGCGCTGACCGAGGCGGTGCCGCCGGGCTTCGAGTTCGCGCTCGTCACCGCCATGTCGGACGGCGAGACCAGGGCCGTCGCGGCGGCGGGCCTGCGCGAACTGGTCGAGGTCGTGCCGGCCTCGGAGGCGTTGCGCGAGGCGCTGGAGGTCTCGCCCGCGCGGGCGATCGCGCTGGAAGTGCTGTGGGCGTTGAAGCTGGGGACCGCCGGGGTCTACGCGGCCGGCCTCACCGACGGCGACCTGGAGGTGAGGCAGGCGGCCGCGCGAGGGCTGGTGGCGCTCGGAGAGGACGGCTCGCTGGCCACCGCGGCGAACGACCCGTCCCGGGAACTGCGGGTGCAGGTCGCCAAGGGCATCACGGACGTGACCGTCCTCGTCGGCCTGACCGCCGACGAGGACCCGTTGGTGCGCGCCGCCGCACTCGAAGCCGCGGAACGGGTCGGGCACCCGGCGTCGTTGAACGTCCGTGCCGGTGAACTGCGCGACGATCCCGCGTGGGAGGTCCGGGTCGGTGCCGCGAAAGCGCTCACCGAGCCCGACCTCGTGATCGGACTGGCGGGCGATCCCAACCTCGACGTCCGGAAAGCGGCGGTGCGCGCCCTGGCGCGGTGGGTGCAGGACCCGTGGGGGGGGCGGGCGGGGGTGAGGGGCCCCCCCCACCCCCCGGCCGCCCGGCGGGGCCAAGCCCCGCGGGGGGGGGGGGGTTTACG
>NZ_JBEXNC010000029.1:8609-80853 GCF_040610935.1 Lentzea sp. NPDC003310
GGCCCCAACACACCCCCCCGCCCCTTCAGGGGGGGGGGCCCCCGGGGGGGGGTGGCGCCCTATCCGCGGGGGGCGCCCGCGCAAATCCCCGCCCCCCCCACGACACCGACGCCGACGTCCGCGCCTACGCCAGGCGCGCGCTGGCGTGATCCGCGGCGGTGAACCGGCTGACCGGGCGCGGCAGGCCGTAGTGCTCGCGCAGCGTGCGGCCGGTGTACTCGGTGCGGAACAGGCCGCGGGCGCGCAGCAGCGGCACGACGTGCTCGACGAAGTCCTCCAGGCCGGAGGGCAGCAGCGGTGCCATCACGTTGAAGCCGTCCGCCGCGCCCGTGGTGAACCACAGCTCGACGTGGTCCGCGATCTGCTCGGGGGTGCCGGCGACGACCTGGTGGCCGCGACCGCCGCCGAGCCTGCCGAGCAGCTGCCGCAGGGTGAGCCTCTCGCGTTCGGCGAGGTCGCGCACCAGTTCGAACCGGCTCTTGGCGCCGTTGACGTGGCTGACGGGAGGGAGCGGGGGCAGGCGTTCGTCGAGCGGGTGCCCGGTGAGGTCGACGCCGATCAGCTCGGTCAGCTGGCGCACCGCGCGGGTGGGGATGATCAGGTCGTCGAGCTCCGCGGCGAGCGCCCGGGCCTCCGCCTCGGTGCCGCCGAGCACGGGAACGATGCCCGGCAACACCTTCAGCCCGTCCGCCGGTCGCCCGAGCGCTTCGGCGCGGCGTTTGAGGTCAGCGTAGAACGCGGTCGCCTCGGCGTGGGTCTGCTGGGCGGTGAACACGGCTTCGGCCCAGGCCGCGGCGAACGCCTTGCCGTCCTCGCTGGAACCCGCCTGCACGAGCAGCGGGTGCCCCTGGGGGCTGCGCACGGCGTTGAGCGGGCCGCGCACCGAGAAGAACCGTCCTTTGTGGCCGATCTCGTGGACCTTGGTCTCGTCGGCGAACACACCGGTGCGCTGGTCCACGACCAGGGCGTCGTCCTCCCACGAGTCCCACAACGCGGTGACGACGTCGAGGAACTCGTCGGCCCGCCGGTAGCGCTCGGCGTGTTCGGTGTTGACCTCGCGGTTGAAGTTCTGCGCGGACCGGTCCTGCGCGGTGGTGACGATGTTCCAGCCGGCGCGCCCGCCGCTGATGTGGTCGAGGGAGGAGAACAGGCGGGCGAGGTTGTAGGGCTCGCTGAAACCGGTGGACGCGGTGGCGATCAGTCCGATGTGGTCGGTCACCTGCGCGAGCGCGGTGAGCAGCGTGAGGGGTTCGAAGCGGCCGGCAGCGGTGTGCCGCACGTCGCCCCAGATCTGCACGCCGTCGGCGAGGAACACCGAGTCGAACGTGCCGCGCTCGGCGATGCGGGCGAGGTTCTGGAAGTGCGCGACGTCGTCCAGAGCGCGCGGATCGGTGCGCGGGTGCCGCCAGGCGGCCTCGTGGTGGCCGACGCCCATCAGGAACGCGTTGAGGTGCAACTCGCGTGCGGACAACTTCAGACTCCCTGCCAGACGGGGTTTCGGATGGTCAACGGATCGGCGTAGAGGACGTCGAGCTGCACGGCACCGGCCGCGACCGCCAGCACGTCCTCGCCGAAGCTGCTCGTGAGCACCGCGTCGGCGGATGCGCGGGACATCGCCACCACCTCGTCGCGCAGGGCCGCCGCGCACGCGGGCAGCCGGTTCGTGCCGAGTTCGGTGACGACCAGGACCTCGGGGTCGAGGAAGTCGAACAGCACGGCGGCCGCCCGCCCGACGCCGCGGGCCCGTTCGGCCAGGTGCGCCGTGGCGGCGGGAGACCCGGCGACGGCGTCGTCGACGAGGTCGAAGACGTACGGCCTGCCGATCACCCCGTCGCGGTGCGCGCGGGCGGCCCACGCTCGGTCGGAGAAGGTGGCCTCCAGGCAGCCGCGTTTCCCGCACTCGCAGGTGATCGCGGGATCGCCGAGTGCCAGGTGGGCCACGTCGCCCGCCGCCGAGCGGGGACCCCGGTGCGCCGCACCGCCCGTCACGATCGCCGCGTCCACGACGTTGCCGACGAACAGGTGCAGCAACGAGTCGTGGCCCCGGGAGGCGCCGAACAGCTGTTCCGCGCGGGCCAGCGCCCTCGCGTGGCTGTCGACGCGCACCGGCAGCCCGGTCCGCGCGGTGAGCAGCGCCCTGACCTCGGTGTCACGCCAGCCCAGGGAGGCGTGGCGCACGATCACGCCGGTCTCGGGGTCGACCCAGCCGCCCGCCGCCACCCCCAGCCCGAGCGGGACGTGGCCGGGGAACCGGTCGGCGTGCAGCCGCAGCAGCGCGTCGGCGGCCGTGGTGAGCACCTCGTGCGGGTCGTCCGGGGTGGCGTGGGGGATCGTGCGCCGGACCAGGACCCGTCCGCGCAGGTCGAGCAGCGTCAGCGTGCAGTACGGGTGCGCGATGTGGATCCCGGCCACGACGTGCCGGCCTGTGTCGATGTCCACCGGCACGTGTGGGCGGCCCATGCCCTGGTACGGCACGGCCTGCGGGACCTCGACGAGCAGGCCGGCCTCGGCGAGCGCCGCGCAGGTGCGGGTGACCGCCGCCGGGCTCAGCCCGGACGTGCGCGCGATGCCGCTGCGCGCGATCGGCCCGCACCGCAGCACCGTCCCGAGCACCACCGAGGCCGTCGTGGTCATGAGATCAGCGGGGGAGCGGTGGGGGAGAGCGCGGGACCGATCGCCCGCGCGGCACCCGGCGTGCGGCCGCGTCCCCAGCCGATCTCGCGGCGGTAGCTGCCGAGCAGACCGCTCTGCCGCAGGTGGTCCTCGTCGTGCGCGAACGAGTCCGGCGGCAGCGGGTGGGTGTGCGGCGCGACGAACAGCGCGTCGGCCGGGCAGTTGGCCTCGCACTGGAAGCAGGTCTGGCAGTCGGACTGCCTGCTGACGACCGGGATCCCGTCCTCACCGCGGTCGAACACGTTGGTCGGGCACACCTCGATGCACTTGTCACAGGCGATGCACTGCTGGGCCGAGACGAGTTCGATCACGCCGCCGCTCCCTCCGGTCGTGCCCACACCTCGTCCAGCCCGCCGGAGGTGATCCGGTGGTGCTGGGCGGGGTCGAGGTCGGGGTGGTCGAGCCGCCGGGCCATGCCGCGGCTCTCGTGGCGCAGCAGCGCCGAGGTGTACATCCACCGGGCGTGGGCGAGCATCGCGGCCGCCTGCCGGGCGGGCAGCACCGCCGCGCCCTCGGCGCGCAGCCCGGTGCGGACCGAGCTCCAGGCACCGTCGAGTTCCCGCAACGCCGCCCGGAGGACGTCGCCGTGCCGCAGGTAGTTCTTGTCGTACGGCAGCACCTCGGCCTGCACGGTCCGGATGATCTCCACGACGTCGACGTCCGAGGACCGGCCGGTCGGGCGCAGACCCGCGCCGCCCGCGGCGGTCACCTGGCGGGTGCCGCGGCCCAGTGAGCGGGCGAACCCCGCGGCTGCCCGGCCGGCCCACGACCCGGACGAGATGGCCCACGCGGCGTTGTGACTGCCGCCGCCGGTGAAGCCGCCGCAGATCAGCTCGCGGGTCGCGGCGTCGCCCGCCGCGTAGAGACCGGGAACCGTGGTGGCGCAACCGTCGTCCACGATCCGGATGCCGCCGGTGCCGCGCACGGTGCCCTCCGCCAGCAACGTGACGGCGAACGGGTCGGTGAACGGGTTGACGCCCAGCCGGTCGAAGGTGAGGAAGAAGTTGGGCTGGGCCAGCCGCATCGCCCGCTGGGCCGCCTCGTCGGCCAGGTCGAGCTTGCAGAACACCTTCTCCGACAACAGGGTCCGCGCGATCACCGAACGCCCGCGCTGGCTGCCCGCGCCCTCCAGCACCTCGCCGTTCGCCCGGTAGAAGGTGGCGTAGTTGTAGAACGCCGTCTTGGTCACCGACGTGTGCTCGGGGGCGATGCCGTAGGCGTTGGAGAACTCCATGCCCGACAGCTCGGCACCGATCTCGGCGGCGAGCAGCGCCCCGTCACCGGTGTTCACGTTGCACCCGAACGCCTTGCTCAGGAACGCGCACCCGCCCGTGGCGACGACGACCGCGCCCGCACGCACCTCGAACGCCCGGTCCGCCTGCCTCTGGTACCCGGCCGCTCCCGCCACCGCGCCGTCGGCCGCGGTGAGCAACTCGGTCACCGGGCTGTGGTCGAGGATCGTGACGCCCGCCCGCTTCACCCGGATCCGCTGGCGCCGCATGTACTCCGGGCCCTGCAGGCCGTTGCGCAGCGACGTGCCGTCCGGTCCGACGGGGAACGGGTAGCGCCCGGCGTCGGCCAGTTCGTTGACCCGGTCGTAGGTCTCGTCGAGCACCCTGGCCATCCAGCGGCGGTCGGCGAGGTACCCGCCCAGCGCCTCCCGGCTCGCCATGGCGGCCTCGCGGGCCTCTGGCTCCGGCGGCACGTACCAGACCCCGGTGCCGACCGACGCCGTGGCGCCGCTCGTCCCGCAGTACCCCTTGTCCGCCAGCACCACGGAGGCACCGGACTCCGCGGCCTTCAACGCGGCCCAGGTGGCGGCCGGACCGCCCCCGACCACGAGGACGTCAGCAGTGAGCGTCATGGCTTCTCCTCACGCTCCGACCGGGACGCGCCACGAGGTGAAGCGGCGCTCCAGACCGACCAGGACCTGGTTGAACAGCACGCCGATCGCCGACAGCGTGACGATTCCCGCGTACATCTGCGGGATGGCGAAGTTGAACTGCGAGGCGTTGATCAGGTAGCCCAGGCCCGCCTTGGCGCCGACCATCTCCGCCGCGACGAGCACCAGGATGGACAACGCGCCCGCGAGCCGGATGCCGGTGAACACCGTCGGCACCGCGGCGGGCAGGATCACCTTCTGGAACAACCGGAACCCGCCGAGGTCCATCGACCTCGCGAGCCGCAGCAGCGTCGGGTCGACGGCGCGCACGGCGCTGATCGTGTTGAGCAGGATGGGCCACGTGCAGGCGTAGAACACGATCGCGATCTTCGACGTCTCGCCGATGCCGAGCAGCAGCACGAACACCGGCAGCAACGCGAGCGCGGCGGTGTTGCGGAACACCTCCAGCAACGGGCTGAGCAGCGTCGCCACCGGCTTGTACCAGCCGATGAGCAGGCCGAGCGGCACGGCGGCCGCGACCGCGAGACCGAAGCCGGACAACGACCGCACGAGGCTCGCCTGCGTGTTGTCGAGCAGCTTCCCGCTCACCGCGAGGTCCCACCACGACGCCATGACCGTCGAGAACGGCGGCAGGAACGTGGCGTCGACGAGGCCGAGGCGTGGTGCCGCCTCCCAGGCGAGCAGCAGCACCGTGATGGCCACGAGTTTCCCGGCGCCGGTCAGCACCAGGTCGACGAACCGGGCGAGGGTCCTGTGTGGACGGCGAGGGGCCGGGGTGCCGCGGTCCTCGGTGTGCGACGGGTTCTCCAGCAGCGCGGTCATGCGCCCACCACCTCCTTCTCCTGACGCTGTGCGCGGGAGACCTCGTCGTGCAGGAGGTCCCAGATGCGGTGCCGGTAGCGGGCGAACTCCGGGCTGGACCGCAGGTCGGCCTGCCGCGTCCGGTCGCCCAGGTCGATCGGCACGGTCTCCTTGACCCTCCCCGGTCGCGAGGTCAGCACGACCACGCGCTGCCCGAGGTAGACGGCCTCGTCGATGGAGTGCGTGATGAACACGACGGTCTTGCCGGTGCGCTGCCAGATCCGCAGCAGCTCGTCCTGCAACGACTCCCGGGTCTGCGCGTCGAGCGCGGCGAACGGCTCGTCCATCAGCAGCACCTGCGGGTCGTAGGCGAGACTGCGCGCGATCGCGACGCGCTGCCGCATGCCGCCGGACAGCTGGTGCGGGTGCCGGTCCTCGAAGCCGTCGAGCCCCACCAGGTCGAGGAACTCGCGCGCCCGCGCGGCGCGGTGGCGGCGGGGGACACCGGTCGCCTCCAGCCCGAACTCGACGTTGCCCTGCGCGGTCCGCCAGGGCAGCAGCGCGTACTGCTGGAAGACGATGCCGCGGTCGAGGCCCGGGCCGGTGATCGCCCGGCCGTCCAGCAGGATCTCGCCCTCGCTCGGTTCGGTCAGACCGCCGAGCAGGTCGAGCAGGGTGGACTTGCCGCAGCCGCTGGGCCCGACCAGGACGACGAACTCGCCGCGGTCGACGTCGAGGTCGATCCGGTCGACGGCGGTGAACTCGGTGCGTTGCCGCGTACCGCGCACCTTGACCTCGAACCGCTTCGTGACGCCGCGGAAGGCGATGTGCGCGCTCATCGGGCGAACTCGTTGTACTCGTTGGTGTACAGGTCGGTGAGCTTGACCTGGTCCTTGGCGATCTCGCCGCGTTCGGTGAGCCAGTCGACCCAGATCGAGAGCTCCTTGTCGAGGATCTTGCCGCCCTTCTCCGCGACACCGGTGGACTTCCAGAACTTGAGCGCCGCGGGGTCCTCGTTGCGGCCGCGCTTCGTGAGGATCTCGACCTTGCGGGCGACCACCTGCTCGCGCGGCGTGGTGCGACTCCACTCGATCGCCTTGGCCACGCCGCTCGTGAACGTGCGGACGGTCCCGGGGTTGTCGCGCAGGAACTTCTCGGTGAAGACGTAGGACCCGGCGGTGAACGGGCCGAGCAGGTCGAAGTCGGAGAACAGCTTGCGCACACCGCCCTTCTCCAGGGCCTTGTCCCGCAGGATGCCGCCGAGCACGCCGACCTCGATCTGCTTCTGCCGCACCGACTGCTCGGTGTTGACCGGCGGCACGACGATCGGCTCGACCTTCTTGACCTCGTCAGGGCTCAGGCCCGCGCGCTTGAGGTAGATGCCGAGCATCGCCTCGTGGTGCGCGCCGAGGGTGTTCATGCCGACCTTCTTGCCGAGCAGGTCGCGCGGACCGCGGATCGGGCTGTCGTCGAGCACGTAGAAGCCGCTGTAGGCCTGCTCGTCGGAGCCGTAGTAGCCGATCACCGACCGGATCGGGGCGCCGGCGGCCCTGAGCTTGACGACGGCGCCGTTGAACGCGCCGCCGAAGTCGACCTGCCCGGTCGCGGCGGACTGGATGTCCTGCGGACCGCTGATCGTGTTGCCGACCCACTCGAGCTTCAGGTCTCCGAGGTGGCCGAGGTCCGCGGCCAGTTCCGGCAGCGTCACGTCGCCCGCCGAGCCCTGGTAGCGCAGCGTCTTCGTCTCGACGCCCGCACCCGCGGCCGTCGAGCAGCCGACCGTCGCCGCTGTCACCCCCAGGAGGGCGAGGTTGAGGAAGTTCCGTCGCGTGGTGGTCACGTCAGGTCCTTTGCTGAGAAGGGATGAGGGCACGCCGAAGAACAGGACGACCAGTCCTGGGTGGAATGGGACGGGAATCAGCGACCGGTGCGACAGAATGCGCTGGCGTGCCGTCGAAGATCGACGTGCCGGCGCGAGGTGAGGGAGGCGGCTTGGCTCACGGCAAGGACTGTCACACCCAGGCCGAGGTGGGTCAACGGTCGGAACCGCTGTCCCACATCATGAAGCCGTGCTGGACCTGGCCGCCTATTTTTCGCGCTGGAACGAAGTCCGCGGGCCACCACGTTCCACCCTTTGAGAGGACTTAATTTCTCTCGTCGCAAAGTTGCCCCGGGCGTTCGGACGTCGTGATGGTGGAGAGCGTTTTCTCCTCCGTGAAAGGGAGTTCGTGATGACCGCACAGCTTTCCGTCACCGTGTCCAAGCTGGGCGCGGGTATCGGCGCGCGGATCGACGGCGTCCGCCTGGGCGGTGATCTGCCCGACGGCGTGGTCGCGGAGATCCGTGCGGCGTTGCTGGCCCACAAGGTGGTGTTCTTCCGCAGCCAGCAGCACCTCGACGACGCCGGGCAGCTCGCGTTCGCCCGGTTGCTCGGCGAGCCGACGCTGGCGCACCCCACGGTGAAGGGGCAGGAGCACGCTCACGTCCTGGCGATCGACTCCGAGCACGGCAAGGCGAACAGCTGGCACACCGACGTGACGTTCGTCGACCGTGTGCCGGCGATCAGCATCCTGCGCGCGATTGAGCTCCCTCCCTACGGCGGCAGCACGGTCTGGGCCAACACCGTGCGCGCCTACGAGGAGCTGCCCGAGGCGTTGAAGGCGCTTGTGGATCGGTTGTGGGCCGTGCACACCAACGTCTACGACTACGCGGGACACGTTGACTCCACGCGCATCGGCGGCGTGGACGTGAAGGAGCAGGCTTACCGCGAGGAGTTCGTGTCGCAGCGCTACGAGACCGAGCACCCGCTGGTGCGTGTGCACCCCGAGACCGGTGAGCGGGCGTTGTTGCTGGGGCACTTCGTGAAGCGGATCGTCGGCGTGAGCCCGGCGGAGTCGAAGGCGATCTTCGACCTGCTGCAGAACCGGGTGACACGGCTGGAGAACACCGTGCGCTGGCAGTGGTCCGACGGCGACCTCGCGATCTGGGACAACCGGGCGACCCAGCACTACGGAGTCGCCGACTACGACGACCAGCGCCGCCGCCTGCACCGCATCACGATCGCGGGCGACGTGCCGGTGAGCGTCGACGGTGTGGCGAGCACGACCGTCGTCGGCAACGCCGCGCACTTCTCCTCGCTCTGATGCCCGCAAGGCATCGACCTGGTTGGCTGGGAGGGTGGAACTGAGACAACTGCGGTACGTCGTGGCGGTGGCCGAACACCGCCACTTCCGCCGTGCCGCCCAGGCGCTCGGCCTGACCCAGCCCTCCCTGTCGCGGCAGGTCGGTGCCGTCGAACGGGAACTGGGCACCGTCCTGTTCGAACGGACGCCGCGCGGGGTGGTGCCCACGGCGGCGGGCGCGGTCTACGTCCGGCACGCCCGGCGGGTGCTGGAGCAGGTCGAGACCGGCGCGGCCGAGGCGCAGCGGGCGGCGCGGGGACAGGCGGGCCTGCTGCGGCTGGGGTTCGTGGGCGAGGCGCTGATCGAGCTGCTGCCGTCGTTGCTCGCGCGGTTCCGGTCCGCGCACCCCGGGGTGGTGCTCGAGTGCCGGGAGCTGTCGACCGCCCAGAGCGGTGCGGCGGTGCGGGCGGGAGGGATCGACCTGGCGATCAGCCGCGGCGCGCCCACCGGCGAGGGCGCGGAACGGCTGACCGCGGTCCCGGTCGCCGCCGACCACCTCCTCGTCGTGTGCCACCGCGCTCACCCCTTCGCGAGCCAAGCGGCGATCTCGCCCGAGCAGGTGCGCGGGCAGCAACTGATCGCGGCGTCCGCGGTGGACGAACCCGCTGCCGCGCGGGTGCTGTCGCCGCTGCTGGAGGCCGCGAGCGGGGTCACGCACGCCCGCGACGTGCACACCGCGATCGGGCTGGCGGCCTGCGGGATCGGGGTGGGGCTGGTGCCGTCGAGCGTGCGCAGGCTGGCCCGGCCGGAGACCGTGATGGTCGAGGTCGACCCGCCGCTGCGGCTGCCCGACCTCACGATGTCGTTCCGCGCCAACGACATCTCACCTCCGCTGGGTGCCTTCCTGGACGTCACGCGAGCCCACTGCCCCGGCACCGGGAAGCGCCTCGCCCGCGTGATGCCCCGCAGGCATCACTGAGCCGGTTGAGAGGCATCACGAGCGCCATCGCGTCCCGACGGCGGTGACATGGGGGCATGTCGATCACTTCACAGGCCGTGCGGTACGGGGTCACCCTCGGGGGACCGGCGGGGGACAACCTGGTCGAGGCGGCCGTGGCCGAAGCCCGCGAGGCGGCGGAGGCCGGCGTCGACTCCGTCTGGATGGGGCAGCGCCTCGACTACGACGCCGTCGGCCTCGCCGGGCTCGTCGGCACCCTGGTGCCCGGCATCGACGTGGGTGTCTCGGCGGTGCCGATCTTCGCGCGACACCCGCTGCTCGTGGCGAGCCAGGCCCAGACCGCGCAGGCGGCCGTCGGGGGGAGGTTCCACCTGGCCGTCGCGCTGGGTGCGCCGCCGATCGTCGAGCAGGCGTTCGGCCTCGCGTGGGACCGGCCGATCGCCCGCCTGCGCGAGTTCCTGACGGTGCTGGGACCGCTGCTGCGCGGCGAACCCGTCGAGCACGCGGGCGAGCTGATCACGGCCCGGTCGGCGCTGCCGACGCACGTTCCGGGAGCGGCGCGGACCCCGCTGCTCGTCGCGGCCATGGCGCCGAAGGCGTTGCGGCTGGCGGGAGAGCTGGCCGACGGCACCGTGCCTTACCTGGCCGGGCCGCGGGTGCTGGCGGAGCACGTCTTGCCCGCGATCACGGCGGCCGCGCGGGCAGCGGGGCGGCCGGCGCCCCGCGTCGTCGCTCTGGTCCCGGCGGCGGTCACCACGGACCTGGACGCCCGTCGCGCGATGGGGGAGGGGCTCGCGTTCTACACGCGGTTCGAGTCGTACCGGCGCGTGCTCGCGCTCAACGGCACCGAGGACCCGGCCGACCTGGCCCTCGTGGGGGACGAGGACACCGTGGCCAAGGGGGTGCGCGAGTACGTGGAGGCCGGGGCGACGGAGGTGGTGCTCACCGCCCACCACGACCTCGACGCCGCCACCCAGTCCCGGACCCGCCGGCTCGCGGGGGAGCTCAGTCGCCGGACGTGAGCCCGACGTCCCCGCGTCAGCCCCGGCGCATCACGCGCTGGGCGAGGCGCGCTCCGAGACCGGAGAAGGGCGGCTGGGCCAGCCGCAGCGTGTCGAACGCGAGCGGCTTGCGCAGCACGGGCTTGAGGTGTGAGAACGTGGTCCACGAGTAGGTGCCGTGGTAGGCGCCCATCCCGCTGGCGCCCACGCCGCCGAACGGCAGCCCGCTCGCCGCGACGTGGATCAGGCCCGCGTCGTGCACCACCGCGCCGGACGACGTGCGCTGCTCGAACAGGCGGCGGGTGCGCGCGTCGGCCGTGAAGACGTACAGCGCGAGGGGTTTGTCCCAGGCGTTGACGACCTCGACCGCCTGCTCCGCCGAGTCGACCGCGACCACGGGCAGCACCGGGCCGAAGATCTCCTCGCGCAGCACGGGGTGCGGCGCGTCCGGGCCGACGGACACCCGGTCGCCGCTCAACGTCACGACCGTGGGCGCGAGGTACCGCTCCGCCCGGTCGTGCTCGCCGCCGACCACCACGTTCGCGCCGTCGAGCAGGGACACGAGCCGGTCGAACTGCCGTTCGTTCACGATCCGGCCGTAGTCCTCGCTCGCCCGCGGGTCGGCACCCCACAGGTCCGCGATCGCCCTGCCGAGCGCCTGCACGAGCGCGGGGACCCGCTCCGGCGTGGTCATCACGTAGTCCGGCGCCACGCACGTCTGGCCCGCGTTGGTGAACTTCGCCCACGCCAACCGCCGCGCCGCCTGCTCGAGGTGCGCGTCGTCGTCGAACCAGACCGGCGACTTGCCGCCCAGCTCCAGCGTGACCGGCGTCAGGTGCTCGGCCGCGGCCCGCATGACGATCCGGCCGACCGTGCCGCCGCCGGTGAACACGACGTGGTCGAACCGCTGGGCCAGCAGTTCGGTGGTCTCCTCGACGCCGCCCTCGACGACGCGCACAGTGCCGTCGGGGAAGTACCTCGGGACGAGCCGGGCGATCAGGGCCGACGTCGCGGGGGCGAGCTCGCTCGGCTTGAGGACGGCGGTGTTGCCCGCCGCCAGCACGCCCACCAGGGGATCGAGCAGTAGCTGCACCGGGTAGTTCCACGGCGCGATCACCAGCACGACGCCGAGCGGTTCGGGCACCAGTCGCGCCCGCGCCGGCCACAACCCGAGCGGGACCGGCCCGCGCTTCGGCCGCGACCACCTCCGCAGGTGGCGCAGCGCGTGGCCGATCTCGGCCAGCACCACACCGATCTCGGTCAGCTGCGCCTCGCCCGCGCCCTTGTGCAGGTCGCTCCACAGCGCGGCCTCGAACGCGGCCTCGTTCTCGGTCAGCATCGCGCGCAACGTCCGCAGGCTCGCCGCGCGGGCGGCCCGGGGACGGGTGGCGCCGGAGTCGAATGCCCGGCGGGCACCGGACACGGCCGCGGGGATGTCAGCTGTCGTCGTGGGCATGACCCCACCGTACCGCATTACGAAACAGATCCTTTTCGTTTCTTTCGGCGGGTATGCTGGGCCGCGATGACGAACGCCGACGTGGCCCAGGGGCGCCCCAAAGACCCGCGGGTGGACGCGGCCCTGATCACCGCGGCGATCGAGGTGCTCACCGAGTCGGGCTGGGCCTCGTTCACCACCACGGCCGTGGCCAAGCGGGCGGGTGCCTCCACCGCGTCGCTCTACCGCCGCTGGCCGTCCAAGCAGGCGCTCGCCGGAGCCGTGGCGCGCCACATCGCCCAGGCCGAGCTGACGGGGATCGACACCGGCGGCGTCGAAGGCGACGTGCGGGAGCTCCTGGCGCGCAAGCGGAGGATCTTGGAGACGGCCACCGGTCCCGCGCTGCTGTCGCTGATGGGCCAGGCCTCGCACGACCCGGAGCTGCGGCAGATCCTGCACGACGACGTCTACCTCGCCGTGCGGGGTGAGCTCGGCGCGCTGGTCGACCGGGGGGTCGCGCGCGGGGAGCTGGCCAGGGCTGTCGGGGAAGCGCAGCTCGACGTGCTCGCGCTGGTGCTCATCGGCACCGCCCTGGCCAGGTCTGTCTTCGTCCGTGCGGACGACGGCGAGGCCGCGGAGACCGAACTGCGCCTGCTGCTCGCCGCGATCACCCTCGCCTGAACCGCGGCGTCAGCAGTTCGCGCGCAGCACGACGCCACTGGTGCCGGGCAGGTCCACCGAGTTGACCTGCTTGCCGTCGTGGTCGGTGTAGGTGCGCTGCACGTCGACCCTGACCGGCGCGCTGCCGGTCGGGTTGGCGTTCACCAGCGCCACGCCGCAGGTGAAGTCCCGGCGGAACACCCTGTCCGCGACCGCGCGGTAGGCGCCGGCCGGGTGCCCGAGGTACCAGTCGTACTCGGGGTGCCACGGCGTCGGGTCGCCGTAGCCGTCGGTCTTCGCGACCTCGGCGATCGCCGCGTGCCCGCTGGTCGTCATGAACAGGCTGGCGAGCGCGTACCGGAAGGCCTTCTCGTCACCCACGTCGAAGTGCGGCTGCACCCAGGTCATCTTGCCGCTCTTCTCGTTGGCGGCGATCTCGGCCACCTGCTTGCGCCAGCCCTGCGGGTAGTCCTCCAGCAGCCGGTCGCTCGAGAACGTCAGCCACCACTCGTCGAACCCGCCGTCGAGGTACGCCGCGTACGCCTCCCAGCCTCCCTCCTGCAACCGGGCGTTGGTCAGGTTCGCGACCGAGAGCAGACCCGCCGCGGCGAACCCGGTCCTGACCTCGGCGAGCATGCCTCGGTAAGCGGTCTGGAACGACGCGTTGTCGGGATATTCAGCGGGACACACACCCTCGTGGTAGGCGTCGCAGGTGTAGAGCGCGTTGTCCAGGAATACGCCGTCGAATCCGGTGGATTTGGAGCTCGCCACCACGGCGGTGACCCAGGCTTTGCGGTATTCGGCATTCCCGACGTCCATCTGCCAATGACCGTCATAACCGCCATACACCAGTTCCTTGCCGTCCGGGCCTTTCAGGAACCAGCCGGGGTTCTTCGCGCGGACGTCGCAATAGCCCAGCCCGGTGGGCAGGTGCGCGTCGTCGCGACCGTCCTTGCACGCGTAGGAGCGGGTGGAGGACATGTCCTTGTAGACGTACACCTTGACCTGCGGGTTCGCCGCCTTCAGCTTCTTGAGCAGATCGCCTTCCCAGGCGTTGAGCACCACGTGGGCACGCCGTTTCGCCTCGGTGGCGATCGTCGCGTCGGACACCGGCGTGCTGTTGAGGTGCAGCCAGAACGACTGGACGCGCCCGACGGGGGCGACCTCCCGGGCGTGCGCCACGGGGGCCACGAGCGCCACGAGCAGAACAGCCAGTAGAATTCTCCGGACCTTGCCTGTTTTCTCAAGCACTGCTCCTCCTTGCGCCGTCAACGTTCTGATCGGATACCCGTTCACGGCGTGGAGAAGGCGCTGATACCGCGAATCACCTGGTGCGGTGCGGCGGCACGATGAAATGACACGGTGAGTACCGCGTTTCGTCTCGGCCGGGTGATTCCCGTTCTCGGCGCGCTCCTGTCCGGGTGCTCACCTGGAACACCGACAGTGGCGCAGCCCGGCCAGGCACTCTCTAGGCGAGCAGCTCCGCGAACGTCCGCGCGAACAGGTAGGCGTCCCCCGGCCAGCGCGCCGACACGTAGTGGCCATCCCGCACCACGAACGCGAACCCGTCGTCGGTGGCCGTACCGCGCCTGCTCAGCTCGACCGGCCCGCGCTCGAACACCGCGCCCGCCGCCACGACCTCGTCCTGCACGTAGGCGGGATAGGTGCGGTAGTACCGGCCGCGCAGCCACGCCGTCGAGAAGTACGCCGCCCGCTCCATGTACTTCGGCAGGCACGTCGTGCGCCGGCCCGCCAGCACCCCGGCGCGGGCGAGCACCAGCACGCCGTGGCAGATCGCGCCCACCGGCCGTTCGAGCGCCCAGAATCGCGCGACCACCCGCCGCAGCTCACCGGAGCCCAGGTACTGCCGCATGCCGGGCGCGTGCCCGCCGGGCAGCACCAGCCCGTCGAACTCCTCCGGCACCACCTGACCCCAGGCCACCGGCGCCCGGTAGGCGGGGGAGTCGAGCAGCTCCCGGTAGAACGCCTTCGGCTCGGGCTCGGCACCGAGCCTGCCGAACAGGACTCCGGTCAGCAGCAACGGATCCGCGGCCGGCGCGACGCCTCCGCGTTCGGTCGCGAAGACCACCTCGTGCCCGGCGTCGCTGAGCACCCTCCACGGCACCGCGACCTCGGTGACGTCGAAGTCCTGGTCGGGCAGCGGGAGCAGCACGCGCATGGCTCGATCCTGCCAGCTCAGACGGAAGCCTTGCCGCGCAAGGCCTCCACGTCGGCGCGCAGCCTGCGGACCTCGGCCAGGATCTCCATCGTCGCCGCCATCTCCTCGCGGTCGTGCTCGGCGTGCTCCTCGCTCATCTGGGTCTGCATCGCGCTCACCGCCACGGCGATGAACAGGTTGAGCACCGTGAACGACGTGACGACGAGGTACCCGACGAAGAAGATCCACGCGAACGGCCGCTGCTCCATGACCTGCCGCGCGACCTCCGACCACGCCTCGCCGGTCATGACCTGGAACAGCGTGAACAGCGAGTCGCCCAGGTCCCCGAAGTACTCGGGCGCCACGGTGCTGAACAGCTTCGTGGCGATCACCGCCGACACGTACAGCACCAGCGCCAGCAACGCGGTGATGGACGCCATCCCCGGCAATGCGGTGAGCAGCGCCGACACGACCCGCCGCATGCTCGGCACCACGGACACCAGCCGCAGCACCCGCAGGACGCGCAACGCGCGCAGCACCGAGAACGCGGGGGAGGCCACCGGCAGCAGGGTGATCGCGACGACCACCGCGTCGAACCAGTTCCACGGGTCGCGGAAGAAGTACCTGCCGTACGCGCCGAAGCGCAGCGCGAGCTCGACGACGAACACCGCCAGCGCGAGCCGGTCGACCACGTGCAGCGCGTCACCGAAGGACGCGAGCAGCTCCGGGGACGTCTCGGCGCCCAGCGTGACGGCGTTGACCAGGATCACCGCGGTGATCACCTTGCTGAACCTTAAGTGTTCGCGAGGGCGAGCGCGATGCCGTCCACGCTGTGTTTTGCCTGTTCACATGGCCTGTCGGCTGGCTAGGCGAGGGGTGTTTTCGCGTTGATTGGGAGCAAATTGGGAGCAGGGGCCATGAACACATTCGTGGTTTCTAAGGTGTTCACCGGTCTTCGTTCGAACTGTCGATGGTCCAGGACCATCCGCCGTCCTCTTCCCAGCGGTGCTGCAGCTGCTGCAGCATCCTGCTGATCATTGCATCCGTGACGTGCGAGTACCGGTCGTGGACTTCTTTGCGCTTGTGCCCCAACCGCTCAAGCCGAAGTACGTGCGGCACGCCCTCCTCGATGAGCCAGGTCTCGTGCGTATGACGCAGGTCGTGGAAGTGCATTCCTTCCTTGATCGGTGCCCACCCGAGCGCCTCGTCGCCCGCGAGCGCGGGCAACCAAACGCGCGCGCGGAAGTTGCCTCGCCGTTGCAGTGCGCCACGCGCCGAGGTGAAAACAAACTTGGAGTCCGGATTGCGCTCGCGGTGTGCCAGCAGTTCGTTCACGAGAAACGGTGGCAGATGAACCTCGCGGGCACTGGCTGGCGTCTTCGGTGCACCAAGGAAGAGCGCCTGTCCATGTACGTCGTGCAATGCACCGAAAACCGGGTCCACCACAACGCGGGGATTGGCGTCCAGGTAGGTCCTGATCCACTGCAGGCCGGCCAGTTCGCCCCAGCGCAAACCGGTATAAGCGGCTGTGATCGTCAACAGTCCGTCATCGGGATGCATCCTGCCAGCCAGGGCGTCCACCTCGTCTGTGCTGGCGTGGGGTCGCTCCGGCGAATCCGCAAAGGTGATTCGCAGCTTGCGACATGGATTCGATCCGATCAGACCTTCGTCGACCGCTTCTCCAATGATTTGTGAGAAGAGCACGACAACGAGCCGAGCGCTGGCGTCGGCGAGCTTGGTCCGCAAGACTTTGTTCACCCAACCCTTCACCCTGATCCGCTGGATGTCGCCAAGTGCTGTGCCGGACCAAAACGGCAAGATGTGATTGCGCAGCTGAGAGTCATAAGTCTCCCACGTCTTCAGGCTCACGTTTTGAGCGTCCGACCACTGCCGGATCCACTCGTCGATCGTGGTCTTGGCCAACCGCGGATCAGCGAACTGCTTCCGCCGCTGATCGGACTCCACATCCAGCGCACGCTGCTCCGCAGCTGCCTTCGTCGGGTACCCGTTCTCCGAGTAAACAGTTCCGTCGTCAAGCCGGTAGCGGACACGCCAGTCGCAGCCATGCTTCTCTACCCAGGCCATCCACTCTCCTTTGTAGCGGTTTCGGATGTGCTGTTATCCGGTGCGTCTACATGGACGCTCGTTTCAAGGAAAAGGGCAACCTAAATGTGTTCATTGCGTCCGGAACGCCTGCGATTTGAGGTGAGCGACGTGCGGATTTCGATACGAGTCGACTTCGTGGGCTGCTCGGCAGCTGCGGCAATCTTCTCGATGTCGTTACGGGAGAAGCGTAGGTGTTTTCCCAGGAAGGAGCACGGAATCGTGCGTCGGGCGGCGCGACGGCGCAACCAGGACTCACGCACTTGCAACAGCCTTGCGGCCTGGCCGGGCGTGAACAGAACCTGGACCGTTTCGCCCGTGGGTATGTCCGCTGGTAGGCGGGCCTCGTCGATCGCGGTCTGCGCGCCCTCTACGGGGTTGTTCACAGGTGCAGGCGACTCCGAAGATGAGAACTGGACTGACAACGTCATAGGCACACCCCTTCACGCGGGACGCTCTCGTCGATGAGGAGCGCGTCGGTAGCACCCCTTAACTTCGAGGAGGAAGGTGCTCCGGGACAGGCGACATGCTCAAGACAGGCTTCATCTGGCCTGATGGACGACTATTCTTCCTCTTCGGGTCCAAACCAGAGGCTCGCCACCATCCGCAGGAGGTCTGGAAGTGCACGCGGTGCGGGCCGCTGAGCGTGGTTCGGGGTGGTCGGACCGCCGATCGGTAGCCTCCTGTCTACTTGCTTCTGTGTTGTAGCCATGGTCAACCTCGGTCCGTCGATGTCCCCGACTCTCACCGCCTTGGCGAGCACTACCAGCCTCCGTTGGTCGCACCAGGCGTAGACAGCAACGACGGCTCCGGGGTGGGACCAAAGTCCCTGCCAGGCGCACGTGTGCCGAACTGACGGAGGTCGGTACGCGGTCGTTGGTCCCGATCTGGCCGGGACCTCTCGACGCGGGTCGCCGAGGCCTGGTGCCCGGGACGTGTGGGCACGCCGGGAGGGCCGGGCGACCGGTCCTCGTCGAGTTCGTGACGATGGTCCCGGCCAGGTGAGCGCGTTGGGATCTGCGTCACACCCGGTCTGGAAGAGCAGCCTTGCCTCACCACGAGAACCGTTGAGGGAAGGGAAGTCCGATGAGCATCCACGGGTACACCGCACGGCACCGAGCCATGTTGAAGGCGGTCGCCGAAGGACGTGCCGAACTCTCAGGCGGCTCCGTCCCAAGCCTCGCGGTGGACGGCCTGTGGTGCGACTTCACCGCGACGAACGAACTGTGCGCCGGAGGTTTGGTCAGGGCGGCGCACAGGTGCAGACAAGGGCAGCGGGTTCGCGCGGTGCTCACCCCGTCCGGTGAAATGGTGCTCGGCTCGCTGGCTGGGGCACTCTGCAGCGTCGCATGAGGAGAAGGAGTGCGTGATGCACGTCGTCACCTCGGTCGCGTGCGTGGCGGCGCGTCAGCGAGCCGCGACCAGCCGCTGGCCGATCGTGTAAGCCCAGCGGTCGATCTCCTCCCAGTCCCGGAAGTCACCGGCCATCGGCCCTTGCGCCATCTTCCTCGCGATGAAGCCCGTCGCGGTCTCCCGCGTCAGCCTGCCGCCGAACGTGAAGGGCTCTTCGGCGCCCAGGCGGGCGGCGATCTCCCGCACCTTGCGCGGTGCCGGTTGAGGAGTGATCTCGCTGCCGAGCGGACCGCTGTGGAAGAGCCACAGTGGACGGCTGTGCAGAAGCTTCTCGTTGCGGGTGAGTAGTCTCACCGCTTCCTTGCGCCAGCGGCCCGCGTAGAGCGCGCTCCCGAGGACGACGGCCTTGTAGGGCTGGACAGTTTTCACATCCGCGGCGTCCTGCAGCGTCACCTCATGCGAGGCCGATCGGATCCGTGTGGCGATCTCCTTCGTGGCGCCCATCTTGGTCGCGTAAGCGACGAGAATCTCAGTCATACCAACACCATCGGCGCACTTGCTGGCGGAGGACAGAGCCGTAGTGCCCGGCGGCTGCGGGACGCCGGCAGGCGTAAGTCCCTGGTGGAGTTCGCCGCACTGCTGTGGTGGCATACCCGCTGATCCGGTCGCGTGGGAGTTCTGGACGGCGTCGGGAACTGCCCTGCCTGCCGGCGCTCCGCCCAGGCGGTGGCGTGGTGGGCGGACGGCCGGCCTCGGTGGTCATCGCGACCTTTCGAGCTCACACGGCCGAGTAAGGCTCGTCGCGTTCGATGGACCGCGAAACCTCGGGTCCGCGGTTGTGACCGCGGCTCTGTTCCGCCAGCTCGTCGGCGAAGTGCTCCTGGCGCTCCTCGTCCCGCAGGCGGGTCAGGACCGCCATCGTGATGGCGTGGGCGACGGCCAGCAGGAGCAGCACGATCCCGAGCTTCGTCACGAGCTTCTGCAGGTCGCCCTCCACGGGGAGGTCAGTGGTCGAGATCAGCGCGACCAGCCCGAGCACGATCAGGGTGAACAACGTGGTGGTCAGCCAGCTCGCGGCCAGGCTGACGCCGGGGTGCTCGTTGTCGCGGAGGTACTTGCGTCCGCTGAACGTGATGATCACCGCGTCGAGCGTCACCAGCAACGCGCTGACGAGTAGGAAGGCGATGTAGCTGTCGGTGTCCATGAGACCCAGGGTCCTGGCGGGGACGTGGGGCGAGACAGGGAACATGGTCCCTGTTCGGCAGTGACGTCACGCCCCGGCTCGCTTCACTGCGGAGTAGTGGAACGGCGCCGGTGTGGACGAGCGCCAGTGCGGTGCTCGCCGGCACCGTGAAGAACAGGAGCAGGTGAGCCCGCCGAGAAGGGCTACCGCGACCCTGAGACAGCTCGTGCAGGCTCCGACTACCGACAGGTCGTGCCCGGCTGCTGCCGCACGAACGGGCGGAGGAAGACGAGCTATCCCCGGCGTCGACGAACGCTGGGGATGACCGAGGACCATGTCGGCGACTTCCGCGACCCTGCACGGCTTGGATGCCGTGCTGCGCCTGCACTTCGCGCAGGAGGAGGAAAGCTACTTCGTGTTCGCCGAACGCTGGTGAGTCTCCGCGCGGGAAGGTCCCTGCTCGGTGATGACCTTGGGCCCTGAAGGTCCCGCGCGGGCTGGACGACCCTGGCGGGGTTCCCCTTCGGACGACACTGGAGAGATCCGTGACAGCACTGGTTCCCGCGCCGGTCGAGGTCGACCCCGGCCCCCGGCGTCCCTCGCTCAAGGGCTCGTCGCTGCTGGGGTTGTTCCGCACCACGGACCACAAGCAGATCGGTGTCATGTACATCGTGACCACCTTCGCCTTCTTCATGATCGGCGGGGCGATGGCGATGCTGATCAGGGGCGAACTGGCGCGGCCCGGGCTGCAGTTCCTGTCGGCCGAGCAGTACAACCAGCTGTTCACCATGCACGGCACCGTGATGCTGCTGCTGTACGCCACGCCGAGCGTGTTCGGCTTCGCGAACTTCGTGCTGCCGCTACAGATCGGGTCGCCGGACGTCGCGTTCCCGCGGCTCAACGCCCTGTCGTTCTGGCTCTTCCTCTTCGGCGGGCTGATCATGCTCGGTGGGTTCGTCACGCCGGGCGGTGCCGCCGACTTCGGCTGGTTCGCCTATGTTCCGCTTTCCGGCGCGGAGCACTCGCCCGGTGTCGGCGCGAACCTGTGGATCGTCGGTGTGGCGGTGGGTGGTCTGGGCACGATCCTCGGTGCGGTCAACATGGTCACGACCGTGGTCTGCCTGCGCGCTCCCGGGATGACCATGTGGCGCATGCCGATCTTCACCTGGAACGTCCTGGTCACGAGCATCCTCGTGCTGATCGTCTTCCCGATCCTGACCGCCGCCGGGTTCGGGCTGCTCGCGGACCGGTTGCTGGGCGCGCACGTCTTCGACCCGTCCAACGGCGGAGTCGTCTTGTGGCAGCACATGTTCTGGTTCTTCGGCCACCCCGAGGTTTACATCCTCGCGCTGCCCTTCTTCGGGGTGATCTCGGAGATCGTCCCGGTGTTCTCACGCAAACCCGTCTTCGGCTACAAAGGACTGGTCTGGGCGACGCTGTCGATCGCGGCGCTCTCCCTCGCGGTCTGGGCGCACCACATGTACGCGACCGGCGCGGTCCTGCTGCCGTTCTTCGCCCTGCTGACCTTCCTCGTCGCCATCCCGACCGGCATCAAGTTCTTTAACTGGATCGGCACGATGTGGAAGGGGCAGCTCACCTTCGAGTCGCCGATGCTGTTCTCCGTGGGTTTCCTCGTCACGTTCCTCTTCGGCGGCCTCAGCGGGGTGCTGCTCGCCGCTCCACCGCTGGACTTCCACGTGTCGGACACGTACTTCGTGGTGGCGCACTTCCACTACGTGCTCTACGGGACGATCGTGTTCGCGACGTTCGCCGGCATCTACTTCTGGTTCCCGAAGATCACCGGCAGGATGATGGACGAACGCCTGGCCAAGGTGCACTTCTGGACCACCTTCGTCGGCTTCCACCTCACCTTCCTGGTGCAGCACTGGCTGGGCAACCAGGGCATGCCCCGCCGCTACGCCGACTACCTCCCGACGGACGGCTTCACCGCGCTCAACACGTTGTCCACCGTCGGTGCGTACGTGCTCGGCGCCTCGACGTTGCCTTTCATCTGGAACGTGGTGAGGAGCTACCGGTTCGGCGAGGTCGTCACCGTCGATGATCCTTGGGGCTTTGGCAACTCTCTGGAGTGGGCGACCTCGTGCCCGCCGCCGCGGCACAACTTCACCGAACTACCCCGCATCCGGTCGAACCGGCCGGCGTTCGACCTGCACTACCCGCACATGGTCGAGAGAACACGGCGTGAGGCGCACGTCGGCTTCACCGGGCGGGAACTGCCGGACGGGCACGAACACGACTAGCCCGGATCTCCTGCTGATCTCGGACACGGTCGCGGGCCTCCAGGTCTGCCGAGCCTCGAATAGATCGTCTTCACGTGACCACCGGCGCCGAGGGAGAGACGGAGATGAACAGCACGAGCGTTCGGACCGACAGCCGTGACACCGCGAGACTGGTGTCGTGGGTGGTCGTGGCGCTGATGGCCGCGTCGTCCGCGGCCGGCCTGCTGGTGCCCGGTCTCTACCGGGACCCGCCGGAGGTGGTCGCGGAGCTGCGGGCGTACGACCTCGTCAGTCTCGTGCTCGCCACGCCGGTGCTGATCGGTGCCCTGGTGGCCGAGCGGAGAGGCGCGGTCCTGGCACGAACGGTCTGGCTCGGGTCGATGATGTACGCCTTTTACAACTATGCGATCTACGCGATCGGATCGGCCTTCAACGGCCTCTTCCTCGTCCACGCGGCCCTGCTGCCGATGTCGGTCACGGTAGCGGTGCTCCTGTGGCGCGATGTCGACGCCGCAGGGGTTCGCGAACGGTTCCGGCGGTCCACGCCGGTGAGGTCGGTCAGTGCGGTGTTGGCGCTCGCCGGCGTCGGGCTCGCGGGGACCTGGGTCTTCCAGTCCTTGCGGTTCGCCGTGACCGGAACACCGCCGGACGAGAGCGAACTCGTGCTCCCGATGGCGGCGGTACACCTCGCGTACGTGCTGGACCTGACGTTCTTCGCGCCGATGTGCGTGCTGGCCTCGGTCCTGCTGTGGCGCCGCGATCCCCAGGGGTTCGTCCTCGCGACGGCCGTGCTCGTGTTCGGAGCGCTGTACCAGGTGAACTACGTCGTGGCTCTGGTGTCACAGAGCTGGGCGGGAATCGAGGGAGCGCGCGGCTTCGACCCGGCCGAGCCGTTCGTGGTCGCGGTCTTCACGGTTGCGCTCGTCGTGATGGTGCTCCCCGAGCGCCGGACTACGCGTGATCGGCGATGACGGCACGGGCTCACTTTCGGCGAGACCACGGCCTCAGCGGGATCGAGCCGTTGGTCCCTGGGGGCCGGGATCTCCACGCGGAAACCTGGGAGCAGGAGGTGGACCATGATCGCGACACCGATGGCCAGGCTCGTCCGGCAAGCCTTCCCCTATCGCAACGAACTCGCGACGCTCGGCGACCGGTTCGAGAGCGCCGTGCTGTTGCTGGGCGTGGCGGTGGCGCTGACGGCCGTCCCGGTGGCCGCCGCGGCGGGATCCGAGATCTTCGCCGCCGAACGCGCGCGCGTCGCCGTCGAGCAGACGACCCGCAGCCGCGCCGACGCGGTTCTGGTCGAGGACGCGCCCGAGACCATCGGCGCCTCCGAACGGGGTGGCGCGGTGGAGACGGCGCCCGTGCTCGCCAGGTGGCGTCTACCGGACGGAAGTGCCCGGCAGGGCCTTGTGCAGGCTCACTACGACGCCGTGGCCGGGGCGAAGGTGCCGATCTGGGTGGACGAGGACGGAGATGTCACCTCCGCGCCCATCAGCGCCGAAGGCGCCGTGATCGATGCCATCTTCCTCGCGGTCCTGTTGTGGGCTGCGGCTGCGGGATCGGCCGCGCTGCTGTACTTCGTCGCGAGGTTCGCGCACCGGCGGATCCGTTCGCGGCGGTGGGAGAGCGAGTGGGAGCGCGTCGCGTCGGACTGGACGGGGAGGTGAGCCGTGACCGTCCCCATCGGACACAGGAACGTCGTCGTGGTCGGCCTCGACGGGTCCGAGTCGGCGCGCGGGGCGGTGCGCTGGGCGGCGGTGGAGGCGGCCCGCCGGGGTGCGTCCCTGCGGATCGTTCACGCCGAACCACCACTGCCGGTGGAGGCTCTCGATCCTTCGGGCTCGGCCAGACGCGCCCTGCACGAGGAGGCGGTGCGGTGGGTGCAGTCCGCCATCGCGGCGGCGGGGGAGTCCGCACCCGACGTCGGGGTGCAGGTGCGCATCGAGATCGGGTCCGCTTCACGGCTGCTCGAGCGGGAGTCGAGGAGCGCGGCACTGGTCGTCGTCGGTTCTCGCGGACTCGGGGGTTTCGCGGGGCTCGTGCTCGGGTCGGTCGCGGTCACGTTGTCCTGCCACGCCTTCTGCCCGGTCGTCGTCGTACGTGATGACGACTCCGCACCGGACGGTCCCGTCGTCGTCGGGGTGAACGGCGCGCCGGAGAACTGGTACGTGCTGGACAGGGCGTTCGAGGAGGCAGAGGCACGCGGGACGCGGCTGGTGGCCGTGCACGCCTGGCAGCCGCCGCTGCGCACCGCGAGGATCGCCGCGTCGGTGGGCATCGTGTGGTCGGAGCTCGACACCGCGCGCGAAGCCCTCGTCTCGCAACGGCTCAACGCCTGCGCCGACCGGCATCCAGGGGTGAAGGTCACCACGCACGTCGTACACGGCTCCGCCGCCCACCACTTGGTGGAGCAGTCCGAAGGGGCCGCTCTTCTCGTCGTGGGGGCACGCGGCAGCGGAGGGCTCGCCGGGATGGTGCTGGGATCGACCAGCCAGGCCGTGCTCCGGCACGCGCCGTGTCCCGTGTTGCTGGTGCGGCCGTCGCTGAGCGAACAGATCGCGCGGACGCAGCAGGCCTGAGCCGTGCGCGGTCTGCGGCGCCACTCTCGCCCGAGGTGGGTGGAACACGTGCACTGGTCCCGAGTCGACAGGGACGTCACGCCCTGTGTCGCCGCTCGCGTTCGCGCTGGAATGCGGACATGACTGTGGCGACCACGGGACTTTCCTCCGCCGAAGCGGCCAGGCGGCTGCGCGACGACGGGCCGAACGCACTGCCACGCCCTCGGCGGAGGCATCCGGTGCTGCTGCTGGTGGAGCAGTTGGCGCACTTCTTCGCGCTGATGCTCTGGGCGGCCGCTGTCCTCGCCTGGATCGCCGGCATGCCCGCACTCGCCGTGGCCATCGTCGTCGTCGTGCTGCTCAACGGGCTCTTCGCCTTCGCGCAGGAGTTCCGGGCCGATCGCGCGGCACAGCGCCTGCGCGACCTGATGCCCGCTCAGGCGACGGTGCGCCGCGACGGGCACCTCCGGCAGGTCGACGCCTCCGAACTCGTGGTGGGCGACGAACTGGTGCTGGAGGCGGGAGTTCGGGTCTGCGCTGATGGTGAGGTGCTGGTGGCGGCGGGGCTCGCGGTCGACGAGTCGATGCTGACCGGGGAAAGCGTGCCGGTGCGGCCAGAGGCGGGGCAGAAAGTCCACGCCGGGACATACGTGGCCGAGGGCGAGGCCGCCGTCGTCGTGACGGCGACCGGAGGGCGCACCGAACTGGCCGGGATCGCGGCGCTGACGCAGGAGGCGAAACCACCGCGCAGTCCGCTGACGGCGCAACTGCACAAGGTCGTGCTCGTCGTGGGGCTGATGGCGGTCGCGGTCGGTGCGGCGTTCTTCGGGGTCGCCGTCCTGCTGGGACTACCGCTCTCCGACGGGTTCCTGTTCGCCATCGGCGTCACCGTCGCCCTGGTGCCGGAGGGGCTGTTGCCGACGGTGACCCTGTCGCTGGCTCGCGCTGCCCAGAGCATGGCCGCCAAGAACGCGTTGGTGCGCAGACTCGACGCGGTGGAGACGCTCGGCGCCACCACGTTCATCTGCACGGACAAGACAGGCACGTTGACGCGCAACGAGATGTCCGTCGTCCGGGTGTGGACCCCTCGCGGAGAAGTGACCGTGCAGGGCAACGGCTACGAGCCGATCGGCTCGGTCGACGGGACTCCCGAGGCCGTCGACGGGGTGCGGACGCTGGCGTCGAGCGCGAAGCGGTGCTCTCCCACGGCCCACGCGTTGCTGCACGACGGCCGCTGGCAGCCGGTCGGCGACCCGATGGAGGTCGCGTTGCACGTCCTCGCCGCCCGGCTGGACGTCGACGGCACCTCGGAGGACGCTCTGCGGTTCCCGTTCGACCCGAGACGCCGCCGCTCTTCGGTGGCGGACTCGGACGGTGTGCACGTGACCGGCGCGCCGGACTCGGTGCTGCCGCTGTGCGGCACCACGCCAGGCGCGCACGAGGCGTTGGAGGACCTCGCGAACCGCGGCCTGAGAGTGCTGGCGGTGGCGCGAAGGCCGGGTACAGCTGGAACCTGGGAGGACGCGGAACGGGACCTGGAACTGCTTGGCCTCGTGGGACTGCAGGACCCGCCGCGCGACGACGTGGCGGACGCGATCGCGTCCTGCCGGTCCGCCGGCATCCGCCTCGCCATGATCACCGGAGACCACCCCACGACCGCTCGTGCCATCGCCGAACAGGTGGGTCTGCTCGGCCCGGACGGCCTCGTGCTGGAGGGGCGGCACCTGCCCGAGGACCAGGACGAGCTCGGGACGTTGCTGGACCAGGACGGCGTCGTGGTCGCGCGAGTGACGCCCGAGGACAAGCTGCGCATCGCGACAGCCCTGCAGCGCAGAGGACACGTCGTCGCGATGACCGGCGACGGCGTCAACGACGGCCCGGCGCTGCGGGCGGCCGACATCGGCGTGGCGATGGGCTCGTCCGGAACCGACGTGGCCAGGGAGGCCGCCGACCTGGTGCTGCTGGACGACCACTTCGGCACGATCGTCGCCGCGGTCGAACTGGGCAGGGCGACGTTCGCCAACATCCGCCGCTTCCTCACTTACCACCTCACCGACAACGTCGCCGAGCTGACGCCGTTCGTGGTGTGGGCGTTGTCCGGAGGCTCGATCCCGCTGGCGATCAGCGTGCTGCAGGTGCTCGCCCTGGACATCGGCACCGACCTGCTCCCGGCACTCGCCCTCGGCGCCGAGCCGCCGAACAAGCGCACCATGGTGGGACGCTTGCGCACGGGGTCGCTCATCGACCGGGCCCTGGTGCGCCGCGCCTTCCTCGTGCTGGGCCTCAGCGAGGCCACCGCGGCGATGCTGGCCTTCCTCACGGTGCTGGTGGTGGGCGGCTGGCGACTCGGCGAGACGCCGGACGCGGCGTTGCTCGCGACCGCCTCCGGCACCGCGTTCGCGGCGATCGTGCTGGGTCAGCTGGCGAACGCCTACGCGTGCCGCAGCGCGAGCAGACCGGTGCTCGAGATGGGACTGCGGGGGAACAGGTTGCTGGTGTGGGCGGTGGCCTTCGAGCTCGCGGTGCTCGCGGTGTTCCTCTTCGTGCCCCCGCTGCCGGACCTTCTCGGCGGAAGCGCTCCCTCCGGACTGGGCTGGGTGCTGGCGCTCCTGTCGGTTCCCGTCGTGGTGGCGGCCGACGCCGCGGCCAAGATGATACTGGCCCGTGGAACACGCTCGACTGGTCGGCAGATACGGTCTTCCACGTCGTGATGTCGGCGGCTGATGGGATCGAGGACCAGCCTGTGCCGTGTCGCGGGAACCGTCGTACTGCGGGGACCACGACTACGTTCAGCGGAGCAGGTCGAGCTCGACCTGGAGCGCCTCGGTGAGCACGGCCAGGTCGGGCACGCGGTCGGGATCGGCGACCACGGTCACGGTGAGCGCGCCGGCGTAAGACAGTGCCGCGAAGGCCACGGTCACGTTGCCGGTGGTGGCGGACAACGGGAGGAGTCCGACGATCGGTGTGCCGCCCAGACTCAGGGGCTGATCGGGGCCGTGCACGTTGGTCACGAAGGTGTGCACCAGGCGTTGGTGGTTCGTGAGCCACTCCGCCACGCCGATCGCCTTCAGCAATCGGAAGACCGGAACGACCGAGGCGGGGGACTTCTTGTGCGAACGGGTGACGGCGGCGATCCGAGCCAACCGCGACGGCGGCGTACCGCTCGTCGGCAACGCCACGGGCATCACGCCGGTGCTGTTGCCGAGATGATCCGCCGTGGTCATGCGACGAGTGGACACGGGAACCGAGACGACCAGCTCGTCGACATGTTCTCCGCGGCTGGCGAGCAAAGTCGCCAGCGCACCGGTGACGGCGGTGAGCAAGGCGTCGTTGATCGTGCCCCCACAGCGGTGGGCCGCGGTGTGCAACCGGGAGACGTCGGCCCGCGCCATGGTCTGCCGACGCCGTGGGCCGGTCGGCTGGTTCAGCGAGCAACGCGCACCGGCTGAGGGCCGCCGCAGCCCGGCGAACGAGATGGGGCGGGGCAGTCTGAACCAGGTGTCCTTGGCGAGTTGGCCGCGGGACGGCGCGGGGGCTGGGAAGGGCGCGGGCTCGGTACGAGGCGCGCCGTCGACCAGTTTCGCCAGCACCGCCAAGCCGCCTATGCCGTCGGACAGCACGTGGTGGAACACGAAGACCAGCGCCGCCCTGTTCCCCGCCAGTCCGGTGATCAGCGTGGCCGACCACAACGGTGACGAGAGCGGTAGCGGGCGGGTCACCAGCGTCGAGGCGATGTCCAGCAAGGCCTGTTCGTCGCCGGGAGAAGGGCACCGCAGTCGGTCGACGTGCTTCGCGATGTCGAAGCCGGCGTCGTCGACCCAGATGGGACGACCGCACCCGAACGGCGTCCGGACCAGACGCCGGCGCAGCCGCGGAACGGTCCTGATTCGCTCGGCGAGCAGGGAGACGACGTCGCCCGGATCCCGTTCCAGGACGATCACCGCGCCGACCTGCATGGCCGAGGCCAACGACATCATGTCGGCCGCGCTCGCGCGGTCGATCGGTGTGTCTGTTCGAGCCACCTCCACGCCTCCTGAGGAGTCGGACGAGCCGCTACAGCGCGGTGACGCCGTGGGATGCGAACTGGTCGCGCACGCGTTCGACCAGTTCACGGTCTGGAGTGGGGACGTCCTCGAGTGGGAACGGGAGGCCGAGTGCCGCGTACTTGGGAGCGCCGAGCTTGTGGAACGGCAGCACCTCGACCCGCTCGACCGCGTCTAGGTCGGCGACGAACCGCGCGACGCCCTCCACGTTGTCGAGCGCGTCGGTGTAACCGGGGACGAGCACGAATCGGACCCACATCGGCTTGCCGAGGCCGGACAGCCTCCGCGCGAACTCCAGCGTAGGGGTGACCTCGCCACGCGTGACACGGCGGTAGGTCGCGGGATCCCACGACTTGATGTCGAGCAGGACGAGGTCGGTGTCGGCGAGCAGCGCGTCGGACGCGCGGGCTCCCAGGAATCCGGACGTGTCGAGGGCGGTGTGGAGACCGAGTTCCTTGGCCGCGCGGAACACGGCGGCGGTGAAGCCGGGCTGCAGCAGGGGTTCGCCGCCGCTGATCGTCATACCGCCGCCCGCCACTTCGATGAAGCGGCGGTAGTGCGCCATCTCGGCGGCTACCTCCTCGACGGTTTTGCGGCTGCCGTCGCGCATGTGCCAGGTGTCGGGGTTGTGGCAGTACAGGCAGCGCAGCGGGCACCCGCTCAGGAACAGCACGAAGCGGGTGCCCGGTCCGTCGACCGCGGTGGAGATGTCCCAGGAGTGGACTGATCCGGTGGTCACAGCGACTCGTGGAAGGTGCGGTTGATGACGTCGCGTTGCTGTTCCGGAGTGAGGCGGATGAAGTTCACCGCGTAGCCGGACACGCGGATGGTGAGCTGGGGGTGGTTCTCCGGGTGTGCCATCGCGTCGAGGAGGGTGTCGCGGTTCAGGACGTTGGCGTTGAGGTGGAAGCCGCCGGCGTCGGTGTAGGCGTCGAGCACGCCGACGAGGTTGGTCACCTGCTCGTCCTCGCTTCTGCCGAGGCCAGCGGGGGTGATGCTCGCGGTGAGCGAGATGCCGTCCTGGGCCTGGTCGTACGGGAGCTTGGCGACCGACAGCGCGGCGGCGACGAGGCCGTGCTTGTCACGGCCGTTCATCGGGTTCGCGCCTGGTGCGAAGGGTTCGCCCGCGCGGCGGCCGTCCGGGGTGTTGCCGGTGTGCTTGCCGTAGACGACGTTCGAGGTGATGGTGAGCACCGACTGGGTGTGCACGGCACCGCGGTGTGCGGGGTAGCGACGCACCTTGGTCATGAAGCTCTCGACCAGCTCCACGGCGATCGCGTCCGCGCGGTCGTTGTTGTTGCCGTACTTGGGGAAGTCGCCCTCGACGACGTAGTCGACGGCGAGACCGGACTCGTCGCGGACCACTCGCACACGAGCGTCCCTGATGGCGGACAGGCTGTCCGCGACGACGGACAGGCCGGCGATGCCACAGCCGAGCAGGCGCTGGACCGGGTGGTCGTGCAGCGCCATCTCGATGCGTTCGTAGGCGTACTTGTCGTGCATGGCGTGGATGATGTTCAGCGCCTCGACGTAGGTCTTGGCGAGCCAGTCGGTCATCCTGTCGAAAGCCGCTCGCACGTCGTCGTAGACGAGGTACTGCGTGGTGATCGGTTCGGACACCGGCGCCACCTGCTCGCCGGTCATCTCGTCACGGCCGCCGTTGATCGCATACAGCAGTGCCTTGGCGAGGTTGACGCGCGCTCCGAACAGCTGCATCTGCTTGCCGACCCGCATGGCCGAGACGCAGCACGCGATCGCGGTGTCGTCGCTGAACCGCGGCCGGATGAGGTCGTCGTTCTCGTACTGGATCGAGCTCGTGTCGATCGACACTCTGGCGCAGAAGCGCTTGAAGCCTTCCGGCAGGCGGGGTGACCAGAGCACGGTGAGGTTGGGTTCCGGTGCAGGGCCGAGGTTGTAGAGGGTCTGCAGGAACCGGAAGCTCGTGCGGGTGACGAGCGGACGGCCGTCGGTTCCCATGCCGCCGATCGACTCGGTGACCCACGTCGGGTCGCCGGAGAACAGCTGGTCGTACTCGGGTGTGCGCAGGAAGCGGACGATGCGCAGCTTGATGACGAGGTCGTCGACGAGTTCCTGCGCATCGGTCTCGGTGAGTGCGCCGTTGTCGATGTCGCGCTGCAGGTAGACGTCCAGGAAGGTCGCGGTGCGGCCGAGTGACATGGCGGCGCCGTTCTGCTCCTTCACCGCGGCGAGGTAGGCGAAGTACAGCCACTGGACGGCTTCGCGGCCGGAGGTCGCCGGTCCGGAGATGTCGTACCCGTAGGAGGACGCCATCTGCCTCAGTTCGTCGAGCGCGCGGATCTGCTCGGTCGCCTCCTCACGTTCCCGGATGACGTCCTCTGTGGACCAGAGCTCATCGAGCGTCGCGCGTTCCGCCTTCTTCGCGGTGATCAGCCGGTCGACCCCGTACAGCGCGACCCGGCGGTAGTCGCCGATGATGCGGCCTCGTCCGTACGCGTCGGGAAGGCCCGTGATGATGCCGGCCTTGCGTGCCCGTTTGATCTCGGCGGTGTAAGCGTCGAAGACACCGTCGTTGTGCGTCTTGCGGTACCTCGCGAAGATCTCACGAACGTGGGGGTCGAGTTCGAAGCCGTATGTCCTGAGGCTCGTCTCGACCATGCGCAGCCCGCCCTGCGGCATGATGGCCCGCTTCAACGGCGCGTCGGTCTGCAGACCCACGACGATCTCGCGGTCGCGATCGATGTAACCGGGGGCGTGCGAGGTGATGGACGAAGGGGTGCGTGCGTCCACGTCGTAGATGCCGCGAGCGCGCTCCTCGACGAACATGGTGGTGAGCTTGTGCCACAACGCTGTCGTGCGCGGCGTGGGGCCGGACAGGAACTCCGCGCCGCCTTCGTAGGGGGAGTAGTTCGCGTGGATGAACCCCCGCACGTCGATGGTGTCGCACCACGGTCCTGGCTGGAACCCGTGCCAGGCCGGGGTGGTCGTGCGGTCCGCGGTCGTGGTCATCGAAACTGCACCTTCCTGTGTCATGTCCAGAGGGTGGGGCGGAGCCAGCCGGGAGTCGGTGCGGCGAGTCGGCGGGTGCCGCGCACGAGTGCCGCGGTGCACACGACGACGATCACCAGGAACAGCGCTGCGACGGGCCAGTCGGGGGACAGGCCGTTGAGCAGCAGGGTGATCGCCATCGCCTCGATCGCGAGGCCGAGGGTGACGATCTTGACCAGGACCACGGCCGCGAGCACCGGTGCGGCGGGGTGGCGGCGCACGAGAGCGACGCCCGTGGCCGTGATCGCGGGCAGGGCGAACGCCAGGTCCACGACGTAGACCGGGTAGGGGAGCTCCCCGACACCGATCGTGCCGGGCAGACCTCCGAGGGACGGCAGGAGGTCGGAGAGCCAGAGGCCGGCGAAAGCGAGCCCGATCGCGATGAGGAACCAGCCTGCGCCCGCGTGGTCTCCGAGCCGGAGCTGCCTCACCTCGACACGCGCGACGCCGTCCACGAGCGCCGCGACCGAGAGCGCCACTGCCGCGACGTAGAGCAGGAACGCGGAGTTCTGCGGAACTCCGAACGCGTAGATCAAGTAGGTGTAGGCGACGTACGCGAGCAGGCCGAGCCAGAGCAGGTGTGCCGCGGCCGAGCCCGCCCGAGCACGGCGGCCGGCCAGGACGAGCACCGGGACGATCGCGAGGGTGAGGACGTCCTGTGCCACCGACTCGAGTCGCAAGGTCTGGTCCAGGCGGTAGGCCCGATCGGACAACAGGCCGTAGAGCGTGGCCGGCACGAGCACCGCCGCGAGCAGCCACGAGACGATCTCGGGCCACGAGATCCGCGCACGCGAGGCTGTCGTCGCGGTCATCGGCGAGCTCCGCGGGACAACGCGCTCATGAGGACCGCGCACCCTGCTGCCGCCATGACGGGCTGCAGCCAGCTGAAGGTCTGGATCAACGCGAGCTGGACGAGGATCCAGCCGATGAGCATCGCACCGGCGCCCGCGCCCGCGACCCTCCAGTACGCGTTGTGCCGGGCGCACAGCCAGGCGGTGAGCGTCATTGGCACGGCGACGAAGAGAAGCAGTGCGATTGCCGCGAATGCCGTGCTGCTGAACGGAAGCCGGCTGGTCACGTCGGCACCGAAGTCGATGACGCCGACGGTGAGCAGGATGCCGCCCGCCCAGGCACCGATCGCGACGACGCCGCTCAGCGCCAGGGTCACCGGGTGGCCGGTCGTGGTGGTGGCCATGTCAACTCCGTTCCACCAGTCTGATGAGGAAGTGGCCGGTGACGGCCGCCATCGTCGCCGCCATGAGGAGACCGCCCAGTGCGCCGATGAGCGCGATCACAACTGTCGACTGGCCCGGCTGCCACAGGGGAGTGGTGACCGCGCCGAAGACGAGCAGTCCTGCCGCCCAGGCGAGAGCGTTGGCCCAGATCCAGATCGAGCCGCCGCGCACGTGCCGCCGCAGCACCAGCCACTGACCGGTGCCGAGCGACAGCAGGACCGCGGTTCCCGAGATCGTGGCGAGCAGGAGCAACGCGGGTGCAGGCAATGAGTTCAGGCGCGCGGCGTTGTCGACGGCGATCAGCGCGACCGCCCAGGCGAAGGCCGCGGCGAGCGCGGTCATGCTGATCCACGACCGTCCGCTCAGCGCGGGGAAGGTACGGCGCAGGGCCCACCACTGCGCCGTACCGAGGATCGCGCCCTCCGCCAAGCCCGCCGGCACGAGCACCGGAGTCGGCGCCGCCAGCGCCCCGGCGAGTGCGGGGGCGAGGAAGCCCGCGAACTCGCCCGCGGTCACCTGGACGAACCAGGTCCGTCGGATCTCGCGGGTCATCAGTTCGGTGCTCATGGCTCAACGGTGCTCCGCGGACGTCGGCGAACGCAGGGACGAAGGTCCCCACCTGACCGGTCCGCAGTTCCGTGTCGGGCGTGGGACCTCGACGGACAGGCTGGAGCCATGACGCGCATCGTGATCGCGGGTGGAGGGCTGAGCGGGGTGAGCCTCGCCGCGCACCTCGCCGTGGCCGACCACCGGCATCCCGTGGTCGTCGTCGACGACGGGACCCGTCCGATCGCGTCCAGGACTTGGGCGTCCTGGACGAACCGGCCCGGCCTCCTCGACGCCGCCGCCAGCCGGTGGTTCGACCGGGTCCGGGTGCACGTGAACGGGGAGACGAAGGTCCTGCGGCTCGGCGGTTACCGGTACCGCGTCGTGCACGGCGCCGATCTGGCGGACGTGGTCGAGAGGCTGACCCGGCCGCTCCGCCACTTCACCTCACTGCGGGGTCACGTCGACCGAGTCCAGCAGGACGGTGTCGTCGTCGACGGTCAGCACCTGCGAGCGAAGTGGGTGTTCGACAGCGTGATCGGGCCGGAGACGCCGCCGCCGGTGGACGCCTCGCTCGCGTTCCGCGGCTGGTACGTGCGCAGCGAGCGTGCGGCGTTCGACGCCGAGACACCGACGTTGTTCGACTTCCGCACCGCGCAGGTGGGCGGGGCGAGTTTCGTCTACGTGCTGCCGTTCGACGCACATCACGCGCTCGTTGAGCACACGTCCTTCGTCGCGGCTGGCACCCCGGAAGACGCTGCGGCACAGGAAGAAGCGCTCAGCGAGTACCTGACCGAGATCGTGCGGACGGGCGGGCACGAGGTGGAACGCGTGGAGCACTCCGTGCTGCCTCTGCGCGCCAGGCCGACAACGCGCGTCAACGGTTCGGTTCTGAGCATCGGCGCGGAGGGAGGCCTGCTCAAGGCCTCGACCGGGTTCGCCTACCAGCGGATCCAGCGCGACAGCGCCGCCATCGCGGAGTCGTTGCGCCGGAGCGGACACCCGTTCGACCTGCCGGAGGCGCCGGCCCGCTTCCGGATGTTCGACGGTGTGCTGCTCGACGTCATCACCCGGCGGCCCGCTCAGCTGGAACGTGCCTTCGGGGCCTTGTTCCGCTACCGGACGGCGGAACCGGCGTTGCGGTTCCTCGACGAGGCGACCTCGATGCCGCAGGAGTGGCGCCTGTTCGCGGCGATGCCCGCGGCCACGTACCTCGCGGCGGCGCGTCAGCGCCGGTGACGCGTGAGCGGGGGGAGGACCTACGTCACCGCCGGGGCGTGGCCAACCGCTCTGCCGCGGCGAACAGAGGAGACGCACGCTCGTGCGTATGAACGCTGCAGATGTGATGACCAGCCCGCCGGTCTCGATCAGTCCGGACACGACCGTGCGCGACGCGGGCGCGCTGCTGGGCGACCGCGGCTTCTCCGCGCTGCCGGTGGTGGACGACGACAACAAGCTGGTCGGCATCGTCTCGGGTGCCGATCTCCTGCTCGCAGGGATGGCGCCGGAGATGGCGAACGGGCCGGTTTCGCGGGTCATGCGCCAGCGGGTGATCAGTGCGCCGATCACCTCGTCACCCGCCGAGCTGACCACCACCATGCTGACCAAACGGCTGCGCTGCCTGCCGATCGTGGCGGAGGAGGACGTCCTGGTCGGCGTGGTCAGCCGCAGCGACCTCCTGCGCATCCTCACCCCGACCGACGCCATGCTCGCGGTGCGGGTGGAGATGGCGCTGCGCGCCTACCAACGCGATCCGCGGTGGACTGTCGTGGTGGACGGCGGCGACGTGCGCGTGACGGGGTCGTTCGCCGACGAAGCCGAACGCAGGGTGGTCGAGGCCCTGGTCCGCACCGTGCCGGGCGTGCGGACGTCCGCCATCGCCTCCTGAACCGCGCGGGACGAAGGTCCTGAGGCGTGCGGGCCCGCGGCCACTGACCTGGCCAGGGGTGAACCGCGACGCTGAAATGTATGAGCGACAACGAACTCAAGCCGATCGTGGTGGGCTTCGACGGTTCTCCGGCAGCGGCGGCAGCGCTGCGCTGGGCAGCGGACCAGGCGCGCGAGCTGAACTGCCCGATCGACGTGGTCTCGGTGTGGCACATGGACTACGCGGTGGTGATGGCGCCGGTGCCTCCGGTGAGCTCGACGGGCCCGGAGAACGTCGAGGCCGCACAGCGCGCCGTGCTGGACGAGGCGACCGCCGATGTGACCGGTGTCGAGCTGCGGCACGTCCTGATCGAGGGTGACGTGAAGAAGATGCTCGTCGAGATGGCCCGCGACGCACGGCTCCTCGTCGTCGGGAACCGGGGCCGCAGTCCGCTGACCGAGTTGCTGCTCGGTTCGGTCAGTTCGTACTGCGTTCACCACGCTTCCTGCCCGGTCGTGGTCGTCAAAGCGGCTGAGCAGCGGGTAATGCACGAGGACCGACCGATGACGCCGCTGACTCCTGGACCGCTTCTGTGAGAGGGCACCATGACCACCGTTCCCAGGCCGTCGACGTCGCACAGGCTCACGGTCGCGCACGTCAGGGACGACGAGTTCGTCATCCGGCTGCGTGAGCACGAACTGCACACCGACCAGCCCGGAACCGACCGCGGTATGTCCCCTGTGGAGCTCTTCGTCGCGTCCCTCGCGACCTGTGTCGCCCACTACGCCAACGGATACCTGCGGCGGCACGACCTCTCGGCCGACGACCTCCGGGTGGACGCGGACTACGAGATGGCAGCTGACCGGCCGGCACGGGTGAGCAGGATCGAGGTCACCTCGTACGTCGTAGAGAAACTGACACCACAGCAGAAGTCGGCGCTGCAGGCGGTTATGGACCACTGCACCGTGCACAACACCCTCCAGCGACCACCCGAGGTGGAGATCCGCGTGGAGGAGGCGGCAGTGCGCCGGTCGTCGTGATCCCCGTCAACGAACACACCCCAGTGGAGAACGACCCCTCGTAGGGAGGCTCCGATGACTACCGCGACCGCCGGCTACCCGGTGCACGTGCACGCCCGCCTGGACCCCGGTCTGAGCCGCTGGCTGTGGCTGGTGAAGTGGTTCCTCGCGATTCCGCACTACCTGCTGCTCGCGTTCCTCTGGCTGGGGTTCGTGGTCTTCAGCGTCGTGGCGTTCTTCGCGATCCTGCTGAACGGCCACTACCCCCGCGTGCTCTTCGACTTCAACGTCGGTGTGCTGCGCTGGTCGTGGCGCGTCGCGTACTACACCTACGGCGCGCTGGCGACCGACCGCTACCCGCCGTTCAGCCTCGGCGCCGAACCCGACTACCCGGCCACGCTGGACATCGCCTACCCCGAGCACCTCTCGCGAGGGCTGGTGCTCGTGAAGTGGTGGCTCCTGGCGATTCCGCACTACCTGATCGTCGGTTTCTTCCTCGGCGGCGGGAGCTACGTCGCCTACCGGACGGGGGAGACCGTCTACAACTCCGGCGGTCTCGTCGGGCTGATGGCTCTGTTCGCCGGCATCGCGTTGCTGTTCACCGGCCGCTATCCCCAGGGGCTGTTCGACTTCGTGCTCGGCATGGACCGCTGGGTCCTGCGCGTGGCGGCCTACTCCGGGCTGATGACGGACACCTACCCGCCGTTCCGCTTCGACGCGGGCGGCGACGAGCCCGCGACCACGACGATCGACCAGACGCCTCCACCTCCGCCCGGCCACGGCGGGTGGACTCCCGGACGGGTGGCGGCCGTGGTCGTCGGCGCGCTGCTGCTGATCACCGGCGGTGCTGTCGGCGGCACCGGGGTGGTCGGGCTGTGGGCGGACACCGCGCAACGCGATTCCGCCGGCTTCCTCACCACGGCCACGAAGTCCTTCCACAGCGACGGGTACGCGCTGCAGTTCGGCACCGTGGAGCTGCGCTGGACCGACGAGGACTGGCCGCTCGCCGACGACTGGCTCGGCGAGGTCGGGCTGAAGGCGGACGACGACGTGTTCATCGGCATCGGCAGGACCGAGGACGTCGACCGGTACCTGTCCGGTGTGGAGCGCGACGAGGTGAGCACGGCGGGTTCCCAGGTGACCTACCGGCACCGGGACGGCGGCTCGCCGGCTCCGCCCTCGGCGCAGGGCTTCTGGGTGGCCTCCGGTACCGGCGAGGTGACGTGGCGCGCCGAGCAGGGCAGCTGGACCGCGGTGGTCCTGAACGCCGACGGATCCCGTGGCGTCGACACGACCCTGGCGGCGAAGGCGCAGGTGCCCGCGCTGAGGACGTTGTCCGTCTGGCTGGTCGTCGCCGGTGGTGTGGTCCTGGTGCTGGGTCTCGCGATGATGCTCACCGCCGCGGTGGTTGTCGGCCGATCGCGGCGCGGCGACACGTCCACCTCGGCGAGGTAGAGGCAGAAACCCCGATGTGGGCGGAACAAGACCGTTCCGCCCACATCAGGTGACCGGTCAGGGATGCGGCCGGTTCGCGACCACCACGGCGCCGAACAGGGCGGTGCCGTTCACCGTCAGCACGGGTGCGTCGTCCGCGAGCCGGCGGTCGTTGTCGGTCTTGTCCTCGATCCCGCCCATGAACGGAAGTCCGCCTGCGGAGACCCGCCACCCTTCCGGCACGAGAACGTCGACCCCGCCGAACAACGCGAAGGCGTCGATGTCCGCGTCGGCGTCGATGTGGGCCTCCCGCAGGTCGAGGGTCGCGCCACCGAAGACCGCGGAGACGTCTGCGTGTCGAAGGTGCTGCGAGCGCTCTCTCGTCGTCGTGCCGCCGAAGAACGCGACCGGGGTGCGAACGCCGTGGTGCCTGCGGAGGCCGACCAGGACGGCGGTGCCGACCGCGGCGAACACCGTCGGCAGAAGCAGGTCCCCGGTCGCCCAGCCGAGCGTTCCCGCGAGCAGCACGAGCCCGAGCGCCGTGATGACTACGGGCCCAGGCGACACCCGGCGCTGCGCCGCCATCGCGACGAGCCCGAGGACGACCACCGCGGCGGGCCACCAGTCGGCGATGAACGGCCCGGCGTCGACCACGCCGGTCGCGTCGAAGATGCCGGCCACGCCGAGCGCGACCAGGACGAGCCCCACCCACAACCGCACGGGTTTCACGCTTGCCCTCCGGGGTTCTCCTCGCGCTCGACCACGATCGACCAGTCGCCGGCGAGCGCCGCGAGTGCGCCGATCGCGGTCACGACGGGCGCGGCGATCGCGGCCACGACCCCGGCGGTGAGCGGAACCTCCATAACGGTGTGCCCCTTGTCGTTCTTGATGATGAGACGCCGGACGTTGCCCTCGTGGAGGAGCTGCTTGGCCTTCTCGACGAGTTCGTCACCCCGGACGTGGACCTTCGGTTGCTGTTCGACAGTCATGGTGTCGTCTCCCTTCCACCGACCACGATGGCCTCGTGCCGGGACCTGGGGCAGGGACCGAGGTCCGTCATGGGCTGCGGCCATGGTCCCGATGCATGTGACCAGGCAGGCCGTGGCAGGGCCGAAAGGCTTGCCCGGGGCGGGACAGCGGGCCGTGGGACGCGGGGTGCTCCGGTGCTGCACTGGGAACATGGACACCCTCAGCCCGCTCGACGCCGCCTTCCTGGAGATCGAGGACGCCGATCCGCACGTCTCACTCGCCATCGCGTCCATAGCCGTCATCGAGGGCCCCGCTCCCGCCCACCACGAGTTCCTCGCCCTGATGCGCTCCAAGCTGCCGCTCCTGCCGCGGGCGCGGCAGCGGCTGACACGCGCTCCGTGGTACTTGAAGGCTCCCGCGTGGGAGGACGATGTCTCGTTCGACCTCTCGTACCACGTGCGCCGCACCGCGTTGCCCGCTCCAGGCGGCGACGCGGAGCTGAGCGCCCTCGTCGCGCGGATCATGGGGCAGCGGCTCGACCGCGACCGCCCGCTCTGGGAGTACTGGGTGGTGGAGGGTCTCACGGACGGGCGCTGGGCGGTCCTGGCGAAGGTGCACCACTGCATGGCGGACGGCATCAGCGGAACGATGCTCTACGACGTCATGTACGGAGACGCACCCGTACCGGACGGCGAGGACGGAGGCTCCCCAGGGCTGTTCTCGTTGCTGGCCGGAGTGATGAGAATGCCTCTGTCCCTCGCCGGCGGCCTCCTTTCCCTCGCTCGGTCGCTGCTCCCGGTGCCCGTCTCCACCCTGTTCGGCCGGATCGGTTCACCGCGGCTGTACCGGGTGGTGAGGGCCTCGCTGCCCGAGGTGAAGGACGTCGCCCACGCGTTCGGCGTGACCGTGAACGACGTCGTGCTGGCGGTGGTCGCCCGTGCCTACCGCGCGGTGCTGCTCGAACGGGGCGAACGTCCGCTGTCGCAGAGCGTCCGCGCGCTGGTGCCGGTGTCCGTGCGCACCGATCGCCGGATGGACAACCAGATCAGTCTGCGGCTGACCTTCCTGCCGGTCGAGGCGCGCAGCGCGGTGGAGGCGTTGTCGACCGTGCACGAGCGCTTCACGGCGTTGAAGAGCGGTCATGAAGCCGAGGCCGGGCACGCTGTCACCGGGCTCGCGAAGTACGAGCCGTTCGCCCCGCTCGCGTGGAGCATCCGGTTCGGCGCCGCGCTGCCCCAGCGCAGCATCGTCACCGTCACCACCAACGTTCCCGGGCCGAGGAAGCCGCTGCGGGTGCTGGGGCGCGAGATCGTCGAGATCCTGCCGTACGTCCCCATCGCTGTGCGGATCAGAACGGGGGTGGCGGTGCTGTCCTACGCCGACCGGCTGTCGATCGGCATCACCGCGGACCGCGACAGCACGCCGGACGTGGACGTGCTGGCCGCGGCTCTGAGCGAAGCGATCGCGGAGCTGGTCAGCGCGTCACCGCGCGGCGCAACCACCACGCGCCGAGGGTGAACAGCACCGCCGCGGTTCCGAGCAGCATCAGCAGGTTCGGCGCGATGGTGAGGAGGTCGCCGTCACGTCTGGTCAGGGCGGCGAACCCGTCGTTGGCCCAGCCCTGCGGAGTCGCGATCGCCACTGTGCGCAGCGCGGGGCTGAAGAACTCGAGCGGCACCATGCAGCCCCCGAACGCGGCCAGTCCCAGGCCGAGCAGGATGCCGAGACCGGTGATCTGCTGCTGGGTGCGGCACACGGCACCGAGCAGCAGGGCCGCGGCGCCGGAGACGAGCGCGAAGGCGCAGACCAGCGCGCCCGCACCGAGCGGATCACCCCACCGGACCCCGAACAGCAGGGCCGAACCCACGAGCACGATCACTCCCTGGAGCAACGCGATCGCGACCCGGCCGAGCGCCTCGCCCGCGACGATCGACCGGACCGGTGTCGGCGTGGCGAGCATGCGTCGGGTGACGCCGAGGGCACGCGCCTCCACGAGAGCCGCGGCGGTGGTGAGCGAGTTGAGGAACGTGAACACGATGAGCTGGTTCGCGGCGCCGAGGTCGAAGCCGGAGAAGTCGTCGGGGAACAGCGCCTCTCCGGTCGTGCTGGTGCGCACCTCGACCGGTTCCACGCGGGCCGAGTCCACAGCGGACAGTGCGGCGTCCCGGCTCGTCGCGGCGTGCGAGGCGACGAAGTCACCGGCGGCGACGCGGTTCGCCTCACGGGTCAGGGCCGAGACGACCAGCGTGCGCACCTGTTGCCCAGCCCGGTCCGAGCGCACGAGGAGCAGCGGCGTTCCGGATCCGGTTCGCACCAGCCCGGCGCTGACCTCGCCGTGCTCCACGGCGGCGCGCAGCGACGACTCGTCGGTGTAGTCCCGGACCCGGACCGCCGGGTCGTCCCGCAGGACACCGGCGTCCCCGGCGATCCCGACCACCGGTGTTCCCGCGCCGCCGAACGCGGCGCCGACGACGAACACCAGCAGTAGGGGCAATGCCACCAGGAAGAACAACCCCGTGCGATCGCGCAGTGCGCGGTGCACGTTGGTCCAGGCGATCTTCAGGACCTTCACGGTCGCACCACCTTCCGGAACAGCACCAGGGCGGTCGAGCCGGTCACCGCAGCGAAGGCGGTCATCGCGGCGACCGAGGGCAGCACCGAGGCGACGGTCCCGCCCGCGAGGTCGGCGAGGCCGCGCAGGAACCAGTGGTGCGGTGCCAGCAGGCTCAACTTCTCGAGCAGGCCTCCGGCCTGGGCGACCGGGAAGAACGCGCCGCCGAGCGCACCGAGCACGATGGCGGTGATCGCCTGCCAGCCGCCGGCCTGGTCCGCGGTCTTCGCGAGCGCCGCCACCACGGACATGGCGCCCGTGGCGGCCAGCACTCCGGAGACGACGAGCAACGCGACCCCGGCGGGATGACCCCAGTGCGCGTTCATGAGCAGTGAGCTCGCGACGATGAGCGCGGTCATGCTGACGACTCCCACGGCAACGCTGGTGAGCAGCTTGCCCGCGAGGATCGACGACCGTCGCACCGGCCCGGCGAGCAACCGGGCGAGCGTGCCGGTGCGGCGCTCGTCGAGCAGTCCGGTCACGCCGGACTGCACCGCGAAGAACAGGAAGAAGACCGCCATTCCCGCCGCGTACTGCGTTCGGGTGTCGAGTTCCCTGCGCGCCGCGGTGTCCTCCGCGACCACCGCCTGCGGCAGTGCGGCCGCGGCTTCGGCGGCAAGCGCGGCCGGCGGCGTCGTGACTCCCGAGTGGACGGTCGCGGCCACGGCCACCCGGACCGCGGCCAGCCGGTCCGTGTACGACTGGGCGAGCGAGCGGGCGACCTGGGTGCCGGTCGGTGCGTCGACGTCGCCGACGACCTCGATGCGCGCCGCCCGGCCCGCCAGCACGTCCTGGGTGAACCCGGCGGGCAGGAGGAAGGCCGCTGTCGCCGCACCGTCGCCGACCAGCGAGCGGGCCTCCTGCTCCGACGCGACGGCACGCACCTCGATCGCGCCGGACGCCGCGGCCCGTCCCAGCACGTCGTCGGTGAACGTCCTGGAGACCTCGCCGCGGTCCGCGTCGGCGACGACGTAGCGGAAGAGTTCGCTGTCTCCTCCGATGTTGCCGAGGATCAGCGTGAAGATGCCGGCCAGCGCCAGCGGGAGCACGACGGCGAGCAGGTAGGCGGTCCGGTCACGGGCTCGTTCGCGGAGGTCCCGCCCGGCGATCAGCAGTGCGTGCCGCATCGTCACTCCCGCAACGCTTTGCCGGTGAGGTGCAGGAACACGGTCTCGAGGTTCGGTTCGGCGACCTCGACCGAGCGCACCACGGCACCGTTGGACGAGAGCGCGGAGAGCACGACGGGAAGGGTCTCCCTCGCGTCGTCCACCACCAGTTCGAGGCCGTGACCGTGTGCCGCCACACCGTGGACGGTCTGGATCGTGCCGAGCGCGGCCGCGGCGTGGGCGAGGTCTCCGTCGAGCAGCAGCGAGATCCTGTCCCGCTCGCCGAGCCGCTCGACCAGCTGGCGTCGCGTGCCCTCGGCGATGAGGCGGCCGGAGTCGATGACTCCGACGCGGTCGCACAGGCGCTCGGCCTCCTCCATGTAGTGGGTCGTGTAGAGGATGGCCATGCCCTCGGCGGCGAGCGTCCGGACGTTCTCGATGATCTGGTTGCGGCTCTGCGGGTCCACGCCCGCCGTCGGTTCGTCGAGCACGAGCAGCTTCGGCTCGTGCAGCAGCCCGATGGCGACGTTGAGCCGTCGCTTCATGCCGCCGGAGTACTCGCGCGCGAGGTCGTTCGCCCGGTCCGCCAGACCCACGACCTCGAGCACGCGCTCGACGCGGTGGCGGCCGGCACCGTAAAGGTTCGCGAAGAACCTCAGGTTCTCCCGTGCGGTGAGGTCGGGGTAGAGCGCGAGCTCCTGAGGCACGTAACCGACGAGGCGCTTCGCCGCGACGTCCGTGGTCGACATGGGTACGCCGGCCACCACGACCTCGCCCGCGTCGCGCTCCAGCACTCCGGTGATCATCGAGATCGTGGTCGTCTTGCCGGCGCCGTTCGGTCCCAGCAGGCCGTAGGTCTCTCCTTCACCGATGGTGAACGAGACGTCGTCCACGGCCAGCACGTCACCGAACCGGCGTCTCAGGCCTGAGCATGAGAGGACCGTCATGGCGCGCTCCTTCCAGCGGTACGGCGACCACCGGGCACAGGGCGTGCCGCAGGCAGTGGCTGGTGACCGAGCTCATCACGAGCACGCCCGCCTGGCGGTTTCCGTGCTCGCCGACGACCAGGAGGGTCGCGCCCGCCGAACGCTCGACGAGAACGGGACCGGGCAGTCCGTGCGGCACCTCCTGGTCGATGCGCACGCCGTGAGCGGCCTCGCCGAGCGCGTCCACCGCGGCGGCGAGTTCCCGCGCGTGCGTCTGGGCGAAGGCGCCGTCCTCCGACGGCGAACCGAGCTGGCGGACCGACAGGGCGAGCACGGACGCGTCGAGGCGTTTCGCCTCCTCCACGGCCCAAGCCAGGGCGGCCCTCGCCGCCGGCGACCTGTCCACTCCGACGACGATGCGGCACTGAGATGACATGGGGTGCTCCTCCTGATCGTGTGCCACTCAGCGTGCCGGTGCGGACCGGTTGCCGCGCAGGGCCTTTCGTCCCGCCCACGAACAGTCGAACGGGCCTGGCACGTGACTGTCCACTTCGGATCTGGCGGGTCGCCGTGCTGGCGGGACCCTCGGCACGGCGACCTGAGTGACCTTGGGCCCTGTGACGGACTGTGCGGACGGAGGAACCTCGATCACGGAGGTGAACCGTGAACTCGAAGCCGATCGCCCGAGCCGTCCGCCTGGCGTTCCCCGGCCGCAACCAGCTCGCGGCCGCGGGCGACCGGCTCGAGGGAGCCGTGCTCGTCCTCGCCGTCGCGGTCGCCTTGCTGGCCGCGCCGATCGCGGCGGCGGCAGGCTCGGAGCTGCACGCCCGCCAGCGGGCCCAGGTGATGGCAGAGCAGGGGATCCGCCTCCGCGCCGTGGCCACGCTCGTCGAGAACGCACCGCCCGCGATGACCGTCGACGACCGCGGCACCGTCCTGGAGACGACGCCCGTGGCGGCGACGTGGAACGGGCCGGACGGTCAAGAGGAGGTGGGGGACGTGCAGGCGCACTTCGGGGCCTTGGCGGGAACCACCGTGCCGATCTGGATCGACCGGCAGGGTGGTGTGACCGAGCCGCCGCGGTCGCCCGAGGGTGCGGTGATCAACGCGATCGGCTTCGCCCTCGCCGTGTGGGGCGGTTCCACCGGCGCGGCGGCGTTGCTCTACTTCCTGACCCGGTTCACGCACACGCGGTTGCGCCTGCGGCGGTGGGAGAGGGAGTGGCGGCAGGTGTCACACGACTGGACGGCTCGTTGACCACACGCCCGCTCATCCACGTCGCGCCTTGACGATGCGCAGCGCCACGAGCAGCGCCGCGACGGCGACCGCACCGGCGGTGGCGATCAACCGGTTCACGTCGACCGCGGGCTCCCAGCGGACCTTGCCGTCCTTGATGACGTAGGCGCCGGTCGGCTTGGCGGTGAGTCCGAACCCGCCGCCCTCACCTTCCTGGCCCTTCTCGTCCCTCCCGGTTCCGCCGCCCGCGCCGCCCGCGAGGGTGGCCGCGGCGATCACCGTGATCCCGTCCTTCTCGTACGGCTCGGCGTAGACCATTTTGGCCTGCAGCGAGTCCTTCGTCTTCGTGATCAGTTCGTCGACCTTCACAAGACCTCCTCTGCGTCGTGTCCTCTGTGCAGCCTCATGACGGCGCGCGTCTGAGCTGCGATCTCCAGGTCTTCGCGCGCCTCGACCACGAACACGTCGAGTTCGTGCAGGTAGGCCAGCTTCCCGACCACCTCGTCGCGCAGTTGGGCATCGTGTTCGCCGACTCCGCCGGTGAACACGAGCAGGTCCACCCCGCCCAGCGAGGCGGTCATGGCGGCGATGGACTGGCACAGCCGGTGCACGTACACCTCCAGCGCCAGCACGGCTTGTTCGTCGCCCGCTTCCGCGGCCCGGCGCACGTCCCTCATGTCGCCACTGGTGCCGCTGAGACCGGCGAGGCCGGACTGGTGTTCCAGGCCTGCTTCCAGTTCGTCGAGCGGGAGACCGGCGTGCAGCAGCCACACCAGCATGCCGGGATCGACGTCACCACTGCGCGTGGCCATCACCAGGCCCGCCAGGGGAGTGAAGCCCATGGTGGTGTCGACGCAGCGGCCACGCTGAACGGCGGCGAGCGAGGCGCCCGCGCCCAGGTGACAGCTGACCACGCGCGCGTCGGGCATGCCGGCGAGCTCAGCGGCTCGACGCGAGGCGTAGGCGTGCGACAGCCCGTGGAAGCCAAAGCGCCGCAAACCCCACTTTTGCCGCCATGCCAAGGGAAGTGCGTACGTGGTGGTGTGTGCGGGCATCGTGGCGTGGAACGCGGTGTCGAAACAAGCCACCTGTGGCACGCCGGGCAGCGCCTCAAGCGCCGCGTCGATGCCGGCCAACGCCCGCGGCTGGTGCAACGGAGCCAGCGGGGTGAGGCGTTCGAGCGCCGCCCGCACGTGTGCGTCGATCACAGTCGGCCTGGTGAACTCGGAACCACCGTGCACCACGCGGTGACCGACGGCGTCGATCGCGGGCGCGTGGGCCAGGAACTCCTGCAACGGACCGGGTTCCGCCTCCCAGCGCTCGACGTGGTGCTCGGCGAGGACGGAGTCGTCCTCGCCGAGCACCGAAAGCTTCAGGCTCGACGAGCCCGCGTTCACCACGAGCACGGTGCCTTTGCCGTTCACTGCCACGTCCAGTCGCGGATCTCGGGCAGGTCCTCGCCGTGCTCGCGGATCCAGGCGTGGTGCCGGGCGCGCTGGTCCTGCATGAGCTGGCGCAGCCGGGCCGCCTTGGGACCGAGTCCCGGCACGCGGTCGATGACGTCGATCACGAGCCGGTATCGGTCCATGTCGTTGAGCACGAGCATGTCGAACGGGGTCGTGGTGGTGCCTTCCTCCTTGTAGCCGCGGACGTGGAGGTTGTGGTGGTTGGTGCGGCGGTAGGTCAGGCGGTGGATGAGCCACGGGTAGCCGTGGTAGGCGAAGATCACCGGCTTGTCGGCGGTGAACAGCGCGTCGAACTCGCGGTCGGGCATGCCGTGCGGGTGCTCGGTGTCGGGCTGCAGGCGCATCAGGTCCACGACGTTGACCACGCGGACCCGCAGCGACGGCAGGTGCTCGCGCAGCAGCTTGGCCGCGGCGAGCACCTCGACGGTGGGCGCGTCGCCGGCGCACGCTAGCACCACCTCCGGCTCCTCGATGCCGTCGTCGGTGCTCGCCCACTCCCAGATCCCGGCGCCGCGCGTGCAGTGCAGGACCGCCTCGTCGACGTCGAGCCAGTCCGGCGTCTCGTTCTTGCCGGCGACGATGACGTTGACGTAGTCCTTGCTGCGCAGGCAGTGGTCGGCGACGGAGAGCAGGGTGTTGGTGTCCGGCGGCAGGTAGACGCGGACGACCTCGGCCTTCTTGTTCATGACGTGGTCGATGAAACCGGGGTCCTGGTGGGAGAATCCGTTGTGGTCCTGCCGCCACACGTGTGAGCTGAGCAGGTAGTTGAGCGACGCGATCGGCCTGCGCCACTCCAGCTTCTTGTGCGTCTTGAGCCACTTGGCGTGCTGGTTGAACATCGAGTCGACGATGTGGATGAACGCCTCGTAGCAGTTGAACAGCCCGTGCCGGCCGGTGAGCAGGTAGCCCTCCAGCATTCCCTGGCACAGGTGCTCGGACAGCACCTCCACCACGCGGCCGTCGTGGACCAGGTGCTCGTCCACCGGCAACGTCTCGGCCTGCCACTGCTTGCCGGTCACGTCGTAGACGGCGTCGAGCCGGTTGGACGCGGTCTCGTCGGGGCCGAAGATCCGGAACGAGCGGGCGTCGGCGTTCAGGGACACGACGTCGCGCAGCATGCGGCCGAGCACCCTGGTCGGCTCGGAGTGCGTGGTGCCGTGCTTGACGACCTCGGCGGCGTGCGCGCGGATCCCGGGCATCCTCAACTCGCGCAACAGCAGTCCGCCGTTGGCATGAGGTGTCGCACCCATCCGGCGGGCACCGTCCGGCACCAGGGCGGCCAGTTCGGGCCGTGGAGCTCCGTTGTCGTCGAACAGCTCCTCCGGCCGGTAGCCGCGCAGCCAGGACTCCAGCTGGCGCAGGTGTTCCGGCGTGGTGCGCACTCCGGCGAGGGGGACCTGGTGCGAACGCCAGGTGTTCTCGACCGGCTTGCCGTCCACTTCGGACGGTCCGGTCCAGCCCTTGGGACTGCGCAGCACGATCATCGGCCACCGGGGCCGGTCCTCGGACTCCTGGATGCGGCGGATCTCGTCCACGACCTGGTCCAGCACCTCGGCCATGCGGGCGTGCATCGCCTTCGGCTCGTCGCCCTCGACGTAGAACGGCGCGTAGCCGTAGCCGCGCAGCAGCGCGTCCAGTTCGTCGTGCGGGATGCGGGACAGCAGGCTGGGGTTCGCGATCTTGTACCCGTTGAGGTGCAGGATCGGCAGCACCGCGCCGTCCCGCCGCGGGTTGAGGAACTTGCCGGCGTGCCAGCTGGTCGCGAGCGGCCCGGTCTCCGCCTCGCCGTCGCCGACCACGCACGCCACGATCAGACCGGGGTTGTCGAACGCCGCACCGAACGCGTGCGCGAGCGAGTAGCCCAGTTCGCCGCCCTCGTGGATCGACCCCGGCACCTCCGGCGCCACATGGCTCGGCACACCGCCGGGGAAGGAGAACTGCCGGAACAGCGACCGCATCCCGTCGCCGTTCGGCGGCACGTCGGGGTAGGTCTCGCTGTAAGTGCCCTCGAGCCACGTGTTCGCGAGCAGCGCGGGGCCGCCGTGTCCCGGTCCGGTCACGAACAGCACGTCCAGGTCGCGTTCCCGGATGATCCGGTTGAGGTGGGCGTAGAGGAAGTTCAGGCCCGGTGTCGTTCCCCAGTGCCCGAGCAGGCGCGGTTTGATGTGCTCGGGGGCGAGTGGCTCGGCCAGCAGGGCGTTGTCCATCAGGTAGATCTGGCCCGCCGACAGGTAGTTGGCGGCTCGCCAGTACGCGTCGACCAGCTCCAGACCGGCGTGGGACATGACGTACTCCTCAGCTCGATGTGCCTTCAACGGTGCTGTCTGAACGGATCCAGGACCAGGGACCCAGGTCCCGGCCGTCGCGGCTCTTTCGGACCTGTCCGCGTCTCGCCGAGATGGCGAGAGTGCGGGTATCACGTCGATGGAGGTTCAGATGAAGCACGCAGGCGCGACGGAGATCGGCAACGTCGTCGTCGAACTCGGCGAACGCATCGCGGAGGACGCCAGGCAGTACGCGCACGACAAGATCGTCACCTTGGCCCGGTACGCGCCGGAGCCGACCGAGTTCGCTCGGGTGCGCCTCACCACGACGGGCCCCCGCACGATCTCGGTGCACGTCAACCTGGACGTCAACGGCACACCGGTGATCGGTAAGGCCGAGGCCCCCACGTTCGAGGAAGCGGTCGACGCCGTGCACGACCAGTTGCACACCCGCTTGCTCAAGATGCACAACTGACCGGATCCGCGCTCGACCTCCACCAGCTCAGCAGGTGTCCTGGTGGAGGTCGAGCAGCCGGAGCCTGGTGGCCCGCAAGCGGTTCAGGAGTGCCTCGATGAGGATCAGCGACAGCTGGTAGCCCAGAGCCGGGTCCTCTTCGGCGAGCTGCCGCAACGCCTCCGTGTCGATCACCGCTGCGCGCGTGGGAGAGACGACGGTGGCGCCGAAGTGCCAGCGGTAGGGCTGCACGAGCCAGGACCACCCGACCAGTTCACCGGGGCCGATGCTCTGCAGGCCCATCCGTCCACGTGGCTGGGTTGCGGCGTCCACCATGACGCAGCCGCTCAGCACGATCCAGCATTGGTCGGCAAGTCCGCCCTCGTCGAACAGGCGCGCTCCCGACTCGTACGTCCTGATCCGGCTGACGCCCGCGATCGCCGCGCGTTGTGTGTGCGACAGGTTCGTGAACAACGGGAGGGCGTCGAACTCTGTCATCGGAACGGTCATGGTCGCTCACCTCGCGCGGTGGTTGTTGCTTCCTGGCGCCGGACACGGAGGAGCACTGTCCACAGTCGACTTGAACTCCCGCGCCGTTCTCCTATCGTGGGCGCCTGCGCGCCGTTGTCCCAGTGACGAAGGGCTCTCTGGTACCGGCGCTTCGGTCCCTCGCGGTCGCGAGGGATCGGGGTAGAGGTTCGTGCGGACGTCCATCTGTCACCGGACGATGCGCGCTCGCAGTAGCAGGGCGGCACCCGCGACCAGGCTCAGCAGACCACCCAAAGCCAGCCACGCCACGTCCGCGCCCGTCGCGGCCAGCACCTGATCAGGCGTGCCAGGAGGAGGTGGAGCCGTGGGATCCGGCTGGACCCGACCACGCCGACCCTGTACAGCCCTGGACGCAGGTTGTGGAACGTGAGCCGGCCGTTCTCACCGGAGACGTCGCTGGCGACGATGACGTCGTGGTCGAGTCGATCGCGCAGGTAGATCTTGACGCCCGGCAAGGGATCGCCGGATGGGAGGCCCATCAGAGGCTTGTACCTGAACTTCACCAGTGTGGCGTCCACGCGTGAAGCCACGGGACCGGCGCTTCGTGCCAGTGCGGTGATCCCGTCGATGCTGTTGAACGGGTAAGGCCCGCCGACCGAGCAGTACATGGAGATGTACCCGTAGGACGTCTCCCAGTCGGAGACCGGCTGTCGCGTCACTGGAAAGGCGCGGGTCTCACCAGACCGTAGTACGACGCCGGGGCCTCCCGGCATCAGCTCTCCCACGTCGGCGCCGTCGCACTTGCCTGCCAGATTCGTGAGCGTCGTGTTGCCCGTGTTGCTCAGAGTCAGCGTCGCGCGAAGAACATCGCCTCTGCCCGTCGAGCACGACTCATCGCGTTCGATCGAACGCGTCTCGCTACAGCAGGTTCACGCTCTGACATCTCGCCGTTCGAACGCCATCACCCCGAACCCCGTCAGCACCGCGGCGAGCACGACCAGCTCCACCAAGCCCAGCCAGTTCGAATGCCCGTTCAGCGCGTCGTTGACAGCCGCGTGGTGGAACGGCGAGAGCTGCCGCCACGACCGCAGCCCCTCCGAAAGCGCGGACAGGGCGTTGAGGAGGTACGTCAGCAGGGCGACCCCGACCGGAACGGCGACGGCGAGCCCGGGCCTGCCGGTCAGAGCGCCGACGAGCAACGCCAGTGCACCGAACGGCAACGCCACCACGGTGCTCGCGAGAACGGCGAGTACCAGGTGGAGCCATGGAACGTTCAGGCCGGCGACGCTGCTGCCCACCACGAGAACGAGGCCGAGAGCAGCCGAAACAGCCGCCAGCGACAGGAGCACGGCAGCGGCCTTGTCCAGCAGCAACCGCTTGCGCGACACGGGGTTGAGGATGAGCAGGTCCATCGTGTGCGCCTTCTCCTCACCGGCTGTGGCCCTGGCGGCCTGGCCGATGACGAGCCCGAGCAGCACGAGCGGCGCGAGGAAGCCGAACACCTCGCCCTGCAGGTAGCCGACGCCGCTGGACAGCGACTGCTGGACGTTGAAGAGCGCCTTGAACGACTCCGGGTAGGAGTCGAGCAGCGTGTCCAGCTCTCCGGCGGCGTCGCGCACCGCCGGGTACACCGCCAGCTGCAGCAGGACGCTCGCGACGAGGACGGCACACCACCCGATGGTGCTGCCGCGGTTGTCCCGCAACGACTTGGTCACCAGTTCAGTCGCCATCGCCGCGCTCCTCGGTGTAGTGCACGAAGATGTCCTCGAGATCGGGATCGTGGCTGACGACGTTGAGCAGCGAGAAGCGCGCCGCCGTCCGGACGAGTTCGCCCACCGGCCCGGCCACCCGGCAGCGCACCTCGGTGGCGCCCGTCTGCACCACTTCCCGGACGCCGGCGATTCCGCTGAACGTCGCGGCCGCTACCTCCTCGCCGAACGTGAAGGTGAGCTCCCGCAACGCGTTGGCCTTCAACGAGGACACCGTGTCCTGCACGACCAGGCTGCCGGCCAGCAGGATCCCGACCCGGTCGGCGACCTGCTCGACCTCAGACAGCACGTGCGAGGAGAACAGCACGGTCCCGCCGCCGTCGACGTACTCCCGCAGGTAAGCGTGGAACTCGCGTTGTGCCAACGGATCGAGGCCGCTCGCGGGCTCGTCGAGGATCACCAGGTCCGGCCGGTGCCCGAAGGCCTGGACGATGCCGAGCTTCTGGCGGTTGCCCTTGGACAACTCGCCCGCGGGCCGGTCGAGGTCGAGGTCCAGGCGCTTGGCGAGCCTGGTCGCCTCGCCGAGTTCGGGGTGATGCCTCAAAGCTCCGCAAAAGCGCAGGTAGTCGGCGCCAGTCAGCCGGTCGTAGAGCACCAGGTCGCCCGGCAGGTAGCCGATCCGGCCGCGCAACCGGGGCGACATGTATTCGCCGAACAGCGTGAAGCTTCCGCGCGTCGGCCTGATGACGTCGATCAGCAACCGGAGGGTCGTCGTCTTGCCGGCGCCGTTGGGTCCGAGCAGGCCGAAGACCTCGCCGCACCGGACCTCCAGGTCGAGGTCGCGCAGTGCGGTGGTCTTGCCGTAGGTCTTGGAAAGCCCATGCGTGCTCACGACGTTCATCGCGGTTCACCCGTCTCCGCCGAGTGCTTGACGGTGCGCAGGACCGCGCGGCTGATGATCCCGACGAACGGGGTGCTGACGCGCCAGTAGCGGCGGAAGCTCAGCCAGGCCCGCGGGTCGGTGAGCACCACCCGCGTCTCGGCGGTGACGAGCGTGCGGCGCTGACCGTAGGGGAGGGTCGAGAGGGAGCAGACGACCTTGGCGTAACCGGGCTCCGCGAAGTCTTGGAAGTCCCGCGCGTCGACCGCTCGCCACCTGACTACCGGTCGCCAGACCTTGCCGATCGCACCGACGACGAGTTCCTGGCCGGGTTGCTCGCCGAGCACGACCCAGTCGGTGCCGTTCGCCAGGTCGTCGATCGTCATCCGGGTCGGCGTGCGGGGAGTGCGGCGGTGCCGCTCGCGCCACCGCTCGGGCAACTCGCGCAGGCCGATGGCGGTGGTGACGAGAAATCCGTGCAGATCGGTCAGATCCAGTTCGTGCACGGCCTGGTAGGCGGTCATCGGATCGGCGTTCACGACGACGTGGTCGGTCCTGCCGAAGTCAGGCCGGGGTGCGAACTGGTCGGCGAGGAGCGGGAACGGAAGGGGCGTCACGGCGATCCTCCTGATCGGGCCGGTGCGGGACGAGCACGGGACACGGGGCGTGGTGCAGCGCGGCCTTGGTGACCGAGCCGCACGTCCGCGTCTCACCGGGGCCCACGACGATCAGATCGGTGTCCAGGCAACGGCTGATGGCCTCGTGCGGTTGGCGGCGCACGAGCACGGCGCTGTGCGGGAACCCACCGAGAAGTTCTGCCGCCCGGTCGAGCACCCAGCCGCGGTCCTCGTCTTGGTCCGCGCGTACCACGGGCAACGGGACCGCGTGCAGGACGCGCAGGACGGCGCCGCGCAGCCGGGCGAACCTGGCCGCGGCGGTGAGGACGACCGCATCGTCCGGACCACCGCTGACGAGCGCCGTGACGCGGCGGTGCGTTCCGAGGCGTGCGGCAGCCGTTCCACGCACCACCACCGCGTCACAACCAGCCGCGCCGACAACGGAGAGAACGTGCTTGCCGAGGCCTAGAGAAGAACTCACCCGGTCTTGGTGCCCGAGCACGACCAGTTGGGCGGGGAAGTGGTCGTCCGCCCAGCGCGCCACCACAGGGGCGGCCACGAGATCGGCGTGAGCGGTGGCCCACTCCACGGCTTCCGGGCTCCAGGGTGAGCCGTCCGCGATCACCACGACAGGTTCCATGTCTTCACGGTGGCGTGGCGCGCTCGTAGCGCCCAGAGCGAAGGGTGACCACCTGTGCGGGACGAAGGTCCCGGTGCCGCGAGGTCGCGCGCCGCTGTGGGACGAACGGACCGGGGAAGCACCGTGTGTTCCATCGGCACGAGGAGGGCTGACCCATGAGCACGCTGACTTTTCTCGGGGGCGCCGGCACGGTGACCGGCAGCAAGTACCTGTTCGACACCGGTAAGTCCCAGGTCTTGGTGGACTGCGGTCTGTTCCAGGGACTCGCGCCCCTGCGCCGACGGAACTGGCGGCCACCGCCGCTGGACCTCGACCGGCTCGACGCGGTCGTGCTCACCCACGCTCACCTCGACCACTGCGGCTACCTGCCGGTGCTGGTGCGGCACGGCTGGCGAGGACCGGTGTTCACCACGGAAGGCACTGCGGACCTGGCCGCGATCGTGCTGGCCGACAGCGCGCACCTGATGGTCGAGGAGGCCCGCCAGGCCAACGAGGTCGGCTGGTCGAAGCACAGCCCTGCTCTGCCGCTGTACGACTCCGACGACGCCGAACGTGCGGTGAAGCTGTTCCGGCCGATCGACTTCGAGGCGCGGAGGTCCATCGCCGCAGGGGTCGATCTCGAATTCGGCCGCGCCGGCCACATCCTCGGCTCGGCGTGGGCGCACCTGACACTGGGAAACCGCAGCGTCGTCGTCAGCGGTGACATGGGCAGGCCCGCACACCGGGTCCTGCGTCCACCGCAGCCTCGGCCCGCCTGTGACGCGTTGCTGATCGAGTCGACGTACGGCGATCGAGCCCACGACGACGCCGCAGCGACCGCGCTGTTTGCCGAGACGATCCGGCGCACCGCGGCACGAGGCGGCAGCGTGCTGATCCCGGCCTTCGCGGTCGACCGCACCGAGGTGGTCCTGGTCGAGCTGACGAGGCTGGCGCGGGCGGGTGAGATTCCGGACCTGCCCGTCTTCGTCGACAGCCCGATGGCGTTGGCGTCACTGCGGGTCTACCGCCAGGCGGTCGCGAAGAGCTGGCCGGAGATCCGCCCCGAGTTGGTGAACGGGGAGGACGCGTTCGACCCCGGGCACCTGGCCGAGCTGCACACGGCTACCCAGTCCATGCAGGTCAACGATCCGAAACAACCTTCAATCATCATCTCGGCGTCCGGTATGGCCACGGGTGGCCGCGTGCTGCACCACCTGAAGGCGATGTTGCCGAACAACCGGCACACCGTCCTGGTCGTCGGGTACGCGGCGGCCGGCACGCGAGCCCGCCGCCTGGCCGAGGGCGCCCGGGAGATCAAGATCCACGGCCGGTACGTGCCGGTCCGGGCGGAGGTGCAGGTGCTGGACGCGTTCAGTGCGCACGCCGATGCCGACGAACTGCTCGGTTGGGTGACGAGTGGACCCACCCCGACAACGACGTATGTCGTGCACGGTGAACCGGAGAGTGCAGCGGTCTTGGCGGACCGGTTGGAGGCCGAGCAAGGCTGGACGGCCGTGGTGCCGGGGGATGGTGAGCGGGTCCTGGTGTGAACGGGAAGAGGTGGAGACCGCTCGTGCGGTCTCCACCTCTGGATCGTGACCATGCCAGCGGTGCGAGACGGCCGCTAGCAGGGCGCGTGCTCGTCGTGGTCGAACAGCAGCTCGGCGACGGCACGTCGTGGGGTGGCCGGCACCGGCGTGCTGAAGCCCACGCGCAGCACGGTTTGAGGGACGAGCGAGCCACCGAGCGCCCGCCGCAGGTCCTCACGTACCCGCTTGACCTCGATCGGCTGCGACATGAACGACGCGGACAAACCGAAGGTGGTCGCGGTGAGCAGAACTCGCTGCAACGCCTGTCCTGCCTGGAGGTCGCCGAGAGGTCCGTCGTAGAACGAGCAGAGCACCACGACCAGGGGGTCGGACTCGTAGTCCTTGCCGGGGTGGCGTTCGGGACCCTGGAAGTCGCGGAACACCCACTCGTCCTGCATCTCCGGGCGCACGCCCGCTGACCCGGCCGGCACGCCGTCGGCGGCGTCCGGCCGATGACCGGTGAAGGCGGCGAGCTCGGCCTGCACGGCTTCGTCGTCGAGCTGGATCTCATGTGCCTGCTTGACGAACCGCTTGAGCTGGGCGCGCTCCTCCGGCGTCGTGATGACGTGCAGCCAGGAGCGTTCCAGCTCGGCCGCGCGCACCAACGCGTGTCGCTGGCGAGCGTCGAGATCCGCGTCGAGGAAAGGCCGGCGGTTGGTGCGGCGGTGAGGTATGGCGGCAAGGAGAGCACGATGTTCGTCGTCGATCTTGAGCGTGCCTCCTCGGCGCACCACGGCGAGTGCGCCGGGCGCGTCGTGGCCGGGCAGCATCGACACCAGCGGGCGCACGCCCATGCTCTGCAGGGCCAGCCGCAGGTTGAACAGGGCGGCACCGCACGACAGCCGCAGTTCGCGGTCCTCCGGATCGGTCGCCGCCAGCCTGCGAGCCGGGTCCGCGTGCAACTCGATCCGGTCTCGCTGAACGCGGAATCGCCAAGGTTGGGTGTTGTGCACGGACGGAGCGAGCGAGGCGGCTCTGAGGGCGTCCTCGATCTGTTCGGGCCCCAGCCCCAGCGCCGCCGCCACTTCTGCCATGTCCTTCATCCCGTCGTGTTGCCTGGTGGAACGTGTGAGTTCTCACTGTCTGTGAGGCAGCCGGGTGATCCCACTGTCGAAGGTCCTGACCTGACCGGGACCGGTTGGCGCGCCCTCGATCACGTGGAAAGCTTGATCCATGGTGGAGCCGCAGGAGGGACCGTCCCGCAGCCTGCTCGGCGGGTTGCGGCTGGACGAGCTGCTCGACGAGATGCGCGACCGGCTCGCCGAGATCGGGTCGACCAGGGACAAGATGCAGAGCCTGCTCGACGCGGTGCTCGCGGTCGGCGCGGGCCTCGAGTTGGACTCCACGCTGCAGCGCATCGTGCAGGCAGCGGTCGAACTGGTCGGTGCCCGCTACGGCGCGCTGGGCGTGCTCGGTTCGCGGCACAACCTCTCGCAGTTCGTCTACGTCGGCATCGACCCCGAGACCCGGTCGCACATGGGCCATCTGCCGGAGGGCAAGGGACTGCTGGGCCTGCTGATCAAGGACCCGCGGGCGATCCGTCTGCACGACCTCGCGGAGCACCCTGCCTCTGTCGGTTTCCCAGCCAACCACCCGCCGATGCACAGCTTCCTCGGCGTTCCCGTGCGGGTGCGCGACGAGGTGTTCGGCAACCTCTACATGACCGAGAAGGTCGGTGGCGGTGACTTCACCGCGGACGACGAGGTGGTGCTGGAGGCGCTGGCCGCGGCGGCCGGCGTCGCGGTGGAGAACGCCAGGCTGTTCGAACGCTCACGGATGCGGGAACGCTGGCTCGAGGCCACTGCGGAGATCAACGCGCAGCTCCTCGGCGGCGCCACCGCGGACGAAGCGCTGCGGCTGATCGTGCAGCGCGCCGTCGAGCTCGCGTCGGCTTCGTGGGCGGTGGTGCTGCTGCGCGATGGCGACGATCTCCGCAGGGCCGCATTCGCCGGAAACGAGACCATCCCCGATGCGTTCGCGGCTGACGCTCCTGTTCTCGCGCAGGTGCTGGAGACGGCCGCACCGGCGTTGATCGAGGACGCGACCGACCGGCTCGGCGACCTGCCGGTGCAGACCGGCGCCGCGGTGGTGCTGCCGCTGAGAGCCGGGACCACCGTGACGGGCCTGCTGGTCGCCGTCCGGGACAAGGACAGTGCTGGCTTCGGGGCGGATCTGATGCCGCTGCTCGCCTCGTTCGCGGACCAGGCCGTGGTCGCGATCGAGTTCGCCGAGAACCAGAGCGCGAAACGCCTGGTCGACGTGCTGGAAGACCGCGATCGCATCGCCCGCGACCTGCACGATCACGTGATCCAGCGGCTGTTCGCGACCGGCATGAGCCTGCAGGGCGCGTTGACGTGGGTGACCCACCCGGAAGCCCGCAACCGCGTGACGCGGGCCGTCAACCAGCTCGACCAGACCGTGCTGGAGATCCGCACCTCGATCTTCGACCTGCAGGCGGACTCCAGCGACACCGGGCTGCGGCGCCGCCTGCTCAACATCGTCGCCGAGATCACCGAGGGCGCCGAGCTGAGCCCCGCGATCCGGATGTCGGGCACGATCGACAGCCTGGTGCCCGACTACATCGGCGAGCACGCCGAAGCGGTGGTGCGCGAGACCGTCACGAACGCGTTGCGCCACGCGCGTGCGACGGAGCTGACGCTGACCGTCGAGGCGGGAGACGCGTTGATCATCACGATGGTCGACAACGGCCTGGGCATGCCTCCCGACGTCGCTCGCAGCGGTCTGCGCAACCTCGAGCAGCGCGCCGCAGCTCTGAACGGCACGCTCGCTGTCGCCGACGAGCCCGGAGGCGGCACGCGTGTGACGTGGCGGGTCCCGCTCGACTAGGTGTCAGCCGGTCTCGTTGTCGTGGGTGGGCTTGCGCAGCTGGGAGGCCAGCACGGCGGCCTGGGTGCGGCGTTCGAGGCCTAGCTTGGCGAGCAGGTGGGAGACGTAGTTCTTCACGGTCTTCTCCGCGAGGAACATCTTGTCCGCGATCTGCCGGTTCGTCAGGCCGTCGCCGATGTAGTCGAACACGGTCCGTTCCTGCTCGGTGAGCGCGCGGACCGGATCGCCCTGCTCGCGTTCGCGGCGGATCCGGTTGAGCAGCGCTGCGGTGGAGCGAGCGTCCAGAAGGGACTGTCCCGCCGCGACGGTTTTGACCGCTGTGGTCAGGTCGGTGCCGAGGATCCGCTTGAGCACGAACCCGGACGCCCCGGCCATGATCGCGTCGAACAACGCCTCGTCGTCGGTGAACGAGGTCAGCATGAGGACGTTCAGTTCGGGCATGCGTGAGCGCAGTTCGCGGCACAGTTCGATGCCGTTGCCGTCGGGCAGTCGCACGTCGAGCACGGCGACGTCCGGACTGGTCGCTGGAACCATCGTGAGCGCCTCGGTGACCGAGGAGGCCTCTCCCACGACTTCGAGGTCGGGGGAGGCGCTGAGCAGTTCCCTGATCCCGATCCTGACGACCTCGTGGTCGTCCACCAGGAAGACTCGCGACACCACCGCAACCACCTCTCTTCGATCGTTCCGGGATCACGATCTCTCGGCCAGGCGGCGGTACACAGGGACCAAAGACCCTGTCACGCGGAATTCAGGGTCTTCCGGACTCGGTCGAACTCCTCGGTGTCGATCTCGCCCCTGGCCAGCCGCTCCTGCAGTATGCGGGTCGCCGAGCCGCCGTGCGGCGCCTTGCGCAGCAGCACGACGACGAGGGCGACCGCGCCGCCCCAGAACAGCAGCATGGTCAGCGCCATCATCACGAATCCGCCCCAGCCCATCGGAGTGCCGTAGTACCCGTACACCGTCATCGCCTCCCTGATAGTTGCCTCCAGGTTCTTCGAGACCTGCGGTTGTGCGGAGAGTCCAAGTGCCCGTTGAGGCCGGGCAGGTCCGCCCTGTCCGCGCGGCGTGGTGCGGCGGAATCGTCGAGGTATGCGTTGGAACCCGGCAGAGGCATCGGAGATCGTCGAAGCGGCACGGCTCGCGCCTGTGTACTGCGCGGCCCAGCCATGGGTGTTGGAACTGCACAACCAGTCGGTCTACCTCTTCGAGACGGGGCGCCGGTCGAGGCAGGACCCGCTCGGTTTCGACCGGTTGCTCTCGTGCGGTGCCGCCCTGGAACACGTCGTGCTCGCGGTCCGGCACGCGGGGTGGCACCCGCACGTCGTGTTCCCGGCCGACCGGGCAAGCCCTGACCTGCTCGCCGTTGTGCGTGCTGACCACCGTGAGCCGCCTGGCCGGCACGACCTCGATCAGCACCGCGCGATCCGGATGGCGGAAGGGACCGGTGAGGGTGACGCGCACGCGTTGGGATGGGCGAGCCATTGGGCCGGCACGGAGCTGCGCGCCCTGAACGAGCACGAACTCGTCGTGCTCACGACCGACGACCGCCGCCCGGACCACGTTCGAGGTGGTGCGGCGCTGCAGGCCGCGGTCCTCGCGGGGCGGAGCGCGGGCGTGGCGGTTCGACCGGTGGTGCATCTGGTGCACCGCCCTGAATGGCGGGCGGGCTTGATCGAACGGCACGAGCTCGCCGGATTCCCCCAGGCGCTGGCGATCGTCGGTGCCAAGGGCCCGGTCGACACGGGACCAACGACAGCGTCCTCCAGCCGGGCCGATTCCTAGCGTTGACCTCGGAGAGGAGTTCCGCCATGCGAGCTCGCGACATCATGACCAGCCCGGTGATCACCGTGACGCCGGCCGTACCGCTCAAGGGCGCGGCCGCGCTGATGGTCTCGCACGGGTTCACCGCGCTCCCCGTGGTCGACGACGAAAAGCAGCTCATCGGCATCGTCACCGAGGCCGACCTGGTGCGCGGCGGATACCTGGAAGACGGCGGCACCGCGGTGGCCGACGTGATGACCACACCCGCCGTCGCCATGGACGCGGCCGCACCGGCCGAGATGCTCGCCCGCGTGATGGTCGACGACCAGCGGCGCTGCGTCCCGATCGTGGACGGCTCGACCGTGATCGGAGTGGTGACCCGCCGCGATCTGGTGCGCGCCATCGCCAGGACCGACACGACGGTGATGGCCGACGTCCAGCGCGTGCTCGACGCCTACGGCGGCGGTCGCAAGTGGACGGTCACGGTCCATGACGGCGAAGCCGTGATCGGTGCGGACAGCACGGACGAGGACACCGAACGGGTCCTGACCGCGCTGGCCGACGCCGTTCCCGGAGTGCTGAACACCCGAATTCTCGTGGGAGGACAACGATGAAGGCCCCATCCGCCCCGATCGTGGTCGGTGTCGACGGCTCCGCCTCGGCCCTGTCCGCCGTCAGCTGGGCCGCACAGGAGTGCTCCCGGCACAAGGTGCCGCTACGACTCGTGCACGCCTACTCGTTGCCGACGCGCGGCTACCCCGAGGTCATCCTCACCGGCAACGAGATCCGCAACGCGATCGAGAGCCTGGGCCGTGACAAGCTGGACGAGGCGGCCGCGGCCGTGCGGGCAGCCGCTCCGGACGTCGAGGTGACGACCGCGATCGCCTGCTGTGGTGCGTCCGCGCTGCTGATCGAGGAGTCCAAGGCGGCCCGCCTGGTCGTGGTCGGCTCGCAGGGCCTCGGCACGGTGACGGGAATGCTCGTCGGCTCGTCGGCCCTGGCTCTCGCGGCACACGGCAAGAGCCCGGTGGTCGTGGTACGTGGGGTCGCCGTGCCCGGTGGGCCGGTCGTCGTCGGGGTGGACGGGTCGCCGACGAGCGAGGCCGCGCTCGCGTTCGCCTTCGAGACCGCGTCGATGCGCGACGCGCAACTCACCGTCGTGATGTGCTGGCAGGACTTCATGGTGGAGAGCGCCTACTCGGCGTCGAGGTTCACGGTGGACTGGGGCCAGGTGGAGGCCGACGAGCGCAGGTTGCTCGCGCAGCGGCTGGCCGGGTGGCAGGAGAAGTACCCGGACGTGCAGGTGCACCAGGTGGTCGTGCGTGACCGGCCTGTGCGCGCGTTGATGCGGTACGGGGCTGAGGCACAGCTCCTGGTGGTGGGCAGCCACGGGCACGGCGGTTTCGCCGGCATGCTGCTCGGCTCGACGAGTCAGGCGCTCGTCTACAACGCGCCGTGCCCGTTGGCGATCGTGCGGCCCGACTAGGCCGCGTTGCCGGCCGACTTCCCCTTCGTCTTCGCGATGAAGGGGATGTCGGCGAACTGCAGCTCGATGCCGAGGTTGCGCAGCTCGTGGCTCAGCCGCAGCAGGCTCACCTGGGAAAGCGTGAACAGGGTGTCGACGTCCCAGGACCGGCCGGCGATGGCCAGCACGACGACCGTCGGCCGCTCTGCGACGTCCCGCGTGCTGTCGAGCACACGGACCTTGTCCCGCAACTGCTGCATGGCCTGCGGTTCGAAGTACTGCGCCCACGCCGACACCTGTGCCTGCGTGTACAGGTGGCTCGCCGCAGTCGCGCGACCGAGCCACTTGATGTGCACGATCTCGTCACCGGGACCGAAGATGTCGCAGATCTCGAAGCCTCGCAGGTGCATCGGGGTGTAGGCGAGGCCGCGGTCCATGCACAGGTAGCCGGACTGCTTCGCCACCTTCTCGGCGAAGCGGTGCTCGTCGTCCCGCTCGCCGGTCGGCACCCACACCGGGAACGTGAGCGAGCTCTTGTTCTCCAGGAGTGCGCGGACCTGCTCCTTGACGCGTGCGACCGCGCCCTCGCCGATCTCGTACCACTTTCCCTGGTGCAGGGCGTAGGTCTTGCCCTCCACCACGGTCTGGAAGGCCACCCACTTGATCATGGAGATCGGGCGGGTGAGCGGCTCCGCGCCGAGTTCGCCCTCGCATGGTGCCAGTCCTGCCTTGCGCAGCACTTCGAGCCGACGTGACGGGTCGACGTTCACGAACGGCTCGACCAGTTCCTGGATCTCGAATCCCGGCTCCAGCACCCGCGCGGCGGCCGGGCCGACCCGGCTCGACGCGAACGACTGAGCCTGGCCGATCTCCCTGATGGCCGAGGACGGCCAGCAGACGCCCAGCGGCCCGAACTGGTCGTCGCCGCCGAGTGCTGCGGCGAACCGGTTCTCCAGATCCGGCATCACCGGGTCGTTGGGGTTGACCGGACGGATCTCCACGATGTGGCGGAGAGGTGCACCGGCAACGTCCTCGTCGACGATCGCGCTGATCTTGCGCAGGTCGGCGATGAACGTCTCGGGCGTGCGGCCGAGTTGGATGTTCAGCGCTCGGCCCGCCCTGATGTTCCAGGTCCTGCCGTCTCTGGCGGTGTCGTAGGTCAGGCCGGACAGATCGGCCGGCCCCTCGACACCGGTAACGAGCTCACCCGCGGGCTCGAGCGGGAAGCCGGACAGCGAGCTCCCAGACGGGAACGAGACCTCCATGCCGCGGGCGGACACGTCGAGCAGGTTGCTCCGGATCACGCGGACCTTGTCCGGATCGATCCGCCTGATCCCGAAGTTCAGGCCGAAGTCGTCGTCGAGCAGCAGCTCGTCGAGCATGAACCTGCTCGACGCGCCCCACGTGACGGCGCAGACCCACTCGTCGTCGATCTCGACGACGATGAGTCCGAACGGAGAGCTGCCCGCGAGGCTCAGCTCGAGGTCCGTCACCCCGGTGAGGTGGCGTACCCAGTTCGGCTCGCCGCTGCTGCGCACGCCGGCGATCACGTAGGTGCGAGTCCCGGCGATCACAAGCTCGCCCTGGTGCGTCACGTCGACGCCCTCGACCTTCTTGAGGTACTCGCCGAGGTTCTCGTGCGTGTTCGGGAGGCGGTAGACCGTCGCCGCCCCCGTTGGGAGTGCCCTTGCCAAAGTAGGAACTTCCTGTCGTACCTGGACGACGCGCGAAAGACGGACGCGTGTCGTCGGACTGAATAGGGCTGCGCGGGGGAACGCGCGCAGCCGGACAGTCCGTGCGGCAGGCCTGTGACGGTCCGATGTGGACAACTGGTGACGTCGCCCGTTTGGACGCGCACGTCACACGATCGTGACTGGTCCTGCGCGCCTGTGAAGCCCTAGACTCGGCGCGCGTTCTCCCGACTTGTTCTGGTTTCTGAGGCCAGGTTCTTGCCGGTGGAACTTCACGCGGCCTCCTGCTCCAACAGGGGGTCGCGTTCGCACGTCCAGGGCATGTTCGCCTTGGCCGTGATCCAAGGGTGACACGCCACACGTACCAAGTCCGCCTCCGACACGCGTCAGACCTTGAGTGGCCGACGTCTTGCGCCGAGTGGTGAGCAGTGAACGGTAGGGCTGAACTCGGTGACCGCTGGAGCGATTCCGCAAATGGCTGGCGACAAGCGTTGTCCACTTTGTTGTCGGCTCGCGATGACAACCTTGTCGACGTCGTTTATTGGACAGAAAGTGGCCATTCCCAGCTGATGAATTGCTGCGAAGTTGCGCAGAGTAACTGATCCTATGCGACCTGCGGTCTCGGTCGCGGGTCGCTGAACGACCGTTCGTCGCAGACAGGGGCGATTGTGTCCGCCGCGTCTTCGTCGTGTCGATCAGCGCGATTGTTACAGGGTGTTGTTCGCCTGCGTGTCGGTGAGGCCTACTGGTGTGGAATCGATTCCCTCGGCTTGTTCGCAGGCTCGGCTAGCGCTTCGCGGTCGGAGGAATGACCACCACTGGGCATCCGGCATGGCGCAGACAATTCGCTGCGACGCCGTGGGAAAGGAATTCGCGGACGGCTCCCCGTCCTCGGGTACCGAGCACCAGCAGGGCTGCGTGCGTCGACGCCTCCGTCAGGCGGTCGGCCGCATCGCCCACGACGACGCACTCGGTGACGTCAGGTGCGTTCAGCATGGTGGCGCGCACTTCCTGGACAGCGTTGTGCAGCTCGCGTGCCGGGTGCCGCTGCGGCATCTCGCCGTAGGGGTTGAGGCCCATCGGCACGGCCGGCACGACGACCGGCTCCCGTTGATAGGCGAACAACGCCTCCACCCTGGCGTTGCGGTGCGCTGCCTCTTCCATCGCCCACCGCAGCGCCGCGCTCGATTCCGCCGAGCCGTCGACGCCGACCAGGATCACAGGTGTCCTCATGACCGCTCCTCTCACCACGAACAGCGTCCGTCGCCGTCTCGTGCGCGGGCAGGGCCCAACGTCACGAGCCGGACGAGCCCAACCGCACTGCTGCCACGTGTGCGCGAAGCGAACTCTCGGTCGCACGGATCGGACGGAGGACGCGATGAAGGCGAAGGCAGGCGACTGGCTGGTCGAACCCGGCGGACGGCGCGGACTGATCGCCGAGGTCAGACACGAGGACGGAGCGCCGCCCTACGTGGTGCGTTGGCTCGACACCGAGCACGAGGCGCTGGTGTTCCCGGGCCCGGACACGCACGTCGTCTCGGCAGAGGACGAGGCCGCGCGCCTCCACACGGGCTGAGCCGTGGACACCGCTGTCGCACTCGGCCACCTCGCGACGGCGCTCGCGATCGGCCTGTTGCTCGGGGTGGAGCGTGAGCACGACAACGCGCACAACTCGACCAGACCGGCCGGTTCACGGACCTTCCCGCTGATCGCCTTGGCCGGGGCAGTCAGCGCGGCGCTCTCGCCGATCGCGCTGGGCGTGGCGCTCGCCGCCGTCGGCGCGCTCGTCATCGCCTGGTACATGCGCACCTCCGAACCAGGTGCCACCACGGAGATCGCGGCCATCGCCACGTTCCTGCTCGGCGCGCTGGCGTGGCACCGTCCCGAACTCGCGGTGCCGGTCGGAGTCGCCGCCGCGGCGCTTCTCGCCGCCAAACGGCCGTTGCACCGGTTCGCGCGCAAGGTGGTGAGCGATCAGGACGTGCGGGACGCGATGATCCTGTTCGTCGTCGCTTTCGTGGTGCTGCCTCTGCTGCCCAATCGGCCGCTCGGCCCGTACGGAGTCCTGAACCCCGCCCGCGTGTGGTGGCTGGTCATCGCGGTCACCGTGATCGGCTGGGCCGGATACGTCGCCGCGCGGGCGTTCGGTGAACGCTGGGGCCTGCTGGTCACCGGGATCGCCGGCGGCTTCGTGTCGGGGTCGGCCACGACTGCGGTGATGGCCCGCAGGTATCGAACCGTCGGTGCCGCGGTGCTTCCCGGCGCGGTCGCGGTCAACCTCGCCACGCTCGCCCAGATCGTCGCGGTGACCGCCATCGCGAGCCCGCCGGTCGCGCTGAGACTGCTGCCCGCGGTCGGAGCAGGTGCGGTGGTGCTGCTGGCTGAGGTGACCTGGCTCGTGTGGCGCACGAAACCCGCCGAAGCCGAGAGCGACGAACCTGCGGTGAGCAGACCGATGTCGCTCAAAGCGGCTTTGTCCCTCGCCGCGGTCTTGGTGCTGTTCCTGGTCCTCACGCGCGCCGCGGCGGACTGGCTGGGCGGCGGGGGAGTGGTGGCCGCCGGAGCGCTGGGCGGGCTGGCCGACGCGCACGCCGCGGCGATCGCGGCAGCATCCCTTGCGCCTCAATCCATTCCGGTGCACGTTGCTGTGCTCGCGTGCGGGGCCGCGCTGGCCACGAACACCGTGGTGAAGCTCGTGCTCGCCGCGGTTGCCGGCGGACTGCGGTTCGCGCTGCGGCTCGCCGCGTGGCTCGCGCCCGTGGTCGTGGCGGTCGGGCTGGGCATGGCCTGGTAGGCCGGGGACGAAGGTCCCGGATCGCGCGGGACCGCGGGCACTCACCGGTCGCCGTGCGTGCCGGAAGGCTGAAGTGCATGAGCGACAGGGAATCCCGGCCCATCGTGGTCGGCGTGGACGGATCAGCCGCCGCGCAGGCGGCACTGCGATGGGCCGTGGAGGACGCGCGGCGGCGTGGCTGCCCGGTCGACGTGATCTCCGCGTGGCACCCGGACTACGGAGTGATGATCGGTCCGGTGCCCGCCGAGGTCATCATGGCGATGTCGCCGCAGGCCATGAAGGAGACGGCGCAGAAGGGCCTGGACGCGGCGGTCCAGGGCTTCGAGGGCGTGGAGATCCGCCGGATCCTGGTCGAGGGCGACCCCCGGGACGCGCTCGCCAAGGCCTCGCAGGACGCGGAGCTGCTCGTGGTCGGCAACCGCGGCCACAGCACGATCGTCGAGGCGATCCTCGGCTCGGTCAGCTCCTACTGCGTGCACCACGCCGCGTGCCCTGTCGTGGTGATCCGTGCGCCGAAGCTGAAGCAGGAGCACGCACCCGCAGAGGCGGCACTGCCGCTGACGCCGGGACCGTTGCTGTGAGCGCGCTGGCGTTGCTCATCGATGGCACCGCGGTGACCGTGCGCGAACTGGGGCCGGCGGACGTGTCCGCGTTGCTGGCGCTGCACCGGTCACTTCCGGTCGAGGACAGGTATCTGAGGTTCTTCAGCACCTCGCCGCATCAACTCGAGGACTTCGTCGAGCGGATGGTCTCGCCGAACGGGCCGGCGCACGTGGTGCTCGGCGCGTTCCGCGAGGACCGGCTGCTCGGAGCCGCCAGCTACGTCGTCGTGCGGGAGACCGATTTCGCCGAGGTGGCACTCGTGGTGGCGCACGCCGAGCAGACCCACGGTCTCGGCACGCTCCTGCTCGAACACCTCGCCTCCGTGGCGCGGTCCCGGGGCGTACGCCGGTTCACCGCCGAGGTGCTCACGATCAACGGCCGCATGCTCCGGGTGTTCACCGACACGGGTTTCGTCGTCGGCATCGTGCCCGACGGCGAGGTCATGTACGTCGAACTCGTGCTGGAACCCGGAGATCGCTATCTCGAAGCCGTGAGCGCCCGGGAGTCGGTGGCCGATGTCGCGAGCCTGTCCCACGTGCTGCGGCCGGGCACGATCGCGGTGGTCGGTGCGGGCCGGTCGGAGACCTCTGTCGGGCACGCGGTGCTGCGCAACCTCGTGGACGGGAACTTCACCGGCGACCTCTACGCGCTGAACCCGCACGCGAAGTCGGTGGCGGGTGTCGCCTGCTACGCCTCGATCGAGGAACTGCCCGAAGCACCCGAACTCGCGGTGCTGTGCGTGCCGGCGAAGGCCGTGCCCGCAGTTGCCGAGGAGTGTGGTCGCCGCGGGGTTCGTGCCCTGGTCGTCATCTCTTCGGGTGTTGAACCCAAGGCCTTGCGAAGTGCTGCCAGAGCGCACGGCATGCGGCTCGTGGGCCCCAACTGCCTGGGAGTGTCGACGAGCTCGTCCGCGGTCCGGATGAACGCCACGTTCTCCGCACACGCCACCCTCGCCGGCGACATCGGACTCGTCACCCAGTCCGGCGGCATCGCGATCGCCGTGCAGGAAGAACTGCGGCGCCTGGGACTCGGCCTCTCGACCCTGGTCTCGACCGGGGACAAGCTCGACATCAGCAGCAACGACCTGCTGATGTGGTGGGACCAGGACGCGGACACCCGCTTCGTCGTGCTCCACCTCGAGTCCTTCGGCAATCCGCGCAAGTTCTCCCGGTTGGCCCGCCAGGTCGCGAGGCACAAGCCGGTGCTCGCCATCCGCGCCGCCACCAGCGAGGCCGGTCAGCGAGCCGCCGCGTCCCACACCGCCTCGACCGCGACACCTTCGGTCATCAGGGACGCGTTGTTCCGCCAGGCCGGAGTGATCGCGGTGGACAGCGTGCCGGAGCTGACCGACGTGCTGATGGCCTTGAGCCGGCAACCGCTGCCGAAGGGCAGGTCGGTGGCCGTCCTGAGCAACGCGGGAGGTCTCGGCGTGCTGGCGGCGGACGCGTGTGTGAGAGAAGGCCTGCGCTTGGCGGACCTGTCCGTGGACACCGTGAAAGCGCTGAGCGAGCTGCTGCCTGTCACGGCCAGCAGCTGCAACCCCGTCGACACCACCGCCGTGGTCGACGCGCAGACGTTCGCCCGCTGCCTCGACGTCATCGCTGCGGATCCCGCTGTCGACTCGGTGATCACCGTGAGCGTTCCGACCGCGCTCGGCGACCCGACCGACGGCCTGCACCGCTTGGACCACAAGCCGATCCTCGCGGTGCGCACCGGTCAGACGGAACTCCTGAAGGACGACGTGCCGTGCTACGCCGAGCCTGCCCGTGCCGCGGCGGCACTCGCCCGCCTGGCGGAGCGCGCGGAGTGGCTCTCCCGGCCGTCGGAGTTCCTCGGCCTGGACAGGATCGACCTGGACACGGCGCGCGGCGTCGTGGCCCACCGGGGCGATGGCTGGCTCACCCCGGACGAGGTGGTCGTGCTGCTCAAGGCGTTTGGGCTGCCCGTTCTCGGCGGAACGCTGGCCACGACGGAGGACCACGCGATCGCCGCCCAACTGGCCTACGACGTGCCGGTGGCGCTCAAGGCGGTCGCCGACGACCTGCTGCACAAGAGCAAGGGCGGCGGCGTGGAGCTCGGGATCAGCGACGGCCCTGCGGTCGCGGAGGCCTTCCGCGCGTTCCAGGACCGCTTCGGCGACAAGCTGCGCGGGGTGTTCGTCCAGCCGATGGCGGCGGGCGGACGGGAACTGCTGGTGGGCATCGCGACCGACGAGAAGTTCGGTCCGCTCGTGGTCACCGGGCTCGGCGGCGTGGACACCGACGTGATCGACGACCGGGCCGCCGCACTCGCTCCGCTGTCCACTTCGGACGCCGACGACCTCGTGCACGGTTTCCGCGCCGCCGGACGCGTCCTGGCCGAACAGGACGCGGTGGCGGTTCGGGAGGTCCTGCTGCGCGTGGCGGAACTCGCCACGGCGTTGCCGGAGGTGGTCGAGCTCGACATCAACCCGCTCGTGGTGACGGAGAACGGATGTCTGGTCGTGGACGCGCGAGTGCGAGTCGCACCCGCCCACCAGGCCGACCCGTTCCTGCGCCAGTTGCGGATCAGCTGACAACACGACGAGGAGAATCCGATGAGCAAGTCAGACCCGATCGTGGTGGGCATCGACGGCACGCCCGCGTCGGACCGCGCGCTGGAGTGGGCGCTGAACGAGGCGACGGTGCGCGGCTGCCCGCTGCACGTCGTCAACGCCTGGCAGTACGAGGCGCTGGTCGACTGGACGGAGACGTCGGCCCAGCGGGAGACCGCGGCGTCCGAGCAGCTGATCGAAAAGGCGCTGCTGCGGGCGGCGCAGGGCCGCACCGAGCAGCCGGAGATCGTGCGACGCAGCCTGCGCGGGGAGGCGGCCGAGGTGCTCGAGAGCGCGTCGGAAGGCGCCGCGATGCTCGTCGTGGCCTCCCACACCAACCACCGGATCCGGCAGATGGTGCTGGGCTCGACCAGCATGCACGTCGTCCGGCACGCCCACGCGCCGATCGTCGTCATCCCGGTGACCGACCGCGAGCCCGCTGAGGCCACGTCATGAAGACGAGCGAACTGCTGGTCCGGCCCCTCGTCACGGTGGGGCCGCGCGACTTCGCCCGCCACGCGGAGGGGCTGATGGACGACTTCGGTCTCACGATGCTACCCGTCGTCGACAGCGGGTTCTTCCGCGGAGTGGTGACCAAGGCCGGTTGCCGGCGGAGCGAGGACCAGGCGCCCAAGGTCGAGCGGGTGATGTCCCAACCCGAGCTGACGGTCGGGCCCGACTTCGACGTGGCGACGTTGTGGGAGGCGATGACGCGCTACGAGGTGCTCTGCGTGCCAGTACTCGAAGACGGCCAGGTGGTCGGCATGGTCGACCGGCTCGACGTGCTGCGGGCCATCAGCCACGAGGACCCGCACCTGCGAGTGGGCCATGCCGCTGAGCACGGCTGACCGCGAGGCCGTCGCCCACCACGGCCTGCCGGTGGCGGAGGTGGTGCTCCTCGCGGAAAGCGACGCGCACGCCGGCCTGTCCACCGCGCAGTGGGAGCGGCGCCTGGCCGACCTCGGCCCCAACGAGCTGCCTGCCCGGCGCGGGCCCGGCTGGGTGGTGCGGCTGCTCGGCCAGCTGCACCACCCGCTGATCTACGTCCTGCTCGCCGCCGCGACCGTCACGGCGGCGCTCGGTGAGGTTGTCGACGCATCCGTCGTGTTCGGCGTCGTCGTGGTCAACGCCGTCATCGGATTCATCCAGGAGGCCCGCGCCGAACGGGCACTCGACGCGCTGGCGACCATGGTGCGCACCGAGGTCACGGTGGTCCGGGACGGCGTCGCCGCACGGGTGTCCTCCACCGAACTCGTGCCGGGCGACGTCGTCCTGCTCGACGCCGGCGACCAGGTCGGCGCCGATCTCAGACTGATCGGCGCGGGGGAGCTGCGGGTCGACGAGTCCGCGCTCACGGGGGAGTCGCTGCCGGTGGCCAAGGACCCCGTGTCGCTGCCGCCGGACACCGCGCTCGCCGACCGCACCAACATGGCGTACTCGGGAACGTTGGTGACGGCGGGAAGCGGCAGCGGAGTCGTCGTCGCCACCGGAGCGGACACCGAGATCGGTCGCGTGCACCGGCTCGTGAACACCACCGTGACCGTGCAAACCCCGCTGACCCGCAAACTCGCCCGCTTCAGCCAGGTGCTGACCGCGGTGATCCTCGGTCTCGCGGTGTTCAGCGTCGTGATCGGTGTGCTGCGCGGCGAGCCGCTCGCCGAGATGGTCACGGCGGCGGTCGCCCTGGCGGTCGGCGCGATCCCCGAGGGACTTCCGGCGGCGGTCACGGTGACGCTGGCGATCGGCGTGGCCAGGATGGCCCGCCGCAACGCGATCATCCGCCGCCTTCCCGCGGTCGAGACCTTGGGCAGCACCACCGTGATCTGCACCGACAAGACCGGCACGCTCACCGCGAACGCCATGACCGTCACCACCGTCGTGGCCGGAGGTGTGCGCCACGATGTGTCCGGGATCGGTTATGCACCAACAGGAACCTTCGTCCCGGCCGTGAGCCCGGAGTTGCGGGACTGCCTGCTCGCCGGCCTGGCGTGCAACGACGCACGGATCGTTCAGGACGGTGAGCGTTGGCTGCCGGTCGGCGACCCCACCGAGGCCGCACTCGTGGTCGCCGCTCGCAAGGCGGGGCTGAACGACGTGCCGGAACGTGTGGACGTGCTGCCGTTCAGCTCGGAGCGCCTGTTCATGGCCACCCGGCACGCCGACGGCACCGTTTATGTGAAGGGCGCGGTCGAACGCGTTCTCGACCTCTGTGGACTGACACGCAGCCACGAGGCGGAGGAGCTCGCGGCCGCAGGCCTCCGGGTGCTGGCCGTGGGCCGTGCTCGCCGAGGCGACCTGACCGAGGAAGGCCTGCGCGGCAACGTGGAACTGCTCGGGTTCGTGGCGATGCACGACCCGGCGCGCCCGGAGGCGATCGAGGCCGTGCGGGCGTGTCAGGCCGCGGGCATCGAGGTCAAGATGATCACCGGCGACCACCCCGGGACCGCACGAGCCATCGCGGCCGAGTTCGGGATCGAGGACGTGCACGCCCGTGTCGCTCCCGAGGAGAAGCTGCGCCTGGTCAAGTCGTTCCAGGCCGACGGTCAGGTCGTCGCGATGACCGGCGACGGCGTCAACGACGCGCCGGCGCTGCGCCGCGCGGACATCGGCGTCGCCATGGGCAGAGGTGGCACGGAGGTGGCCAAGCAGGCGGCGGACATGGTGCTGACCGACGACAACTTCTCGTCGATCCGCGCCGCGGTCGAGGAAGGCCGCGCCGTCTTCGACAACCTGCGCAAGTTCATCATCTGGACGTTGCCCACGAACATGGCCGAGGGCCTGGTGATCCTGGCCGCGATCCTGCTCGGCACGGCGCTGCCGATCCTGCCCGTGCAGATCCTGTGGATCAACATGACCACCGCCGTCGCGCTGGGACTGACCCTGGCGTTCGAGCCGCGCGAGCCGGACGTCATGAAACGACCGCCGCTGCCGCCGTCGTTGCCCTTGCTGACGCGACAGCTCGTCGGCCGGATCGTGTTCGTCTCGGCGATCTTGCTCGCGTGCGCGTTCGGCGCGTTCCGCTGGCAGCTGTCGACTGGAGCCTCGTTGGAGGTGGCGCGCACGGTCGCGGTGAACGTGTTCGTCGGCGCGCAGATCGCCTACCTGGCCAACTGCCGGTCGCTCGAGCGCTGGCGGCCCAGCACCGGGCCGAACAGGTGGCTGCTGGTGGGCGTCGCGCTGACCGTGGCGCTGCAACTGCTGCTCACCTACGTGCCGTTCATGAACCAGCTCTTCCACACGGCCCCGCTCGGGTGGCAGCCCTGGCTGGTGGTGTTCATGCTGAGCGTGGCGGCGTACCTCGTCGTGGAGCTGGAGAAGTGGCGGCAACGCCGCAGGAACCGGTGCTGATGGCGAAGCTGGGGCGGGACGTGCACGACCGGGAGCTGCTCCAGCTCCAGACCGAGCTGGTGAAGCTGCAGGAGTGGGTGAAGGCCACCGGAGCCCGGATCGTGGCGCTGGCCGCGCCCAGCGAACGCGAACGCACGCAGTGGTACTTCCAGCGCTACGTGGCACACCTGCCGGCGGCGGGGGAGATCGTCCTGCTCGACCGCAGCTGGTACAACCGCGCGGGTGTCGAGCGGGTGATGGGCTACTGCACGCCGCAGGAGCACGAGTTGTTCCTGCGGCAGTGCCCGCGGTTCGAGCGGATGCTCGTCGAGGACGGCGTCCTGCTGCGCAAGTACTGGTTCTCCGTCAGCGACGCCGAGCAGGAACGCCGCTTCCGCAAGCGCCTCGACGACCCGCTCAAGCGGTGGAAGCTGTCCCCGATGGACCTGGAGTCGCTGACGCGCTGGGAGGCGACCGCACCGAAGATCAAACTGCCCACGCGGCCGCCGTCCAGCGGTTACCAGCGCACGGCACCTGCACTCCAGCGGGAAGTGCCGGGTCACGCCGCCAAGCTCGCCTGAATGTCGGAGAAGGAGCATTGGCCGCGGCGGTGGTGCCTGCCCGAGACGAGCTCCAGGAGAGTGAGCTCGAGCTCCTCCGACGAGTCCCTCTGCACCGAGCATCACGGCAAGCCTGCGGTCCCTGACGTTCGCACAGGGCTGGTGGTCGATGACGAGACCAAGGCGTTCGTGCGCGTCGTGAACAGGTTCCTGCACACAAGGGATTCGGCTGCGCTCGTGAGAGTCTGATGTGGAGCGAACGGCGCACGGCCGACCGGTTCGGTCAACCCGACCATCAATCCTTTGAGAACTCCAATCCGGCGATGACGTGCAACGAGAACGGGGCGCTGCAGGATCGCAGCGCCCC